>JASLXV010000067.1:0-134143 GCA_030740155.1 Dehalococcoidia bacterium | reverse complement strand
GCGGGGGCTTCATCGGCTGGCGGCTCGTCGGCCACTGCGGCGGGGGCTTCATCGGCCGGCGGCTCGTCGGCCACTGCGGCGGGGGCTACATCGGCGGGCGGCTCGTCGGCCACTGCGGTGGGGGCTTCATCGGCGGGCGGCTCGTCAGCCTCTGCAGTGGGGGCTTCTTCGGCGGGCGGCTCGTCGGCCACTGCCGCGGGGGCTTCATCGGCGGGCGGCTCGTCGGCCACTTTCTCCACGGCGGCCGGTGCCGCGCTTGCGCCGTTGGCGGCCTCTGAATCCGTCCCGGCTTTGGCAGCAGAAGCGGCGGACAACTGTTGGGGAATCCGGTCCAGAATCCCCGCCTTGTCCAGGATACGCCGCACCGCGTCCGACGGCTGGGCCCCGCGGCTCAGCCACTGGGCAGCCCGGTCTTCTTTGATAGTAGAAGTCGGCGGATCAACCATTGGGTCATAGTTGCCAATCCACTCCAGGTAGGCACCGTCGCGAGGCGCGGTAGCCTCGGCGACCACGATCCTGTATGACGGATTCCCCTTCTTCCCCACCCTTCTAAGTCGAATTCGTAACATGCAATCTCCGATACGTCGTATGCTGGCAACTATGCTAGGAGAATTTTAGGCCGAGGGTGCGCGGTTGTCAATCTTTACGACACGCCTCCACCGGCCACCAAACGAACGAAAACCCCGGTCCAGCCGGGGTGGCGTTTTCTGAGTATATCTCTAAGGTTCTTGCCGAATCCGGGTCAACTCTTGAGCGTCGCCATCATTAAAATGGGATCGGGCCCAGCCAATCCGCGGTAAATTCGCCCTTTGCGTTTCCAAATCCGTAGGGGCGATGGTAAGCATTGGCCTGGGCCCGACAAACGGGTTCTCGTATGTTAACGAAGGGTAATTAGGAAACGATCACCTCGTCGCGTCCAGACAGATGCCTACCATCGCCCCTGCGTGCTAAACTTACATCCATGCACTCTCACCTCCTTCGCCAGATTCCGCCAAGCGGTATCCGCATTCTAGCAATCGCCTTGGTACAATGTCAAGCCAGACCAGGGCTCACCGCAGGGGAAACCGCACATGCTCCCTAGCCTTCTTCAAGTTCCCCTACATGGTTGAGATGGCTTCGACGAAATCGGAGCCTTGGTGAAGGGTCCCTGCCGTCGGGAACCAGGAGGCATCCCAATTGAGGGTCCTCCTCGACCGCTCCGCGACCGAACCGCGGATCACCTTTCGCCCCCGGAGGGTCAATGCGCCTGGTTTTCATGGGAACGCCGTCCTTCGCCGTCCCCGTCCTGCAAGCCCTGGCCGCCGCTCCGGACGTTCAGGTGGTCGGGGTGTACACCCCACCGGACCGTCCCAAAGGCCGGGGCCGCCCGATGGAGTTCCCCCCGGTCAAAAGCCACGCCGCGGCCCAGGGTCTGCGGGTTTTCCAGCCCCCGAATTTGCGCTCGGAGCAGGCGCAGCAAGAGTTGGCCGGTCTCGAACCCGACGTGATTGTGGTGGCGGCCTACGGCAAGCTGCTGCCGGCCCAGGTCCTGGATACCCCGGCGCACGGCTGCCTCAACCTTCACCCGTCAATGCTGCCGCTGTACCGGGGACCCTCACCCGTGGCAACAGCCATCGTCGAGGGCGCGGCTTCCACCGGGGTCACTCTCATGCTGCTGGACCAGGGGATGGACACCGGGCCTATAATCTCCCAGCAAGGGTATCCCCTGTCCGGCCGGGAGACCGCCGAGACACTGACCGCCTCCCTATTCCAACTGGGAGCGGATCTGTTGCTCCGGTGCCTGGCGCCCTGGGCGGCGGGCCGGATCGAGGCCCAACCCCAAGATGATTCCAGGGCCACCGCCACCCGCAAGCTGGAGCGCACCGACGGACAGGCCGATTGGACGCTCCCTGCACTGGCGCTGGACCGGCGCTGCCGGGCTTACTCTCCCTGGCCGGGCTTGTTCACTCGCTGGGAGGGCAGGGTGCTCAAGCTCCTGGACGTAACCCCGTTGCCTCGGACGGGCGCTCCGCCGGTTCCTCCAGGCCAAGTGACGCTGCTGGGGTCGAGGGATGCCCCTGTGGGAGTGGGCACCGGGGACGGCATCCTGGGATTGCGCACCGTGCAGGTGGAAGGCCGCCGCGCCATGCCGGCCGCTGAGTTCCTTCTGGGCCACCCTCACTTCGCCGGCGCGCGGCTGTGAGCAGCTGCGAAGGGGCCCAGTTTCCGGGAGTATGTCCGAGGCGAGGCTCTATTTGAGAAGAGGCCGGCACCGGCCGGTTGGTGAAACGGAGGCGGCAGCGTACAATGGCCCTGGCCAGAACCGGACTTCAGCCGGGCTTTTCACCGGGCTTTTCAGCTCGCTAGACTTTTCAAGCAGGAGGAGACGTCGATGGCAGGAGAGATTCCGTCCGAAACCCAGGTGTTGGAGTGGATGTCCTCTCTCAGCAATTGGGGGCGTTGGGGCGGCGACGACCAATTGGGGTGTTTGAACTTGATTGGGCCGGACAAGCGGAAACAAGCGGCGGGACTGGTTCGCGACGGGATTGCGGTTAGCTGCGCCCGGCCCATCGTCACCGGCTCGGCGCCCGACGTTACCCACCCAGTGCAGCGGTTCATGGTGGACAGCGGCGAAGGCCGCGACACCGACCCCTTGGAGCGCCTCCAGACCCGCCGCGGCGCGGCCGAGTACATCGGCATGGTCTTTCACGGCCAGACCATTACCCACGTGGACGCCCTTTCCCACTATTCCTGGGAAGGGAAGATGTACAATGGCAAGCCCCATAGCCTGGTCACCTCCCGTGAAGGGGCTCAGAGCCACTCGATAGAGCCGGCCGCCGACGGCATCGTGACGCGGGGAGTGCTTCTGGACATCCCGGCGGCGCGGGGAGTGCCCTGGCTGGACCCGACCGACAGCGTCAAGCCGGTGGACCTGGAAGCGGCGGAGCGGCGGCACGGCGTTCAGGTAGAAGAAGGGGACATCTTGCTGGTGCGGACTGGGAACTATCGCATGCGGCTGGAGAAAGGGCCGGTGCCCGGCAGCGAGCCGGCGACCGCCTGCCAGGTGGCCTGTGCTCCTTGGTTCAAAGAGCGAGGTGTGGCCATGCTGGGCACCGATACGTCGAACGACGTGCGGCCCAGCGACTACCCTTTGGTGGGGTCCCCCTTGCACACGATGTGCCTGGTCACCTTGGGGTTATGGCTGATCGACAACGCCGACCTGGAACAGTTGGCCGAGGCCTGCCGCCAACGTAACCGGTACGAGTTCATGCTGACGGTGGCGCCATTGCGCTTGCGGAACGTGACCGGCTCCCCGGTTAACCCGATAGCCCTGTTCTAGTCCTCAGCCAACTCGGTTTTTGCCGGGTGTAATTGGCACGAAAATGCCCTCCGGGGCCGCCCCTCCCCAGGGGACGAGATTAAGGCGCGTGCTGCTCCGCCGATGGCGAAGCGGCACGCGCCCCTCTTCCTTCATCTTTCACTGGGGTCCAAGTGAAAAGCGCCGGACGATTCTCAAACTTCGGGGTGCCGGTCGCAAGCGGCATAGGGACTTGGTCCGAAAGTGTCCTGCTGAGCCAGCCACGGCGGCGGAGCATCTGCGGTGAGGGTCCCCCCCCGCCTCCCCAGATCCCTCGTCCTTCCCGCGAAGGACTCGGGATGACAGGGCTGTGCCCATCTTCGTGGGCCGTGGTGCCACGCTTCAATCGGGGCTTGAACGGTTCCGGGCGGAGCGAGAAACCCCGTTCTTACGCTTGGGTTCCTCGTCGCTCCGCTACTCGGAATGACGCGCCGCAAGAACCGCGTTGACTGATTGATCGAAAAGGGCCTGTGGCGCGTCGCTTGCGGCGGGTGGGCAGTTGCTCACCGCGGACAGCACCGCATCTCGAGGCGAGGGGCCTCGGCCGAGGCTGGCGCTCCCCTTAGTAAGACCCAGGGGTCAACGGCCGGCTGTTCCCCTACTTGACGCCGGGGATGAAAGGCTTCACCAGGAACACGAAGAATGACGATCCCACAAGAATGCCGCCGACCACCAGCAGAGTCAGTGAAGGAGCGGCGAAACCCTCCGTAAGCTGCTTCCCAAAGGAGACCAGAAGGTCACCGCCCAGACCGGTAACTGACTGCGGAATCTGCGAAACGTCCTCGGCCCCCCGGTCAACCAACTCCTGCAACCAGTCCGGCACGCGGGACGCCAGCACCCTGCCAACTACGAAGAAAACGAAACCGGTGATGACCAGGGTGACGCCGGGCCAGCGCAGCCCGCCGGCCAGACTGGGGAAATACACCAACCCCATGAGGATCGACCCGCCGATAACCATGATCAGGGCCACTGGTTTTCCGAACTTGCGGCCCCGGTTCATCCAGGTTCGGCCCTCATCGAGGTCGGAGCGCAGATCAGCTTCGGAAACAGTGTCGTTCCACTCGGTTATCCGGTGGATCAGGTCAAACCGGTCTCTCGCGTCCAGTTCCTTTCTAATTTCCTCGATGGCGTCGTCCATCAGTGGCGTCGCCAGGGGCCGCGCCGCCTGCTTCAACACTCCCCGGGTATCACCCTGGATGAACTCATCTCGGATCTCGCTCCGGCTGAGCCTCAGGCCTTCCTTGACCCGCGCGTCCAGGGCGACTCCATCGATAGCCCGGTCAAAGGCCGCGTCGAAGATCAACTGCCGGCATATCTCGGTGAAGGCCTTTAGCGATGGGATTGTTTTGGGCACCGCCCCTTGGGCCAACTCGCTCCACGTCGCCTCGAAGCGGCCGGAGACCTGGCTGACCCGCTGGGCATTGCACTCCGGGACGCCCGGGTCTTCTTCATCCAGCGCGTCAATCCGCCCGTCGATGAACCGGAATAGGGCCGGTTTGAGATTGTCCAGAGGTGGCCCCAGCGATACGTACAGCTCAAGGGTATCCACATCCTCGTTGAAATAGGCTACGGTCCGCTCGACGGCGCCCTCAACCTGTGATTGGACGTAGGCGGGCGGGACGATTGCCTTGAGCAACCCCACGATCTCGTCGTGAGTCACCACCTGGATGTCGCCCAGCAGATCATTGGTGGTCTCTTTCAGCTCGTCGTCCAGCAGTACTTCGTCGTAAATCCGGTTGTAGGTATCCTCTCCGGTGATGGTGTCGTTGTAGAATTCGGCGTCCAGCAGTCTGTCGGAAAAGTTGTTCATCAGCAGCCAGAACATGAAGCCGAAGAAGATGACGACTCCCAGAATGAGGCTCGCCACGGCCCGGATAATCGAAGTTGCGCAGCCCATCTCTACCTTTGACTCCCCTGGGATTCGCCGCCGCAACGGGGGTGGCCCTGACCGCCAGTGAATGCGGGCTAGAGGATAATCCCGCCGGCGCTATCCCTGCCATCAGTTATTCCGGACGAGAGAATTCGCTGCAGCAGCAGACTCCCGTCCCGGGCCGATTCTAGCACAAATCGCCGCTTGAACCACGCCGCTGGCGGGAAGACCCTGCTCGAACCGAGGCGCAGGTTTCTTTAGGGAGTCAATCCCCGGTTATCGCTTCGAAAACGGCCCGCGGGACGCGGTTAAGGCGCGGTTAGCAGAGGATTGGCGGTAGGGGAATCGGTTTGAGTGGGTCGGCACAACCGGTCTGACGAGGGCTATCGCCTTGTCAATGGCGCTCGGCAATAGCCTTGCTGAACCCCACGAGGATTGACATTGAATGGCGGTGCCCGCCACAGCGGAGCGCCGCCCTTTTTCCATTTTTGTCCTCGCGGTGACCCTCCATTGAAGCCGGGGCCGGTGAGGCCGGGGCCGGAGCGAATTTGGCCGCTGATCAGTAATTGGGCGGCATCTCCCGCAGCCGGCGCACCCGTTCCACCACGGGGGGATGGGTTGAAAACAGCCGGGCCATGGACGCGCCGCTGAGGGGGTTAACTATGAACAGGTGGGAGGCTCCTTCAGCCACCTTCATCGGGCGGGCGCGGCTGCCCATCTCCAGCTTCTCCAGGGCGCTGGCCAACGCGTAGGGGTTACCCGAGATGCGTCCCGCGGTGGCGTCCGCCTGGAACTCCCGGGTCCGGGAAATAGCCGACCGTATCAAGCCCGCGGCGAGGGGCATGACGATGGCTACGATAAGCAGGCCGATTATGTTCCCGCCACCGCCCCTGCCTCCCCTCATGCCCCCGAACATGGCGCTAATCTGGGCCATGAAGGCCAGCATGGAGATGGCCCCGGCGACGGTGGCGACCATCGCCATGATCAGAGTATCCCGGTTGCCCACGTGGGCCATCTCGTGGGCCAGCACTCCACCCAACTCTTCCCGGGTCAGGATGCGGCGAATGCCGGTCGTCACGGCCACCGTGGCGTGCCGTGGATTGCGGCCGGTGGCGAAAGCGTTGGGCGAGTCGGAAGCGATCTCGTAGACCTTGGGCATAGGCAGGCCAGCCAGCGTCGCCTGCTCGGATACAATGCTGTACAGCTCCGGGTCTTCGCGCTCGGTCACCGGGTGGGCGTGAGCCATCTTGAGAGCGATCTTGTCGCTGGACCAATACGCGAACCCGTTCATGACCAGGGCGAAGGCCAGTGCGATGACGATCCCCGCTTCTCCGCCGAGCATGGCCCCGATGACCAGGAGCAGGCCGGTCAAGGCCATCATCAAGAAGAAGGTCTTCGCGGTGTTCATGATTCGAGCGCCCTCCAGGCTATTCTTCCGAGCCGAGATGGTCGACGCACCGGCCAAGCGGTAGTCTCATATAGTACAATTATATCACTCCGATGAGAAAATTCGGTTGCCGCTTGCCTCGAGGCGGGGCAGTTTCCCGTTCGTTGACACGGTACAGCCCATAGTGATATGTTTCACACGGTTTTAAGGGACTGATCCTAGAGGAGGAAGGGGCATGCCAGTGAAAATCGCGGTGCTCGCCAAGCAGGTCATTGATCCCGAGATGCCCATGGCGGCCTTCCGGGTCGATTCGGCGGCGAAGGTGGTCGTTACTCCCCCGAACATCCCTCCCGTGGTGAACGGATTTGACGAGAACGCCGTGGAGGCCGCGCTGCGCATCAAGGATGCCCAGGATGTAACCATCACCGTGATCTCCTCCGGAACTTCCTTCGCCCTGGACGTGATGAAAAAGCCCCTTTCGATGGGCGCCGACGATCTCTATCTGCTGCAAGACGACGCCTTCGCCAATACCGTGGACAGCTTCTTCACTGCCCAGGTTTTGGCTGCCGCCATCCGCAAGCTGGAGGGATTCGACCTGGTGATCTGCGGCCGGCAAGCGTCCGACTGGGACAACGCCCAAGTGCCGCTGGGCATCGCGGAAATCCTGGGCCTATCCTGCATCACCCTTTGCCGAAAGGTTGATGTGACCGACGGGAAGGTTGTGGCGGAGCGGGTTATACCCGACGGCTATGAGGTGCTGGAGGCTTCACTGCCCGCCCTGGTCACCGTCAGCAACGAACTGGGCCAGCCCCGGTATCCCACCCTTCGAGGCATCATGGCAGCCACCCGCAAGCGGCCGACCATCTGGGCCGTGGCCGACTTGGGAATCGAGGCCGCCCAACTGCAGTCGAGGGTCACCCTACACGAACTCTTCGTGCCGGAACGCACCCAGGATTGCGAGATTATCGAGGGTGAAAACGACGCCGACGCCGGGCGGCAGTTGGCCTTGAAACTCCGAGAGGCGAAGCTGCTCTGACCGGCGGTCAGACGCCGGCCCTTTAGACAAGACCCGCTCTTCAACCGGCAGGCGCGGAATGAGAGGGGTACCTTCGAGGAAACCGTTTACACAAATCGCTGGTGGAGGCGACCATGGCAGAGGCAAAGGGAGTCCTGGTAATTGGGGAGATAGCCGGCGGCGCGCTGAGTTCAACCTCTCAGGAACTGCTGGCGGCGGGCCGCAAGATAGCCGATGACCTGGGAGAGGAGTTGGCCATCGGCCTATTGGGCGCCAGCGTGGAAGGGGCCGCCCCGGAGGCCATCAGCCATGGGGCGGATAAAGTCTACACAGTTACCAACCCTCTGCTTGCGGAGTACCACGTCGATCACTACCTTTCCGCAATCGAGGCCCTCTGCAAGGAATCGAGCCCGAATATCGTCCTGATCGGGCGAACCAACGAGGGCAGGGACCTGGCCCCGCGGCTCGCGTTCCGCCTGGGCGTAGGGCTAGCCCAGGACTGTCTGGAGGTCTCGGTAGACGTGTCAGCCAAGAAGCTGCTGGCCAACCGCCCGGTTTACGGCGGCAACGCCGTGGCGGTCATCAGCTGCGACTACACCCCTCAGATCGCCGCAGTCCGCCCCAAGGTGTATGAACCCCTGGAGCCGGACTCCTCCCGTCAGGGCCAGGTGGTCTCGTTCCCGGTGGAGTTGGACGCTTCCCAGGCCCGGACCCGGGTGGTGGAAGTGGTCCAGGAGGAGGCCTCTGGGATCAAACTCGAAGACGCCAGAATCGTCGTTTCCGGCGGCCGCGGTTTGGGCGGCCCCGATGGCTTCCAGCCCCTGGAGGAGCTGGCCAAACTGTTGGGTGGCGCAGTCGGAGCCTCCCGCGCCGCGGTGGACTCGGGCTGGGTGCCCGTTGCCTACCAGGTGGGCCTCACCGGCAAGACCATCACCCCCGACCTTTACATCACCGTTGCCATCTCCGGCGCCAGCCAGCACATGGCCGGGTGCTCTGGGTCCAAGGTGATCGTCGCGATCAACAAGGACTCCGAAGCCAACATCTTCAAGGAGTCGCGCTACGGCGTGGTGGGGGACTGGAACCAGGTGGTGCCCGCGTTCATGGAGGCGGTGCGAGAGCTTACCCAGAGCTAGGCGCCCATCTCGCGGCTCCGGAAGGAAAAAACATCCGCCCCTCAGGGTGAGGGACGGATTGCGGGTTCACGGCGGCGGGCCACCGACCAGCTTAGGCGGCGGGCAAGATGATGGGCAGAGGCTCGACACTTTCCAGCCCCGGAGGGTTGATCTGGTCCAGGGCTTCCAGCAGGGCGTTGAGGCTGTGCATCACCTCGGTAAGCTCCGGCTCCTGTATCTCCAGCCCCACGGCGTGGCCCAGCGCCCGTATTTCGTCCTGGTTCAGGTCAGGCATTGCAGCCTCCGTTCAAGCCTAAGCTCTGATTTGTCTACCCCATACTCTATGAAATCGGACCCGGCGTCAAGGTGGCGCCGCTTCGCCGGCTTCTAAAGCCCCCAGGTCTTGCCAAACTCGGCGCGCGAGACCAGGTTTCCAGTAAACAATTGGGCGTCCTGCAGCGCCAGGTATACGGCGCTGGGGCCCACCACCTCGGGCAGGTCACGCACGGCCCAGTCCCACTGGGTCCAGGGAATGGCCGCCGAGCCCTCGCTCTTCAAAGAGCCGGGACTGAGGATGTTGACCGCGATGTTGTACTCGCGCACCTCTTCGGCCAGGGTCAGGCTGAACATGTGCAGGCCCGCCTTGCTGGCGCTGTAGAGCACGCCTCCACCCCGGGTATGGTCGCTACCCATCCGGGAGCCGATGTTGACGATGCTGCCCCGGCCCTGGCTCCTCATCGCCGGCAGAACGGCGCGACAGGTCAGGTACGGCCCCCGCATGTTGACTGCGACGGACAGGTCCCACTGGGCCGGGCTTATCTCCAGGATGCTCTCGCCCAGCACCATGACCCCGGCGTTGTTCACCAGCACGTCGATCCGGCCGTACCGGTCGAGCACTTGCCGGACCATCTCCGAGACTTGCGCTTCATCCGCCACGTCACAGGCCACGGCAAAGGCCTCTCCCCCGGCGGCCTGGATGTCCCCGGCGGTCTCCTCGACGTTCCCCGCCAGCCCCGTGGGAGACTGGGGCCGAGCGCAAACGGCCACCTTAGCCCCCTCCCGGGCGTACTCCTTGGCGATGGCCCGGCCCAGGCCGCGGCTGGCCCCGGTGACGATAGCCACAAGCCCTTCCATTTTGCCCATGTCATCCCCCTTGGCGAGTCTGGTTTTGCCTCCCCCTAGTCGAGCGCCGCTCGGAAGCTGGCCGGTCCCGGCAGATCCCGGCTAGAGCTGAGGGGTGGTAAGGCCCGACTCCGGCACGCTGGCTTGTAAGTAGCCCTACCTAGGCGAGAGCGTCATCTTGTCCCCTCACTCGTCAGTCCGGCGAAGGCCGGACTGACGGACCGGCTATCAAACCAGGTGCGAGACACCCGACCGGCGCCCGGCTTGGCACGGCAGCAAACCACGGTCTGATCCCTTCAGGCAGTCAGGCCCCCGTCAATGTAGATGCACTGACCCACAATGAACTCGGCCTCTTTGCCGCAGAGCCAAGCAACGAAATCTCCGACCTCTTCCGGCCGGGCGACCCGGCCCAGGGGGACGGTTTCCATGCGGTCCGTCCACGCCTGGGTCCTGGGATACCCATACTGGGAGTCGTTGCGGGCGGTGTCGGTGGTCCCAGGATTCACCGCGTTGACTCTTATTCCGTGGGGAGCCAGGGCCTTGCCGGCCCTCTGGGTGAAGGTGTCTATCGCGCCGCAGGCGGTGGCATAGGCCACATCGTTGGCCTTACCGATCCTGGTCACAATGGAACCCAGGTTCACTATGCTGCCACCATGGCCCTGGCGTATCAAGACCTGAGCCACCGCCTGGGTGCACAGGAAGGTTCCGGTGACCTTGACGTCGATTTCCTTCCGCCAGGCCTCCACAGACAGATCCACAAGGGGCGCCGAGGCCCCCAGACGGGGTGCGCTCGCGTTGTTGACCAGGAAGTCGATGCGCCCGAACTCGGCCAAGGTGCGGTCGACCATGGCCTGAACCTGGCCGGCATTGGTGACGTCGGCCACGAGGGGCAGGGCGCCGTGGCCCAGGTCCCGGATCTCCTGAGCCACGCTTTCGATGTCCTTCCAGCCGGCGGCCTGCTCATCGGGGGGGAAGCTCCGGGGGTCCCGCCCGGTGCCGGTTATGGTCACGTGGGCCCCCTCCCTGGCAAAGGCAAGGGCCGCGCCGTGGCCGATGCCCCGCATGCGGCCGGCGCCGGTTATCACGGCCACCTTGCCGTCGAACTTACCCATTCCAGCCTCCTGAGTTGGGCCCGTCGCGCTCACCCTACGGCCGGCGGCTAGCCCTCGGCGAAGTGGGGCATCACCGTGGTGGCGAAGCGCTCCATGGTCTCCAGCATGGTCTCCACGTTCTCGCCCCACAGCTCCGGTATGCTGTAGAACGTGTCCAGGACGAAGTGGCCTACTCCCGCCTCGGCAAACTTTCCGACACCGTCGATGACCTGTTCCGTGGTGCCTACCAGCAGCCACGAATCGAGGGACTGGGACGGGTCCGAAACGATCTTCATGGGCTGCCGCACGGCGATCCCAATCTTCCCGGGGTCCCGGCCCGCCCGTTCCGCCAGCATCCGCAGGCGGGGCATCATTTCGTTCAGCATCTCGGGGCTGGCCCTGGTGGGGTGCCACACGTCGCCGAACTCCACCACCCGCCGCAGGGCCCGGCGGGTGTTCCCGCCAATCCACATGGGCGGCCTGGGCCGTTGCACCGGCTTGGGGTAGAACTGGATGCCGGAGAACCGGTAGTACTTTCCCTGGAACTGGGGATCGGCGTTGGTCCACAGCTCCTGGAAGATGCGAAGGGCCTCGTCGCTATAGTCACCTCGATCCTCATAGGGCGCGTTGATGTTCACGAACTCGGCCGTGAGGGCGCCCACCCCTACGCCGACGATGAGCCTGCCGTGGGACAGGGTGTCGATCGTTGACAGGGTCTTCGCAACCTGAATCGGGTTGCGGTAGGGCAGAATGAACACGCTGGAGCCCAGGCCGACCTCGCTGGTACAGGCCGATACGTAGGCCAGCACGGAGAAGGGGTCGTAGAACTCCGCGCCAAAGCGGTTCACTTCTTCATTGGGGATGACGATGTGATCGCAGACCCAGATGGTGTCATAGCCCAGGCGTTCCGCCTCCTTGGCCACGCGGGCAATGGCGTCGGCGGACGCTACTTGCCGGTAATGGGGCAGCATGATGCCGAACTTCACGGGAGCCTCCATGGTTAAAGCTATCAGCGATCAGCTTTCAGCAGCGACTCGGGTTGGCAACCGGTCGCGGATAGCCAACGGCTGAGAGCTGATCGCTAAACTAAAGCGCGGTCCAGCCACCGTCTACAATCAGCAGATGGCCCGTGGTGGAACTCGCCGACGGGCTGGCCAGATAGACCGTTGCTCCCACCAGTTCCTTCGGGTCCATGCGCCGGCCCAGGGGTGATTGGGGGCCCAGACCCTCCCGGTCTTCCTGGGACGCGAGGGGGTTGGCGGCCCGCGATCCGGGTGTGTTGGTAGGCCCCGGGCCGATGGCGTTGACCGTGATGCCGTACTTCATCCACTCCAGGGCCAGGGCCCGGGTCATGTTCGCCACCCCAGCTTTGCTGGCGCAGTAGGCAACCCGGTCTTCCCTGGCGACGATGGCAAGCTGGGAGGCGATGTTGACGATGCGGCCGCCACCCTGGTCGATCATGAAACGGGCGGCCGCCTGAGCGCAGAAGAAGACACCTTTCAGGTTGATGTCGATGACGGCGTCCCACTCTTCCTCCGTCACCTCCAGCGCCGGCTTGTGGATGCGGATGCCGGCGTTGTTGACCAGCACGTCCAGCCGGCCGAAGTCGTTCACAACCTGCTGGATGGCGGTCCGCACCCCGGCCAGGTCCAGCACGTCCAGGGGGTAGGCGCCGCTACGGCGGCCCAACCCTTCGATTTGCTCCGCCACGGTCTTGGCTTCGGCCAGCCGGTCCGGTATGTCGGAGACCGCGACCTCCGCCCCGGCTTCGGCCAGCCCGACGGCCAAGGCGCTGCCGATACCATGCGCCGAGCCGGTTACCAGGGCGACCCGCCCTTCCAAACTAAGTCCAGCGTAACCCATATGCGACGGTCCCCCTTTTCGAATGGTGACTCACTAAAGCAACTCCGGGCCAACCAGGCTCAGGCACGAGGTGGCCGGGCGCAGGTTAACCCTGAGATGGCACCGGAGTTGACCAACATGGTGGTCCAGCGGGCGCAAGCCGTCGGCGACGCCCCCGGGAATTGGCTTCATGCCCCGGCTTCTTCGTCTACACCAGCCGGGGCTCTCTGACGCCTAGCTGCTAGGGGCTGGGCTGCACCAACTCTATACGAACGTTGTCCGGCCCTTCGATGTAGGAGATCTTGTTGCCGGAAGCACCCGGAGTAATGGGCAGCAACACCTTGACCCCTTGGGCCTGGAGCCGGGCCATCGCGCCTTCGATGTCGTCGGTATCGAAACCGAAATGCTCCAACCCGTAATGAGACTCGGAGGTGCCATCGGGCAGCGTCTCTCCAGCCGGGGCGCTGGTGACGTAGACGTGAGTGCCGTCTATATCCATCCTCACCGTCTGGGAGTCTCCCAGGCCCTTCCCCTCACCAAAGATATTGGCGCCGAACTTGTCCACGTACCATTGGGCCGTTGCTTTGGGGTTGGGGGCCTTGAGGTGGATGTGGTTGATGCGAAACATTTCCGCTTGCCTCCTTCGCTTGGCGATGTGGCCACCCGCTGGGTCTTGGGAGAGGGGTGGCCGGAGAGCCCGGGACGGCGTCCCGCGGTAGCATACCATACCGCCGCCACGGGCGTAACGGACTCGGTCCGGCTCCGGACCCCGGCTCCGTCTCCACGATCTGGGCCGCCCTTGACGGTCCGCGTGGCGTGAAATGCCGGAGGGCGGCTTGCGGGGCCCGCGTCTTCAGCATAGAATCAGCCAGGTGCGCGAGGAGGCAACGTTGGTGGAAGAGGCTATACCTGCCCCGGCAGAGGTGAAGCAGACTCGAGGATTCGTGCTGAGCAGCCTGACATTCGGCCACGCCGTTCAGCACCTTTACGACCACGGTTTCCCGGTCTTCACGCCGACAATTACCTCCACGATGGGGCTCAGCAACCTGCAGGTGGCCAGCCTTCTAGGTATCCGCCAGGCCGGGTTCGGCGTGGTAAACCTGGGTGGCGGAATCTTCGTGGACATGCTGCGGAGCCAGTGGGGCTTGATCTTGACCTGCTGCATGCTCTGGTCCGCCATCGCCTTCGCGGCGTTGGGAGCGGCATACAGCTATCCCCTGTTGATCGTAGCCGTGATCCTGACCACAGTGCCGGGGGCGCTCTGGCATTTGCCTGCCACGGCAGCCCTGTCCCAACGGTTCCCGGACCGCAGGGGCTTCGCCATATCCATGCACGGGCTGGGGGCGAACGCGGGCAACGTTCTGGGCCCGCTGCTGGCCGGCGGGCTTTTGGAGCTGTTCTTTTGGCGAAACGTGCTCTTCGTTTACACCACCCCGGCCCTACTGGTGGCAGTCTTCACCTGGTGGTCCCTGAAAGACCTCGGCAAAGGCGGTGGCGGGTCTCAAGGGAAGGGGCTGGGCGCACAGTTCCACCAGAGCAAGGAATTGCTCAGAAACCCCGTTATTCTATGGCTCGTGCTGGCAGCCGCGTTCCGGGGCGTGGGCCTCAACGCGTTGTTCAACTGGACCCCTTTCTACCTGGAAGAAGAATTGGGAATGGGACACTTCAACGCCGGGGTGCATTTCGCCCTGCTCACCGGAATGGGGATAGTTTCGGCGCCGGTGCTGGGGGTACTGTCCGACAAGTTCGGGCGAAAACAGGTCCTGGCGCCCGGCACGGCCTGCGCCGCGATCCTGGCGTTCCTGGTGGTCGGCGCCGGGGACACCTTCCTGCTGCCGGTGGTCCTGGCGGGTCTGGGCCTCTTCAGCTTCGCCCTGCACCAGATCCTCTTGGCCGCCGTCCTGGACGTGACTGGAAAGGGGACGGAGGCCACGGTGACGGGCTTGATCTTCGGCATCAACGGGGCACTCGGTGGCGTCACTCCCTTCATCGCCACGGTCATCATAGACCACTTTGGGGGATACGGGTCTGTTTACTACTATTCCGGCGCGCTAACGGCGGTGGCAGCCCTCATTGTGATTTTGGTCCCCTTATCCCGGAAGCCGGCCGGCCCGGCCAGCTAGCTGCCCAGTCAACTTAAACCGGCAAATTGTCACTCCTCGGTTCAGTCGGGGCACCGCGGCCCACGAAAATGGGCACCGCCCTGTCATCCCGAGTCCTTCGCGGGAAGGACGAAGTATCTGGGGTGGGGCTTCTCCGCCACCTCCCCAGATACTTCGCCGCTGCGGCTGGCTCAGCATGACACTTTCGGAGCAATTTCATTGTTACGCCGAGATTCCCTTTCAGCACAGGTTTCCCGCCGCCGGCTCCGCCAGGCTCACGGTGACAATGGTCAAACTCGGTCCCACGATTTGCCGAGAAGTGTTTATCCAAGCGGCCCGTCCTTCGAATATGGGTATTGTTTATGTCAAGCTTGACAGTAGTACCTAGCTTGACACGCCTATCCGGGGTGCATACAATGGGGGTGCCATCCACCCTGAGTGGGGATGAGCCTTCATGGACCCCTCCCTGATTGACGATCGGGTGGGCCGCTGGGATCTAATGTGGACCGAGACGGCCGGCAACAAACTAAGGTCAATTAGCTACGCCCCGTTGCGTCGGGGCTTTTCTTTTGCCCGCGGCCCGCACCTCCCAGGAGTCTCGCGGAGGGCCGGTTGAACCCGACGATAACCGCCGTCGCCGGGCTGGAAGCTGGGCACTACACCGACCTCGTCAACGCCACGGGCTGCACCGTGATCATCTGCCGCGAAGGCGCCGTGGGCGGCGTCGACGTGCGGGGCGGCTCACCGGGCACCCGGGAGACGGACCTGCTGCGGCCGATGCACCGGATCGACAGCGTGCACGGCCTGGTTCTCAGCGGCGGCAGCGCCTTCGGGTTGGACGCCGCCTCCGGAGTGGCCGGCTATCTGGCCGAGCAGGGCATCGGGGTCAAAGTCGGCCCCACCATCATCCCCATCGTGTCTTCAGCCATTCTGTTCGACCTGGGCCTGATAACGTCCGAGGTCCGTCCCGGATTGGCCGAGGGGCGCGCCGCTTGCCTGGCCGCCGGGAGCGGCCCCATGGAGGAAGGCAGCGTCGGCGCCGGCACCGGCGCGACTGTTGCCAAGGCCCGAGGCCTGGCCGATGCCGTCAAATCCGGGATCGGTTCCGCCAGCTTGAAGCTGCCCGGCGGCGCGGTGGTGGCGGCGGCGGTGGCGGTCAACGCCTACGGCGGCGTCTCCGACCACCGGTCGGGCCGCGTGATCGCGGGACCTCGCAACCGGAACGGCGGATTCGACGACACCATGGCCCTGGTGTTGCAAGAAAGAACCGGCCGCGAGGCCCCACCCTTGACCAACACCACGATCGGCGTGGTGGCGACCGACGCCCCGGTGACCCGGGAAGAGGCCAACTATCTGGCCTCGCTCAGCCACGACGGCCTGGCCCTCACCATCCGCCCCTGCCACACCATCCGGGACGGCGATACCATGTTCGCGCTGGCCACAGGCCGGTTCCCTTCCCCGGTGGACCTCACCGTGCTGGGAGCGGCGGTCGTCGAAGTAACGGCTCGGGCGGTGCTGCGCGCCCTCGAGACGGCAACTGGGCTGGGCGGGGTCCCCTCGGTGTCGGAGGTGACCCATGGATGAGCGCAACCCGGCCATCGGGTTCATCGGCGTGGGTATCCTGGGCAAGGGACTGGCCCTGGCGCTGGCCTCCCGCGGCTACCGGGTGGCCGCGGCCCACAGCCGGAGCAAAAGCTCCGCCGAGTGGCTGGCTGGCAGGCTCCCCGGCTGTCGAGTATTCGACACGGCGCAGGAACTGTCGGACGCGGCCGGCCTGGTCTTCATCACCACCCCTGACTCGAGCATCGGCCAGGTGGCTACCGATGTCACGTGGCGACCCGGCCAGTGGGTGGTCCACTGCTCTGGGGTGGCGTCAACCGAGGTCCTGGGGCCCGCGTCCCGGCAAGGCTCGCTCACCGGAGCCTTGCACCCCCTCCAGACCTTCGCCGGACTCAACGAGCCGGAGGAAGCCGCCGCCAGATTATCCGGCGTCACCTTCGCGGTATCCGGGGAGGGCTCGCTGGCCGGCTTTCTGCAAGAGATGGCCTCGGAGTTGGGCGGGCGCCACGTTTCGATCTCCGATGCCGACCGTCCCCTCTACCACGCGGCCGCGGTCCTGGCCTGCCCTCTGCTGGCGGCCGTGATGCAAGCCGCCGTCGACATCTGGCAGGCCATGGGCTTCTCCGCGGAGCAGGCCATCGAGTCTCTGTATCCCCTCACCAAAGGAATCGTGGAGAACGTGGCGCGCCAGGGGGTGGCCGCCAGCCTCACCGGTCCCACGGTCCGCTGCGATGTCTCCACCATTCGCGGCCACCTCGAGGCCCTTTACCAGAGGCTGCCTCACGTGGTGCCCCTCTACGGTGCTCTGATTCGCGCTTCGCTGCCTCTGGTGGCGCAACGCGGCGTGGGCCCCGGACAGCTACTTGCGATGCAGGAGCTGATCGATCACTACTCCGGCGCCGAATGAGCGGCGCTTCAACCCAGGAGCCGGGCGAGACTGCCCCCAGAAGCCTGATGATCGACGGGAGGTGAACACAATGCGGCGCGTAACTATCCGGCACATCGCGGAAATGAAGGCCAAGGGCGAGAAGATACCCATGGTCACGGCCTACGATTACACCAGCGCCAGGCTGGCCGATGAGGCCGGAATCCCCATTCTGCTAGTGGGTGACAGCCTGGGCATGGTGATGCTGGGCCACGATTCCACGATTCCGGTGACCATGGACGACATGGTGCACCATACCAAGGCCGTGGCCCGGGGCGTCAAACGTTCCTTGATTCTGGGCGACCTGCCCTTCATGTCCTATCAGATAGACACATCTCAGGCCCTGACCAACGCCGCCAGGCTGGTGCAGGAGGGCGGCGCCCACTCCATCAAGCTGGAGGGCGGCGAAAAGGTGGCCGAGACGATCCGCCGCGTCGTGGATGCCGGAATACCGGTGATGGGGCATATCGGCCTCACCCCCCAATCGGTACACGGCTTCGGGGGTTACCGGGTACAGGGCCGCAATCGCCGGGAGGCGGTACAGCTGCTCAGAGACGCCCAGGCCGTGGAGCAGGCCGGAGCCTACGCCGTCGTGCTGGAGCTGGTCCCGGCCTCGCTGGCGCGCTTCATATCGCAACGGCTGACCATTCCTACCATTGGGATCGGCGCCGGCGTCGGCTGTGACGGCCAGGTACAGGTGCTCCACGACATGCTGGGGTTGTTCACCGACTTCGTGCCCAAGCACACCAAGCAGTTCGCCCACCTGGGGGACACGATTCGTGAGGCATTTACCCAATACGTCCAGGAAGTAAAAGACGGCACCTTCCCTGCCGAGGAGCATAGCTTCACCATGGATGAAGCGGTCCTGGATGAGCTGACCGTTGTCCAATGATCCAGGCGTGAGGGCGCGGGCGGCGAAATGCGCCTGCTAGAGACCGGCGACGAAATGGCCCGGGCCTGCCGGGAATCTCCCCGGCCCCTGGGCCTGGTCCCGACGATGGGCGCGCTTCATGAAGGACACCTGGCCCTGGTGAAGCGGGCGCGCCGGGAAAACAGCACTCTGGCGGTCAGCATCTTCGTGAATCCCGCCCAATTCGGGGCCCAGGAAGACCTGTCAAGCTACCCAAGGGACCTGGACCGCGACCTGGACCTGCTCCGCCGGGAAGACACCGACCTGGTTTTCATGCCCGGCGTGGAGGAGATGTACCCGCCGGGGTTCGATACCTGGGTCGATGTCGGCGGCCTGGCCGACAAGCTAGAAGGGGCGCATCGCCCCGGCCACTTCCGGGGCGTCGCCACCGTCGTAACCAAGCTGTTCAACGTGGTCCGGCCCGACCGTGCCTACTTCGGCCAGAAAGACGGCCAGCAGTCGGTGGTGATACGCCAATTGACCCGCGACCTGTCTCTGGGACTGGAAATCGTGGTCGCCCCCACGGTGCGCGAGGCGGACGGCCTGGCCCTCAGCAGCCGCAACGTGTACTTGACTCCCGAGCAGCGAAAAGCGGCCCCGGTCATCCACCGGGCGCTGGATTGCGCCGATCAGTTGTGGAAACAAGGGGTGCGGGACGCGGAACGGCTGCGGCTGGAAGTAAGGAGCATCCTGGAAAGCGAGCCCCTCATTGAGCGCATCGACTATGTGAGCGTGGCCGGCGCCGATTCGCTGGAGGAGCTGGACACGGTGAACTGCCGGGCTATGGTATCGGTGGCGGTGCAGTTGGGCATACCCCGGCTGATCGACAACGTGATACTGGAGTAGCCCCCTCAACCCCCAAGGCCAAAGCCCGGCAAGACTAACTGCCTAACCCGTCTTTACGCCCGGTTTTTCGCCCGTCAGGCACGGATCAGGCGCTGGGATGCGAAACGCCGGATCATTAGACCCGGTGTCGCAGCGGCACCTCGCTCCCCAGCACGATTACGGCAGAAGCGCCCTGACAGTCTCGGCCACGGTTCCGGGGTCGTTGATATCCTCGATGCGAATGACTTGCCGTTCGCCGATGCCGCTGGCCACCACCACGCTGCCTCGGTGGGTGAGAATCTCGAAGAAGCTCCGCGCCTCGGAAATCGAGATGATACGGCCGACCGGAATCTCCTTGGTGTTGAGCCAAAGGAAGCGGTACATGTGGACCACCCTGCGGTCGGTCACGGTGTAGGTGATGTGCAGGTTGCGAAGGTACCGCATGGCGCCTTTGAAGAAGCTATACATCCCGACCAGGAACAAGACAAAGGGGTAGACGTAGGGGAGTTCGGTAAACCCCGACAGATAAAGAGCGCCCAAGAAGAATGGGATGCTGAGGAAGATTCTGGCGTAGGCCGGTTTCATCGCCGGATGGCACGTAATCAGTTGCTCCTCACCGGGGATCAGGGGCGGCGAGGGAACTATGCCCGTAAGGCTCATGTAAAGGCCGACGATCATCAGGGCTGCGCCCACCAGGACTTTCACGAAGGAGGCCCACAGCGGGAAGTCGCCAACGGCGAAACCGTATGCGCCGCCGACGAAAAACGGTGTGGCGATAAAGGCGCTGACTATCAGCCGCTTCAGCATGGTCAGGAACGGGTTCCCGGAGCCACGAGTGGCCACTGCCCTTCGGGGCACGGATGTCATCTCTAGTTCCCCTTCAGCAGAGATAGGCTTGTCGCGACGAGGGTGAGCAGGATACCGAGAACCGCCAGAGTGCTCGGATCCATGATCTTGCCAACGGCGTTGGCCTCGCCGGCGGCGGAGTTGGTGAAGAAGCCCCGGCGGGGTCCCTCATCGTTCGGTTGGCCGTCGGCCGGTTGGTCCTCCCCCTCTGCCGTAGTCTGCTCCTGACTCTCCCGCTCCAAGCGCTCCTGCTCCTGGTCGAGGCGGACCTGCTCAAGCGCTGCTGCTCTTGCATCAAGGCCAGTTGTTGCTCCAACAACTGCTGGAAGGCGTCGGCGGCCAAGCCACCACCCGCGCCGGCCGCGCCCTGACCATCAAGAGGCGGTTGTCCCGCGACCACGGGCTGCCCCGGCACACCGGATACCTCGGAGAAGCAAGACTCCTGAATCTGTCTCCGCTCCTGGTCGTTCACCTCCTCCGCCCTCCCCGGCACCCGCCGTAGGATGTTTTGAATACATTGCTGAGTCGCGGCATCCGTCCGAGGCACCAGCAATTCGCCCAGGCGTCCCCGCACTTCCGGGTACGCTTGTTCGGCTATCCTCCGCTGGCCGTTCGTCATCTCTTGGGTGCCTTCAGGCAAATACCCTAAGGCCTTCCGGATGCACTCCCGTAACGCCTGCTTTGACACGTCGGCCGCCACCGGGGCCGGCTGCTGATCGCTGGGCTGAGGTTGTTCCTGCTGGTCCGTGGGGAGCTGCTGCTGCTTCCCAAGCACCTCCTCCAGGCGTTCCCTCACCTCCGGGCAGGAACGGACGATCAGCCTCCTCTGCTCCTCCGTAACCTCACCAAGGTTTGCGGGCAATTTCCCCAATGCCTTTCGGATGCACTCCTTCAATGTTTCATCGGATACACCGGATGCACCGTCGGCCACCGGGGCAGGCTGCTTATCGATGAGCGAAGGCTGCTGCTGGTCCGTGGGGCGAAGCGGCTGCTTTCTGAGCACCTCCGCCAGCCGCTCCCTAATTTCCGGGCAGGAACGAACAACGAGCCTCCGTTGCTCTTCCGTCACCTCAGCGAGATTTGCGGGCAATTTCCCTAAGACCTTTCGGACGCACTCCAGCAACTCCTCATCGGACGCGCCGTCAGCCACCGGGCGCGGCTGCTGTCCGTCGCGCTGGGGTTGCAGTTGATCCCCCGGCGGCAGCGGTCCCCGGAGCACCTCGCCCAGGCGGCCCCTTGCCCTCGGACAGTCTCGCTCAACAGCCCTTCGCTGCTCGTTCGTCAACTCCTGGAGGTTTGCCGGCAAGTGCCCCAAGACCTTGATGATGCACTCTCGGATCTCCTAGATCGGCGGGCTCTGGGCGGAAGCGGGTGAAACGTGGGCCCACCAAAGGGCCAAAACTCCCAAAGTTAGCAGCCCGGCCACGACGCCAGGGGCCACCGATGCGCGTGCGCAGGAAAGCATCAAAACACCTTTCCCGTATTCTTCGTTCTCACTTGGGACCACCTGGATTAGTCCACACCGTCGATAACGCGGAGTCTAATCAATAGCCTACTTGGTGTCAATGTCGTCTTCACAGCTACCGGGTGCCTGATGGGCGGCGGGATGCGCTCTTCTGGGCGAAAGCCCTCACGCCCAACTGGCGACGCCCGAGTAAGCCGTGGTTCGGACCCGCAGGCAACTACCCTCCTAGGAGTATTGTTCCGGCTTTCTCAGGGATCAGGCGCATCGAAAGGAGCGCAACACCCAGGTCCCGCCTACCCGTACCGGATGATGCTGCGGGCCACCTCGCCCCGGTCCAGAAGATCGAAGGCGGTGTTGATCTCCTCCAAAGTGAAGGTGCGGGATATAAGCTCGTCCAGTTTCAGCTTGCCGGCCAGGTACAAGTCAACGAACCTGGGGATGTCGGCCCGGGGGTAGCACGACCCGTAGGTGCAGCCCATGAGCACCCGGTCCATGTGCAGAAAGTCCGGGTCCACGGTGAACTGGGTCCCGGAGGGGGGATTCCCAACGACCACCGTCACTCCCCCCTTTCGGGTGGAGTGCAGGGCCTGGCCGACCGTCCCGGCAGTTCCGATCACCTCGAAGGCGTAGTCCACCATCTCGCCGTTGGTGATATCGCGGACCCGGTCCGTCACGTCGTCGGTGGCGGCATTGATGAGATGGGTGGCGCCGAACTCCAGGGAGAGTTCCAGCTTTGGGCCGTGGATGTCCACGGCGATGATCATCTCCGCGCCGGCCAATGCCGCCCCCTGGATCACGTTGAGGCCGACCCCTCCGGCGCCGATTACCACCACCTTGCTTCCCGGCCGGACCTTGGCCGTGTGGATAGCCGCGCCCACGCCTGTCGACACGCCGCAGCCGATGAGGACCAGCTTGTCCAGCGGCGCGTCATCGCGCACCAGCACCAGGTTGTCTTCAGGAACCACGGCATACTCCGCGAAAGTGGACAGGCCGTTGTGGTGGTAGATCTCCTGCTGCCCCAGGCGCAGTCTGCCGGTTCCGTCCAGCAAAGTTCCTCCCCGAAGTTCACCCCGGGCGTTGCACAGGTTATGCCTGCCATCAAGACAATAGGAGCACCGGCCACAGGTGGGAACGAACGAGAGCACCACGTGGTCGCCCGGCTTAGCGTAGGTGACGCCGGGTCCGACCTCCTCGACCGTGCCCGCTCCTTCGTGGCCCAGAACCGTCGGCACGAGGTGCGGCCGGTCTCCTTTGATATAGTGCAGGTCGCTGTGGCACACCCCGCTGGCGGCCAGCTTCACGAGTACTTCCCGTTGGTGGGGCCCCTCCAGGGTCAGCTCTTCGACAATCAGGGGCTTCTGCTTTTCGTACAACACCGCTGCTTTCATTTGCCTTGCTCCTGTTTGGCCGCCGAGATGCAGAAACCCGGTGGCATTGTAGCCGGTTTCACTCTGCCTAAGGGGCTCTGTAGCATTCTATTCGCAGGCGCGGCGGAGAACACGACTGAAGACCGTCACAGGCCCGGTGCCCCTGCCTAAACCGGGCGCAGGGTAAAGGCAGCCTACAGCCTGCCATCCCCAGCGTCAAGCCTCGCCCGGGCGCTCCTACCGTACCGTCCCGCAGGTGGCTTCACACCCGATCCGTCATTCCGGCGAAGGCTGCGATCCAGTCGATGCTTCTCGGGATACGTGTTTGCGCCGGAAAGACGATCGTGGGGAGGGAACGGCGTATACTATAGCCGATGAAATGCTCCTTGCTAGGGAGCCCACTCTAGCCCTCACCTATATGCCCGGTTACACAAGGTGTGGGCAGACCGGGGATTCGAACTTGGCGGCACCGTTTAAGTTAAGGTCTCGCCATTCTAAGATAGAGTAGGGTAAAACGCAGCCAATCTCACGCACAGAATGTGACCCGGATCACGGAAGGTACTTCCAGGCCGGGCGTACCATGCAAATAGTATCGTGACCGTCTGGAAGCGAGGCATCACGAACCCCGGCGACAGACAGCAAGGGGGGCAAGATGAAGACCGGAAGATGGCACCTCATGCCGAGCAAAGGGAGATTGTTGCCCGTTGGGATTATTGGTTTTTTGAGCCTGCTTGTTCTGCTGCTCTGGTGGGGCGGCGCGCCTGCCGCCTTCGCCCAAGAAGCCGGCGAGGGAGAATCCCGCGATTCGCAAGCGGGCTCAGGGGGCAACATCGGCGATCTGGACCAGGACGCCCTCCGATGCATCCTGGGCATTTTGGGCCGGGTGCCTTCAAACCTCCAGGATTTGACCGATGAGGAAAAGCGGGGCATAGCCGAGAAGTGCTTCGGCGGCGGCCAGCGCGGGACCGCCGGACGGTCAGTCCAGCCAGTGCATCATCCGGGTGCTGGGCCGCGTTCCGGCAAGCCCCGATGACTTCACCGACGATGAAAAGCGGCAGGTCGCCCAGACGTGCTTTGGCACCGCCGGTGGTGGTGGCTTCAACAGTTTGGCCGGCGCCCGAAACGATCAGGACGGGGGCGGCACCAAATGCATCCTGGAAGTGCTGGGCCGGGTGCCCTCGAGTCTCAATGACATAAGCGACGACGAGAAGCGCCGCATCGCCCAGACGTGTTTCAGCGCCGGGCGCGGCGGACCCCGTGGCCAGGGCGGGGCGGGCAGACCGGACGAAGCCGGCACCCAATGCATTCTCGAAGTGCTGGGCCGCATGCCCACGGGTCCCAACGATTTCACTGAAGAAGAGAAGCGGCGCGTCGGCCAGGCTTGCTTCAGCGACAGGGGCGGGCCTCGAGGCGAGCAACGCGGATCCCGGGGACCGAATGGCTCCGACGACGCCACCAGGCAGTGCATCGTCGACACGCTGGGCCGCGTGCCCACGGGCCCCGACGACTTCACCGAAGACGACAAGCGGCTGGTTGGCCGGACGTGCTACGGTGGCGGCGGGCGTGGCGGCCCTGGCGGCCCCGGCGGATCCGGTGGACCCGGTGGACCCGGCGACCTGGACGAAGCAACTTCGCAATGCGTCCTCGATACCATCGGCCGCATGCCTTCTGGCTCCGACGACTTGAACGAAGATGAGAAGCGCCTGCTGGGACGGGAGTGCTTCGGCGGCGGCGGACCCGGCGGTGACCGTGGACAAGGGGGGCCGGACGACGAAGAGGTGCAGTGCATCGTCGACGCCATAGGCCGGATGCCCACGGGCCCCGACGACATGACCGAAGACGAGAAGCGGCTGGTCGGCCGGGAGTGCTTCGCCGGACGAGGCGGTCCGGGCGGTGGTGGCGAAGGGGACGGTCCGAGCGACGAAGAGATGCAATGCATCATCGATACCATCGGCCGGATGCCCACAGGCCCCGATGATATAACCGACGACGAGAGGCGGCTGGTGGGCCGCGCGTGCTTCAGCGGCGGCGGCCCCGACGACCTGGACGACGCCACATTGCAGTGCGTCGTCGATACGCTGGGCCGCATGCCATCGGGCCCCGATGATATGACCAATGATGAGAAGCGGCGGGTCGGCCGGGAGTGCTTCGGCGACGACCGCGGCGACAAGCCCGATGGTGTCGACGACCTGGACGCGGAAACCCGCCAGTGCATAATTGATATCCTCGGTGAACTGCCGGACAGCCCCGACGCCCTGTCCGAGGAGGACAAGCAGCGAGTCGGCCGGGAGTGCTTCGGCGACAGTCAGGCAAACGAGAGGAGAGGCCAGGGAAGCCGGGGTGGCCGGGCGACATCGGTCTCCACCGGAATGAACGAGGCTACCCGGCAGTGCATATTAAGCGTTCTGGGACGCATGCCTACGAACCTCGCGGACCTAACCGACGATGAGAAGCGGCTCCTTGGCCAGGAGTGCTTTAGCCGCCAGCGCGCCTCGGGTGAGAGGCGAGGTGGGGCCGACCGGCAGAGCGCCATCGCCCAGGCCGCACAGTCCCGGTCCGGACAAGGGACCCGGGGATCGGGCCGCGGCAGGACCGGCGGGCAGCCAACCGCGGGAGCACAGCCGGGCCAAGTAAATACCAATCAGCCTGGAGACAACGACGATCAGGGCGGCCAGGGCACAACTGCCGCCGTCCCCAGCAGCAGCAGCAGCAGCAGCAGCAGCAGTAGTAGTAGTAGCAGCAGCAGCAGTAGTAGTAGCAGCAGCAGCGGTAGCAGTAGCAGTAGCAGTAGCAGTGGTAGCGGCAGCAGCAGCAGCGGCGGCAGTTCTTCGAGCCAGCCCACCTCAGCCCCACAGGCGTTCGGCGGACAGACGGCGGCCGCGGCGCCAGCGTTGGTTCTCACCGACAAGGAAAAGGCGGTCCAAGCCGTGATCCATGACTTTCTCACGGTCAAAGAAATGGAACCAGCCGGGGTTATCGCCCGCTTGGCCAGCATCGAGGGCAGCCTGGCGGCAGGGATCAAGCGGCTCGGCGATGTAAACCACTTGTTGGTCAAGGGCCTGGAGGTAACCGATGAGGATTGGAAGGAGGTCTTCGGGAGGTAGGACGGAATTGGATTAGCCGGGGCCGGCGCGGCCGGTCACCGGCGGATCAGGCGGTGCCGGAGCCCCTGCCGGCTCGTCCGCTCCGAGAATGGTTGCGCCAAGGCGTCATGGCGAGCCGCCCAGAGCCTCAGCGAGCAGGCAGTCGCCCATCACCCCCTGCTCTGAATCGGTCAGGGGTATAGCTCCGGAAGCAACTACGGCAGCTATGTCGGTCCCCAACTCTTTCTCCAAACAGGCAAGCACACCGTCCGAAACAGTATCCGACGAAGTATCGTCATCAAAGGCCGATCCCAAAAGGCACTCCCCCATCACCGCTTCCTCGGCTTCGGTCAATGGTATCGCTCCCGAGGCAACCACCGCGGCGATATCGGCTCCCAGCCGCTCTTCCAGACAGGCGGTCAAGCTCTGGGTACCGGTCTCCGTAGAGGGACTCAGGGCCGAACCCAAAAGGCACTCCCCCATTAACGCCTGCTGCGCCTCGGTCAACGGCACCGCTCCGGAGGCGACCAACGCGGCAATATCGGCCCCTAACCCTTCAGCCAGGCAGTCGATGAGACTATCACTGGCGGTTTCATCGGAGGTGTCCAAAGCAGCCACCAAGAGACAGTCCCCCAGCGCCTGCTCTTCCGCCTCATTCAAGTGCACCGCCCCGGAGGCGACCACCGCGGCCAAATCGAGACCCAGGCGTTCTTCCAAACATGACTCGGTGGTGACGACGATCTCTTCCCATTGGGAATCCAGAGCCGACACCAGCAGGCATTCCACCAGGATCGCCTCCTCGTCCGCGTCCAACACCCTGGCTCCCGCGCCGACAGCCTCGACCACCCCGGCGCCCAGTCCCTCTTCCAGACAGGAAACGACGGGCGCGGTGATGGCCTCCGCCTCGATGCCCGCGGTGACTGCGGCGAGACAGTCCACCAGCACCGCCTCTTCCTCAGCCGTCTCCCTCCTCGATCCCGAAACCAGCTCCCGTGCCACGACGGAGCCCAGCCGATCTTCCAAGCAGGCGGCCAGGTCGGCAAATTCCACCGGCACCGAGTCGGTCAGGGTAGGCGTTTCGGTGGGCGGCGGAACCGGGGTGTTGGTGGGCGCCGGCGTGGGCGCGGGGGTCGCAGTGGACGCGAGGGTGGGGTAGGCGTCGCCGTTGGAGGTGGAACCGTGGTTGCCGTTGCCGCCGCACCGCCACAGGCCGCCAGCAGCAGGACACTGAACCCAATAAGGAGGAGTTTCATCGATATATTAGGCACACCATGAATTATAGTGGGATAGGAACTCTACTACAAGGCAACATCACCGATTCATCCCTGCCCGATCTGAATCTCGGGCTTTTCCGCCTAGGCGACCGGTCCGGATGGATGTCACCGCGGAACAAAACCGTCCAAACGAGGCCTCCGCAGGCGGGGACTTTTTGCCGGTTGACAGCGGTCGAACCCCGCCGTAAAATCGGTCACACTTCGGCCCAGAGCCAGCGTGCCGGGCTTTGCCTTGAAACTGTCAACCGATGAGCGAAGCGACGAGGAATCTGGTGCGGGATTCCTCCATCGTAGCCCGCACCCATAACCCCAAACTCCTCGCTCTAATCGGGGTGACATATTCCAGGTTGCTTTTGCGGCAAGGCCAGCGAGTCGGAAGAGGTGATATGAAGCGGAGCAGGGTTTGCCAAATCCTCAGCATCGAACATCCCGTATTGCAAGCGGGATTGCCGTGGGTTTCCAATCCGGAATTGGTTGCCGCGGTCTCAGATGCGGGCGGGCTGGGCGTACTGCACCCAACAGCCGGGTCGGAGCCCGGTGGCGACCAGGTAGCCAACTTGCAAGCGAATATCCGCCAGATCCAGCGGTTGACCCGTGAACCCTTCGGAATCGCGCTGTATCTGCCCCATCCCCGGATATCCGAGCTGATCCAGGTGGCCGTTCAAGAGGGCATGCGCATCGCTATCACCTATGGCGGCAGCCCGGCCCTGTGCACCGGCACCCTCAAGGAGCATGACGTCACCGTGATGCATCAGGTGGCCACGGTCCGTCACGCCCGCGGCGCCGAGGCTCAGGGGGTGGATGTCATCATCGCGGAGGGGTTCGAGGGGGGAGGCCTGCGGGGGGCTGACAAGGTCTCAACCATGGTGTTGGTGCCCCAGGTTGTGGGGTCGGTCTCGATACCGGTTATCGCATCGGGCGGCATAGTCGACTCCCGGGGGTACGTGGCCGCCCTGGCCCTTGGGGCCCAGGGGATTCAGATGGGCTCCCGTTTCGTGACCACCCGAGAGTGCACTTCCCATCAAAACTACAAAGAAGCCATCGTGGCGGCGATCGACAGTGGCACCGTGATCGTTGGCGGCGACCGCTGGCCCACCCGGGTCCTGCGCAACGGTATCGCCCTGCGCTTGAAAGAGAGCGGCCTTACCGGCCCGGGCAACGATTTCAACGCCTGGGAGGCCGAATTGGGCATGGCACAAGCCCGGGCGGCGATGGTCGATGGCGACCTGGAAGCCGGGGTTGCCTACACCGGCGCCGGCGCCGGCCTCATCTCGGAGGTCACCAACGTCAAGGAAGTTTTCAGAGAACTGCTGGAGGGAAGCCAGGCCCTCACCCGGCGCTTGACCTGATCCCGGCCGGGGTCTCTCCAACGAAAGCTCTCCGCACCCGGGGCATGGGCGATCCTTCGAGTACGTGTACGCAACGAGTCTGACGAGGGCCATCGCCCATAAAATGGCGCCGAACACGAACAGTGCCGGTCCTGACCAGAATTGAGATGCTCTTGTGTTGCCCCGCCATGGGTGGGGCAACATAACTCTCCCTTTTTCGTTCTCCCGGCGACACTTTGTGGCGGGCCAGATATTAAAGCGAATCTGGCAGAGCATTCAAGCCTCATTCAGGCCCGGATGACTCCCACTCCACCAGTTCCTCCGCGCGGCGGATGATCTGTTCCTGCCGCTTGGACTCGATGCCCCGGCCTTCCAAATAGAGCCGCAGGACCTGGATGGGCTGCAGACCTTCGGCCGTTTCCGCTTCCAGCCGGGTCCGGCGCCTGCCCTCGGCCGATTCCCGGCTGATGGCGGCAACGTAGTGGGCTGACTGGAGCGCCTGGCGCACGTCCGCTTCCCGAAATTGGGGTTCCAGCTCCGGGGGCAGGGTCACCCGCACCCGCACCACCGCGCCGGCCACGTCCTTCCGGGCAATGGCGCGCAGCACCGCTTCGGTGGGGTCCGGGAGATCCGAGCTTCCGGAGGCCACCGTAACGTCCACCGTCACGAAGGCCCGGGCCTCCACGCGTTCGAACTTGAAATCAACCAGCCGCTGCCCTTGGGCGGCCGCCGGGTCCAACTCCACCACACAGAAGCCTTTTTCGTCTCCCTCCTCGCTGAAGTCCACCCGTTGCAAGCTGCCGGAATACACGACCATCGGCGGGCCCGCCCGGAGCACCTGATGCTTGTGAATGTGGCCCAGGGCGACGTAGTCTACCTGGCGCCAGTCCAGGGCGCTGGCCAGCAGCACATGGTCCTGGCCCAGCATCATGGAGCGTTCGGTGCCCAGGGTGGCCCCGTTGACGGTAACGTGGCCGGCGATAATGGCCGGCACCTCCGGGTCCAACATCTGGACCCGGCTCTCGATGGCCTCGGTCATCCGCCGTTGGATCTCCTCGCGGACTTCCCCAATGGAAAGCCCTCTTGACTCTTCCTGGCTTACCATCGTGCTGCGCCGCGGCCAGGGTACTGCCACGATCTGGATCGGGCCGGCACGGGTGGGGACCAGGTAGGTTTGCAGGTTGGCGCCGATGTAAATGTGGGGCACCCGCAACGTGGAGAAAATCTCCACCGCCGTCGCCCGGCTCACGGCGTTGGGGAGGTCGTGGTTGCCCACCAGCAGGAAGGACGGGATACCCGCCCCGGACAGCCGCGCCAGGCGCTTGGCGAACTCCCGCTGGTGGGTTTGAGAAGGGTCTCGACCCTTGTAGGCGTCTCCGGCCAGCAGCACCAGATCGACGTCGCGGTTCAATGCGTAGTCCACCACCTGGTCCAGAGAGGCCAGAAAGTCCCCCAGCCTGGTGGAGAGCCCGGTCTCCGGGTCAATATGGCCGTAGTTCTCCACCCCTATGTGCAAGTCGGAGAAGTGCAGAATGTGCATGAGGTACTCCTGCTCGCCGAGGGCCGGGTTCCGAACCGGCGAACCTTTGATGGGCTGAGCCTGGTATCGCGCAGCCCATCGGCTCCCATACTATACCTGATGCCCTCGGCCGGTCGAAGCGTTACGAAATATGCGTTCCTTGGAGGGTGACTCAGGCGTGGTCCTTGCCGCAACGTTGACAATCGCCGTCGCGGTTCCTAGAATCAGGGGAGAGCAACGGACCGCCCCATGATATCCAAGAAGGACCCGTAGATACGCCAATATGACAAACGTCAGGCAATTGTACATCTTGCAGGGAATGGATCTGGTGCTGGACCGCCTACGGGAAGAGACGGAAACGGCCGAGCAGGAACTCAGCACCGGCATCGCGGTGGACGAATTGGAAGCGGGGCTACAAGAAGAAACCGAGCGGCTCCAAGAGCTGCAGAGCCAGCACCGGCTCCATCAAGAGGAGGCGGTGAGCGGCCGGGAGCGGTCCGCCCACCTGGACGAGCAGCTCTACGGCGGGGACGTCGCCAACCCTCGGGACCTGGAGAGCCTGGAGCAAGAAGCTTCCCGCGCCCGGGAACTGGTGCAGCGGCAGGCCACCGAGTTGCTGGAACTTTCGGAGCAAGCCGAGGTGTCCCAAACCAACCACACCACCCTGACGCAGCAGCTTGCCGAAGCCCGGAGCGCCTGGCAAACCCGGCAGGCGGAGTTGAAGAAGCAAACCGCGCGCCTGAATGCGGAACACGAAGAGATGGCAGCCAAGAGGGAGAGCCTGGCCGCCACGCTGGAAGCGGCGGAAATTGGGCAGTACGAGAATCTGCGCCGGGCCAAGGCAGGCCTGGCGGTAGCCAAGATGGAAAGGGGTTTGTGCCAGGCGTGCCGGATGTCTTTGCCGACCCACCAGCAGCAGCGGGTGAAATCCGGCCGCGAAGTCGTATTGTGCAACAACTGTGGGCGGATGCTTCTCCCCGGCTAGCACCTCGATAAGGGGAACCCTCCCCCGTTCCTCAGCTTCATAGAACCCTCACCGAATCCTCACCGGCCCCGCTGCAGATACCCGGCGGCCTCTCAAGCCGGATGTTACTTTCCAAACCCGCCCACCGGGCAGAGCGTAGATCTTCAGGTATCGGGTCTCATTCGGAAACTATGGGCGGTGGGCATCTTAATCCCCGACCCCCCGGTAGGTTCGGAGGCCAAGCGCCCGCCACGGGCGAACCCACCTCCAACCGGCCTTCGTCAAAGAGAGCCAAAAGAGCCCGCCACGCCCGCGCCAAGTTGAACCTTTCATGAGGCTATGCTAGAGTTCTTGTGGAGAGCCAGGTAGACCGGGTGACCGCCCCGGCGGCCCAACCAGTTGGGACGCCGGGGAGGAAAGTCCGGGCTCCGCTGGGCAGGGTGCTGGGTAACGCCCAGGCTTCCGCGGCGGCCTCGCCGCCGTGGGAGACGGAAAGTGGCACAGAAACATACCGTCCTTCCGGCATCGGAAGGATAAGGGTGAAATCGGACGGTAAGAGCGTCCGGTCGTCTGTGGTGACACAGCGACGGCCAAACCCCACCTGGAGCAAGGCCGAATAGGGGGACTATGGGTGCCCGGCCCGTCCCCGGGTTGGCTGCTCGACCCCGATGGTAACATCGTCCCGCACTGCGCGGGTGTCCAATGGCCCACGTGGCCTTGGGCGGGCTAGATAGATGGTCACCGTCCGCGGTCCCGCCGCTCTGCGGCGCGGCGCCGCGGGTTACAGAACCCGGCTTACAGGTCTGCGTGGCTCTCCTCTTTTTCCCATCGCTCCTCGAACTTGACGCGACACGCGTTTGCCCCCGACGGGCGTTATCTATCGCCTTACCTTGCGCCAAACCGCGGCCTCGGGTCCGTGACGTTAGAGCCGGCCGGCTCAATCCACCTGTCGCTGGACCCGGAGTGCAATCGCGCTCCATATGGTCCAAAGTGCTAGGTCCCCTTAGGTAGAAAGGCCGATGGCCGGGTCGTTTGTATTTTCTAGGAAACAATCACCCCTTCTAGCGATTACTCCGCACCGGGTTCGGGCTATCATCTGGAAGAGTAGCAAGCCATGAGGTATGGACCAGGGAATGGCGCGGAAACGAAAGCGCGAAACCGGGTCAAATGGAGGAAAGTTCATGATCACGAGCGCGAAGAAACCGGTCAGAGGATTGATAGCGGTATTACTGGCCTCGGTCCTCTTGGTGACCCTGGCCTGCGGCGGCGGAGACCCGACCTCAACTCCCGCCCCCACACCCACCACGGCGCCGACCATCGCGCCGGTGGCTACTCCCACACCGCCGCCGCCAACACCGGCAGCGACACCGGCGGCAACACCCACTCCTCCGCCAACAGCGTCGCCGGACTACTCCTCGATCACCGGAGGCCTCTCTCAGCTTGTCCAGAGTGTCCAGGAAGAATCTGGAATCACCGGGCTCAGCGTGGCTCTCGTCGACGATCAGGAAATCGTATGGTCCGAGGGATTCGGCTACGCCGACAAGGAAGGCGGCGTCAAGGCGACTCCCCAGACGGTTTACGGAGTCGCCTCTATCTCGAAGCTGTTCACCTCAGCCGCCATCATGCAGCTGGCGGAAGACGGCAAGATAGATATTGACCGGCCGCTGCAAACCTGCCTACCGGGGTTTTCCATCAACAGCCGTTTCACCAGTTCAGGTCCTATCACGCCGCGAAATGTCATGACCCATCACTCAGGTCTGCCCTCCGACCTGCTGAACGGCATGTTTGCACATGGTGATGACAAGGAAGCACTGACCAGTAGCGGGTTTGACAATCTGGTGCAACAGTTCAGTACGGCATACGTCGCAACCCCCCCAAATACCGTGTTCTCCTACTCGAACCTGGGCTACAGTCTGCTGGGGCACACCGTGGAACAGGTCACGGGTCAAGATTTCAGCGAATATGTGGACCAAGCGATTCTGCAACCGATGGGCATGGACTCCTCATCGTTCAAGCTTACGTCCGACATGAAAGTGCTGCGGTCAAAAGAGTACCTGAAAGGTGAGGAGCAGGAGTACGTCTGGGGCCGGGATATTCCGGCGGGATCGTTGCATACCACAGCCGCCGATTTGAGCCGGTTCATGATGATGATATTCGGCGACGGCGAGGTTGACGGTCAACAGATCCTGAAGACCGAGACGCTGGCCGAGATGCTAAGGCCCCAGAACAGCGACGTTCCGTTGGATTCGAGTGTTCTCTGGGGCTTGAGCTGGTGGCTGCTTCCTCTTCCCGGCCTGGAAAACGCGGGCGACACCGCCTGGCATGCAGGCGGAGAGGGCATGTGGAACAGCCTCCTGGTCACTCTGCCAGAGAACAAGCTCGGCGTCGTGGTCCTCAGCAACTCCGGTGAGGCGGCAACGGCCAACTTTCAAATCGCCACCACGATTCTGCAGCAGGCATTGGAACTCAAGACCGGTATCGAAAGGCCAATGCCAGAGGCTCCGGACATCGTTTCCCTGTCCGCGGACGAATCCCTCAGCTATGTGGGTGTATACACTACGGACCTTGGTCGAATGGACATCCGCGTAGATGGAAACGGCCTCGTTGCTGACATCTTCGGGCAATCCTTCGCACTCCTCCCCCGCGGCGAAGGGCGGTTCTCCATTGAGGGCCTGGACTGGAGCGACGCCCAAATGACCATTCAAACGGTGAATGGACGGACGGCGCTAAAATTCTATGGCTTTGCACTCGGTGGTCTGGGCTTCGGTGAACGGATTGAGCCGGCCACCGTTTCTGAATCGTGGATGGACCGCGTAGGCGCCTATGAGATCACCAATGGAAAGCCCGGCTTTTTCACCTTCTTGACCAACGTAAAGTTGGAGTACGACAACGAACTCCTATCGTTGGACGTCACACTCTCGGAAACCGGTGACCAAGTCGTCCTTCCCATCGGTCCCATTTCAGACGATGAAGCCGTGATCCTGGGGCTGGGACAAAGAATCCGAGGGGAGACAGTCAGTGTCGTCGATGTCGATGGTGAAGAGCATCTTCTCTTCTCAGGCTACCTGATGAGGAAGCTTGCCGCTGAACCTGGCAACGTCTACCGGGACCCCGAAGGCCGCTTCAGCATAACGCTGGCTGGGGATTGGACACGGGTGGAAACCGACGGGACCTACGTCCAGTTAGCCTACGCTGGTCTACCAATCAACTTGTCTCTCGTCACCGTCGAAGCTGACGCCGTCGAGGCCAGCGTCGACGCGGCGGTGAGGCAAGTCGGTGTTGACCCCGCGGCCCTCACGGAGACAGGGCGTTCATCGTGGGACAGGTGGGACATAATTTCCTACGCACTGGGAGACGGTCAAGGATTCACCGTTCTGGGCCAGACAAGGGATGGTACGAGCTACTATTTCGTTGCAACGGGCCCCGAGGACCTAGTCGCAAACCCTCCCGAGGACACGTTGATGACGATACAGGGATTCTCGCTCTCCGGTGAGGTCGCCTTGCCAGCCACTGTGGAAGAGTTTGAGACCTACGTCAACAGCTTTGTCGGGACCAGACCGCCGGGACTGTCGATCGCGATCGCGCTGGGAGAAGATGTTATTTACGAGAAAGGGTTTGGCTTGGCGGACGGCCCCCGAGGTATCCCGGCCACGCCAGACACTGTCTATCACTGGGCGTCCGTCAGCAAGACGGCGACCGCGACCGCCATCATGCAGCTTCGTGAGCAGGGCTTGATCGATCTCGATGTGCCGGTTTCGGATTATCTGGATTACTTCCCCACCCAGTACCCGGCCCCGATCACCGTGCGCCACATGCTCACCCACAGCACCGGGCTGCCCGAGCCTTCGGACTTCCTGCTGGTGAATCTCAGGCTGCAAGGACAGCCCTTGCCTGACTTCGATTCGGTGGATAGAGAATACTACGACGGTGTCCCCAGTCTGATGTTCGATACCGGTTCAGAATCCGCTTATGTCAATCCCGACTACGTGACGCTGGGCCAAATCATCGCAGCGGTCTCCAGGCAACCGTACGTGGAGTACGTGAAGGAGCACATTCTGAATCCGCTGGGAATGACGAATACGGACTTCACCTTCAGCAACGACTTCATGGACGCCAATGTGGCGGGCGCTGCCGTCCCCGTCGCCGAAGCAGAAGCCCTGATACCTCTGCTGGACGAGGCAAGGGGCCTCGAGGATGGCGCGGATTTCTTCGGGGAGACGGACGAGAGCCACACCTGGATGAACCCCTACATCGTCGGCGAATCGGCGGGTGGCGGGCTGATGGGACCTCCAACCGACATGATCCGATACGCCCAGATGATGCTGGATGAAGGCGAGCTTGATGGGGTCCGCGTTCTCGCAGCAGAATCAGTCACCCTGCTTCAACAGGTCCAGAATTCCACCAGCGGTGGGCCCTTGCCAATCGGCCTGTCGTGGCACTTTGGTGAGGATGCCGGCCATCCCTACCTCGAGCACGACGGCGGCGGCGCAGGTATCCAGACCAAGCTGCGACTGTACATGGAGGACGGGTTCGCCGTCGCCATCATGGCCAACGGTTCGGGCTTCGACCGCGATGAACTCGCCGACGCCGCCGCCAACGTGATTATCACGATGCTGGGCGGCTAAGCATGGGGCCAAACCCCGAGGCCATGCCGGCTCCAATTGAACCTAGCGACAGATAACTTGGCTTTGACTCGATGTCATTCTGTGGAGCGGAGCGACGAAGAAATCCGGCGTGACACTGAGGTTCTTCGCCGGTCCGATCCTGAACGAAGCCAAGGGCTCAGAAAGACAATTTGCAGCATTGTAAATAACGGGACCCGGCCGAGCCCCCTTGATCCGGAATGGCCCCGGCCCGGGTCTCGCCAGCCTGAGGTTTCGTTCCACCTAGGCTGGATCAGGAACCAGGGAACAAAATTGCTCCGGTTTCCGTCATAGTTGGTGATTGGCGATACAGCCGGACGGCAAGGAGCGGACCCTAATGAAACCCCTAACTCGAATCGTAACGGCCATGGTGGCAAGCATCGCGGTGTTGATCACTATAGCCTGTTCTAGCGGGGACAGCGCCACCGCCACCCTCAGCGCGACCGACGTGCCCGGCGCGACCAACGTCACCGAGGTCGCGGCGCCCATCGAGAGCGTCAAGATCGAGAAGATAGAGGCCAAAGCACCGAACGCCACCCTGAAAGTGGTCTCGGGTGGGTTGAACAGCTGCGAAACTTTCAAGGACTACGCCCTGACCCGCGACGGCGACGCCTTCCGGCTCCAGGTCACGAACCTGAGAGAGTCTGCTCCCGGCGTGCCGTGCACGGCCATCTACGGGACCTTGAGCCACGACATAGAACTCCCCAGCGATGCCATCGAGGCCTGCGAGACCTACACGGTCGAGGTGAACGGCGAGACGTACTCGGTTCCTTCCAGCTGTCCCAGCGTTCCCAGCGGACAGTTTGAGGAACCGACCCCAACGCCCCCGGCAGCCGGGCCCGCCGAGTGGGACATGGTCAGCATCCCGGCCTCGATACTCAGCGCGGAAGTTTTGGCCGCCGAGTCTTTTCCAGTCCAGTACTTCCTGCAAATAGAATCGGGCCTCCGGAACGGCTGCATCGAGTTCGAAGGGTACGAGGTGCAACATGAAGGCAAGTCCATCCGCGTCACGGTCACGAATCTGGAGCCGGAGGACCAGGATGTAGCCTGCATCGAGATTCACCGGACGGTAAGCACCAACATTCGGCTAGGCAGTGGCGCCGACTTCGATCCCGCCACCACCTACACCGTGCAGGTCAATGATGCAACCACCAGCTTTACGACGGAGGGCGAGGCCCCGGCGCCCGGCCGGGTTGCGGCAACCTTCGACAGCCCGTTCCAGCTCAAGACCGGACAGACGGCATTGATCGACCGGCAAGGCCCCGCGGTGGAGTTCGTGGAGGTAGTGGAGGACTCCCGGTGCGCCCTCGACGTCGTCTGCATCCAGGCGGGTAGGGCCAGGGTCCTGCTTCAAGTCTCCAGCCCCGGCGACGTACTCGGGTTCGGCACACCGGAATTGACCCTGGAAGCCGGCCTGGTGGACCCGGAGGCCGGCACCGTGACCGGCGTCTTCGACGAGTACCGGTTCGAGCTTTCGGTCCTCGACCCGTATCCCAAGACCACCGCCCCTCAACCACCCGATTACACGGCCACGATGGTGGTTACCAAAGTGCGGCCGAGTCCTTAGAGTTCATCCGCCTCTGCCAGCATTTTGCCTGGGCAGAGGTCTGCATGGGCGGAGGTCCTTTGGGAGGGGTTCCCCTGAAATCTCTCCGAAAAGGGCCTCCGCCCACCCGATTTGGGCTGACCAAGCGACGGGCGGAGTTGCGCGGCCGACTCCGATGCCATAAAGTGAGCGGGACGAAATGTGGCTCCGGCCCGAGGCCGGATTAGATCCAGCCACTTCACGGTGAATCCGGTGGATACGAATTCACCCCTTCTCTTATCTCCCCCTTCATAAAGGAGGAGAGGATTGTTCATTCCCATTACGGGGGGAAGGGATGGGGTTCGATCAAGGTTGAATTATGGGTTATCCCGAAGACTCCTGCGCCGCGGTGATTGAAGGGCTGGAAGCCATTGGCATCGAGTTCTTCATCCACGTTCCAGACAGCTTCGGCGCGGCGGTCATCGCCCACTTCGAGGCCAGCCCCGGCGTCCGCTCCTTCGCGGTGGCGAGGGAAGAGGAGGGCATCGGCATCGCTTCGGGTTTGGCCATGGCCCGAAAGAAGGGTGTGCTTTTCTTCCAGGACACCGGGCTGGGAAATTCCATCGGCGCCCTGACCACCTATGCGATGGCCTACCACGCTCCGATGCTGCTCCTGGCGATCCGGCGGGGCGGATTCGGCGAGTACAACGCGGCCGCCTTCATGTTCTCCGAGACCGCGGTGGACATGGTCGAGACGATGCGGATGAAGGCATTCGTGCTGGACTACCGGGTCCCTCTGAGCGACTGGCCCCGAGCCGTCCAGCAAGCATACGAATACGCCCAGATAACCTGCCGGCCCATCGTAGTCTTCGTAAACCTCAAAGAGTAGAGCGCCCGAACGATGACAGTTGCCCGAATCGAGGCCTTGCGCCTCATATCTCAGCAGTTCCCCAACGACCCGGTAGTCTTTACCTGCGGCGCCACCAGCCGGGAGATGGCGGCAGTGGAGCGCCGGGACAACCACCTGCTGGTGGTGGAAGCCATGGGCCTGGTCGGCCCCATCGTCTTGGGCTTAAGCCTGGGTCTGGAGCAAGACTCCGGGCGACGGGTGGTGGGCGTTGAGGGCGACGGGGGGATGCTGACCAACCTGAACGCCCTGACCACAATAGGTTTTTTGCGGCCCGAAAACCTGCTCCTGATCGTCCTGGACAACGAGCAGTACGCCTCCACCGGCGGTCAGCCAACCTTCACGACCAGGCTGGACCTGGCGGTCATCGCCGCCGAGTGCGGCCTTCGCACCTGGAAGGCCGACGACCTGGAAACCCTGAAACAATCGATCTCCGAGGCGGTGAATACCCGGGAACCCGGCTTCATTCTCATGAAAATCGCGCCTGGAAACGCCTCGGTCCCCTTTCTACTGGAAGACCCGGTGGCCCTGGCCGGACGCTTCACCCGCTGGCTCGATTCGGCCACCGGCAGTTGACCCGGGACCCCTCCGGATCGGTCACGGGTGGTTGATGAATCTCCCGCCAACCGTTATTATGTTCACGGTCGGCGTCCGCCTTAGTCTCGATTTTCCACCGTCACCTCGGGCATTCACCGGCCGATTTGAACCCCGGCAACTGAATTGGGAGGAACCGCCCTCAATATGTATCTGGACCTGCACTGCCATTCCATATCCTCCGACGACTCCCGGGCCACTGTGGAACAGTACTTGAAGTGGATTCAAGTCCTTCGAAAACGAGGCTACAACGTCGACGGCATCGTCCTCACTGAGCACCGGAAGTTCGACTTCGACAAGGACTACTCGGAGATGGCGGCCGAATACGGCGTACTGGTCCTGAAGGGTTCGGAGTTGGATACCCGGTTTGGCCATTTCCTGGTGTACGGGGTGACCGAGGCGCTGACCAATGATATCGATTTTGGCGACGTGCGAATGGACTCCCACGAGCTGATGCGGGCAGCCCGGCAGCACGGCGGCCTGGCGATTCCAGCCCACCCCGGCCGCTTCGGCATCGGGCTGGTCGACTTCATGAACCGGGGAGAGGAATTCGAGGACGTTCACATCGTCGAGCTGCTGAACGGCGGTAACCGGAAAGGGGAGAACGAACGGGCCACGGACCTCTGCGACAAGTACGGCTACCGGGGGGTCGGCGGAAGCGATGCCCACTTAGCGAGTCACATCGGCACCTGCCTCACCAATTTTGAGGAGCGGGTCGGCAGCGAGAAAGAGCTGGTCGAAGCCCTCCTCTCCGGCCGGTACCAGCCGGTCTGGCTGGAGGCTACTATAAACGGCGCCGCCGGCAGTTAACGGCGCTACGGGAACTCCGGAACACCACGGCAGATGAAGACCGTTTACGCCCCGGTGATTCCGCAGAGGGAGATTCATAATTGGTAATGGAATACGACCGCTCTCTATACGGTAAGGAGCACTTGGCCGGACCCTTCGAGGTGACCAAGGAGCTGATCGACACCTTCACCGGAGCCCTCAGCGAAACCAACCCCGTATTTCTCGATGAGGCCGCCGCCAAGGCCGCGGGCTACCGCGGGCAACTTGCGCCGCCAACCCTGGTTACGGTGATGGTCCGGAAGGTGGCTCTGCCCAACATCAACATCAAGTTTGGCCGAATGCAGATGCACGCGGGGCAGCGAGTCGAGCCCAGAGCGCCCATCGTCGCCGGAGACTTCCTGACGGCTTCCTCCCATCTCAAAGATGTCTACCCGAAGACGGGCCGCAGCGGCACCATGGTATTCATCGTGTGGGAGACGACCTTCCGCAACCAGAACAACGAGGTTGTCGCCGACGTACAGGAGTCCTTCGCCAGGAAGGAGTGACCCGGTTCGGGCCGCGCGCCACCGTGCCGGAACCATGAACTGTTCACCATTTTGCAAACAGGATCACGCGCGAATCGCCCTCGGCCGCCCTTCGCCAAAGGGGAAGCAGCGGGGCTCTTGCTGACGATCGATCTTATGAATCGAGTAATGCCGTCAAATCAACAACCGGTAAATGGGGACTAAGTTGCTTTATATAGAAGACGTCGAGCTTGGCGCTGAAATCGGACCGCTGGAAACCGAAGCTACGGACGAACGGGTGCTCGCATTCTGCCGCGTCTGGGGCCAAGCCAAGGCCAGCCGGTTCACCGACCAGGAGACCGCGGAGAAGGTGGGGCTTCCCGGCCCCATCGTGCCCGGCATCATGTCCATGGCGATGATGACCCGGCTCCTGACCAACTGGGCCGGGCCGGACACCATCAAAGACTTGGACTTGGTGTTCCGCCAGCCGGTCCCCCACAACAAACCGCTGAAGATATCCGCCACCGTTACCGACACCCGCGAGGAAAACGGGGAGAACCTGGTCGAGTGCGATATCCTGCTCACCGGCGCCGAAGGCGAACGCCACGTGGGCGGCAAGGCCATCCTGGCCCTACCCAACCGCCCCTAGGGCAGTCGCAAGTTCACCGCGATGTCCCAGCGGATCCTGGAGAACCTCTCCGGACGGAACTCGTGTGCGATGTCCGGTTGCCCTCCACTTGGCCTCTCGGCCGGTAAGCCAAATCCCGTTGGCAGGTGACTGACATGTTGGAGCGGTTGCGCCAAGTGGCCATGATGGTCAACGACCTGGAAGAAGGCCGCGAACTTTACCGGCGGGCCCTGGGCCTGGAAGTCTGCGAATCCCATGACCTGCCCGAATACGGACTTACCAACATGGTCTTGCCGGCCGGGAACGGCACCTTCGTCGAGTTGCTCCAGCCCACTTCAGGCGATTCCCCCGGGGCCAGGTTCCTGAGCCGGCGAGGTGAAGCCCCCTACCTGTTGGTCTTCGAGACGAAAGAGTACGACCGGCTGATTCCGCACCTCAAATCCCTCGGCGTCCGCATCACCGGGGAGAACGAGCAGGACGACCACCGTTCCGCCTTCGTCCATCCCGCCTCCGCCAACGGGGCATTCCTGGAGATACTGGAGGTCGGCGCCACCGGCAACCCATGGCCGCCCGCCGGGCCCAACTGGCACAAAAAGGAATGGCGCCCGCTGACCCGCCAGATCCGACAGGTGGCGGTGCTGGTGCGCGACCTGGAGCAGGCCATACAGCGTTGGGGGGAGATGTTCGGGCTCCAGGTCACGGCCCGTCATCAGATCAGCTTCACCGACCTGGAGATCGTGGTACTTCCGCTGGCGGGCCAGGACACGTTCATCGAGCTGGCTCAGCCCAAGAGCGAGAATGCGCCGTCGGCCCGTTTCCTGGAAAAGTACGGCGAGGGCATCTACCTGGTTATCTACCAGATTGACGATTCCCTGGCCATGGACGATCACATCCGGGGCACGGGCCTGCGGTACACCTCTTCCCGCGTCACCGCCAATTACACCAACCTGGGGTTCAACAGCATCTGGCTGCACCCCGGCGCCATGAAAGGGGTGTTCACCCAGCTCTCCCAGGTGCTGGTCCTAGAAAACCCCTGGCCTCCCGCCGGCGACTCCTGGTACCGGTAGGAGCGCCGGTCAGGGTTGGCGGGCCTACTGGTCTTCCTTTATATGCTTCGGATCGGTTGATATTGTGGTGAAATGCCCCTTGGTCCCCCTTTATAAAGGGGGACCAAGGGGCATTTCGTCGATCCGGCCCGCGGCACTCCGGACCAACCAACCCTAGACTTGCCGCCCCCATTGTGCTACAGTCAAATCATAATCGGGACAAGGTATCAATAAGGAACCGGTATCGCACGTAAACGGGGATTCTCGCTGGGAGAACAGTTGCTGGATACCCTGGAAGAGCAGGGCTACCGGTCGACGTCGCCTCGCCGGGCCGTGGCCCAGGCCATCGCCGCCCAGCAGCGTCACTTTACCGCCGAGGAGCTGCGGGGGCTGTTGCCCGCAGTGGGCCGGGCCACCGTCTACCGCTCTTTGAAACTGCTGGTGGAGGCCGGGGTCCTCTGCCGGGTCCTTCTTGAAGATGGCACGCTCCACTATCAGCTAAGCCACCGAGGGCACCACCACCACCTTCTATGCGTGGATTGCGGGGCCTCCGAGGACCTGCTGGGGTGTGACATCGAGGAACTCCTCCAGGGGCTATCGTCGGCCCATGACTTCCAGATCAGCGGCCACTGGTTGGAGGTGTACGGGCGCTGCCGCGGCTGCGTCCGCGCCCAGCCCGCTACGGCTTAGTCTTTTTTTTATGGAGTATTGATACAATGTCTCACTCGTTAATGCTAGTGAGACCAGGTATTAAAAAGCAGCCGCTGCCTCGGTGTTGATCCCACTCAGCGTGGCGGGGCACGGAAAGGAGATCAGGCGTATGGATACCAAAATCAAATTGGCTTTCTTTGGAGCCGGGAGCGTACCGGGACTCCTGGGGCGGGCGCCAGTCCAACCTGCGCTCGCCTGGGCCCTCGTGGCGGCATTTTGGCTGCTGGCGGCCTGCGGCGGGGATGAAGCGAAAACCATCGGCCCTGCCGGCGATGATTCACGGCTTCAGGTGATCACCACCACCGTGCTCCTGGCCGACCTGGTCAAGAACGTGGGTGGCAGCCGGGTCGAGGTTCGCTCGATCGTGCCGCCGGGGGCAGACGTGCATTCATTCCAAACAACCCCCACTGACAGCATCAACATCAGTCAGGCCGCGGTCATCGTGTCCAACGGCTTGGAGTTGGACGCCTTTCTGGAGCCGGTGCTGCGGGCCGCCAGCGGGGCCGGCGCGGTCCACGTGGTCGCGTCGGAGGGATTGGAGGGCAGCATCGAGGGCCGGCCCGCGGACGAACCTCAGTACCTGGCAGGGGACCCCCACTACTGGCAGAACCCTCTGCTCACCATCCACTCCGTGGAGCGAGTTCGGGACAGCCTGGCCGGCGCCGACCCGGACCACGCCTCGGAATACCGGGCGAACGCCGAAGCCTACATCCAGGAGTTACGTGACCTGGACCTCGATATCTCCCAAACCTTGAGCCAGGTGGGACCGGACCGCCGGCACCTGGTGACCTTCCACGACGCCTTTCGCCATTTCGGCTGGCGCTACGGATGGCAGGTGTCATCATTCGTCTCCAGCGACGCCGGTGACGTGATTCCGGCAGCCATCGTCGCCGTCCTGGACCAGGTGGCCGACGGGGGACTCCCCGCGGTCTTCGTCGAGCCCCAGTTCCGGTCGGAAGTCATCGAGCGGGCCGCCCAAGACGCCGGGGTGGCCGTTGGGACGATCTACTCCGACGTTTTGGACGAGGATGTAAGCACCTACATCGAGATGATGCGGGCGAATGCCCGGACCTTGGCGGAGTACTTGAAGTAAGGGCGGCACCCGCCGGTACAGGAGATGGGCCATCCAATGAGCCAAACAAGAGATCAGAGCCCGGCCACGGTGCCGGGCGGCGAGCGTAGCGCGGCCGTGACCGCCTGTTCGGAACGGCCAGTGGAATCCGCCATGGCCCTGGAGATCCGGGGGCTCTGGGCCGGATATAACCATCACCCGGCCCTGGAGGATATCTCTTTCGAAGTTGCCCAGGGCGACGCCGTGGGAATAATCGGACCCAACGGTTCCGGAAAGTCCACGCTGCTGAAAGCGGTCCTCGGCCTGGTCAAGCCCTGGCGCGGCCAGGTGCTGGTGCTGGGCCAGTCGTCCATCGTCCAACGGCGCCGGATGGGGTACATGCCCCAGGTGGAGTTGGTGGACTGGGACTTTCCGGTGACCGTGGGCGATGTAGCGCTGATGGGCCGGTACGGCCGCCGGGGCCTCTTGCGCCGCACCACGGGTGAAGACCGGGACGCGGCCGAAAGGGCCCTGGAAAAGGTGGGAATGCACGATTTGCGGCAGCGGCTAATCGGGGAGCTTTCCGGCGGGCAGCGCCGGCGGGTGCTCCTGGCCCGGGCGCTGGCAAACGCCCCGGCCCTGCTGCTGCTGGACGAGCCGGTGGCGGGCTTGGACGCCACCGCGCAACACCGGTTCCTGGACATAGTCGACGAGTTGCGCGGCGAAGGGACGACCGTCGTCTTTAGCACCCACGACCTTTCCTGCGTGTCGAGCCGGTGCGCCAAGGCGGTCTGCCTCAACCAAAGGCTGATTGCCTTTGGCGCCCCGGCGGACATTCTGAACGAAAAGGTGCTGAGCGAGACCTTTGGCACCCACCTCTTACTGGTCCACATGGACGGCAAGGCCTACGCCTACGACCACCACCAGCACGAGGAATAGATTTGGGAATAGCAAGCGATGATCGATGGGTTGACTGATCCCCTGGAGTTCGCGTTCATGCAGCGCGCCTTTTTGGCCGCCGGGTTCGCCGCGGTGGTATGTGCCGTGGTGGGCACCTTCGTGGTGCTGAAGGGGATGACCTTCATGGGTGACGCGGTGGCCCACTCGTCTCTGGCCGGCATGTCGGTGGCCTATCTGTTCGGCGGAAACGTCTTTTGGGGCGCGCTGGCCTGGGCCGTGCCGGCTTCGCTGGCCATGACCGGGATCAGCCGGCGGACCAACCTGCGCCTCGACGCTTCCATTGGGATTATCTTCGCCGGCGGGTTCGCCGTGGGAATCATCCTGATGAGCCGGGTCAACAATTACACGGCCGACCTGTTCGGCCTGCTCTTCGGCAACGTCTTGGGGGTTTCTTGGAACGAGGTGGCCCTGATCGGCGGCATCACCGGCGGTGTCCTGCTCCTGGTGCTGGCCTTCTACAAAGAGCTGCTGTTCACCTCTTACGACGCCACCATGTCGGCGGCCTCGGGGGTGCCGGTGCGCTTCGTGCAATACCTGCTGCCGGTCCTGGTGGGCGTCACCACGGTGGCCTCCCTCAAGGCGGTGGGCATCATCCTGGTCCTGGCCCTCCTGGTCACGCCTCCGGCCACCGCCATGCTGCTGGCCCGGCGGCTCCCCGGCATCATCGCCTTGAGCGTCGCCGCCGGCATCCTGGCCACCATCCTCGGCCTGTACCTGTCTTTCCATTTAGACCTTCCCTCCGGGCCCAGCATCGTCGTGGTGGCCACCGGGTTGTTCTTGCTGACCCTGCTGTTCTCCCCCAGCATGGGCTTGGTCTGGCGGAGGCGCCCTTCCCTCACGCCCAGCGAAGAAGCAGCGGGGCAGGCGTCAGGCTAGGCCCCGGTCCGGCGCCGGCCGGCATGGCGCTGGATGATGGGAACCTACTTATTGAAACGGCGTCGTGGGAGATGGCATCGTGGCGTGACGGACCCGGGAGGCCAATGTTGTCCAAAGGCCGGGGAGAGCGAACGTGATGCACGAAACGCCAGCGCAAAGGGGTGAGAGAAAATATGTACGATCTGAGCGGCAAGGTAGCGATTGTAACCGGCGCCGGGGGACGGCACGGAATCGGCCGGGCCATCGCCCTCCGGCTGGCCCGGGAAGGGGCCGACGTGGTGGTGACCGACATTCAGCGAGGACCAGACTCAATCCGGGCTGAAGACCGCCAGGCCGGGTGGGAGGGCTTGCCCACCCTCGAGGGGGAGATCGAGGCCTTGGGACGCCAAGCTCTGGGGCTGGTTTCCGATGTCTCCGACTCGGCCCAGGTGGCCGACATGGTCAGCCGCACCCTGGACCGGTTCGGCCACATCGATATTCTGGTGAACAACGCGGGGGCGCCTCCGCACCGGGACCGGGTATTGGTGGTCGACCTGGAGGACGACGCCTTCGACGAGGTGATGCGGGTTAACGTCCGGGGCACCTACCTGTGCTGCAAGGCGGTGGCCCGTCACATGATCCAGCGGGGTGGCGGCGGCAAGATCATCGTTATCTCTTCCGGTGCGGGCAAACGGGGACGGGCCCGCTTCGCCGCCTACTGCGCCTCCAAGTTCGCCCTCATCGGCTTCACCCAATCGCTGGCCCATGAACTGGGTTCCCATCGCATCAACGTGAACGCCATTTGCCCGGGCCTGGTGGATACCGAGCGGGCCGACGGCATCGCGGCCGCCCTGGCGCCCGAGGGCGAGTCGGCCGAAGAGTACCGGGTCAGCATGGTCGCGGAGCGGGCGGGGACCACGCCCATGGGCAGGGTAGCCGTCGGAGGCGACATCGCCAAGATGGCGGCCTTTCTGGCTTCCAGCGAGGCGGACTACCTCACCGGGTTGTCCATCAGCGTCTCCGGCGGCACCGAAATGAGCTGACCGTACTGCCTCGGGGGAACTTCGAAGTTCACTCTGCTTGGACGGTCGATTCGGCGAGCGCCCGGGCCGGCAAGGCCGGCGGCCTGGCTAGGATAACGAAAATCGCGGAGAGGAAATAGAGGACGGCTGCGATCACGTACAGGGTCTCGTAGCCACCCGTTATCTCTCGGAGCACCGAGGCGAAGGAAGGCCCAAGACCCAGCATTATGGTCTGGAAGGGAGTATAGATGCCCGAGATAGTGCCGTAGGAGTTCCGGCCGAAGTATTGGGCCAGCATCATGTTCTCCAATGGCGTGGCCGGTCCCGAAGAAATCCCGAAAGCCAGGGCAAAGACCAGGGCCATGGGCAACGAACCTACTGTAATCAGATAGAGAACGGAAACTCCGGCGCCGGTCATCGTCACCATCAGGCAACGGCGGGGAGTGTAGATGTCGGCCAGGTAACCCCAACCCAGGTTCCCAATGGCCAGGAAGGTTCCAATGCTAAGGACTCCGGCAGCCATTCCCTTGGAAAGCCCCGCGTCTTCGTAAAGATAGGGGACCAGGCTGAACCCCACCGAACCGGAAGCCAGGGTGCCGGTGACCGCGGTCATGACAACCATCCAGAATGCCTTGCTGCGCAATGCTTCGGGAGCAGTCCAGCTGAATTCGGCCTCGCCGGCAGGGCTACGACGCCCGCCCCCGGCCCGGCGCAGGGCCCCCGGCCCGGCCCGCGTAGACTCGTTCGGCTTGTCTCCATCGGGGAGCAGTCCAATATCTTCGGGCCGCCGCCGCATGAACAGGACAATGGGAGTCACCAGCACTAGGGAGAGGATCCCCATGTAGCGATAGGCGGCCCGCCAACCGTACCGAATGGCGATAAACGAGAATATCTGGATGTTGAACGCGCCGGTGATAGGCCGGTAAGAGGTGACCAGGGCCAGGACTATGTTGCGCCGGCGGCGGAAAAAGTTGACGGCCACCGTGCGGGGCACCAGGCCGATGAGCACCGGGTTGCTAACGGCGCGTCCCAAAATGTAGGCCGCGAAGAATTGCCACAGGGCGTCGACGCCGGCCAGGGAGAAAAAAGCCACCGCGGCAACGATGATCCCCACCGGCATCAGCCAGCGGGGGCCGTGGCGGTCAGCGAGCCGCCCGATTAACGGTGACAGCAGCCCGGAACTCCAGGTGCCGGCGGTCACCGCCAATGATATGGTGCTCTTTTTCCAGCCCGTGTCCTCGGTGACGAAGATCTGGATCCCGCCCAGCACCACCTGCGATACCCCGGTGGCGGCGAAGGTAGCCAGGAAGCAGATGCCCAGGATCAACCACCCATAGAAGAAGGGCGTCTTGAGCCGCCATTCGAGCGCAGCTTTGAGCAGAGGATTCACCCTGAATCGAGGATTATCGTTTACCCGGTATCGTTATTCAACGGCCGGGTTCCGCCGGCCGCACTTATTCAGAGCCTCATAATACAGCATTCGCAATTCACGAGCCAGCAGACCTCCAGCCCGCCTCGACGCGCTCGGACGCTGCTGGCAACGGCCGAGGGGTGGCATTCCCGGCCGCGCGAAGCTATACTGGCGAGCGCACCCTGAACCCGGGCGGCAAAGGGCTCAGGACGCCCATCCGCCGAAGGCGGAGCGAGGGACCCCCTTCCCGGGAAGAACCAGTACCTGGTCAGCTAAATACCATTGATTGTCATTCTGAGCCCTTCGGCTTCACTCAGGATCAACTCCGCGAAGAATCTCGTCGCCGCGCTGAGACCCTTCGTCGCTCGGCTGCTCAGAGTGACATGACGCAAGGATCGGGTTGACTGAGTGCAAAAGTCCGGCCGGGAAGAGTATTGGAGGCCTTGCCGTGGCCCTAGACCGCTCTGATGTGGAGCACATCGCCATCCTGGCCCGAATCGGGCTCACCGAAGCCGAGGTCGAGACGTTTCGGGAGCAGCTCTCCCACATACTGGAGCAGTTTGAAGTGCTCCGCGACCTGGACACCGCCGGCGTAGACCCCACCGGCCACGCGGTTCAGCTCCGGGCGGTGATGCGGGACGACATCCCCGGCGACTCCCTGGACCCGGAAGAGGTACTGAGCAACGCGCCCCAGCGGGAAGGGGAGTTTTTCCGGGTAAAAGCGGTGCTGGAGGAGTGAGACCGTTGGCCGATTGGGAGTACCTTAGCGCTCACGAGGCCCGCCTGCGGCTGGACCGAAAAGAGATCAGCTCCGTGGAGTTGACCCGCGCCTGCCTGGACCGGATTGAAAATGTGGAAGACCGGGTCAAGGCCTTCGTTACGGTCACGCCGGAGGTGGCGCTGCAACAGGCCGAGGAGGCCGACCGGCGCATTGCGGCCGGCGAATCCGGCCCGCTGACCGGGATACCGGTGCAAATCAAAGACGTGATGTGCACCAAAGGGGTCCGGACCACCTGCGCGTCCCGAATGCTTCAGAACTACGTTCCGGTCTACAACGCCACCGCGGTTAGCAGGCTGTTCGGCCAGGGCGCCGTGTTGCTGGGCAAGGGCAACATGGACGAGTTTGCCATGGGGTCTTCGACAGAGAACTCGGCCTTCTTCGCCACCCACAACCCGTGGGACCTGGGCCGGGTGCCCGGGGGCAGCAGCGGCGGCGGCGCGGCGGCGGTGGCGGCGGGGGAGTCAATCTTGGCCCTCGGCTCGGACACCGGCGGGAGCGTCCGCCAGCCCGCATCCCTCTGCGGGGTGGTCGGGTTGAAGCCCACCTACGGACTGGTCAGCCGCTATGGGCTGATCGCCTTCGCTTCATCGCTAGACCAGATCGGGCCTCTGACCCGGGACGTTACCGACTGCGCCTTGGTGTTGAACGCCATCGTGGGCCACGACTCCAGAGACTCCACCTCGCTACCCGTGGCGACGAAGGATTACGCCGCCAGGCTGACCGGAGATCTGCCTTCATCCTCCCTCCCCCGGGAAGGGCAAAAGGGGAAGCTACGCCTGGGGGTCCCGGAAGAGTACTTCGTTGATGGGATGGAAGAGGGGACTCGAAAAGCGGTGCAGAACGCCATCAAAACCCTGGAGGGTTTGGGGGCAACCGTCGAGCCGGTTTCTCTGCCCACCACAAAATACGCCCTGGCCTGCTACTACATCATCGCCCCATCCGAGTGCTCGGCCAACTTGGCCCGCTACGACGGGGTCAAGTACGGTTACGCGTACCGGGGCGGGGAGAGCATGTGGGCGGACATGGAGGGGACCCGCCAGCACGGCTTCGGCCCCGAAGTCCGGCGCCGGATCATGCTGGGCACCTACGCCCTCTCCGCCGGTTACTACGACGCCTATTATTTGAAGGCCCAACAGGTACGGACGCTGATCCGGCAGGACTTCCAACGGGTCTTCCAACAGGTAGACGCGTTGGTAACTCCCACGTCGCCCGTGGTGGCTTTTCAACTGGGGGAACGGACCGACGACCCGGTTCAGATGTACCTGATCGACGTGTGTACTATGCCGGCCAACATCGCCGGCCTGCCCGCAATATCCGTGCCGTGCGGCTTCGACGAGGGACTCCCGGTGGGGATGCAACTCATCGGGCCGCACCTGTCAGAGGAAACCCTGCTGCGGGTGGCTCACGCCTACGAGCAGGCCTCGGAGTGGCACCAGGCCACCCCGAAGCTTTAGACTTCCGGTAACGCCCTCAGAAGTGGCGGACTAGAGAGTGTATCCCTTTCTCAGAGAATCCATGAGCGCTTTGTCTCTCACGGAAAGCGCCGTGGAATCTTGGTATGCCGGGCGCGAAGGCCCGGTGAGACCCAACTGAAAAGACATCGCCCAGATCCGGTGCCCCAAGTTGCCAATGCGGCCTGGGTCGCGAGTTTCCGACGCTCCGGCCGTCCGCAGCGTTTCGATTCTTGAGCGCTCTATATTCCCAGCTGCCGGTGCTGTTCTTTGTATTGCTCGTGTCGCCATAATCCTGTTTACTCCCGCCAAATTTGCCATCGAATTCAATTAGACCTGAGACTCCGTCTGAGAGGCAGAGGGCTCGCACCCGTTGCCGGACTATCCGGTACATTGAACTCGGTGGTAGAAAATATTCCGTTTCCGGGTCCCTTGCTTGAGCGCCAGGCTTCCTAAATGCTTGCCGCCAATATTTGTCAATTAACTTACTAAAGATTAGCACTACCGCTATAGGTTGTCAAGCTACTAATTTCTAGTTAGAATATTCCAAACGAGCCGACCACGGAGGGGACTTCGATGAACCCTTGGGACCCGTGCCCTCGCTATGGCCGCGCCATGGAGATCCTTGGCAAGAAGTGGACCTGCCTGATCCTGCGCTGTCTACTGGGAGATGCCCGCCGCTTCACCGATATATCCTGCTACATCGGCGGGCTCAGCGACCGCCTGCTCTCACTGCGGCTACAGGAGCTGGAAGAGGCGGGAATAGTAAGGAGAAGGGTGTACGCCCAGCGCCCGGTGGCCGTGGAGTACACCCTGACCGCCAAAGGCGCGGCGTTGAGAAAGGTGGTGGAAGCCATTCAACGCTGGGCCGATGAGTGGGACAGCGTGGAGACCCAGCCGGCCTTGACCGGCTAGTCGTCTCCCCACCTCCAGCCCCGGGCCGATAGAGGTAGCTGTCCCGCAACACCGGCGGCCTGCCGGCGCCCTCTCCCGGCCAGCGAGCACCGTTCCCAAGGTGTTTCGACCCCCGGCGTGGAACCCCATCCCGGCCTCCCTCTTCGTAAGGGGAAGGAACAGCCCTCTTCCCCTTGCAAATGGGAAGATTAGAGTGGGGGTCACCCCCTCAATTTCCGATTCATGTTGCATTATTGCTCGGGCTGCAGCTCATGTTGAGTCTGGTGAACCCGCGAGGGTTGGACGGGGCTACCTCCGCTGCTAGAATGGGAGGCAACGGGAGGAAACCGATGCGCCGCAGCAAAATCAAAGACATCCTCAAACGTGAGCAAGCGGGGGGCGAGGTCCTGGTCCAAGGCTGGGTGAAAACCAGGCGCTCCTCGAAGACCGTATCCTTTATTCAGATCAGCGACGGGTCCACGCTGACGGACATCCAGGTAGTGGCCGACGAGAACTTCCCCAGCCCTGCGCTGGTGGAATCACTCACCACCGGATGCAGCGTCAGCGTATCGGGCGCCCTGGTCGACTCGCCGGGAAAGGGCCAGAAGTACGAGATTCATGCGAAAGAGATTGAACTCGTAGGTACGGCCGACTCCGAAACCTACCCACTGCAGAAGAAGCGGCACACTCCTGAGTTTCTCCGGGAGATCGCTCACCTGCGCCCCAGGACGAACACCTTCGGGGCCATGGCCCGGGTCAGGAACGCCATGTCCGTCGCCGTCCACGGCTTCTTCCAGGACCGGGGCTTTAACTTCATCCAGACCCCCATTATCACCGCCAGCGACGCCGAGGGCGCCGGGTCCATGTTCCGCGTCACCACCCTGGACCTGGAAAACCTGCCCAGGAAGGACGGGCTCATCGACCACCAGGAGGACTTCTTCGGCAAACCGGCCTTCTTGACGGTGAGCGGCCAGCTCGAGGCGGAGATCTTCGCCCTGGCCCTGTGCGACGTCTACACCTTCGGACCGACGTTTCGCGCCGAGAACTCCAACACCTCCCGGCACCTGGCCGAGTTCTGGATGGTGGAGCCGGAGGTAGCGTTCTGCGACCTAGACGGCCTGGCAGAGCTGGCCGAGGATTTCCTCAAATCCATCTTCAGATACGTGTTGGACCACTGCGGCGAAGATATGGCGTTCTTCAACCAGTGGTACGACAAGACCGCCATCTCCACCCTGGAGGGCATCGTCGACTCCAGCTTCGAGAGGCTATCCTACACCGAGGCGGTAGCGCTGTTGCAGAGATCCGGGGAGACCTTCGAGTTTCCCGTCGAATGGGGGCTGGACCTCCAGTCGGAGCACGAGCGCTACCTCACCGAGAAAAAGATTGGCCGGCCGGTCATCGTTACCGATTACCCGAAGGAGATCAAGGCGTTCTACATGCGGCTGAGCGACGATGGCAAGACGGTCCGGGCCCTGGACACTCTGGTCCCCCGGATCGGTGAGATCATCGGCGGCAGCCAGCGGGAAGAGCGGCGAGACGTGCTGCTCCGCCGGTTGCTGGAAGCCGGGCTCTCCGAGAAAGACTACTCCTGGTACCTGGACCTGCGCAGCTACGGGACGGTGCCCCACGCCGGGTTTGGCCTGGGCTTCGAGCGGACCGTCCAGTTCGTCACCGGCGTCACCAACATCAGAGACGTGATACCCTTCCCCAGGACCCCAAAGAACGCGGAGTTCTAGGGCTAACCGGATGGCGCCCTGGACCATTTCCGGTTGCTGTTGGGGGGCGTGGCAACCGGCGACGAATCCGCCTGTATTGACGCCGAAACCACTACCTGAATATAATATGGCGGCTTGACTGAATATGAACAGCCTGAGGAAGGAGCCAATATGACTACCCCAGAGGCAGCGCTACATCCACCCGCAATCATCGCCGAGCTGAAGAAGAACGACGTCACCCACGTTGTTTGGCTTCCCGATAGCGAGACCAACTTCATGTACGAGATGCTGATCAACGACACGACGCTAGACCTGGTTCCGGTGTGCCGGGAAGGGGAAACCATGGCCATCGCAGCCGGCCTGTGGGTAGGCGGCAAGAAGCCCGTGGTCCTCATCCAGAACACGGGAATCTTCGAGTCCGGTGACTCCATCCGAGGACTGGGCCTGGACATCAACCAGCCTCTGGTGATGCTGGTCGGCTACCGCGGCTGGGCTCGCCACGGCCTAACCGCTGATTCGGCAGCCCGCTTTATCGAGCACATTCTTCACGCCTGGGGCATCAGCTACTACCTGGTCGAGGCCGACGAGGACGCCGACCGGATCAGCATCGCCCTGGAGGAAGCCGAGCGCACCCAGAAACCCGTTGCAGTGCTGATGGGCAGCGAGTTCAGGGCCTAGACCAACCCGGAGAGAGGACAACAAACTATGATCGAGAACGCCGATGTCGTTCGAGTGCTTAACAGCAAGCGCGATAACGCCGCGATTGTTTCCACCATGACCGCCAACAATGCACATCTCGGCCTGCCCAGCGTGACCTCCAACGAAAAGCTGGACTTCCCGCTGTCGGGCTGCATGAGCAAGGCATCTTCCGTTGCCCTGGGCCTGGCTCTCGCCCGTCCCGAGCGGAAGGTGATGGTGCTGGACGGGGACGGCAGCCTGCTGATGAACCTGGGCACCCTGGTAACCCTGTCCAACAAGGCGCCCAAGAACCTGTACCATTTCCTGTTCGCGAACAATATTTATGCGATCACCGGCGGCCAGCCAACTCCCAGCTCGGAGACGGTGGACTGGCAGGGGATGGCCAAGGCGGCCGGCTATGCGGCCACCTTCTCCTTCGACAACCTGGAGGACCTCACCACCGGGATCGACGAGGTAATGGCTTCCCAGGGGCCCGTGTTCGTGCACCTCGCGGTCGTACCCTATGTCGAGAACATCCCCCTGCCTCAGCGGGTCCGGCCCCGGCGCAATGTTCAGACCGCCCTGCGAGAGATGCCCGAGGCGCTGAACAGCAAGTAGCTTGCCCTCGGCGCGGCGGCTACCGGGCCGATGGTCAGACCATCGACTCGCGGGCCGTGAATAGCGACAGCCGTGACAATCGACACCGGGCTCATCCTCTTGGCGTCATGCGGTATTCCGACAAAACTGTCATTCCGAGGAGCGAGGCGACGAGGAATCTGGTGCGAGGCTCCTTCATCGAAGCCTGCATCGGAGCCTGGACCCGCCTCCCTAATCCCCTCGCTTCGCCAGGGGTGACATGTTCCAGGGTACTTTTGAGGCAAGGCCCCACCATGCGGGTTTTTCCATGTTGACATTACTACTGAGGGGCCTGTTCGGCCGGTTGCTGGGGTACGCCACATTCGCCCTGGGCTTCTGGTTGCTGTTCCAGGGGATCTCACGCCCCAGCGTTGGATTGGGCATCCTGGGCGGCGGCATGGTGCTGGGCTCCATGTATCTGATGGTGGCCGCCAAGAAGTCCAGCCTGGCGCCAAGGACAGCCGAGCCGGCTGGAGAAGAGGAGGACGAGTCTGGTGATTCCCTCGATGGAAGCGGCCAGGGCGGTCAACTACCACCGTAAGGACGCCTTGGTTGTGGCTACCTCCGCGGCGCTACGGGACTGGAACGCCGTCTCGGAGCGCCGCGACCTGGACCTGGACCTGACGGACTGCATGGACCGGGCGCCCGCCGTGGGATTGGGGTTGGCCCTGGCCCAGCCCGGCAGCAAGGTCATGGTGCTGGACTGCGACGCAACTTTGCGCACCGACCTCGGCAGCCTGGCGACCATCGGCGAATCCAAGCCGGAAAACCTGGTGCATTTCGTATTCGACGATGCGTCCCACCAGTCTACCGGCGGGCTGCCGGTCAAAGGTGTCGATGCCGTTGATTTCGTCGGCATGGCCCGCGGCGCAGGTTATGTAAAGACCTACCAGTTCGACAAGCTGGAGGAGTTCTTCATCGGGCTGGAGGACGTGATGGCTCAGCCCGGTCCGGTGTTCGTCCTGGTCAAGGTGTTCCGCGATGCCGAGCTTCCGGCAATGCCCCACCGCAGCATGGCCGAGGGGTGGGCCACGATGCGCCAGACCCTCCTGGGCCAAGGGTAGTCAGGCCGTCTCCGGAGCCCGGACCAGGATCTGCCGCGCCACGTTGTAGCCGATTGACACCTTCTCCTCCTGGGTGGCCACCATCAGCACGCCAAGGAATTGGGCCGCCTCCACGACGGTTATTTCATGGTCTGGTATGATCGATGACCGGATCAGAAAATACAGCAGCTCCGAGTCCTCTTCGGGGACCCTTTCCACCATATAGGTCACGCCGACTGATGCGCTGTCCAGGGTCAAGGAATCGACGGGAATCCTGGGTTCACCGGAACCCGGGATGGGCCTGCCGAAGGGGCACCGTTTCGGGTAGCCCAGCCGTTCGGCCAGCTTCTCCTCGAACTCCCGGGACATGACGTGCTCCAACCGGTGGGCCTCGGTGTGGGCCTTGTGCAAGTCCATGCCCAGCAGGCGTACCACCAGCCACTCGGCCAGCCGGTGCCGCCGGGCGATGTTCTCAGCGCCTTCGTGGCCTTTCTTCGTCAGCCGGATGCGCTTGTCCGGCCCGACGTCGACCAGGGCCTGCCGCCGCATCCGCCGGATCATGCCGGCCACCGAGGGCACGGAGGTGCCCAGACCCTCCGAAGCCGGCAACTGCCTGATGGTATCGGTCAGCTGAGTGAGAGTGGGGATCAGCGAGTCCTCCCAGAGCTTGTAAAGACACAGCAGATAGTTTTCGGTTACCGGGGTCAAGCGCTCGGCAGGCGCGGCAGTCTCCCCAGCGTTGGCCGGTCCGGTGTCTTTTTTTCGTCGCGGCATCGGCAGCCCTCACAAACACGGGTTTACCGCATCTTACATCAAGATCGGGTTTAATGGGGCGGCCGGCTGGGGCAGTGGGGGCGGTAAAAAGCACACCCGCGTAGTGTGGCGCCTTCTGGAGCGCCGATTCGGGCCGGCCCAAGACTGGGTCGCGTCAGGCACCGACAGCCCGTTGGTCGATGAACGGTCTCAAGGCGTGTCCCGGTCGTAGCGCCACTTCCACCAACTGGCCCACCGGGTATCCCGCGGTGTGGGAGGCCAAACAGCGCACCGAACGGCCGGACTGAAGAGTTACCCGGTAGAGATAGAAGGCGCCCCGGAACTCCCGCTCGGTGATGACACCCCCGCCTTGCTCGCTGGGGTAGCAGTCCAGACAGTCGGGGCGGACCATCACCTCCAGTCCTGGAAGCGCGACCTCCCCGGAGGTCTCCGGGGCTTGAGCCGGGTCAGGGGGGAACGGCCAATCCGCCGAGCCCACCTCGGTCATCAGCTTGTCTCCGGCGCGCCACGCCGGAAGAAAGTCCACCGTGCCGATGAATTGGGCCACGAATCTCGATGCCGGACTATGAAAGATATCTTCGGGGGAGCCCACCTGCAGGACGCGGCCCTGGTTCATCACCGCGACGATGTCGCCCACAAACAGGGCCTCTTCCTGGTCATGGGTGACGAAGATGGCGGTTGCGCCGCTGGCCCGGACAATCTGCATCACGTCGTGGCGCACCTGCTCCCGCAGCTTGGGGTCCAGGTTGGAGAACGGTTCATCCAGCAGCAGCACGTCCGGTTCAGGCGCTAAGGCCCTACCCAAGGCCACCCGCTGCTGCTGACCCCCGGAAAGCTCGTGGGGCAGCCGGCGGCCCAGGCCGCGGAGGCCCACCAGGGCCAGCATCTCTTCGGTCTTGCCGTTGCGCCGGTGGGCCCGGGGAAGCCCATAGGAGATGTTCTGCTCCACCGTCAGGTGGGGGAAGAGGGCCCCTTCCTGGAATACCATGCCGATCTGCCGTTTCTCGGGTGGGACCTCCTTACCCGGACCGCAAACCAGCCGGCCTCCCAGGGTGATGGTGCCGGCGTCGGCTTGTTCGAACCCGGCGATGAGGCGCAGCGCGGTAGTCTTACCGCATCCGCTGGGACCGAGCAGGGCCAACACCTGGCCCGGCCGCACCGTCAGGTCCAACCCTTCCACTGCCGGCACGTTCCCGAAATATTTGACCAAGCCGCGGCATTCCAGGGCGGCCCGGTCATCACCGTCCGGAGGAAGCCCCCGTTGGTCCCGGTCCGGCTCCAGAGCCATCGGTTTAGCCTTTCCGGGCGATCGCGTACCGAGGCCTAACATAGACACTCCCGGTTTGCCATCCGGCGGCGGCCCGGCCAGAACGTCCGGTTACCCGCGGCGCCATCCACGGCGGCAGAACTGGAGTTTGTTTTCCTGTTGTTTAACATCATTATATGTGCAGACATATTTTCCTGAACAGTGCCATCACTATTGTTAGTGTGTCAGCCTTTATTAATATTTGTTCTTACCACGTATTGATTCTTATCAGTGAGGCAGTTCGCGTATCTGGCAGGCGTGCGATTTGAACCGTTGCGCTCCGTGATTTGGCGGTGCGGCTCACGCCTGCCCGCTGAGTCCATGGCGAGGTTTTTCGGGGCTGCCGCATCCGTTTTCAAGGGCCTTTGAGAGTTGACAGTTGGCCTCTAACCAGATATTCTTTTGACCGGTTGTTAGTGCGTACATGTTATTATTATTCAGTATAGCATAACTTTTTAGGAAGTGCGCACACTATACCGAGTCAGTCGGATCTCTTTCGAGTCGTCGAATTGTCACCCGGCCCGGGGCAGCCATTGCGCTGGTGCCGCCGCTGAGATGGACCCGTTGGCGATCAGACTACGTCACATTCCATATGCAGGAAGGCCTGGCCCCGATAGGGCGCGGGCCATGGATATATATGATCGTTAGCAGGGGGATCCATGGTTAGATTAAAGCGACTCAGGGGAATCCTCGCGCCACCACTGGCAGTCACACTACTATTGGTGGCGCTTCTTTCAGCCTGCGGCAACGGCTCCGACGATGACTCAGCCGGCTCGCTGACCATCTATTCGGGGCGCAGCGAGGCGCTGGTCGGCCCGATCATCGAGCAGTTTGGAGAGGCCACGGGCATCAAAGTGTCGGCGAAATACGCCGGGACTTCTCAGTTGGCGGCGACGCTGCTGGAGGAGGGAGACCGGTCCCCCGCCGACGTGTTCTTCGCCCAAGACCCGGGTGGCCTGGGCGCCGTGGAGCACCTGCTGGACCCTTTGCCCGAGGAGATCCTCCAGCGAGTCCCCGACTGGGCCCGATCCCCCGCAGGCAAGTGGATTGGGCTTTCCGGGCGGGCCAGGACGGTCGTGTACAATACCGAGACTCTGACCGAAGCCGACCTGCCGGACGACATCTTCGATTTCATCGACCCCAAGTGGGAGGACCGCATCGGATGGGCGCCCACCAACGCTTCTTTCCAGACCATGGTCACCGCCATGCGCGCTGTATGGGGTGAGGAAAAGACTCGCCGGTGGCTGGAGGGAATCCAGGCCAACGACCCGAAGGTTTACCCCAAGAATACCCCCCAGGTTGCCGCGGTGGCCGCCGGAGAGATAGACGTGGGGCTGGTCAATCACTACTATCTGTTCCGGTTCCTGGCGGAGGAAGGCGAGTCCTTCCCGGCCCGCAACTACCACCCCAGGGCCGGCGGCCCGGGCGCCACCATCATGGTTGCCGGAGCCGGAATCCTGGAAACCTCGGAGAACAAGGACGTGGGAGAGAAGTTCCTGGAGTTCCTGCTCTCCACGGTGGCCCAGCAGTATTTCGCCGGGCAGACCTTCGAGTACCCGCTGGTGGAAGGTGTGAAGACGCCCCGGGTCTTGGTACCTCTGGCTGACATCAACCGATCCAGTATTCCCTTGAAGGACCTGACCGACCTTGCGGGTACGCAAGCGCTCCTTCGGGACGCCGGGATACTCCCGTAAACACATACAGGCAGCAGAGTTACGGCCTTTAGACCGGCAACGAGAGACCATCAAGCCCACCGGGACCTGTTCCATCGGCCCGGTTGGCCTCCGGCCGTCATTTGGATTCCGGCCGCCGGGGTCACGGCGCTCCTGCTGCTGCCGGTGGTCTATCTGGTGTTGCGCACCCTGGGCGCCGGCACGGAAGCGTGGGAACTGCTGGTCCGCCCTCGGATCCTGGAAATCCTTGGGCGCACCCTGTTGCTGGTCGTCTCCGTCAGCGCGGCCTCAATAGCCCTGGCCGTACCTCTAGCCTGGCTCACCATGCGCACCGACCTTCCCCTGCGGAACATGTGGGTGGTGCTGACGGCGCTGCCCCTGGTGATTCCCAGCTACGTGGGTGGGTTCGTCGTCGTCGTCGCCCTGGGGCCCCGGGGGATGCTGCAAGGTTTGCTGGACAGACTCCTTGGGGTCGAACGGCTGCCGGATATCCACGGCTTCTCCGGGGCCTTCCTGACCATCACCTTCCTCAGCTACCCCTACGTCCTACTGACCGTGCGGGCCGCCTTGCAGCGCATGGACCCGTCGCTGGAGGAGACCTCCCGCGGTCTGGGATTCGGCCCCTGGTCGACGTTCTTTCGGGTCACCCTGTTTCAACTGAGGCCCGCTCTGGCCGCCGGGGCCCTCCTGGTGGGGTTGTATACCCTCAGCGACTTCGGAGCGGTGTCACTGCTCCGGTACGAGACCTTCACTTGGGCCATCTTCGTTCAGTACGAGTCCGCCCTCGACCGGACCCTGGGCGCGGCCTTGTCGTTGGCGCTGGTCGGGTTGGCGTTGGGGTTCGTGGCCGCGGAGTCCCTCACTCGAGGCCGGTCCCGGTATTACAGCAGCGGCGCCGGGGCAGCCCGGCCCAGGGTACCGGTCCGGTTGGGCCGCTGGCGCTGGCCCGCGGTGGCCTTTTGCGCCGCCGTGATCATCGCCGCCTTGGCGCTTCCCGTGTCCATTCTAGGCTACTGGGTGGTCCGGGGAGTCGCGGCGGGGGAGCCGCTCCTGATCGTTTGGGGGAACATCTGGAACTCGATGTACGTTGCGGGCCTAGCGGCAGTCGCCGCGGTGGCGGCGTCCCTGCCCATAGCGATCGTCTCGGTCCGCTATCCCGGCCTGTTCGGCAGCATCATCGAGCGGGTGACCTACATCGGATTCGCGTTGCCCGGCATCGCCATTGCCCTGTCGCTGGTATTCTTTGGGGCCAAGTACGTCTCGCCTCTGTACCAGACCACGGGCCTGCTCATTTTCGCCTACGTGGTCCTCTTCCTTTCCCCCGCGGTGGGAGCGGCCAGGACCTCTCTGCTTCAGATAAGCCCCCACATGGAGGAGGCTGCCCGTAGCCTGGGCCGGTCTCCACTACGGGTCTTCGCTTCCGTCACCCTGCCTCTGGTCAAGCCCGGCATCCTGTCCGGAGCGGCCCTGGTCTTCTTGCTGACCATGAAAGAGCTGCCGGCGACACTGATTCTGAGCCCCGTCGGTTTCACCACCCTGGCCACCTCCATCTGGGCCGCGACCTCCGAGGCGTTTTTCGCCCAGGCCGCGGCGCCGGCGCTGCTGTTGATAGTGGCTTCCTCCATTCCCCTGGCTTTCCTCATGCTCCGGGAGCGAAGGTAGGCTATAATGACCGGGCCCGCCGGGGCGGCGGCAGCAACCCGGAGGTGCGACAGTGGCATCATCGACAGCGGACCTGCAGGTGATCCAGCCCGGCCAGTTGATCGACGGCCTGAGCGAAACCCCAGCGGAAGGAACGGCGGTGGTGCTCCAGGGGAGCCGCATCCACTGGGTGGGGCCTCGGGAGCAACTGCGAAGCCGAAGCGGGCCCCTTGACGGTCTGGCCGACGGGAGTGAACCCCAGGTGCTGGATCTCCCTCAGGCCACTCTCCTGCCCGGCTTGATCGACTGCCATACCCATACCAACATGCCCGGTGATGGGCGCACCGGTAAGGAAGTGGACTGCGAGACCGACGATATCCGGCTGCTGCGGTCGGCCCGGAACGTGCGCCGTGCCCTCGAGTCCGGCGTTACTACCCTGGCCGACTGCGGGGCCTGGAACCGTACCGGTTTTTCACTGAGGCAGGGGCTGGCCATGGGCCTGGTGGACGGGCCGCGGGTGCTGGTCGCGGGGCGGCCCGTCACCATCACCGGGGGCCACCTGTGGTTCATGGGCGGGGAGGCCGACGGACCCGAGGGCGCGCGGCGTCAGGTCCGCCAGCTCATCAAAGAAGGCGCGGACCTGATAAAGCTGGTGGCTTCCGGGGGCAGCACCGTGACCAGCGACCCCTTTCGCCCGTCACTTACGGTGAGCGAACTCAAGGCCGCGACGGAAGAGGCCCACAACCGGAGCAGGCCCGTCGCCGCCCACTGCCGGTCGACGGTTTCCATCAACAATGCGCTGGAAGCCGGGGTCGACATGATATTCCACTGCGCGTTCTACGACCCGGACGGTTCCCACCGGTTCGACCAGGCCACCGCCGAGCGCCTGGCTGCCTCCGGGGTCTGGGTCAATCCAACCCTGCACCTCGGCACGTTGCGCCTGGGTATGCTGCGCCAGAAACGGATCGAGGAGGACCTTTCGGCCGAGGAGTCGGCTGATCTCGACAAACTAGAGCAGGGACGCCGGGCCCGCATGGAGCAGTTCGGCCGGCTGATCGAGATGGGGGTAAACCTGGTCGGAGGGTCCGACGCCGGTTGGGGCCTGTACCAGTTCGGCGACTTCCAGGGCGAGCTTCTGTCGATGAAGGAAGCGGGGCTATCCCCGATGCAGGCGATTCTGGCCGGCACCCGGAATACGGCGGCCGCCCTGGGCGTACTGGACTCGGTGGGCACCATCGAGGCGGGCAAGGAGGCGGACCTTCTTCTGGTAGAGGGAAATCCGGTGGAGGGCCTCGCCGCCCTGCGCCGGGTGGTAGCGGTGTTCCACGGGGGCCGCCGGGTTAAATGCACCGCCTAGAACGGCGAGGGGCCTGAACCGCCCTCCAATCGCCAGACGCCGGGCCGGCGCAATTCCCCTTCTTGCCATGCCTGGAGCGCGTGTGGACTTGGCGGTGTCCGCGGGGTATCATAATCGCGCCGCCTGCCGCCTGCCCCTTGCCGGCGGGCCGGCCGGCAAAGACAACCCCAAGGTCATGCCCAAACCGTTCGTTAAGGAGAGGACCCATGAAGAAGGTAACCTTTAGCGACGCGCCAAAGGTGAAAGTAAACATGGTTGGTGGTTTGATGACCGGCAACCAGGTCCACAGGCAGGCCATTTTGCAGCCCGGTGAGAGCAGCAACTTCAACTTCGCCGTCGTCAGTTTCGACGCCGGCTCCCGCACCCGTTTCCACACCCACTCCGGAGACCAGCTTCTGGTCATCACCCAGGGGAGTGGCAAGGTGGCGAACGACAGCGAGGTCTTGACGGTTACCGAGGGCGATATGGTCCTGATTCCCGCCGGTGAAAACCATTGGCACGGCGCCCCCGATGACACCTCCATGGCCCACATCACCATCACCATTCCGGGCAGCAAGACCACTCAGACTGAGTAGTAGCACCCTTCAGCAGAACGGTGCCTCGTAATTGGCCAGATACCCAAGCCGTCATCCCAGCGAAGGCCGGGGTCCAGCTTGTGCTTCTCTGGGTTTCAGCCTTCGCCGGAACGATGCTCCGTAAGTGGCCCGATACCCAGGTCGTCATCCCGGCGAAGGCCGGGATCCAGTTAGCGCTTCCCTGGGTTCCGGCCTTCGCCGGAAAGACGATCGCACGACTTCGCCGATGCGAAGATTGTTGCGAGGCGGCGCCTTGAAATGCCCCCACACCGCCCTTCGATCGCATGGACCCGTTTCTGGCGAGCGCGTTCCTCGAAAGCGGCGAACCGCCCGAGCCTCTCCAACCCAAGCCCATTCGAAAGGAATCCCACTCGTGCAACTACCGGTGGGGAAAGAGGCTCCCACCGATAGCTAGACAGGCAACTTTCTCTTGAAAGCGCCCAGCGAACTTCCCTCGCGATTGAGGGTTTCCCAGGATGCTCGATTCTCAGTCTTGTTGCTTATTCGACTCGACGTGGGACGCCAGTTGACTGATCGTCTGCTGCAGGTTCCGGTCAGCGTCTTTCGTCTCGGGCGTCTCGTCACCCAACGAGGTGCTGCCCATTTGCCGGTACACGTCGGCCACACCCTGGAACATACGCGGGGTGAGACCCAGATGGTCGAAGGTGGCTTCGATCTCCTGCATCTCGCTGACCCAGCGCCGTGACTTGGCGGGCACACCGGGAATGCCGCCCTCCATCCGTTTGTAGATGGCGGGCTGGCTGCCGAGGAACTCCTCCCGCAGATGGTCGGATAGGCCCATCAGTTCGGCGGCCATCAAAAGCTCGGCGTACAGAGCCGACGACCCTTTAGTCATGGCCGCGTAGCACATCTTGATGCCCGACGCCAGGCCAATTTCAGACCCCATGCCGCGCACGTCCAGCCCAAAATCCCGGAGCAGCTCGAAATCGGCTAGTCGCGGGCCTGAGGCGTAGAATCGGGGGCAAGACCCGCCTTTGGGCGGACCTCCGATAATGGAGGCATCGACAAAGCGGCCTCCGGCCGTCTCGATGACGGTTTCCATGCGGCGGGCCACCTGGGGAGCGATGGCGTTGCACTCGGCGAACAGCACGTCTGAACCGGTGGCGCGTATGGCGTCAGCCACCGATTGGCACATTGCGGGCACCACCTCAGATACCGTGATGGAGAGGATGACGTCGGACTGCTTCACCATCTCCTCAAGGCTCGGAATGTCCGCGATGCCAGCTTTCTCGGCCAGGGCCCGAGTCCGGCCGGACCTCCCGGCCAGGCAGGTGACGACCCGCAGCTCGTGCTCTCGAAGCAACTGGCCTACGGCATGCCCCATATCTCCGGGGCTGAGAATCGCAACAGTCTCTATAGACACGCGGTACCTCCTCGAAACATCCGTTTATTGTTTGCCAATTGAACAACCATATTTCAAATATCGTCGGGATTAGCGAGGTACTTGCTGGGCGCCACTTTCAGGGTGGTGGCCCTCGCCAATGGGGATCGGAAACGCCCTACTTGAGGCTCCACAGCTGCCGGAACCGAAGGCCAATGAAGACCGTCACCGCTATGGCCACAACCCCCGCCAAAACCACGGCGTTCTTCACACCCAGGACCCCTTCTTCGGCCAGCGCCCCCAGCACAAGGCTGCCCAGAGGCTGGAAGCCATGGTCCATCACGTATATGCTGGTAACCCGGCCGCGCAGCGCATCGGGAGTTCTGGACTGTACCAGGGCGTTGTTCACCAGCCGAAAACTGGTGTTGAAGAAACCCATTACTCCAATAACGACCAGGGATACACCCAGGCTGCCAAAATGGGACGTTATCCCGAAGAAAGTGAGGGCCAAGGTCACCAGGATAATCGACCCCGTGTTGATCCTGCCCCTGGACTGATAATCGCCCAGGGCGGCGATGGCGAAGGTGGCCATCAGAGAGCCTATCCCCATCGCCGCGCCCAATGCCCCCAGCTCCACCGCCCCGCCGTGGAACACATCCACCGCGAACACCGACAGTAGGTTTTGAGTCGAGTGGACAAACAAGGATGGTATGAAGACCAGGATTATCAGCAACAACAGGATCGTGTCGCTCCGGACGTGCCGTACACCTTCCACAAGGTTCTTCACCACCGTCGTCCGCTCGGCCGCCCCTCGCCGGTAGGGTGTCTTCATGGGCAGGATGATTAGGAACACCGCCAGATAAGCGGCACTCTGAATGAAGAAGTTGCCGGAGACCCCCATCACCGCAATCATCGTCCCGCTAATCAAGGGGGCAATGCTTTGAGTAACTCCATTAGCCGAGTTATTGAGGGCGATGGCGTTGGTCAGGTCTTCCTCCGGCACGGTATTGACGATCAATGCCTGCCGCACCGGCTGGCTCAACGCCGAGTCCAGCCCCAGCAGGAAACTGAAGAGGAGGGCGTGCAATTCCGTAACCCTGTCCACCTGCACATCGACGGCAAAAAGGAACGCCATGACGACGAGAGCCGCCTGAGCTGTTAGAAAGAGCTTCTTCCGGTCCAGCCGGTCGATAGCGACCCCGGCCAGGGGACCTACGAGAAGAATGGGCAACGCCCGTACCCCGAGTACAACGCCCACCCAGAACGGCGAATCCGTTAGCTGGAGCACCAACCAGCCCATGGCGATCTGCTGGACCTGGTTCCCGGCGCTGATGAAGGCGCTGCCGACCCAGAGATACCGGAAGTCTTTATTTTGAAGAGCGGAGAAGGTGCGGGAAAGGCCTGAATTTCGCGCTCTTCGGGTTTCCGCTGGGCCCGTTGGCTTCATGTCTGTTTAGGCCGCATGCTGCGTTTCCCCAAGGCACTTCTCGAACGAAGTCGCAGAGGCATGATTGACTCTGATCCAAATGTGGATAAGGCCTCACCGCGAGGGTTCCGCCAGGGCGGTGGCATGGCCAGAGATCGCTCCGGCGAAGACGGAGAGAGGGCCGAACGGGACACGACTTCCGTCATCATGAACCGTTCGTTCTTCCTTGAGAAGATCAATCGTTACTCCACGAAGCGTCTAAACCCGGCTTGGTGGAGATTTTGCTACCACCCAAGACGATTTCCAGTTGTCCGGTTATTTGGCTGGGCATTGACCACGAATAGGGTACACAAGGGGACCGGCGAAAGCAAGCGCGCCTACTCGACGATCGACGAAGTTTTCCGAAGATCGCTTCCGGAATGGTGAAACGCTCGCCCATCAGCTTGAGTCTCCGGTCCACTGAGGAGCAAGCATATTGTCAAATGCGCATCAACCTCTGGCCCGCCACGGCCCGTGACAGGGAGAACTACGAGGGGCAATACCACTTGATTTCTATCTTCGCCAGGATTAGCCTGGCCGTTACAGAGTGCCATTTTCAGGGCGATGGCCCTCGTCACATTTTTCTTGCGCGGAGGTACTCGGCCTGGCCGGTCCAGTAAGGAGATACCGGCGAAGGCCCCGCCTAGAAGAGGCCGTCAACGAACCCGATCTTGTACATCAAGCCGAAGCCAATAAGGATGCTCAGGGTCCCCGTGCCGAACTGGACAAACCGGTTCAAATTGGGCAGGCGGTTGGCCGAGAAGACAAAGGGCAGGCTGATCAAGATGGTCATCATGCCCATGCTCAGCACCGAGCCTACTCCGAATAGCAAGAGGTACACCATGCCGGTTATCGGATTTTCGATGGAAGCCAACACCAGCAGAGTCAGGGCGGCGGTTCCCGCCACGCCTTGAACCATCCCTATAAAGTAGGATTTCTTCCTCAAGAATGGCTTGCCAACGCCCAGGATTTGGTGGTGCTCCTGGACGGGCACAGGGTTCTGAGCATGGGAGTGGTAATGTTGATGCTCACTCTCCACGTGGCCGTGTTCGTGCTGATGCACCCTTTTCTTCCGGAAGTTGTAGATAACCTGGGCCCCAAGACCGACCAGCATGACTCCCACGCCAAACTCCAGGAGCAAGGCCAGGCGGTCGGGTATGGTCAGGCGAAGAGCGATGATCACGATGCCCAGCAAGAAGAGAGTTGTGGTGTGCCCGAAGCCCCAGGAAATACCCACCCAAAAGGATTTCATGGGGTTTCGATACTCACTGACGATAGTGGATACCGCTACCACATGGTCGGGGTCCAGGGAGTGTCTCAGACCAAGAACCACACCCAGGCCCAGGGCTGCGAACAGGCCAAGCTCGGCCAGTCTCTCTTCCATACTATCACCCGTTCAGTGGGGTTGACTCTTTATGCTTGTCGACGCTTCTCTTCAGAGCAGCAATCGGCACAGACACCGGACACGGTGAAGTGATCCAGGTCAGGCTCGAATCCGAATTCCCGGTTCAGTGTCTTCCGGAACTCCTCCAGGTAGTGGGGGCTGAGGTCGAAGGCCCCGTTGCAGACCCGGCAAACCATGTGGTGGTGGCGCCCCTGGGGGCCGGTCAACTCGTAGTGAAGCCGGTCCCCAATGGCCACCTCCGTCATCACCCCCAGATCTCGAAACAGGTGGAGGGTCCGGTACACCGTGGCGATGTCCATATAGGGATAGGCTTCCTTAGCCCGCCTGAATACCTCATCCACCCCCATGTGCCCGGCGCCCTCCGCCACTGTGGAGAGGACGATGAGCCGCTGGGGGGTGAGCCGGTACCCTTTGTCTCTGAGAGCCTCTACGGCTAGTTCGTGGTTCACCGTGTAACCAAACTCTTCTGCAATTGGTTGCGCTTAAATATTGCGGCATGTTGATATCGGTTGTCAAGACCAAATATTCGCAGTCCCGGCCATGCGCAAGATTGGGACAAGTGAGAACGACGCAGCGGAAAGGAAAGCGGCTGGGCGTGTTACCTCGCCGCATGGTGGGCCGCCGAACCTGACGTTGGCCATCGCCCGGCACCCGTTTTGGGCGGGCGGCCCTGAGGAAAGGGCGGGCGAAGCTGAAGGCAGAGCCGTGCTACACCTTGACCTTGGCGATCATCGCGGCGGAAACGATCCTGGTCCCGGCCATCGCCAGGAAGACAATCGGCCAGGGACTGCCAGCCATGTCCAGGACGATGCTGAAGACGATGGCCTGCATTCCGGCATAGGCATACCCATGGGCGTCCAGCAAACCGGAGGAGGTCCCGGACATGCGCCGTCCGGCGATGTCCACCGCCACCGTGGACATGGGCGATAGTCCCATCGAGATCCCACCCAGCAAGAGCAGTGCCGCCCCCAAAGTGACGTTCACGGGAGGCGCGAAGGCGATGGCGACCAGCACCACCGTGCTGGCGGCGCAGGAAAAAAGGACCATGGGCCGCCGGGCGCTGTGCAGCAGCCGGTCGGAGACGATGCCGGACAGGGGCGGCGCGACCAGGTACCCCAAAGGCAGCAGGATGGTCAGCAGGACGGTGGACTCGATCGACAGCCCGCCTTCTTCAAAGTAGTAGATGGGGACCCAGGTGGTCAGCCCGTAGCGCACCACGTTTTCCAGGCCCTTTACGTGACTGGCCAGCAGAAAGCGGGGGTTGGAGAGCAGCTCTTTGTAGGGCCCCAGGCCCCGGAGGCGCTCCGACGCCACCGCCTCCGGCGCGGCGGACACCTGGTCTTCCTCCACGTATTCGGGCAGACCAACGTCGGTGGGCCGGTCCCGGGCCAGGAAGTAGACCGCTATCCCAAGAACCGCGATGATCAGAGGCGGGTAGCGGAAGGCGGCCCGCCACCCGAACTCGGCGCCCACCGATCCGCTGATCCACCACATCATCAGCATAGCCCCGCCGGCGGCCGTCCCCACGAACCCCATGGCCATGCCCCGGTCGCGCCGGGGCCACCACTGGGAGACCATGCTTATGCCGGGGCTCCAGCAGGCGGCGTTAACGAATCCAGCGATGCCCCAGGGGATGGCCATGGTGACCGGGGAGGTGGCGAAGCTGGTGATCCAGTTGAGAACCGTGGTCAGGACCGCCCCGAGCAGCACCCACAATCGAAGGCCGTAGGCCTCGGCCAGCCGGCCGTGGACCAGGTCCCCCAGCCCAAAGCCCCAGAGGAGCATCGCGTTTATCAGGCCGATCTCAACGTTGCTGAGATCCAGGTCCGCTTTTACCAGCGGAGATACCGGCCAGAAGTTGAAGCGACCCAGGTACAGGAAAATGTAGAATCCACAGAAGACGAGCAGGACCCGCCATTTCCAGACGTGGTAACTCTTTGGAAGGTCGGAGTATCGCTGGGCCTCGGCGCTGCTCACCCGCCGGACCCCCGCCTGAACCCCGGTACTGGCTGCCGCCGAAAGCAGGCGCTCCTCGGACCATCGGCGGTCCGAGATAAATCGCCCGCGCCAGCCTCAGCATACTTAACCATGTTGAGTATCCTAAGGCGCGGAGGCAGCGTTGTCAACCCCGGGCTGGATAGGTGGACCGAAGGCCCTCCAGGTTGCCCGGCAGTCGAACAACGAGGACCAAGGGTTTGGTGTTATTGATCGCAGCATAGAGGGCGAAAATAATTCCAGGCGTTGTTGATGAACAGAATCCCCTGTATCCCTCTATTAGCAAGGGGATGTCGCGTCGCAAAGCTCTCCAAATTCAGGGTTATGAAGCTTGGCACAGGTTGGCAGGGCTAGGCTCTCAGTTTTCTTCTTCCGACAGATGCAGGGCCAGTTGGGCCAGGGTGCGAGCCGGGGTGCCGGTGGCGCCTTTGATCTGGTAACCTTTGGTTCTCTCCGATGTCGAGGTGCCGGCGATGTCCAGGTGCACCCAAGCAGCGTCGCCCGCAAACTCGGCGAGCAGGAAGGCGGCGCTGATGGAACCGGCCTGGCGTCCGCCGCTGTTCTTCATGTCCGCCACGTCGCTCTTGATCAGGTCCTTGTACTCCTCGAACATGGGCAATTGCCAGAACTTCTCCCCTGCCGTCCGGCCCGCCGCGATAATCTGGTCGATGAGTCCCTGCTTGTTGCCCATGACGCCGGTACAGACCTTGCCCAGGGTGGTCACCATCGCCCCGGTCAGCGTGGCCACGTCCACCAGCCGGGTGAGTCCCTGGCCGCGGGCGTAGCAGAGGGCGTCGGCCAGCACCAAGCGGCCCTCGGCGTCGGTGTTGATGACTTCGATGGTCTTGCCGTTCATCGCCCGCACCACGTCGCCGGGCCGCTGGGCCGAGCCGCCGGGCATGTTTTCGGAGGCCGCGATGATGCCGGTCACGTTGATCGCGGGCTTGAGCCGCCCTATCGCCTGCATGGCGGCGATCACCGAAGCTCCGCCGGCCATGTCGCCTTTCATTGCCTCCATACCGCCGGGTTGCTTCAAAGATATGCCTCCGGTATCGAAGGTGATCCCCTTGCCCACCAGCCCTAGGTTGTTGGCCGGGTTGTCCGGGTCGCCGGTGTAATTCAGGACGATCAGCTTGGGCGGTTGGTCGCTGCCCTGAGCCACTCCCAGCAGCGCGCCCATGCCTAATTCCCGCATCTCCGAGGCTTCCAAAATGGTGAGGGAGAGCCCTCCCGCGTCAGCGACGGAACCGGCGACCTCCGCCATCCTGGTGGGAGTCATGACGTTGGCCGGCTCGTTAACCATGTCCCTGGCCAGTATCGTCGCATCCGCCATTACCTTCCCGCGGGCCACCCCCAACTCGAGGGCGGAGGCCGTACCGGAATCCCGGTCGACAATCGTCAACTCCTCGAAGTCCGCGGGCGCTACCGCCGCGTTGGAGAGGTAGATGCCGAACCGGTAGAGGCCCAGCAGGGCGCCCTCGGCGATGGCCTGCCCCGAAGCTTGGGGGTCCAGGCCGCCGATCCCGGCGCCGTGGGCAATGGTCGCCGCCCGGCGGATGCCCCGATGCCGCAGAAAGCGGAGCACGCTTCCGGAGACCCGGCGCACCGCCTGGGCGTCGAAACCCTCCGCCGGTCCGAGTCCGGCCACGACCACCCGGACCGGTCCGATCTTGCCAAGGGTGTGAATCAAGCTGATCTCCCCCGGCTTGCCTTTGATCTCGCCGTCCTGGATCAGCCGGCTTATGGCGCCGTCCAGCGCCTGGTCCACCGCGCCGGTGGCCCCTCCGGGTTGGGACACACCCTGGAACAGGTTGACAACCAGGGCGGGGGTGTCGATGCCGGTTATGTCGCCGGTCTTGAAAATTATTTCCATATCTTGCTCGTTTCCTCGTAGGTTCTCGCGAGACCAGGGGGAGGCCCTCACCCTCGCTCCCTCTCCCGAAGGGCGTGGGCTGCCCCGGCCAGGCGGGCAATTTCGGCCAGCACCGAAGAGAAGCCGGCCGATGAATCGACGGTATAGTGGGGCCCACTGACCGGCTCTTCACTGGAAGACAGCCTGCAGTATATTTGCCAGTCCGCGTCCGAGTAGTCGCCGGGGCGCGGCTTCACGGCCCGCTTCGCCAGCCGCCGCCGGACCGTCTCCCGCGGCGCGGTGAACCTTACCAGGACCAGGGGGACGGCCAGGCGCTCGCAGATCCGGTGCAGGGGCCGCCGGGAGGGTTTCGTCAGGTTGGTCGCGTCGTACAGCACCCGGCAGCCCAGGGCCAGGTAGTTCTCGATGAGCCGGTGGCAGGACCCGAACACGCGGGCGTGTTCACTCGGAATGTATCTGGGCTTCGGTGCCAAGAGCTTGCGGATTTGGTCGCTTCCCAAGACCTGGAAGGGGACCAAACGGGTCAACTCCCCGGCGAAATAGGACTTGCCCGTGCCGGGAAGTCCGCTGAGCACCACCAGCAAGGGGCCGCCCGTCCCCTGGGTTGGGCCCAGTCCCCCGGCGGGTTCCAAGGCCTGTGCCAAGAACTCAACGTCCCGCAATGCTTGCTCTTCCCTCGGGTGTGACGCCCGTCTGCGCCCGTCTGCTTTGGCGCCGGCCCCGTTGCCGACGCTACACCAGTGGCCGGGTCCGGTCAAGCTTCCCGTTCAAGCTTAATTGGGTGACTGCCCATTGCGCCGTCCACGTAGAAGGCCACGCCCAGCAATCCGGGCCCCGTGTGCAGCCCCATCACCGGAGTGAACTGGCTGACGAAAAGCTCCCGGCAGCTGAATTCGGCCTCGATGCGGCGGGCCAACGCGGCGGCATCGTCGGGAGCGCCGGCTTCCACTACATTGACCACCACCGGGACCACCACCGGCTCCCGGGCCACCCGTTCCCGCATCAGCTCCAAGAGACCGGCGGTGGCTTTGGCCCGGTTCCGGGGCCGGCCCACCATCCGGGCCTCGCCCATTCGCAACTCGGTCAGGGGTTTGATCCCCAGCAAGGTGCCCGCCCAGGCTCCAAGCTTGCGGGCCCGGCCGCCCCGGCTCAGGTAGCGGAGGGTATCCAGAAAGGCGAACAGGTTCACCTTCGGCGCCAAGAGGTGAACGCCGGCGATCACCTCCTCGAAGCTGTGACCCATGGAGGACCACCGCGCCGCGGCCAGAGCGATGAGGCCCAACCCTCCAGCGGCGGTCTGGCTGTCGACAACCTCGACCCTGACGCCGGACAATTTCCCCCCGGCCAACTCCAACGCGGCACAGGCCGAACGGTAGGTCGCGCTAAAATTAGCCGAGAGCGTGAGGCAGAGGACGTTCGGCGCCCGCCGGCCGGCCTCCAGAAAAGCGTCAAGAAAATGTTGAGGCTGAGGAGCCGCGGTCGTAAACGCGGATTGATGCTCCTCTTCGAGCAACCGGTAAAACCGGCCGGGCTGGATATCCACCCCGTCGAGGTAGGTCCGCTGGCCGATAATCAGCTGGTGGGGAACGGAGGCTATGCGCCACTTTGTCAGCAGGTCCGGCGGCAGACAGTTGCTGCTGTCCACCACCACGGCTACCTCGGGTTGTCGAACCAAGGGGATACTACCTCGCCGCCAGCCTCGCCCGCCATGCGACCGGATTAGCGGCGACTAAGCCGCGGCTGCAACATTTCGGGGCAAAGGAGAAAGCCCGCTGAAGGCCCAAGCGGACTTGCCCGGTCAGCCTACAACCGGCTGACCACTTCCGCGCGTATCACCCATATGACCACGAGCGCCACCATGGGGCTGAAATCGAACGACCCAAAGGTCGGGAGGACCCGGCGAAGCGGGCCGAGTACCGGCTCGGTGACCTGATTTATCATTTGGTAGGCGCTGAGCAAAATCGGGTTCGGCCGCGCCCCGGCCAGAGGTAGGATGAAGGAGAGAATCACCCTGGCGAAAATCACCAGAGTGAAGATGTTGAGTACAGAGTTGATGATTCCTGCCAAAGGATATCCTCCGCTACTGTTGGCCCAGTTTGATGGATTTTTGATATGCCGCGTTGACCGCCTCGACGAAAGCGCCCGGAACACCGGCCCTTTCCAGCGCCTGTAGACCCTCGGCAGTGGTGCCGCCGGGAGAGACCACCATGTCCTTCAGCACGCCGGGGTGCTTCCCGGTCTCCATGACCAACTTGGTGCTCCCGTATATGGTCTGTAGGGCCAGGGTCCGGGACATGTCCCTGGGAAGGCCCACGTAGACCCCGGCGTCGATCAGCGCCTCGATGACCAGGAAGACGTAGGCCGGCCCGCTGGCGCTCAAGGCCGTGGCCATGTCCAGGTATTTCTCGTCGTCGACGTAGATCTCCTGACCCACGGTTTCCAGAATAGACCGAGTCATATCGCGGGCGGGTGTTTGCACCTCGCCGGAGCAGGTCCAGAGGCTCATACCGCACCCGATCTGGGCCGGGGTGTTAGGCATGACCCGGATAATGGCTCCGTGGCCCAGGCCGGCGGACAGGGTGGATACCTTGACACCGGCCACTATGGAGAGGGCCGACTGCTCCGCGCCCAGCCTTCCCTTTAGCTGCCCAAATACGGCGGCAAGGTCTTGAGGCTTGACGGCCAAGAGCACCAGGTCCGCGTCCCGGAGAGCTTCTTCGTTGTCCGAACCCACGTGGACGCCGTATTGCTGTGACAGGTACTCACGCCGGCCGGCCAGGCGTTCGCCGACCCAGATGTCGCCGGGGCCGGCCAGCTTGGCGGCAAGCACACCCTGGAAGATTGCCTCCGCCATGGTGCCGCCGCCGATGAACGCTAGCTTCATGAATAAATCCGTTCCTAGTTAGGATGGCCTCTCCCCTGATTAGCTCACACATTATACTCTACACGGCAGGGCAGCGGGAGGAGGTGTCAAGGGACACCGCTGGAAATCTTCAGGCGTCGGACTTGGAAGTCCTTCTTAACTCCCACACGCGAATACGCCGGTTGCGGCATGACGATACCCAAACCACCACATCACGTCAAAGACGGCCTTAACGGGATCTGAATCCTCGGTTTATCATGATACATCGGCCCCTTGACGCACGTTAATGGAGGCCGATAGTATCACGTCCGCACACAACTCGTAAAAGACACTGTTAGACCACCTGGGGCAATCGACCAGTGGCTACTGGGATTCCAGAGCACGGAATGGACGAGGTGAGTTGAAATGGCAGAGTGCAGATGGTGTGACAAGCGAGGCCTGTTCTTATCGGTTGACACGAATGGCCTCTGTCGAAACTGCCAGCCATTGATCATCGAAATCCGGAGCGTAACGCGAGTCCTTGGAGACTCGATGCGGTTGGCGCACGAAGGGAAGACATTCGGTACCCGGCTTTCCCGCTGCGACCTCGCGATTGAGCACGCGGAGCACCTTGCCAAGTTCGAACGTAAGGGTGTGCCAACGATATCGCCTCCTCCCTCCACCATCGTGTCGGAATATCGCGGCTTCCGCGCGAATCTCGTTGTTGAGGAAGCCGACACAGTGGTTGAGGGGGCATTCGAGAAGGCCGGCGTGGCGTCGACCCCGAAGGCTAAGGAGCGTGCCCTTGCGGCCGGCGTGTTGAAGCTGCGCGAACTCGCCCAAGAGCTTGAGGATTCTTCACGCATTAACTCATTGGAGCAACGAATTCGCCAGGAAATCCATCGTGTTACTCTTGGCGGATACTTGGAAGGTGGCCGCAAGGCAGAGTTCAAGGGCAACGTCAGGAAGGCCATTGATCAATATCAGGAGGCTTTGTTCTTCATCAAGAACGACGAGATTGATGACACGCGGCAGGAGTCGGAGATTCACGAGATCGAAGCCAAGCTGAAGGGCCTTACTGGTGCTCAGTAGACGTCGCAGCAGAGGGGCTATCGTGCGGTTGTAGCGGACGGCGCCCCGCCGCCGCTGGCGCCGAGCATTAGCCATACAGACTCGGTCGCACCACCAACACGCGTTTGCCGGGCCGTCGCCAGGCGGTGATTGCACGGCATCGCGTCGTATAGGAAAATTGGAGCATGAGTTCCAACGTCGACATCAAGAACCTGACTGCTGAGGAGCGGCTCGCGTTGCTTGCAGACATCTGGGACAGCCTCAACCCCGAGGATGTACCGGTGACCGATTTGCAGCGCGCAGACCTGGACCGCAGGTTAGACGATCTCGAGCAGGACCGGGACCTGGGCATCCCGTGGCGGGAGGTCCTTCGGCAGATTCGAGATCGATCGAAGTGAACCTCGTTGTCCGGCCAGCGGCGGCCGCGGATCAACTCTCTACAGGGCCCTCCATGGGTTTGCCTCCGCCGTCGGGGCAGGTATGCGCATGTATCAAATTGAATCCAGCGATCCTCAAGGTGTAGTATTGGTATTATGAACCAAGACCCAATTTATCTGCTGAAAGAGGCCCTCAAGCTTCCACCGGAAGCGAGAGCAGCGCTTGCTGGGTCCCTTCTTGACAGCCTGGACGAAGAGGTCGACGAAGACGCAGAAGCGGCATGGCACGCTGAAATAGACCGGCGGATCAGAGAGATCGATTCCGGAACGGTCAAGACTATTCCGTGGTCTGAGGCACGTCGTACCATTTTCGGCCTGTAATGGCCCAGCTGCCTGTCGATATTCACCCCGAAGCAATCGCGGAAGCTCAGGCGGCTTACAGGTGGTACCGGGAGCGGAATAGAAACGCGGCAGCGGCATTCCTTGCGGAACTGGACCGTGCCGTCAAAGCCATCTCAGAGGATCCCGCGCGCTGGCCCGCTCACGTTCACGGCACGCGACGATTTCTATTACGAAGATTCCCCTTCGTCGTTGTCTACCGTCAAACCGATCAAACCATCGAGGTTATCGCGGTAGCCCACGGGCGCCGAAGACCGGATTACTGGATAGAGCGCTGATGCGATTCAATCTAAGTCGCCGCTTATACTAGCAGGTACGGTTTAACGGCATCACACCCTAGGCCGATTCTAGCCGAGTACCTGCTAGCAGTCTTCTGAGCGGGCCGCTGATCCACGGTCAGAAGCCTCCCCCTCCGCGCTAGAAATTCGACAGGCCGTTACCTTTAGCCAGCGCCACCGCCAGCCGGATGGCCTCCAGCATGCTGGTGTGACTGGCAATCCCCTGGCCGGCGATGTCGAAGGCGGTGCCGTGGTCCACCGAGGTCCGCACGAAGGGTAATCCCAAGTTGGCGGTAATGCTTTCTTCGAAGCCGTACACCTTCACCGGGATGTGCCCCTGGTCGTGGAACATGGCCAGCACCACGTCGTAACGGTCCTGAATCGCCTGGTGAAAGACGATGTCGGCCGGAATGGGACCGACCGCGTCGATGCCCCGGGCCTGAGCTTCGGCCACGGCGGGAGCTATCTCCTCCGCTTCCTCGCTTCCCAGCAGGCCACCGTCGCTGTTGTGGGGGTTGAGAGCCGCCGCGGCGATCGTGGGACGGGGAAACCCCCATTTGACGAAGCTATTGTGGGTCAGTTGGAGGAACTCCAGGATCCGGTCCTTCTTCACGTAGTCGCAGGCCAGCCGTAGGGAACGGTGGGTGGTCAGGTGCACCACCCGGAGGTTCTTGGCCATCAACATGGTGCCCACCATCTTCACGCCGGTGAGTTCGTGCAACAGCTCCGTGTGGCCGATGGACGTGTACCCGGCCAAGCTGGCCGCTTCCTTGTTGAGGGGGGCGGTGGCCATGGCTTCCACCGCGCCGGCCATGGCCATTTCCCCGGCCCTGGTGACCCACTCCATGGCCGCCCGGCCACAGGCGGGGCTGACCCGGCCCACGGTGATGTCCTCCGGGTTGAGGTTGTGAGTGTCCAGCACGTCCAACACCTGGGGGTCCCGGCCGGCGGTGGCCGGGTCGGCGATTTCGCTGACCCGGAAGGGCAGGCCGGCCTGCCTGACCGCCCGTTGCATGGCATAGGCGTTGCCCACCACCAGCGGGCGGCAAGAGGCGTAGACCCGAGGGTCGGCCAGGGCTTTTGCCACCACCTCGGGGCCGACGCCACAGGGGTCTCCCATGGTTATGGCGATGGGCGGCTTGTGGGCGTCTGCCATGGCGGTAGCCTCCTAGAAGGGGTCTGAAGCCAAGGGCCTGACAGTTCGATTCTAGCACAGGGCCGGACCCCTCACTCCCGGCCGCTCTACTAGCGCGTATGGACCGGGGGAAGGGTGAACCCAGACTCACCAAAGCTGTCGGGCAGGGGCGATAAAAGAGCCCCCGGTTTGAGCCGGGGGCTCCGAGAAGGAGGGTAGGCTGGCTGCGGAACTCGTCAGGTTATCTTCGCCCTACTCACACTTGTTCCAGCCGCACGAAACGCACATCAGGCATCCTTCTTGGAAAATGACCGGGGTGTTGCAGTCGGGACATTTCCTGGCCGGCTGATGGCCATGCCCGTTGCCATTGCCGTTGGTCTTCGAACGGTCAAGGAGGTGCATCTGCACCCCACCCTGGGCCGGGAGCGCCGGTGCGCCGGCCGTCCCGGAAAGGTGCCGCTCCAGGGCCAAGGCCACGGCGTCGGGGCTGGACCGCACCAGGGTGCCGCTATCCCATGCCGGGCAGCAGGTGATTCCCCGGAGCTGCTCGACGACGTTGGCCGGCTCGATGCCGGACCGCAGGGCCAGGGAGACCAGGCGGGAGATCGCCTCAAGCTGGGCCCCGTCGCAGCCCCCGGCCTTGCCCAGGTTGCCGAACACCTCGAAAGGCCCTCCGCTCTCGTCGAAGTTGATGGTGACGTACATGTTGCCGTGGCCGGTGCGGACCCGCTCGGTGACCCCCTGGATGGTGCGGGGCCGCTCCCGGGGGGTGGGGTATTCCGCCAGTTCCGCGGCCTCGCCCAGCACCGCGTCGAAGGGAGATGCCTCTTTGCCGGTCCCGCCCGTGCTCAACACCTGGTCCGCCTTGCTCCCGTCCCGGTAGACCGTTATGCCTTTGCAGCCTTCCTCGTAGGCCTGCAAATAGGCACTGGCCAGGTCATCCACCGTGGCGTCGTGAGGAAAGTTGATAGTCTTGGAAACAGCGTTGTCGGTGTGGCGCTGAACCGCGCCCTGCATCCTCACGTGCCACTCGGGGGCTATGTCATGGGAGGTCCGGAACACGTCCTTGATCCACTGGGGTACTTCCAGGGTCTCCAGGCTGCCGCTTTCGGCCAGCTGCTCCATCAACTCCTCGGAGTAAAACCCCTCGTGCTTGGCCACCGCTTCGAAGTAAGGGTTGGCCTCGACCATGCGGGTGTTGTCCATCACCGTGCGCACGTAGCTCAGCGCAAACAGGGGCTCGATGCCGCTGGACGCCCCGGCGATGATGCTGATGGTGCCGGTGGGGGCGATGGTGGTGGGGGCGGAGTTGCGCATGGGGCGCCCTTCCCCGGAAGGTCCGGGCCGGCTGTAGACGCTGCCCTCCCAGGCGGGGAACACCCCTCGGGATTGGGCCAATTCGGCGGAAGCCAAGTAGGCCTCTTCCTGGATGCGTCCCATCACTTCGTCGGCCACCTGCAAGGCCTCTTCCGAGTCGTAGCGGGTGCCGAGCTGGATGAGCAGGTCGGAAAAGCCCATTACACCCAACCCGATGCGCCGGGTCTTTCGGCTCATCTCCTCGACCTCGGGAATCGGGTATTCGTTCATGTCGATCACGTTGTCCAACAAGTGGACGGAGATGCGAATCGATCTGGCCAACCGGTCCCAGTCGACGGCCACGTCACCGGCGGTGTGCTTGACCATCCGGGCCAGGTTGATGGATGCCAGGTTGCAGGACTCGTAGGGGAGCAACGGCTGCTCGCCACACGGGTTGGTGCTCTCGATTTCTCCGAGCTGCGGGTTGGGGTTGTCGCGGTTGATCCGGTCGAGGAAGATGAGGCCCGGGTCTCCGGTCTTCCAGGCCATTTCCGCCATCAGGTCGAACACGTCCTTGGCGTTCCGCCGGCCGGTCACCTGGCCGCCGTGGGGGTTTACCAGATCGTAATCCTCGCCGGCCTTAACCCGCTCCATGAACTCCTCGTTCACGGCCACCGAGATGTTGAAGTTGACCAGGTTCTGCCCATTCTCTTTGGACTTGATGAACTTTTCAATGTCGGGGTGGGTGACGCTGAGGATGCCCATGTTGGCCCCCCGCCGGGTGCCGCCCTGCTTCACCACGTCGGTGGCCGTGTCGAAGGCGCGGATGAAGCTCACCGGGCCGCTGGCCACGCCGCCGGTGGAGCCAACCACGTCTCCCTCCGGCCGCAGGGTGCTGAAGGAAAAGCCAGTGCCGCCGCCGCTCTTGTGGATCAGCGCAGTCTGCTTAACCATGTCGAAAATCGACTCCAGGGAGTCGTTTATCGGCAGAACGAAGCATGCGGAGAGCTGCTGCAACTCGCGCCCGGCGTTCATCAAGGTGGGAGAGTTAGGCAGCACGTCCAACCGGCGCATGGCGTCGTAGAACTCATCCTCGGTGACCTGCCGTTCCGCCTCGGAAGCGCCGTAGTTCCGGTCGGCCTCGGACAGGTTACGGGCCACCCGGCGGAACATGCCGTCCACGTCTTCCAGGATGTTGCCCGCCCGGTCCTTGGACAGGTAGCGCCGCTCAAGAACGACCTTGGCGTTCTCCGTTAGCTCCGGCAACCGGTCGGCGATCCGCTCGACCATCCCTTGCTTGGTCAGTGCCTCGGTAATGCGCTGCCGCCTAGTCTTAATCGTGGAGTTATCCGACATACTTGAACTATCCCGCGTAACCATCACTTCCAGGCCTCCTCCCACATCTCCCTATCTGTTTTGCCGCTCCGCCGTTGATCGCTCTGGGCCGCATTGTTAGACCTTTGTAGCACGCTTTCTATGAACTTTCGCTCCCCGCTTGTCAGGAGAGCCCGGTCCCCTCCGGCACCAAACCCACCGGGCAATCAGGGACACGAGGGCCGAATCCCGGGTGGGCAGAATATCTACTTTAGGTTCATTCTATACTATATGGTGTACTTCAGAGGGGGTGGGCTACTATAAATGGTAGGCCGGATTTTACGCCGAGGGATGGGGAAAGTCAAGAGATGCCGGAACCCAATTTCCCGGTGAAGGGGGCGACGGCGCCGGCGCGGTGATGGGGTCCTCCCGCGCCGGCCGGCGGCAAAGAACTTACCGCCGGAGGCCGAAAACGCAGCTACTCGGGGTCTTCGTCCAATCCAAGCCAGCAGGTGGCCAGGCTGGCCCGCACTCCCTGGTCGATCTCGTCTTGCATCTTGGCGATGCGGCTGAGGGGATCGACCTCCGGCCAAAGCAGTGCCTCGCTCTGGAGCCGCGGCACGGTGGTGCCAAGCAGCCGGTTCTGCAGGTCGTGGACCTGGTTGTTCAGCGTCAATAGCCTGGTGAGGGCTGAATACGGCATGCTACTGTTCATCATTAGGGTCTCCTCCAAGGTCATCTAAAAACCCCAGCCGCCCATCGTTCCGAAAGAGATTGCTGTTCCGGGGCCGGTACCGCGCCGCCGTCGAAGTGTTGCGGCGGCGGCGCCGCCGGGGCGCCGGGGCGGGCGTCTCCGGCAGAGAAAGCTGAGTGTTGTCGTCCCGCAAGTCCTTTACGGCACGCTCGAAGCTCTCGATGTCCTGGAAATCCCGATACACGCTGGCGTACCGGATGTAGGCCACCCGGTCCAGGCTCTTGAGGCGGTCCATCACCATGGTCCCCAAGATGGTCGTGGGCACTTCCACCTGGCCCAGGTGTTGAAGCTCGGCCTCGATGTCTTCCAGCATCTTCTCAATGGTGCGAGACGATACCGGGCGTTTGGCGCAGGCCTTGCGGATCCCGGAGGCGAGTTTCTCCCGGTTGTACTCTTCCCGGCGGTTATCCTGCTTGGCAACCATTAGGGCAGTCGCCTGGAGGCGCTCGTAGGTGGTAAACCGCAAGCCGCAACGCTGGCATTCCCGCCGCCGGCGGATACCGTTCTCGACCACCCGGGAGTCGGTCACTTTAGAATCGAGGAATGAACAGTAGGGGCACTTCATGACCCAAGCACTTTCTCAGAATTGTCTAAAATTAATTTAAAATACCATATAATGTGTTATTGTTAACTGAAACCACAACCTGTAGTGGACGAAATTGTATAATGCGCAGTAATGAATGTCAATAGGCCTCAGAATCCGATGGGACCACCACCGGAACCAGAGGGCCTTTGCCCAAGTACTGTCACGCTGAAGAGGGAAACCACACTGCCGTTTCCCCCGAAATAGACGGATTCTGGTCATTGGCTGACGTGAACCTAACTTGGTGGGCCGTGGCCGCCCAATGCAATCGGAGCAGGAACGATACCGAGGAGCGATGCGACTAGGAATCCAGCGCGGGGTGCTCAACATGCAGCCTGGACCCGCCACCCCGGACCCCTCGCTTCATTCAGCGCTTCATTCAGCGCGGTATGTTCCGGAGCGCCTTTGAGGGAATGGCATCCAGAGGCACGTGATGGACGTTGGATGAGATAGATGGAGAATAATAAAGAGGCCGTCCTCCGTAAGAAGGACGGCCTCAAGGCGATTCCCGGCGCCTGGGTTTAGGGATCCCAAACTAGGGGTAGTAGTGCTGCTAGGCTTCCGAGAACATTACTCATTAGTAACGGGAACCGGTCCAATAACCTGCCGCCCCGGTTGAGGAGCGGCGCCGCCGGCCGATCGGCCGGCGGCTGAATTCGGTTAACGGAAGAATCCCCGGCCTCTGGTTCCGGATTGGCGGCGCAAGAAGCTTGGAACGTCCAGCTCCTCCTCCGATTCCGGAATCACGTCTTGCAACAGGCGCTCCAGCTCCGCCTCCCGCATCTGCTGCGTCTCCGCCAGCATCGGGAACGCGGCGGCCACCATCGTGATCTTGACCTCATCGTCCAGTTTGGAGTCTCGGCAGGTGCCGAAGATGATGTTGGCATCCGGGTCCGCCATCTCCTGGATGACGTTGGCGGCGTCCTGCACTTCCTGAAGCGAGAGGGTGGGTCCACCGCTGACCACGAACAGGATGCGCTTCGCCCCATCCATGGCGATGTCCAACAGCGGGCTCTTGGTCGCCATTTTGGCGGCTTCGACGGCCCGGTTCTCGCCCTTACCCCGGCCGATGGCCAGCCAGGCTGGGCCCGCGTTGTTGAGAATGGTCTTGACGTCGGCGAAGTCCACATTGATCTCGCCGGGCACGGTGACCACCTCGGCAATTGCCTGAATGGCCTGCTGTAGTACCGAGTCGGCCATCTTCAGGGCGTCTTCCCAGGTGAAGGTCTGCTCGCCATGATTGTTCAACTGGAGCAGCCGGTCGTTGGGGATCACGATCAGCGTATCGACGTGGTCCTTGAGCCGGTTGATGCCCTCGTCGGCGTTCTTGCGGCGGGTAGATGCTTCGAAAGCGAAGGGTCTGCTGACCACGGCCACGGTCAAGGCCCCGCATTCCTTCGCTACCTGAGCGACGATGGGTGAAGCGCCGGTACCGGTTCCGCCACCCATTCCCACGGCCAGGAACACCATGTCCGCCCCTTCCATGGCCTTTTCGATCTCCAACCGGCTTTCCTCTGCCGCCTGGCGGCCCAGGTCGGGTGAGGCCCCGGCCCCCAGACCCCGGGTCAAGCTCTGTCCGATGGACAAGCGGTGGGCTACGTCACAGCGGAACAGGTGCTGGGCGTCGGTGTTCACCGCGTAGTACTCGACAACGGGCAATTTCTCCTTGAACATCCGGCTAACCGCGTTGCTACCGCCCCCACCGATCCCCACAACCTTGATTCGCGGCGCGCCATTGCCAACCTCCGGCACCAGGCTGAAAGCATCGCCGGGATCGTTTCCGGGCTCCCACAAAGCTGAGTCTTCCAAAACCATTGTTCTCCCTCCACGTCACAATATAGGCCGCGAATTGAATCGGCGCTGCCCCCAGATAACGGGCCACCCTTGGCCCACCCCTGCATCCCGGCCTCTATCTGGAATCGCCACGGGCCGGTGGCCCTTAGCTTGTACGCTGCCGATAGTGCTGGACCGAAGCGTTTGCCTCAGTGCTCTTCTCCGTGCCCCCGCCGGCCCAATCATCCGGGCCGAAGGGCCTTGATCGGGAATCTCCCCCTTCCTCACCACCCTGGGCCCGGCGGTCTGTGACTGCCGGTACCCGGTGCGGACGTTCAAGAAAGCCGGCCAGAAAACTGGCCAATAGCCGCCTGATGTCCGCTGTCTACCCAACTTCGACCTTGGCCTTTTTGTTCTTAGAGCCCCGCTTGAACCAACGCATCAAGGGCTTGTTCCCCCAAAGGGTCCGCTCTCCATTTCGGTACGGGCGTTTCTCACCCTGGTGCTTTATTCCCCAAAGGAGCAACCCAACGCCGGCGGAGTAGGCCGGCTTCTGCAGCTGAGTGGGTAGCCCGGCGATGCCGCGGGGATACCCGATTCGCACCGGACCGCCAAGGGTTTTCTGGGCCAACTCCCGGAAGCCAGGCAATTCGGCACACCCGCCGGTGAGGACCAACCCCCCCGCCGGGAACTGCCGCAGCCCAGCCTGCCGCATTTTGAGGAGGATCTGCTTCAGCAACTCCACGATGCGGGCTTCCAGGGGCTCACTGAGTTCCCGCCGTTGGACAATGCGCCGAGGCTGGCCTTCGAAGCTCGGGATCACCACCTCATCATCCACCTTCACCATCTCCGGCATGGCGTGGCCCCACTTGAGCTTCATTTCCTCTGCCACATAGAACGGAGTGCGCATCGCCACCGACAGGTCCCGGGTGAGATGGTCGCCACCCACCGGGATGATCGCCGAATACCAGGGGTTTCCCTGGCGGTAGATAATCACGTCGGTGGTCCCGCCCCCAATATCCGCCAACACCGTTCCCATCTCCCGCTCGTCTCCGGTGAGGGTGGCCTCGGCTGAGGCCAGGGACTGGAGCACCAGGCTCTTGACGGAGATCCGGCTGGCCTCCACCGCCTTCACGGTGTTCTTCAATGTCGCCGCATCTCCAAGCACCACGTGAGCCTCTACCTGGACTTGTCTTCCGTGAAGCCCCACCGGGTTACGCACCCCCGACATCCCATCCACGTCGTAACCAATGGGGATTATGTGCACGACCTCTTGAGTGCGAGTCACCTGGGGGAAAGAGGACTGGATCAGTTTGTCCAATAGCTGGGTGCTGATGTCGTCGACATCGGCCAGGTGGTCCACCGTTTCCTTAGTATTCAGACATGTTATGTGGGTTCCACTGACGCCCACATAGACCCCAGCCACCACCCCATGGCCGATGTACCGCTGGGCTTCCTCCAGGGAAGAGCGCACCGCCACCTGGGCCTCCTCGATACTCTCGATGCGGCCCTTGTGCATCCCTTGGGATGGCACGATGCCGGTGCCCAAGATTTTTAGCTCGCCCTCGGTGCCCACGCGGGCCACGATGGACGCAACTTTGTTGGTGCCCATGTCAACGGCTGTGTAAAAAGTGTCCCTAGCCAAGTTGCCACCATCCTTTCATCAGCCTTATTTCTCCCTTATCTAAAGGAGACCGGGGGAGCCCCTAAATCCGTTGGGCCACCCGCATCTTCGCGCTCCGGCTGCGAGGGTTCGACTGCACCTCCGCGAAGGACGGACGGATAACCTTCCGGTTGACGATTCGCAAATCCGGTTGGCGACCGCAAGCGCAGACGGGTAACTCCGGTGGGCAAATGCAGCCGGCGGATTCCCGGGCCAGAAATTTCTTGACCGCCCGGTCTTCGAGGCTGTGATAGCTGATCACCACCAACACCCCCGCCGGGGCCAGCAGTTGGACGGCGGCCATCAAGCCGGCCTCCAGATTGTCCAACTCTCCGTTCACGGCGATTCGTAGCGCCTGAAAGGTGCGGGTGGCCGGATGAACCCGGCGCCCCCGCCGTTGACCCACGGTACGGGCCACCAGGCCGGCCAGGTGCGCGGTAGATTCAACGGGCCGGCCTCGGACGATGTCCCGGGCGATCGCCCTGGACCTGGGCTCTTCTCCGTAGTGGAAAATGAGCCACGCCAGGTCCTTCTCAGCGTAGGTGTTGACGATGCGCTCCGCCGTCCACGGCCCGGCCGGATCGTAGCGCATGTCCAGAGGCTCGTCGGTCCGGAAGCTGAACCCATACCCGGGCTCCCGGACCTGACGCGAAGAGAACCCAAGGTCCAACAACACCCCGTCGACTTGGGTAATCCCTTTCGGCTGAACCAGGTCCACCATGTCGGCATAGTTCCCCTGGACGGAGATCATTCGCCGGCCGTAGCCTTCGAGCCGCTCGTTAGCCCGGACCAATGACCGCGGGTCCAGGTCGATTCCTAACACCGTGCCTGAAGGCGCCGAGGCATCGAGGATCGCCTCGGCATGGCCGCCTTCACCCAACGTGCCATCCAGGTAAACGCCGTCCGGCCGGACTGCCAAGCGCTCAACCGACTCCGCCAACAGGACCGGCCGGTGATACGTGGGGCCGTCGTTGCCCGAGTCCGAGTCGATCTTGGCCATAGCCAACTCCCACTGCAAACTCGCGGTTTCTCGGTCCAGTATTGGCGTCGATAGAGTCACTGTTTCCTCATGAAACAAAGTGTCTTCGTCAATCCGGTCGATGCGGGTTCACTGCCTCGGCGCAACGATCGGTCCCACGGACGGGGAACAATCGTTAACGCAAATACTCTCGACGTAAAAGAGGCGGTCTTAACCGCATGGGCCGTTAGCCTGGATCGATTGGCTATCCCGCAGGCTGGCGGGTAGCCTCAGAGGGCCGGAGGGTGCTCCGGAAATTGGAGCCCGCTCGGCTTTAGTAGAGTGGAACAGAGGGGATCATCCACCGCAGCCCCTATTTCTCCCCATCGGCCCAAAACTACCAACCCTCGTACTGCATTGTCAACGTTTTTTAAGACCATTTTTAAACGTATTTCGGGCAATTGACCAAATTTAGCCCTTTTCTTAAACATTGACCACTACCGCAGGCCCACTGCCCGGCACGTTTTTCGCTGGTCCACGGGAGGGTTCATAGTAATTTTCAACCATTACGGACTATGCTATACTTGAACCTGGCCCACCGGCTTCCCTGGCCACCTTTCGGGCCTTCCCAAAGCTGCATCGGAAACACGGAGAGCGCTGCCTGTGAATATCACCACGGAGTCGGTTGGGCCCACTGAAGTCACCCTAAGTATCGCAATGGAGCCAGAGGACGAAGAACCCTTTATTTCTCGCTCCTACCGCCAAGTGGTGAAGCAGGTGAGGATACCGGGGTTCCGCCCCGGAAAAGCGCCCAGGTCTATCGTAGAAAGTCACGTCGGCCGGGCTGTCTTGATCCAAGAGGCCCTGGATTTCATGGTGCCTGAGACCCTGGACCAGGTCCTCAAGAATGAGAATCTCGAGGCGTTCTCGGAGCCCCAGTTGGAGATCCTGGAAACTGAGCCGGTTTCCTTTAAAGCGGTAGTACCCCTGGAGCCGCTTGTCGACCTGGGGGAGTACCTGGCCCTCCGGCTGGAACGCCAGGCGGTTGAGGTAACCGATGGTCAGGTGGACGAGGTCATCGAGCAGTTGCGGCAGGAGGCTGCCCCTTGGGAGCCCGCTGGCCGCGCGGTGAAATTCGGGGACCTGGTCAGCCTGGACATTCTCGGCACCATCGCCGGGGAAAGCGTTATCAACGACCAGGGCGTCGATTTTATCCCCCAACTCGAAAACCCGCTTCCCATGCCCGGGTTCTCCGTCTACCTAGAAGGAATGTCCGAAGGGCAAGAGAAAGAGTTTACTCTGACGATCCCCGAGGACCATCACCAGGGCGACTACGCGGGCAAGGAGTGCCATCTGCAGGTGCGGGTGTTGGCCGTCAAAGTGAAAACTCTGCCCGAGTTGGACGACGAGTTCGCCAAAGGGGTCCGGGACGGGTACGAGAGCGTCGAGGCCTTGACCGCGTTCGTGCGCGGCCAACTGACCACGACCGCAGAAAAGACGTCGTTGCGCCAACTGGAGCACGACAGCCTGGAGGAACTGCTCAAGCTCGCCGAGATCCAAGCATCCGCCCTGATTTACGAGCGGGAACTGAATGGGATGTACGAGGAGCGGGAGCGGTCTATGCGCAATCAGCGCATAGACATGGACACTTATCTGAGTTACATTGGAAAAACGGAAGAGGAATGGAGAGAGCAACTCAAGCCCCAGGCTGAACAGCGGCTGAACTCCTACCTGGTGCTACGGAAGCTGGCCAAAGAAGAGGGCATCGAAGTCTCCTCGGAGGACATCCAGGCAGAAATCGAGTCCATGCTGACCGAGTCGGCGGGTTCCGAGGAAGCGACTCGCCAAGCCCTCTCATCAGACAGCGCCAAGGACTCGATTCGCTCGATGGTATTCAACCGCAAGGTAATCCAGCGCCTGGTGCAAATCGTCGAGGGGCAGGGCGCGGAGCCGGTAGTCGGTGAGACCACTCCAGAGCCGGAAGAACCCACCAACGCGAAGACTGAAGATCCCGAAGAACACGAGGAAGGAACGAATCCTGATGCAGAATAACCCTTACGATTCGTCGTTTTACGTCCCCCAGAATATTATTCCCATGGTCATCGAGACCAGCCCTCGCGGAGAGCGGGCTTTCGACATCTACTCCCTGTTGCTCAAGGAGCGGATTATATTCCTGGGTACTCCGATCAACGACCACGTGGCCAACACCATCATCGCCCAGCTTCTCTACCTGGAACGGGAGGACCCGGACAAGGGGATCAACCTTTATATCAACAGCCCGGGCGGCGTCATCAGCTCCGGCCTGGCGATATACGACACCATGCGATTGATCAATCCCGAGGTGTCCACCATCTGCCTGGGGATGACCGCCAGCATGGCCACCGTGCTTCTTTCCGGCGGGAGCAAGGGTAAGCGGTACGCCTTGCCCAACTCCACCATCCACATGCACCAACCCATGGGGGGCGCCCAGGGCCAGGCCACCGACATCGAGATCGCCGCCAGGGAGATCATACGGTTGCAGGACAAGATCCGCAGCATACTGGCCGAGAACACGGGCCAGACCTACGACAAGATCGCCCGGGACACCGACCGTGACTTTTACCTGACCGCGGAGCAGGGAGTGGAATACTCCCTGGTTGATGAAATCCTGGGCTCGGCGAAGAACGAAGAAGAAGAGAAAGAAAAAGAAAAGGAATAAAACGGTTCCTGAGGCCACCCGCCTAGTCGATGGAGTGAGAGGGTCGATTGGTTTCTAGCACCAGAAATGGGCCCAGGTTGTCCCAGTGTTCCTTCTGCGAGAAAGGCCAGTCTCGGGCCAACCTCGTTATCGCCGGAAAAGGCCGTGCCACGGTCTGCTACGATTGCATCCGCGTCCTAGGGCAGCTCATTGAGCAAGAGCCGCCGAAGCGGGCCCAACGCCATGACCGCAAGGGTCCACTGGTGCCCCGGGAGATCTACGCCAGTCTCGAAGAATATGTGGTCGCCCAGGAGAAGGCCAAGAAGATTCTCAGCGTGGCCGTCTACAACCACTTCAAGAGAATCTGGAACGGCACCAGAAAGTCCGATGTTGAGCTGCAGAAGACAAATATTCTGCTTATCGGACCAACCGGTTGTGGAAAGACCCTGCTCGCGGAAACCTTGGCCCGCACCCTGGAGGTGCCCTTCGCCGTCTGCGACGCCACCTCTCTCACCGAATCAGGCTATGTGGGAGAGGACGTGGAGAACATCCTGCTGCGGCTGATTCAAGCAGCCGAATGGGATGTCTCCCGGGCGGAGCACGGCATCATCTACATCGACGAACTGGACAAAATAGCCCGCAAAGAGGGTGTGAACCGGTCCATAACCCGGGACGTTTCCGGTGAAGGCGTTCAGCAAGAGCTGCTGAAGATCATCGAGGGCTGCGTCGCCAACGTTCCACCACAGGGGGGCCGCAAGCACCCCCACCAGGAGTTCCTGCAAATCAACACTCGGAACATCCTGTTCATCTGCGGCGGGGCCTTCGACGGCTTGGAAGAAGTAGTCGCCCGGCGATTGTCGACCGGCGAGTCGCGGCTGGGTTTTCTGGCCGGGGGCAGAAACAAGGCGGAGCCGGAGACGGAGCAAAGTTACCTCAGCCACGTAATCCCGGAAGACCTGCTGGATTTCGGCTTTATCCCCGAGATGGTGGGCCGGTTGCCGGTGGCGGCGGCCTTGGAACCCCTGGACAAGGAAGCATTGGTCCGCGTGTTGACCGAGCCCAAGAACGCCATCGTCAAGCAGTACCAACAATTGTTCGGCATCGACGGGGTAGATTTGGAGTTCGCCCCCGAAGCCTTGGACGCAGCGGCGGAGCGCGCTCTGGAACACCAGACGGGAGCCCGTTGTTTGCGCTACGTGATCGAAGAGGCCCTGCTGGACGTGATGTACGAGCTTCCCTCTTTGGAGGAAGTGGTACGGTGCGTGGTGGACCGCGATGCCATCGAAGGAACCGGCGCTCCCAAGCTCTTTACCGAATCCGGTGAGACCCTGAGTCTCACCCTGGACTCTCTGGAAAAATCGGCGTAGCCCCCTTCCACCGATAGCCCCCCGAAACTCAACCGGCCCCGACCACAACCGCAGCCCAGGTGGCCCCCGTCCCAGCTATAGTGCCACACCTTCTTCGGCCCCATCTCCCCGGTCGACCCTTGCTCTGGTCCAGAATCTCGTAATCGGTCGAATACCCGGTCCGTCATCCCGGCGAAGGCCGGGATCCAGTTGACGCTTTTCTGGATTCCGGCCTTCGCCGGAAAGACGGTTTTGGGGAGGGTTTTTCACATCCCGGCCCAACCACCCGAGATTGTTTGGGGTCGCGGAGCGGGCCGGCCCCCTTTTCCCTCGGATGCGGCGCTCACCGGATGGGCTGCAAGCCGTCCCGAGCCATCGCCCCCTCGATCTCCCGGTCCAAGGACAGGCCCTTGGGGGCGGTATGTGACAGGGGTTTCCCGTCCCGGTCCAGGACCTGGCCTTCCTTCAGAGTAACCTGCCCTTCCGCCACCGCCCGGAGGGTCTCGAAGAGCAAATAGGGCTCCCTCTGGTATCCGGCCTGCCGGATAAGGTGGAACAGCGGGGATTCCTCCCCTTGCCCGGTTTGCGGTTGGCCCAACTCCTGCCGGCCCAACTGCTCCCAAAGTGGTGCGAAGGAGGGCCCGGTAATGGGCACCGTACAGTTGGACACCACCGGCCCTCGGTCCACATCTTCGGTGGCCAGGTGAATCATGGCGCCGGTGCGTTCTGCCCTGGACTGCACCAACTCCCAGATGACTTCCTGCCAGGTGCCGATGGGACCGTCTGGTAACGCGGGATGCAGATTCAGGAGGGGATAGGACCGGCACATGGCGCCGCTGGCGATGAGCATGTAACCCGCCAGGACGCAAATGTCCGGGTGAAAACTCGACAGCAGGTCCATGACCTGCCGGTCGTACTCCTCCCGGAGGCCGGAGAAGGGCCGCCCCCTGGCTCGCCGGAACCTGGTGGAGGAGAAGGTCACCAAGGGCAACCCGTAGCCCGTCACCAAGTCGAAAAACAGGTCCGAGCCCTCGGCCTCGCCGGGGTCCCGGTTGCTGAAAACGAACTCTATCCGGGCGTCCAACAGCCCGCGGGCGATCCGCTCCTGCACGAACCGAAGCAAACCCCTGGAGCCTTCCCCGTTGCCGGTGGAAAACCAACCGATGTTGACCACGATCAGGCCCGCACCCGGCGCGGCCCGGAATACTCCGGAGCAGGGCTGGAGCCGGTTGGGGTCACGGCGGGAGGCAAGTCTATGCCTCCTCGTCTTGGTCTTGGTCCTGGTCCTGGTCCTCGTCTTGGTCCTGGTCCCACTCTCTCCCGGCCGGAGGTGTTTGGTAGGCGTCTTTCAGGTTCGTAATTCTCAGTTCCGTCTCGTCCAGCAGTTGGTTGCACCGCCGGACCAGGGTCATGCCTTGCTCGTAGCGCTCGGTGGCCTCGGCCAGGGTCAACCCGCCGGTCTCGAGGGACTCGGCCATCTCCCCCAGGCGTCGAAAGGACTCCTCAAAGGAAAGGATGTCGGGATTCTGGTCCGATTCCGGTTTTTGCTTTCCGGCCATCGTTGGTCCTCGTGTGAATAGAATGGAACTCAGGGCAATTATGCATGATGAACGCCGGCTTGGGTAGGGCGTCCTCACCCGGCCGCCGAGTCGGCCGCGGGCCGGGCAGGCTCACGGGTTATTCCCGCCGGGACCGAGAAGGAGGAGCGGAGCAAGGTGTCCGGGCCTACAGCAGGCGCTCCATCCCGTGGCCTTTGGCGGTGGCCCGTGGCTTCCGGACCGCCTTGGTCCTGGCGCCGGATCCCGCCGTCGCGGGAATGAAGCCATCGCTTACCGTGATGGTCAAGGCGTCGCCGGTGGCAACCTGGGCGGTACTGGAGACCACCTGGCCGGAAGAGGCGTTCTGAACCACGGAAAAACCCCGCTTCAACGTGGCGGCTGGGTCCAGGGCCCGCAACCGATGTCCCAGGCCTTCTACCCGGGACCTGGTCAGGCCCACCCGGTTGACCAGCGCGACGTCTGCGCCCCGGGCCAGGTCATCGACTCTGCGCCGCCAGGTTTCCAAGTTGGGCAAGCCTCCGTCCATGCGACGCACCAGGCCGGCCACCGCGGTCCTCCTCTCGCCAAAGGCCAGGGCCATCGCCCGGAGGGATTGCTCCGCCAGCGCGGCCAGCTGCCGGCGCAACACGTCCTGGTGGGGCACCACCAGCTCCGCCGCAGCAGAAGGGGTGGGCGCCCTCACGTCGGCCACCTGGTCGGCGATGGTAGTGTCTGTTTCGTGGCCCACACCGCAGACCACCGGGCTCCGGCAGGCGTATATTGCCCGGGCCACCACCTCTTCGTTGAACGGCCACAGCTCCTCCAAGGAGCCGCCGCCCCGGGCGATGATGATGACGTCGGTCCGTCCATCCCGGTCCAGGTTCTCCAGGGCCGACGCGATGCTGGCGGCGGCGCCGGCGCCTTGAACCGGGGTCGGCGACAGCACCAGCTCCACCAGGGGATAGCGCCGGCGGATGACGTTCTGAATATCGTGGAAGACGGCGCCGGTGGGAGAAGTCACCACGCCCACAACTTGGGGAAACTGGGGCAAGGGCCGCTTGCGGGTAATCTCGAAAAGCCCTTCAGCGTCCAGTCGCTGCCGGAGCTGTTCCAGCTCCAGAGCCAGCTCGCCCACCCCTTCAGGCATGGCCAGGTCCACCATGAAGTCGGTGGAACCACGCCGGGTGTAGAAGGTGATCCGGCCGTGGGCGGAGACCGACGTCCCGCTGGCGAGCAGCTCGACGCCGGGCTGCCCCCGGAACATGACGCAGTTCAGCACGCTCTGATCATCTTTAAGGGTGAAGTAGGCATGCCCGGAGGAGGACAACCGGAAGTTGGACACCTCGCCCAGGAGCCACAGGTCCGCCAGCAGCGGGTCGTTTTCCAGGGAGTCTTTCAGGTGTCTGGTCACCTGGCTGACCGTATAAACGGCCACGGCGCTAGTACCTCCTTTTGAAAATCAGCTTACCAATACCGTTCCCTGCGAGTTTGCCCAGCGTTCGTGGTGAGCTGGTCCAACGTTCGTGGCGATCCTGCTAAACGCTCGTGGTGAGCCTGTCGAACCACCAGCCCTTCAACAAGCTCAAGGCAACCGGACCATCCTAGTACTCAGTCAACCTATTGCTGGTAGTTGTCATTCAGAGCGAAGCGAAGAATCTCGTTGTTACGCTGAGATTCTTCGTCGCTGCGCTCCTCTGAATGACATCCTGCCAAAACGAGGTTGACTGACCGCTAGTCCGCAGTCTCGTTCGTGGTTTGATACCCTACCCGTCATCCCGGCGAAGGCCGGGATCCAGCCAGCCTCTCTCTGGATTCCGGCCCCAATGCAATCGGGGACGATCGCTGGCGGGAACGCCGCATGTTCTCGCAGGTGTAGAGCTATCTACGAGACTATACCCTAACGGCAGTCCCCGGAAACGGGAGGCGCTAGCTGACTCGCTCGGTATAGTTTCCGGTGCGGGTGTCCACGCGGACCACGGTGCCGGGCGTGATGAACATGGGGACGTTGATCCGCAGGCCGGTCTCCAGAGTCGCCGGCTTGTTTCCTCCCTGGGCGGTGTCGCCTTTAAAGGCTGGGGGAGTCTCCTTAACTTTCAGGTCCACGTGGGTGGGCAGGTTGACGTTGATGGCCTTTCCCTTGAAGAAGACCACCTCAACAATCATCTGCTCGGAGAGGTAATCGAGGGTCGAGCCAAGGAGTTCTTTGGTGAGTTCATACTGGTCGAAGGTCTCCTGGTCCAGGAAGTAATAGAACTCGCCGTCGGTATACAGGTATTGGGTGCTCCGGTTGTCGATATCCGCCATGGTGAACGCGGTATCGTACCTTTGAAATGTGCGCTCAACCACCGCGCCGCTGAGCAGGTTCTTCAGCTTGATCCGGGTAACGGGAGCGCGCTGCTGCATCTTGTGACGCTCGTAGTCCATGACCTGCCACGGCTGACCGTCCAGCTCGATAACCAGGCCTCGACTCAGGTCGCTGAAGTTAATGCTCATCCGGACCTTCCTCCCAACTCCGGGTCATCACGGACCACCGGCCCGTAAACTACTTGGATGCCTTACTAAGGGGGGTGGCGCCTTCCCCGTCCAAAAGCACGATGTCTTCGATGCGTATCCCACCCCAGCCGGTGATGTAGATCCCCGGCTCAACCGTGAAAACTGAGTTGGGTTCCAGGGGGTCCGAAGACTTGGGTCCTACCCTCGGATCCTCGTGGACCGCCAGGCCAACTCCGTGGCCCAGGCCGTGCCCGAATTGATCTCCGTAGCCCGCTTCGGCGATTACGGAGCGGGCCAGGCCGTCGCAATCCCCGCCGGTCATTCCGGCCTTGACGGTGTTGATCGCGGTCAGTTGGGCGCCCAGCACGATGTCGTAGACCTTGCGGAAGGTCTCGTCGGGCTCTCCGACCACCACCGTCCGGGTGAGGTCCGAGCAGTACCCATCGACCTTGGCGCCCATGTCGATCACGATGGGCTCACCGCGCCCGATGGGCCGGTCCGAGGGCCGGTGATGGGCCATGGCGCCGTTGGGCCCGGCGGCCACGATGGTGTCGAAGCTGGTGCCCTCGGAGCCAAAATCGCGCATCGCCGACTCCATTCGCCAGGCCACTTCCCGCTCGGTCATGCCCTCGCGGATCTCCGTGCGCACCGCATCCATCGCCGCGTCGGAGGCGTGGATGGCTTTGCGCAATGCGTCCAACTCGCCGCCGTCCTTGATGGCCCGCTGTTCTTCAGCCATGCCGGGGGCCGCCACCATGGAAACCTGGGTGAGGGGCTCCTCTTTCTTCAGGGCTTCAAGCAGCACGTTGTAGGTGGCGACGGTCATATCCTGGCTCTCGAAGCCCAGCTTCTTGGCGCCGCTTTCCTTCAACTGCTCCAGCAGCCAGTCCCATCCCCCCCGGATCTGAATCACCCGGTACTCCGAGGCTTGACCGGTGGCCTGCTCGGTGTAACGGGAATCGGTAACCAGCACCGCCCGTTCCGCGGAGATGAACAGATAGCCTGCCGAGCCGGTAAAGCCCGAGAGGTAACGCCGGTTTTCCGGCGCTGAAATCAACATGGCGTCCAGCTCCCGCTCCCGGAACTGGCTCCTCAATCGATCCAAGCGGTCTTTCATTTCCCTGCCTCTTCCTTCACTTGCGCGGCCAGGATCTCCAACGCCGAAGTATAGCTTCTCCAACCGAACCCCGCAATCTGGCCCCGGGCAATATCGGCGATGACTGAGTGGCGCCGCCAGGCCTCGCGGGCGTAGATGTTGCCCAGGTGCACCTCGATCACCGGCACGGCCGCATCGATGAGGGCGTCCTTCAGGGCGTAGCCGTAATGGGTGAGGGCGCCCGGATTGATGATGATGCCCTGAATCTCCCCCCAGTGCTCCTGGATGCAATCGATCAGGTGGCCTTCAACGTTGGACTGGAAGAAGCTGACTTCCACGCCAACGGCCTTGGCTTTCTCCGCCAACTCCTGATTGATATCGTCGAGGGTCCTGACTCCGTAAATCTCGGGCATGCGGCGGCCCAGGATGTTGATGTTGGGCCCGTTGAGAATCAGAAACTTGACCATCGGCCGGCTAAACTCCGTCCCTCAAAGGTCGGCCCCTTCCCGTGGCCAGCCGGGGAGGTTTCGCGGCGGCCTGCGGGCTTGCGGGGTTTTCATCCGGCCGGTTGCCGCCGGTCTCCTCGCGAGAGGCCGCGCCGGGGGGTAGGTCCGACCGGGGATGATTGGTCAACATGGCGCTGAGCGCCTCCTGCATGGTCACGTGGGTGTACACCTGGGTTGTGGTCGGGCTGGAATGGCCCAACAGCTCCTGGATGACCCGCAGGTCGGCACCTCCCTCCAGCAGGTGGGTGGCAAAGGTGTGGCGAAGCGTATGGGGATGCACCCCGGTACGGGCGCCCGACCGAGCCGCGTAGCGCCCGACCAATATCTCGAAACTGCGGCGGGACAGGCGTTTTCCATAGCGGTTCAAGAACAACGCCGGGTCCGGCCCGGTGGCCAGAAGGGGCCTCGATTCCCCCAGATAGCGGGTCAATGATGTCTCCGCGGGCTGCCCAAACACCACCCACCGCTCCTTGGAGCCTTTGCCCCGGACCAGCATCTCACGCCGCGATAGGTCTACGTCCCCGACATTCAACTCCTGGATCTCCGCGAGCCGTACGCCGCAAGAGTACAGGACCTCCAGGATCGCCCCGTCGCGAATCGCCACCGGGGTGGCGTCGCCCGGAGCTTCCAGCAGCCGGTTCACCTCGCTCCGTCCCAGGAATCTCGGCAGGGGCCTTTCCAGCTTGAGCCGGAAGCTGCGCCCCGACGGCATGGGGGTGGACCGGAAGAGGCCTTCCTGCACCAGAAAGCGGTAGAAAGACCGCAACGCCGAGAGCTTGCGGGCGACACTGACCCGGGCGTAGCCGTGGGTCCCGTCTCGCCCGGCGGTGACCAGCCAGGCCAGGTACCCCCGGAGCATGGACCGGTCCATATCGGCCAGCCTAAGTCTCTGCCCGGATATGTACTGCCGGAAGGAAGCAATGTCGGCCAGGTAGATACGCAGCGTATTTTCGGACAAACCCCGCTGACCCCGCAGAAATGACGGGTAGCGCTGCAACAAAGCCTCGAAATCGGGCTCCATGGAGGTTATCTCCGGTTCTGCTTGGCCGTCCACCGCAACCCCCATTGTAAAGGTCTTTCCGCCCCGCTGAAGGTCAGCCGGCAACGGGGGCCTGCTCCTCTACGTCCGTTCCCATGGGCTCCTGCCAATCACAGTTGGTGCAGGCGGCGGTGTCCCGGTCCGCGATCACCATCAGGCCGCTGCACTCGGGGCAGGGAGTGGGCACCGGCTTCCGGTTGGTCAGGAAATCGCACTCCGGATAGCGGGAACAGCCGTAGAAGGGTCGTCCTCGTCCCCGGGACCGGCGCTCGACGATGTCGCCACCGCACTTGGGACAGGACGCGCCGGTCTTGTTCAAGATCCTCTTGGTGGTCCGGCACTCCGGGAAGCCGGTGCAGGCAAGGAACCGGCCGAACCGCCCGGTCTTGATCACCATGGGCATGCCGCAGGTTTCGCAGATCTCGTCGGTCTCCTCTTCCACCTTTCTCCGGGGCATCAGCTCCTGAGCGGCTTCCAGGGCTTTTTGGAAAGGGCCGTAGAACTCATCCAGCATTGGGACCCACTGTCGCTCGCCTCGGGACACGTCGTCCAACTCCTTTTCCATCCTGGCGGTGAACTCCGGGTCCATGACCTCGGTGAAGTACTCGGTCAAAAGCTCGGTGACGGTGGTGCCCAAAGGCGAGGGCACCAGGCGGGTCTGCTCTTTGCCGACATAGTGGCGGTCCAGAAGCGTGCCGATGGTCGGCGCGTAGGTACTGGGCCGGCCGATACCCTGCTCCTCCATCGCCCGGATCAACGTGCCCTCCGTGAACCGCGGAGGAGGCTCGGTGAAGTGCTGGAGCGCTTCGAGTTTGGTGCACCGCAGCGGGTCGGCGCTGACCAGCAGGGGCAGCGCTCTGCGGCCCTCGGCTCCCCCGTTTTCCTCACGCCGCTCCGCATACACGGAACGGAAGCCCGGGAACTTGAGCACCGAGCCTGTGGCCCGGAAGACGTAGACGTTGGGCGATGCTTTACAGGTGGCTTCGATATCCACGGTGGTGGCATCGGACCGGGCATCAGCCATCTGACTGGCGACCATCCGCTCCCAAATCAGCTTGTACAAGTTGTGCTGGTCCCGGTCCAGGTGAGCCCTCAAGGCCTCCGGGTCGCGCCGGGCAGAGGTGGGCCGGATCGCCTCGTGGGCTTCCTGAGCCGCCTTGGACCGCTTCGTGTACATCCTCGGCTTGTCCGGCAAGAACTCCTTGCCGTACCGGTCGCGGATGTAGTCCCGCACCTCACCCACGGCCGACCCCGCAACCTGGGTAGAATCGGTGCGCATGTAGGTGATCAGGCCCACCGGGCCCCCTGGGCCAACCGATAGACCTTCATAAAGTTGCTGGGCGATCCTCATGGTCTTTTGGGCGGTGAACCTGAGCTTTCGCCCCGCGTCTTGCTGCAAGGTGCTCGTGGTGAAAGGCGCGACCGGCCGTTGGCGCACCTCCCGTTTGGTCACACTGGCCACCGCGTAGGCGGCGCCATTAAGTTCGGCTTCGTAGCGCCGGGCCTCATCCTCTTTCGCGATGGACAGCCGGCCCTTCTGCCCCTTGGTTGAGTGGAGCACGGCCGTGAATAGATTGGCTGCGGTGGAATCGCCAGACTCTTTATGGAGTTGGGCTTCCAGCGTCCAGGATTCCACCGGCACGAAGGCCTGGATTTCCTTCTCCCGGTCCACCACCATTCGCAGGGCGACCGATTGGACCCGCCCGGCTGAGAGACCCCGCTGAACGCGCCGCCAGAGTAAGGGGCTGATCTGGTAGCCCACCAGCCGGTCCAAGATCCGTCTGGCCTGCTGAGCATTGACCAGTTGCATATCGATTTCCCTGGGGTGCTTGAAGGCCTCCATCACGGCCTCTTTGGTGATTTCGTGAAAGACCACCCGCTTGGGTGGCTCGGACCTCCGGCTCCACTCGGCGGCTGCCTGGAGGTGCCAGGAGATGGCCTCACCCTCCCGGTCCGGGTCGGTAGCCAGATATATGCTCGTTGCCTGCTCGCCGGCTTTCTTCAGGTCGGTGAGTACGGTCTTCTTGTCCTTCATTATTACGTAGGACGGCTCGAAGTCCTGATCGACGTCCACCCCGATCTTGCTCTTCGGCAGGTCCCGGACGTGGCCCAGAGAGGCCGTAACCACGTACTTTCTTCCCAGGATCTGGCCCACGGTTCGGGCTTTGGCCGGGGATTCCACGATGACCAGGTGCTTGCCGGTCAGGCTGGCCCTAAGGGTGCTCTTTCGAGGGCTCGCCTTCTTCTTCGCGGTACCTGCAGTTCGAGGCTTGGGTTTAGGCTTGGACCGGGCGGGGGTCTTCTTCCCAGAATCAGTTGCCATAGATTGGGCTAGTCTCCCGTATTCGAATGTAGTGCATGCAGCCAACCTGCTTGACCTTACCCCTCAGCTCCAGCATGGACAACAGGCTGCTGACCGCGGCGATGGGCAAGCTGGCGCTCCTTCGGATATCGTCGATATGTAGCGGTTCGTCGTCCAGGTACTGGAGCAAGGCCGCCTCGGTATCGTCGGCTTGATCCTGAATCATGGGCATCTCCACCTGGTGGGCGACCACCGTCAAGTTAAGCTCTTCCAGGACGTCGGTGTAGCTGGAGACCAGCTTGGCGCCCTCTTGGATCATCCGGTTGGTGAACTGGCTGGCCGGTGAGAAGATACTTCCCGGAACGCAGAAGACCTCCCGGTTTTGGTCCAAAGCGTGACGCACCGTCCAAACCGCGCCGCTCTTGTTGGGCGCCTCGATCACCAGGGTCCCCAGGCTCATGCCGCTGATCAGCCGGTTCCGCCGGGGAAAGCTGCGGGGATCCGGCCGCACACCCAGAGGGTACTCGCAAACCACCGCCCCAGCCCCCTGGGTCCGCTGGAACAGACCAGCGTGCTCCCGTGGGTAGACCGTGTCCAACCCGCTGGCCAGGACGGCGATAGTCCTGCCGCCGGCGTCCAGGGCCGCCCGGTGGGCGACGCCGTCAATGCCCCGGGCCAATCCGCTTACGATGGTGATGCCGTTGCGAGCCAGGTCGGTGGTCAGCGCGGCAGCCGCCTCGCGGCCATAGGTGGTGGGCCCCCGGGTCCCCACCACCGCCACCGCCCGTTCGTCGTCCGGCAGAATGGTGCCCTTATAATATAGTACCGGGGGTGGATCATGTATCTCTTTCAGCCGGGGCGGGTAATCATGGTGGTGCCAGTTGAGCGGCTTCACCCCAGCGAGGCTCATCCGCTCAATCTCGGCGTCCGGTGAGATACGGCTTCGGGCCGCCACTATCTCACGAGCCGGTCGATCCTCGATTCCAGCAGCCTTCAACTCGGCCAAACTGGCCTGCCAAGCGCCAGCCAACTTGCCGAAGTGGGCCTCCAACCGGCGGAACCTAACCGTTCCAAGCTGGGGGACGCGGTTCAGCGCCACCCAGTATTTGATGTCCTCCATGATACGGATTCTAGCATACCCAAGAACCCCCAACAATGTCGGGAGCCGGGCGCAATTAGACAATTATCAGAGCCGGATATTGTTACTGAGTCTCAATTGACAATGGCCGAAGCCGGGTGTTATATTCGTAATGCAGCCCTCGGAAATACTCAGTCAGACCACCGGGCAGACCACCGGGCAGACCACTGGGCTGCCGCGATAACGGCGAATAGAGCGACCTCTATGAGGTCGCCTTGACTTCAGGGAGTCGAGAGGACCGATCCCAAAAACCACCATGCCAAAGACCCTGAACCGTTTGTGCCTCAATGTAGCCGTCCTTGCTTCCTGTGCATGTAGATACCGAATATCCGTCCGCCGCTCCACCACTGGATCCAATCCTGATATCCCTTTGTCCTGATCAATAGGCCGGGAGGTCTGCCTATGCTAGTCCGCGACTTTGTCGTCCGGTTCGCCGGAGAAGGGGGACAGGGGGTTGTCACCTCGGCGGAATCTCTGGCACAGACCTCCACCTCCGCCGGCTTCCACGCCCTAACCTTCGCCACATTTCCCTCCCAGATCATGGGGGGCCCCACCTGGACCCAGGTCCGCATCTCGGTGGAGCCGGTCCTGAGCCCCGGGGACGATGTGGATGTCCTGGTGGCCTTTAACCGGGAAGCCTATGATGCCCACCGCGGCGCCGTGAGAGACGGCGGCGTGGTCATTTACAACTCCAACGAGTTCCAGTTGGAAGCCAGCCCTCGGGTCCTCGGCCTGGCTATCGACGATCTGGCCCGGTCGACGGCCAACAACCGGGCCGCCAACATGGTCGTGGTCGGGGCGTTGGCGTACCTGGTGGACATGTCAAAGGCGTCCTTGGAGAAGTTCGTGGAGCAGCGGTTTAGCCGCGGCCGGTCCACCGACGCCGAAATCATCCGGTCCAACATCATGGCGATCAACCTGGGCTGGGAGCACATCTCCCAGGTCGGTTTCGCGTTGGGAGAACTGGCGCCCCCCGAAATGCCGGAGGACGCCCAACTCATGCTCAAGGGGAATGAGGCCGTGGCCCTGGGCGCTCTGGCCGGAGGGCTGGAATTCTACGTGGGCTATCCGATCTCCCCGGCCAGCGCCATTTTGATCTACCTGGAACGCAACCTGGTGGGTCCTGAAAAATTCGCCTACCAGGTAAGCTCGGAAATCGAGGCAATGACGGCGTTGTTGGGCGGCGGATTCGCCGGAAGAAAATCCATGACAGCCACCTCCGGGCCGGGGATCTCCCTGATGAGCGAAGGCTTGGGGTTAGCCTGGATGGCGGAGATTCCCTGCGTGGTGGTGGACGTGCAGCGGGCCGGCCCGGCGACCGGCCTGCCGACCAAGACCGAACAATCGGACCTGATGGCCTGCATGTATCCTGCCCATGGCGACGTTCGACTTCCCATCATTGCCGCCGGCACCGTGGAAGAGTGTTTTTACGGCGCCGTGACAGCTTTGAATTGGGCGGAGCGGTACCAAGGCCCGGTTATCTTGCTCACCGAGATGACCTTGGCGGAGCGGGTACAGAATATCCCCATGCCGGACCTATCCAAGCTGGAAGTGACGAATCGGAAGGTTTACCAGGGCGCCAACAACTACCATCGCTATGCTGGGCAGGAGCTTTCACCCATGCCCATCCCCGGCTCTCCGGGAGCCTACGTGGCCAACGGCAGCGAACACGACGACATGGGAGACACCACCCACCTGGCCGAACACCACGTAGAGATGACCGAGCGGCGATTCGGCAAGTTGAAACTGCTCGAAACGGACACCTACGAACGGGAAAGGCCGGAGGAGTCAATCGCTCTCCTCCCCTGGGGGGGCTCCAAGGGGCCGGCCCTGGAGGCTTACCACACTTTGAAAGAGCAGGGCGTCTCCGTCGCCTGGTATTACACCATGTTCTTGAACCCGCTGCCTCCCCGGTTGCTGGAGGAGTTGAGACAAAAAGAGCTGGTAATCGTGCCTGAGTTGAACTACCAGGGGCAGTTCGCCAGTATCCTCCGTTCCGAGGGGGTACGTGCAGTGGCTATCACTCAATACACCGGCCTGCCATTCCGGGTTCGAGACCTGGTCAAACAGATCACCGATATGGCGAGTACCTCTCGCCGGGAGATGGTCCGGGCATGAGCAAGAAGAACCTGGAATACGATTTCAAATGGTGCCCCGGCTGCGGCGACTTCGGGGTGCGCAGGGCGATTGAATTCGCCATGATCGACCGGCTGGAAGAGTCGGGGGTTCCCGCGGAGGGCAATGTGGTGGTGGCGGGTATAGGCTGCTCCGGCAACCTGGTCCATCTGCTGGAAGGGGCTCAAGCCTACGGCTTCCACGGCATTCACGGAAGGTCCCTGCCGATCGCCATGGGCGTCAAGATGGCCCGCCCCAGTCTGAACGTGGTCGTCGTGGCCGGCGATGGGGACTTCTTGAGCATCGGCGCCGAGCATATCGGGCCTCAAGCCGCCAGGAACCTGAATATCTGCGCCGTGGTCATGGACAACGGTATCTACGGGCTGACCAAGGGCCAGAGTTCGCCCACCACCAAGATTGGCACCATTACCAGTTCTACCCCGTTCGGCAAACTGGAAGCGGCGACCAGTCCGCTGGAACTGTACCTGACCCTGGGAGTCACGTACATCGCTTCCGGGTTCTCCGGCCAACCCCGGCCCCTGGCCAAGCTGATCAAACAGGGGATGGACCACGCCGGGTTCTCCATCGTCCATGTCCAGTCTCCCTGTACCACCTACCATGACAACTATGAAGAGCTGAAGGGAAACCAGAAGCAAGGGGTAGAGCCGGCGTTGTGGGCCATTCCGGAGGACCACGATCCCTCGGACCGCGCCGAGGCGTCTCGCCTGCTTCAGCAAGGCGGTACGCCGGTTGGGGTCTTGTACAAGGACGAGAGCCGGCCATCACTCGACCAGCAGTTTGAACAGTTGTGGGAAAAGACCAAGCCGCGGGCTGTTGAGGAACTGATGGGGTCGTTCCAGATCTGACCGAGACCCAAGGTCCTCAGCCTGGAGGTCCGCCGCCCGCCGATGGCGGCTCTGGATAAGGTCTATTGGGCCTGCTGGAGGTAGTCCTGCAGGTACTGGCGGAGCAACACCCGCCCCCGATGTAGACGGGCCTTCAGAGACGAAACGGAGATATCCAGCACTGCGGCAGCCTCTTCATTGTTCAGGCCCTGCACGTCCCGCAAGACCACGGCTGCCCGCAGGTGGGGAGCTACCAACCCCAAGCCCTGTTCCAGGCGCTCCCTAAGCTCACTGTTGAGCGCCTGCTTCTCCGGACCTTCGGAAGGATTGGTAATACGCAACTCGTCGTATCCCGTCTGGGTCAGCAGGTTCTTCTGCCGGTCCTTCCGCAATCTCATCAACGCGGCGTTAACCGCGATGCGATACAGCCAAGTGCTGACCGACGACTCTCCCCTGAAACGCTGGAAACTGCGATAGGCGGAAAGAAAAGCGTCCTGCGCCGCATCTTCGGCGTCGGCGTTGTTTCCCAGTACGCGGTAGGTCAGGTTGTATACGAAGTCGCTGTAATTCTCAACTATGGATTCAAAGTCCAATCGGGTCTGGGTTTCCATTTCCATCCAATCGCCCTAAACTTGCATCCTTTTGGACCGCATTGTGCATCTAACCTAGAGAGGTTGTCCATAGAGAGCGCCCCTCCTGGCTCAAGGTGGGGGCTAACGGTACACTTTGGAGATTGATCCCGAGAGGTTGCCGACTCCACCGGATGCCTATAGAATGAGCCGGGGGCAAATGCCGTGCTTGGACTGTTTAAGAATCTAGTTCGCCGCCATGAGATCGACTGCGAGGGGGTCCGAGAGCTTTCTTCGGACTACCTTGAAGAGGATTTACCAACGGCGAAACGCTCCACCATCCAGAGCCACTTGAGCAAATGCAGGCCGTGTCAGGCGTTCGTCGACACGCTGGCTTCGACTATCAGCATTCTCGCCAGCCTCCCCAGGGTCTCGCCGCCTGCCTCGTTCAAGCGGTCCATCCTCGCCCGGGCCAAACAGGACAAAGGCCAGAGCCCTTCTTAGCCGGCGGCGCCTCCTCCTCCTTCCTGTCTCGCCGGGGCCGGGTTGACCTCTTCGGGTGGCCCGGGCCGCGGTGTTGAAGAATCCCCAAAGTATTCCTACGGTGAGAGCTTGCGCCTTGCCGATTCAGCTCCTCGCCACCAGCCCAGCGGCCGAGAATACCCGCCTGGCAATAGTTGCGATAGCACGCCTGACGGTTCGAAGGGAAATAGCGGCTGATGCGGTGAACTCATTTAAAGATGGCTGACCGAAACATCGGGGCATTGATGCCGGCCCTTGGTGAGATCGCCGACCGCCAAAGCCGGCTCGGGAGACGCCAACTCCGGGGCCGCGGGGAGCCGGGCGCTAGCTGCTGTTTTCCAGTTCATCCTCGAGCGAGCGGTACTTGGAAGGACACTTGACCAGGATGGTGCTGGCCGTGAACACCTGGTCCGATCCGTAGCTGCCTTGAAGGATGATCTCAGAGTGGGGATTGAAGAAGAGGTCCGGCACGACGCCCTCGTACTTTGCCAAGAGGTGATCGCTCTGAGGGCCGCCGTCTCTATCGACGAGCTGGAACCGAGCCAGGGTGGAATTCCCGTCTCGAATAAACGTGCCGTCGACCAGCATTCCGGCTACCCGCACCACCCTGCCGTCCTGAACATCGCTCTTCGCCATGAACTCGTCGACGCTCAGAAAAAAAAGGGCGTTGCCCGGGAAGGCGGCGTAGACCATGTAGGCGAGCGCCAGCCCGGCCACCAACGCCAGAATTATCAGGCGAGTCCGGTTGCTTCGGCCCCTCGCCTCATCTTCCAACGTGACCTCTGGCCGCCCCCGCTCCACGTCGTCCAAATGCCTCTCCCTTGGTCCTCCGACGGCAGGGACACCGGCTGTGCCATCGGTCTCCGCGCCTACAATCTATGGTATCACGCCAGTAGCCACCTTTCCAGCAAGGGCCATGGCTGAGAAGCACACTGGAACAGGTCACCCCGAGTGAGGCGAGGAGGCGGACGCTCCAGGGCCTTCGCATTGCCCCTTTGAACGAGTTGCATCGGTGCGTCCGGCATGGGCGCCGGGCGGCCCCATGCTACCCGCGCCCGTGGGACAGAAGGGATTCACCGAACCGGGAAGACCTTGACGGCTACTCCTGGTCACCGGTCTTCCGGTTCTCCAAAGCCCGGCGCAAACCTTCGATCTCACCCTGCATCTCCTGCTGGCGCCTGGTCAGAAAGAACGCGTAGACGAAGAAGGCGGCCCAGCTTACGGCGAAGGCAGCGAAGAGGTAGGGGAGGTTGGACGAGGGCAGTTCGATCTGCAGTAGCGCGATCGGCATGGCTCCTTACTCTCCTGGGGCCAGGTAAATGGCCGCTGAAATAGCCTTACTGACTGGTGATCCCGCACCGGAGGACAAAAACTCGCCACCGAAATCCTGGCGGTTACACCCCCGGCCCGGCAGTGGGGCTTGATCGCCCCATTTTCACGGTGCGATGGCACTTAGCCGCGGCCCCTCCGCAGTTTGAGTCTCACGTCCCTGACCCGGTCTTCGATCTTCTGCAGCTCCATTCGCTCCAGCACCAGGAACAGCAAGAGAAAGAAGAAGGCCGCAAACGAGAACAGCAGCACGGCCCGCATCGTGGGGTCCAGCGCATCACCGGCGGACTGGGGGCCAATAACCGGCTCCGGGTGGATGCCGGGCCACCATTGAACCGAAAAGTAAACGATGATGACATCAGCGAAACCGACGATCCCCATCACGGCCCCGTAGAGCGCCCCTTTTTCCCGGCTTGGCGCGTAGGCCCGGACCATGAGGTACGCAGCATAGATCAGCCATAGGATCAACGTGGTGGTCAATCGCGGGGTCCAGAGCCACCAGGCGTTCCAAATCGGCTTGGCCCAGATCATCCCGGTGATCAATGCCAGGCTGATAAACACCACACCCACTTCCGCGGAGGCGTGAGCCAGGCTGTCCCACCTGGCCTCACGCCGCGCCAGATGGAGGATGCTGGCCACGAAGACCATCAGGAAGGCGAGGAAAGACATGGTAGCCAAGGGGACATGGAGATACATCACCCGTTGAACGTGGCCCGTATCCGCGTCGGTCGGGGCCACCATGAAGATCAAGTAGAGGTTGGCCAGCATCAGCAGCCCCGTCAAAGGCACCAGGTAGAACCGAAGACCGGGGAGTCCACGCGCCAGCCCCTGCCGCCGGGTCGAGGTTTTCACTGGTTCCAGTTCCGCCTGTTCGGTTCCCGCCACGGCCGGCTATTCCTCCACGACGAATGAGAAGACCCAAGGACATATTACCAAAAACAGGGCGTCGAATGCGCCTAGCAGCGGCAGCCAATGCCCCACACCAACGACGACCTCTCCGCCGATGGCCTGCTTTGACGCCTCCACCGCACCGACGATCACCGGCAAGATCACCGGGAAAAACAGTACCGGCAGCATGATCTCACGGGAGCGGGTCTGCACGGCGATGGCGGAAAACAAGGTGCCTACCAGGGCAAACCCCACGGTGGCCAGCACGATGGTCGCGATGAGGGTCACCGATAGAGCGGAGAAGCTTAGCAACGCGGCGAAGATGGGCAGCAGGATTACCTCTACCAAGAGCATGAAGAGAAAACTCGCCGCCGCCTTTCCCAGGAAGATGGAGTCCCGGCTGACCGGTGTGAGCAACAGACCTTCCAGCCCGCCCTGCTCCCTCTCCCGGACGAAGGCCCGGTTCATCGCCAGCACTCCGGCGAAGGAAAAGGCCACCCAGAAAATGCCCGGCGCCAGCACCGTGGCCCGCTGGGCGTTTACGCTTAGGGCGAAGTTGAAGATCACCACCACCACCAGGCCGAACACGAGCACCGAGATAACCAGGTCACGGGAGCGCAACTCAAGCAGGATATCCTTCCAGACCAACACCCAGACCGGCCGCAGCAAGTCAATCACCGGTTGGGCTCCGGGGAGTTCTCCATAATGCGCCGGAGCGAGGCGTCGTCCAGGAATTCGTCTGAAGATGGGAAATGGATTCCTCCGGAGCGCAATACAGCGGCCCGGTGCGCCCAGGACAACCCCAGCTCCACGTCATGGGTGGTCATGACCACCGAACGGCCGGCCTCGGTCCACTCTTCCAGCAAGGACTTGAGGATCGCCACCGACTCCCGGTCCAGTCCCGCTTCCGGCTCGTCCAGCAGCAGAAGCTGGGGTTGGTGCAAGATGGCTCGGGCAATGGAAAGCCGCTTCTGCATCCCATTGGAGAGGGTGCGGACCAGGCGGTTCCCTCGATCGGCCAGCCCAACGCGGGAGAGGGCCTCCGCCACCCGCCGCTGGCGGTCTTCCAGCCCGAAGAGCCGGCTGTAATGCACCAGGTTTTCCCGGCAGGTCAAGTCCTCGTAGAGAAAGGTCTGGTGCCCGACGACCCCGACCCGGCGGCGGACCGCTTCCGGCTGCCGGCGTTGACTGTAGCCGGCCACCAGCAGGGTCCCGGCGTCAGGTTTGGATTGGGTGGAGAGGATCCGGAGCAGCGTGGTCTTGCCGACGCCATTGGACCCAAACAAGACCAGCACCTCTCCCCAACGGACCGTCAGGTCCAGGTCCCAGAGAACCGGCCAGTCCCCGAAGCTTTTCTCCAACCCCTTGGCCCGGACGGCATCGCCAGCCGATGTTTCTAGCATGGGACCACCCGGGGCCATCTACAGAGGGAATAGGCCGGTACGGAGTGGCGATGAGGAGGCTGAAAGCGATGATTAGCCATAGGTGGGAATTCCCGGTGGCCAGACGGTTGGCCCGCGAGCCTCCGCCCCCAAACCTAATCGCTGTCTCTTATATAGCTCAAGACGGCCTGGACCCGGGGGTGCAGGGGGCCATTGTGGCTCAGACCCAACTCCTGGTAGATGGCGTTGATGTAGTTTTCCACCGACTTGGTCCCCAGGACCAATCTCTCGGCGATGGCCGCGTTATTGTACCCCTGGGCCATCATCGCCAACACTTCTTGTTGACGGGGCGTGAGCCGGGCGGTGAGGGAGCCTTTGCGTGGCCGCATGCTGCTGACCACCCAGGGGTCCATAACCACCAGGCCGGATGCCGAGCCCTCGATTGCCCGGACCAACGCTCCGGCATCGCTGACCGACTGCTTCAATCAAGTAGGACCAGCCCGCGTAGTCCTCTTTCGAGACCAGGTCCACGTACTCCCGTTCCTTGTGGGCCGAAAGCACTACAATGCCAATTTCTTCATGGTCTTGCTTGATGGACCGGCCGGCCGCGATCCCGTTGGGCTCACTACCCAACTCGATGTCCATCAACACCACATCGGGCATTAAACGGTCAGCGGCATCGATCGCCGTCTTCCCGTCTGAAACCGCGTCCACCACTTCCAAGTTGGGTATCGCGCTCAAGGAAATCTTGAGCATGTCCCGAAAGAGACCCTCGTCCTCGCCGATAAGCACCCTAATCATCCATCATCCTACCTAGGGATAACCGCTTGGGACGGCAATGCACGAAGGATTCGCACGCCCCACCCGCCAACTCGATTCTACTTAACCCGCCGGGCAAAAGCAAGATCAAGTTGTAGCGGCGACGCCAGGACGCCGGCCGGTTCCTTCAACCGGGTCCGCCCCTCCGAAATCCCATCGCCCATCGGAGTGGATATCGGACTGCGTTCTGCCATTACCTCCCCGGGCCACCGGAAGGGGCGCCCGGGCGGAGCGATTCACTCGCCGGGCACGTAGCCTTGAAACCGCTCCCGCAATAGTTTTTTGTCGAACTTCCCCACGCTGGTCTTGGGAATCTCATCCAGCACAACCACGTCGTCGGGAATCCACCACCGCGCAAACTTGTCCCGGATGAAGTCCAGGATCTCGCCTTTTTTCAGGGATTCTCGATGCTCGGCCTTGGGCACGACGCAGGCCAGGGGCCGCTCCTGCCAGGTGGGATGAGGGATGGCGATGACCGCCGCTTCCAGTACCGCCGGATGAGCGATGATGGCCGTCTCCAGGTCTACCGAGGATATCCATTCCCCGCCACTTTTGACCATGTCTTTGAGCCGGTCGCCGATCTGGATGTACCCGTCCGCATCCACCGAGGCGATATCGCCGCTGTGGTACCAGCCATCGATGAAAGTCTCCGCGGAACGGGGATCGTTGTAGTACTCGCCGGCGAGCCAGGGCCCACGGAACAGCAACTCGCCGCGCTGCTCGCCATCCCAGGGCAACTCCTGACCCTGGTCATCCACCAGCTTCATCTCCACGCCGGGGACCACGAGCCCCTGCTTGCCCGCCAATTGAAGCTGCTCCTCAGGGGATAGGCTGTCCAAGTTGCCCTTCCGGCGGTTGACCGATATCAACGGGGTAGCCTCGGTCATACCATAGGCCTGGGTCAGCTTCACTCCCAGCTTCTCCCGATAGGTCTGAATCAAACTTACCGGGACCGCCGAGCCGCCGCTTAGCACCTCGCGCAGACTGGAGAAATCGGGCTCCTTCCCTGAGCGTTCCAGGTAGTCCAACAGGGCAATCCAGATGGTGGGCACGCCCGCGCTTACCGTGACCCGCTCCTGTTCGATCAGCTCGCAGACGATCTTGGGATCGGGGCGCACGCCGGGAAACACCTGGGTGGCCCCCACCATCGTGGCAGAGTATGGTGTGCCCCAGCAATTGGCGTGGAACATGGGGACCACGGCCATCACCACGTCCCGCTCCTGAAACCCCAGGGCATCCGCCTGGCACTCCACCATGGTATGGAGAAAGACTGCCCGGTGGGAGTACATCACACCTTTGGGCCGCCCGGTGGTGGCCGAGGTGTAGCAGAGACCTACCGGCGCATTCTCGTCCAGCTCCACCGGAGTATGCTGGTCCGAGGCACGCGAAAGCAGATCTTCATAGTTGTGCGGCGAGGGCAGGCTGGTGGACACCTCGGGGTCGTCGGTCATCACCACGAAGTGTTCCACCGATTCCAGCCTGGGGGCGATGGCTTCAATCAAAGGCGCCAGGTCCGGGTCGATCAGGAGGACCTTGTCGCCGGCGTGGTTGATTATGTAAACCAGGTCGTCGGGGGCCAGCCTGATGTTGATGGTGTGCAGCACCGCACCCAGCGCGGGCGCGGCGAAGTAGGCCTCCAGATGGCGGTAGGTGTTCCAGCCGAAGGTACCCACCCGGTCGCCGGGGTCCACGCCGAGGCCGGAGAGGGCGTTGGCCAGCCGGGCCGACCGCCTCGCCAGGTCGAGGTACGTGTAGCGGTGAGTGCCCTCCCCAACACGGGTGATTATCTCTTTTCGGGGGAAGAACGCCTTGGCCCGCTCCAGAATCCGCGGTACCAGAAGTGGATAGTTCATCATGGCTCTTACGCCTCCCTGAACATCGCTCCCGCGCTTTCCCGGTCCGCCACCCCAGCCGTGACAGCATACTATAACGGGTGTTCGAGGAGAATCCCTCCAGACTCCCCCCTTACGGACTGGAAAATGCACCTTCCGGACATGGGTGGCTAGAAATATGGCCCTTTCCGAAGAGGGAAAGAAGGCGGGGAAGTTTCAGATGCTACCGCTGGGCTAAGGATGCTTGATGCTGATCCCGCCGTCCACGGCCCAGGTCTGGCCCGTTATATAGGCCGCCGCGGGCGAGGCCAAGAAGACGGCCAGATAACCCGGCTCCTTCAGGTTGCCTACCCGGCCAAGGGGGATCTCCCGTTGGGCAGTCTCTTGCCGGGCCTGATAAGCCTCGGAGGACATCTGCTCCGGGTCCGGGAAGGAGCCCGGCGCGATGCAGTTGACCCGCACGCCATAGGGCGCCCACTCTTGGGCCAAGCACTCGGTGAATCGCATCAGCCCGGCCTTGGCGGCATCATAGGCCGATGACCGGGGCCGTCCCCGAAAAGAGGCCCAACCCGAGATATTGGTAACGCAGCCCTGGCCTCGTTCCAGAAAATAGGCGCCGAAGGCCCGGCACCCCTGAAAAGCCTCGGTCAGGTTGATGTCCAAGATGTGATGCCACTCCTCCTCGGTCATACCCTCCGCCGTGGTGCCGGGAAGCGCGACCACCGGCTTGCGAATGGAGTCGCCCACGCAGTTGACCAGAGTGTCCAGGTTGCCAAACTCCTCCAGCACCTGCCGGGAGATCCGCTCCATCTCCGCCCCTTTCGTGGCGTCTCCCGTCAGAGGAAGGGCGGTGCGCCCGAGGGCCCGAACCTCTTCGGCCACCTGGCTGACCCCGGTGGAACTCAGCCCGGTGATCGCCACGTCAGCCCCTGCCTCGGCAAAAGCCAGGGCGATGCCCTTCCCGATGCCCCGTCCGGCGCCGACCACCAGGACCTTTTGACCGGTTATGTCGAATACCGAGTCGCTCACGGCACCCTCCGGCTGACCGAGAATCGTCGGGCGCTGAGGCTGTTCTTGCCGGCCCGGCGTTTAGGCTGGAAGTTTAACGGAGAACGCGAACACCGTCAACGCGATTGTGGAACTTTCCTAGTCCGGCGCCGGGCCGTGGGCCTCCGGCGGCAAGGGTTTTGTTGCCCTGGGCCGGAATCCGAGGCTTTGACGCCCTTTGCGAAGGGGAGTAAGATTCGGATGATCTCGAACGAGAACGTCGGCTATCGGCCCCCAGGCAGCGGCTCCCACCCATCCAGGCAATCCTCTTCGACCAGGAGGTTGGCCCATGAAAGCTGTGTTCATCGAGCAGCACGGCGGCCCCGAGCAGTTGACCTGCGGGGACCGTCCGGACCCCGAAGTAGCCCCCGGGGAAGTGCTGCTGCGGGTCCGGGCCAGCGCGTTGAACCACCTGGACCTTGGCCTGCGGGCCAGACCCAGGGCCGGGGTGACCTTGCCCCGCATTTTGGGCTGCGACGTTGCCGGGGAGATTGCCGGTATCAGCCCGGATGCCGAGACGGAGCTGAAGGTGGGCGACCGGGTGATCTTGAATAACCGGGTCATGTGCGGCACCTGCGAGTACTGCCTCTTGGGCCTCGACCAATACTGCACCGGCCAGAAACGGATCGGCGTTGATCTGGACGGCGGCCACGCCGAATACATCACCGCCCCGGCCGTCAACGCCCATAAGATTCCCGACTCCATGACTTTTACCGAGGCGGCCGCACTGCCCATCGCCGCCCACACCACCTGGCACTGCCTGGTGACCCAGGCGCAAATTCGCCCCTGGGACGAGGTGCTCATCCAGGCGGCGGGCAGCGGTGTGGGCAGCATGGGCATCCAGATCTCGAAAATGATCGGCGCCCGGGTCATAACCACAGCGGGTAGCGACTGGAAGCTGGAAAAGGCCAAGGAACTGGGAGCCGACGAGGTGATCAACTACCGGGAACACCCGGACTTCAGCAGGCGGGTCCGGGAGTTGACCCGCGGCGAAGGCGTTGACCTGGTGTTCGACTGCGTGGGGGCCGACATTTGGGAGGAGAACCTGCAATCTCTGCGGCCCGGCGGCCGGCTCGTGATTACCGGTGTCACATCCGGGACCCGGACCAACATGGACCTCTCCATCCTTCATTCACGTCCCTTGCACCTAATGGGCAGCGGAGGCCGCAGCGGGCGCACCTTCACGGACATGATGAAGCTGGTCCATCGCGGCTCCATCCACGGCATCGTGGGCCGGGTGTTTCCCCTTGAGGAAGTCGCCGAAGCCCACCGCACCATGGCGGCTCGGGACTTCTTCGGCAAGCTGGTGATCGAGAGCTAACCGCCGAGCCGGCCGTGGCATGCAAGGCCCAGAATTACGTCTAAGGATGGCGCCGGAAGCCAGCGATGCCGGTAGCCAAGCCCGGCACAACGGAGTTACAATTAGCCGGTTATTCTCGCCGGTTATTCTCGTTCGAAGAAAGATCCGGAGTCCGGTATCTACCTGGGCCGGCCGGGAGCCAAAGCTGGTCCGGCACCAAACCTAAAAATCCAATCAGGAGCAATGGACATGAAATTCGCTAGGTATCTCGCCCACGGACAGATCAGCTACGGGGTTGTGGAAGGGGATTCGGTGAAGGACCTGAGCGCCAGTCCCTTCGAGGACTACAAGGTGACCGACCACACTCATAAGCTATCGGAGGTCAAGCTGCTGGCTCCCTGCCTCCCAAGCAAGATCCTGGCCATCGGACTGAACTACTCCAGCCACATGGGCGACCGTACACCGCCCGCCGAACCCATGGTGTTCTTCAAGACCCTCAGCTCGGTGATCGGCCCGGACGACACTATCATCCGCCCGAAGGGCACTGCCAAGCTGGATGCCGAGTGCGAGTTGGTGGTCGTGATAAAAGACCAATGCCGCAACGTGCCCAAGGAGCAGGCCCTGCAGCACGTCCTGGGTTACACCTGCGGCAACGACGTGAGCGCCCGCGACTGGCAGCAGGCAGACCGCAACTGGTGGCGGGCCAAGTCTTCCGACACCTTTTCCCCCGCCGGCCCCTTCATTGAGACCGACCTCGACCCTGACAACGTGCGGGTCTCCTGCCGAATCAATGGCAACGAGGTCCAAGGGGAAACCACCAAGTTCCTGATCTTCGACGTTCCCACCATCATCGCTTTCACAACCCAGTTCATGACCCTGGAGCCAGGGGACATGATCTACACGGGCACTCCGGGGAAGCCGGGCGAACTCCATGACGGCGATGTCTGCGAGATTGAAGTGGAAGGGATTGGCGTGCTGAGCAACCCGATAAAGCTGGAAAAGTAGACGGGGCCGCAGCTGGGCCGGAATCACGGGAGAAGGGCTGACGGCGCTACCCCGGCCCCTCCCGCCGGCCCGGCTCGGGCCACTGGGCGGCGCAGCCCTTCATCCCTTCCCGCCTCCGGGCCCGAATTGAACCGGGCCCAGGGCAGGTCAGTCCCGCCGGCCGAGTCTCCCCGTGAGACCGGTGCTCAGAACTTGGGCCGGAATATAGCGAACGAGCTGGTGTACCCGTGGAGGAAGGTCGTTCCGCCGACCGGGCCGATCTCACCATTGCAGAAGAATCCACCCAAGGGCACCGGGCCCAGCTGCTCGCGGAAGATGCCGGAGTCGTGGTTGGGACGGCCGTAAAGGTTCTCTCCCCGGCCCAGGCAGGAGAACAGCAGGGCGCCCTGGGCCTGGTTTTCCCGGTTGTCCATGGCATACCGTTGCAGCACGGCGGTCAGGTCTTCGGCCGAGGTTACGGCATCCCGAAGGTGGAACTGCACCAGTTGGCCTTCATTCAACTGTTCACCGATGGCCAGGGTGCCGGTGCGGCCGTCGATAGCCACCACATTTCGTATCAGGAAATCCCCCTGCGCCGGCGCCTCCACCAACTCGTCCATCACCACCCCCAGGAACAGAGAGTGGCGCATCAGTTCCCGGTCTCGGGGGGTTGCCCGCTCGAACAGGTTCTTCATCACCGTCATGGGCGGCTGCCCGTCCAGTCCGATCAGCAGGTTGCCCCGGCTCCGGGTTACCCGCATGGGCTGGCCGATGGGGCGGCAGCCCTGGGCCACGACGGTATCCACGATGATGTTGCCGTGGAGGGCCAGCCCAACGACCCCGGAGCGATACACCTTGTCGTCCAGAAATAGAGCGTTCCGCCCCTGCTGATCGGCGCTACTGGCCAGTCCGCCGGTCTTAACCGACCGGTTGAACGCGAAATCCAGCCCCATCAAAAGGTCCTGCGCCTGAAAAGAAAAGGGGTCCGCCAACACGACGAAGTGGGGGTCCTGTTTGGGGGACACGTTGACCAACTGTTCCCAGGTGGCTGGCCCGGCGTCCGGGTCGGGGAGACTTTCCTGGTCCAGATAGAAGTCCACTACCTCCACGCCGGGCAGGATGGCGGCGGTTATGGACACGGCGGGCCGGTTTTCCACCTCCGAGCCGCCTCCAATAACACCGCCTGTTGAACAACCGAAGACCATGGACGTGGCCAGCTTCTCCTTTACGAGCCGGGCCACGTCGTCGTAATCCCGCACGTAATGGGATGAAACGAAAATCACCGCCAGGTCCGGCGCCGGATCTCCAAGCCGGGACCGCACGCCGACGGCGCACTCTTCAACAGCGCGAGTCAGGTCTGCGTGTTCGGAAACCGCCGAAGCCCATTTCATATTGAGTCCGCAAACAGTCCGTAGTCCATAGGAGCTACTTCGAGTATACCAACTCCGGCCGCTAATTGAGAATCGTCTGAAAGTCCGGTGATTCCAGAAGGGCCAGCGCCACGCCTGCCGCATCGCCCAGAAGGTGAGGAGTGACGGACTCCAGCGTGTCTCCGGGGGTGTGAATCAGGGAAAAGTCCCGGCCGAAGAACATTACCACTGGTATGCCCGCGCCGGCAAAACTCATGTGATCACTGCCCCCTCCTTGAAGGCCGGAACTGATCTCCAGGTCGATACCCAACGTGGTTCCCAACTGCGCCGCCAGGCCCGTTAGTGCTTCGTTGCCCAATATCCCCACACCGTCGCCATTGCCGAGAGCGTCGAAGTTCAGCATGGCCCTGACCCGGCGCCGGTCCTCGGGGGACATCGAGTCCACGTAGTGCCGGCTTCCCAGCAACCCCAACTCCTCGGACCCAAAGGCTATGAAACGAAGGGTGAACGGCAACGACTGCCGCGAAAGCTCCCCGGCGACGGCGAGGAGCACCGCGGTCCCGGAGCCGTTGTCACCGGCGCCGGACAGGTTGGGCACCGTATCGTAGTGGGCGCCCAGAATCACCACTCCGTCGCCCGACCTTTGCTGCTCCGCAATCACGTTGTGCGACAGCCGCTGGTCCAGCTTGACCGACACACGCAACTCCACCGTTCCGCCAGATGCCAGCTCTTCGAGCCGCCTCCCGTCGATCCGAGTGATCGACAGAACGGGAATGGTGTGCGGACCGACGAGGACTCCCTGGAAATTTCCGGGCCGGTCGTTATAGATGACAACCGCGATGGCGCCGGCCGCCGCGGCCCGGTTGACCTTGGCCTCGAAGGATATGAGGCCCCGCTCGGCCAAGGCGATCTTGCCCTCCAGTCCTCCCTCGGGAATATCCCCATCCAAAGCCCGGCCCACGGGCACCAGGACCCCTGAAGCGTCGGCCGTGCCGGATTTCACCAGCGGGAGGGAATTGAGCGGTTCGAGAACCGGCCCGTCCAGAGCCACGCCAGACACTTCCGCGGACAGGCTCTTCACGGCGAAGGGCTGTAACTCAACGGCGTAGCCAAAGCCCTCCAGTTGAGTCGCCAGGTATTCCGCCGCCGCCCGTTCCTGGCCGGTGGCGCTCTCCCTCGGTCCCAGGCCCTCTGCAAGCTCGGTAAGGTAACCGAAGGCGAGATCGGTAAGGCCGGGGACGGGGGGAGTCGAATCCACTCGCCGGCCGGGCGTGGGGACCGAAGTGAAGGTGGGAGTGGGCGCATCGGTGGGTTTGGGAGTAGACGTGGGGATAACAGTGGGGGCTGGAGTAGGGTTGAAGACAGAGGTAGGAGCAGGGGCGGAAGTGGGCGTGGCCGGGACTGCACCGCCGGAGCACGCCAGCACCCCGGCGGCCAGGAATCCTACAATACCTGCGATGACCGCCGGCCGGCCAACTGCCACTCCCGATGCAAGGTGATTCTTCAAGGACAGTTAGTGAACTTCGACAGTTTCAATTGCGATACAATCCGGGTTGGGCCAGCCCCAGGCCCCGGCCCCAGGGCGCGGTACCGCGCGGACCGGCAGTCTGGCCGCTTCGACTCAACGTTACACAATACATTATAGACTGGTACGAAATTGGGCGATCATTGCGCCTGTCCGCGATGGACGAAAACAGACTGTCTCGCCTGGCCAATCCAGGTTGAAGGGCATTTCGATGAGCCCGGACTAGTTCCAGTCCACCGCGTGCACCCGGTTCACCCCGGCCAGTCCCTTCAGCTCGACCTCCCGTTCTTGCCCGAACCGGATGTCTCCGGCACTCTCCGTCAGTTCTTTGAGCAGCGCCGACACCAGGATCTCCCCGCCTCGGGCCTGGTCCGCGATGCGCGACGCCAGGATTACGTTCTTGCCAAAGAAGTCCTCCATTTCCCGGACGAACTCCCCGGTGTGCATTCCAATGCGGACCATCACGAGCCCATCCGGGTGCTCTCGATTGTGGGCGGCAAAGGCCTGCTGGATGGCGATTGAGCATTGCAAAGCACGGCGGGCTGATGAGAAAGCCAGCATGAAGCCGTCGCCCAGGGACTTCGCCTCGAACCCCCGGTGGGCCGCCACCTGGTGCCGGACGATGGCGTTGTGCTCCCGCAGCACCTGTTGCGCCCGCTGATCTCCCAGCCGCTCGGTCATGGGGGGTGAAGCCTTCAATATCGCTGAACAGGATGGTGACGGTGCCGTCAGGGGCCGAATGGTGGCGCAGGTCGGGTCGTTCTATGGATACTGCTAAGGCCACCGCGTCAATGGAAGTCCTGATGTCCACCGATGCTACACCTTGTAGCTCCAGCTTGCGAGCCAGGACTCGTTCCATCAAGGGCCGCATGCCCAGGTTGCTGGAGATGGCCAGGGACTCGTCTAGCAGAGCGATGGCTTTGGCGCGGTCACCCTCCGTATCGCGGACTCTTAGCACGTCGGCATAGTCACAGCAGGTCCAGGCCAGCTCGGGCCGGTAACCCCCTTTACGGCAGAAGATCAAGGCGTCGTCGAAGTGGATGATCGCCTGATCGAGCTTCCCCATGATCTGAGCCAACAGGCCCAAGAGACGGTCAGCGGAAATCACGAAAAGCGAGAATGTGTGCCGCCATGGTTTGATCGCGGCGTATTGCTTCCCGGCCAAATCGGCGTCACCCGATAGAACCGCTATCATGGCCAGACCAGCGTTAGAGTACCCGGCTGCGAGTGGAGTGGCCTGGGCATATCCCAGAACACGCTCAGCAGCATTCTTGGCGGACTCTAAATGACCCACTACCCCGGTAATCCTGCCGACTAATGGCGCTATCAACGCCATACGGCCGGAAACGGATGTATTCATGAATGCGGATTCTCTCGCTTCATCAGAAGCCTTTGACAGCAAATCCAAGTGGAGGTTGCCCTGATGATGGTCCCCTGTTTCGTGTTCAATCAGAGCTAGTTCAACCCACGAATGGAAAGGACGTGACCCTATCTCCAAAGTGCGTTGGCTAAACGACCGCGCCATCTCCCACTCTCCGGCGAGACGCAACGTCATCGCGTTCTTCCCAAAAGCGCCCTCCAGCCAGAACCGGTCACGCAACTGTTCTGCCGGCGGCAGCATCTCCGACGCATGGCGCTTGGCCGCCTCCAACTCACCTTTTTCGATCAGGCAGGTTACCACGAAGTAAAGGGCAGACACCTCCGAACGGGGATCGGGTACACGCTTGGTCAACTCGATCGCCTGGAGGCCGCTATCCAGGGCTTCGTCATATCGCATGTGATTGGAGTACACGGAAGCGAGCGCTACCAAACTTTGCAACTCCAGGGCCTCATCTCCTTCACGTCGTGAGATGACGATGGCCTGGTTCAGTGCGTCAAGGGCTTCGTCGAAGGCGGCATCTTGCAAGCCGATGAATTGCCCATAGCGTGACAGCAGCCGGCCTGACTGCAACGAATCCGCCGGGACGAGAGGTAGAGCCCGAGCGACGAGTTGCCCCAGTCCGATACGCCTCGCTGCCCCATAGTCCGGGAACTCCGCGATGGCCACTACCTGTTCCAAGTCTCCGGAATCAGCATAGTAGTCCAAAGCCCGGCGGAGGGTGGAGTATGCTTCATCGTCCAGAAGCGCCATCTGGGAACGGCCGAGACCAACCAGCAGTGCCGCCGTCTCGGCGTCAACAGGCTGCCCTTCCTTGGCGGCCAGCGCCCGCTGGAAGTGCCCCAGCGCCCTCTCGTAGGCAAAGGCAGCCAACGCGCGCTCCCCGGCCAGCAGGGAGTATCGCACCAGCTTTTCAGTGCCCAGCACCGTCTGGGCCTCGGCAAAGTGCCGGGCCAACTCCCCAGCGTGGACCCCCGCATCCTCGCCGTACAGCTCCTCCAGGGCTTGGGCAATGCGGGCGTGGAGCCGCACCCGCCGGGTGGTGGACAACTCTTGGGCCAGAGTATCCTGGACCAGGGCGTGGGTGAACTGGTAGCGGCCGACGGTCTGGGGAGGCTCCTCAATCACTCGCGCCCCCAGCGCCTCCTCCAGCACTCCCAAAAGGCGGTCGTCAGACATATCCTCGACCAGGGGCGCCAGCTGCCTGAATTCGAACTGCCGGCCGATAACCGAGGCAATGGTCAGAGTCTCGTTGCACCTTTGGGATAGCCGGTTGAGCCGCCGCCCGATCACCTCCCGCACCCCTTCGGGTATCCGAAAGCGCCACGACCCCCTCTTGCCCAACCGCTCCGGCGTAAGCTCTCCTTCCTGGACCAACAGCCGGACCACCTCGGTCACGAACAAGGGGTTGCCCTCGGTGTGGGCGTGCACCGCCTCCACCAAGCCTCCGGGAGGCGTGATCCCGGCAGCTATCTCGATAAAGCGCCCCACATCCTGCTGAGCCAAGCCCCGCAGCAGCACTCGTTGGAATAGCCGCTCCCGGTTCAGCCCGCCCAGGGTCTCAGCCAGCGGGTGCTGGCGATTAAGCTCCATGTCCCGGTAGGTGCCGATCACCAGCAGCCGGGCTCCAGCCAATTCACGAGCCAGGAACTCCAGCAATAGCAAAGAGGGCTTGTCGGCCCAATGCAGGTCGTCCAGCATCAGGACCAATGGCTGCCGCTGGCTCGCGGTCTTCAAGAAAGCCGCAATGGAGTCGAACAAGCGAAACCGTCCCTGGTCCGGCTCCAGGGCTGGTGGCCTCCCCAAGCCCGGCAGCCGCTCACTTACGTCTGAAACTATCTCGGCGATGTTGGCTGCCCCAGACCCCATCACCGACCGCACCTGCTCCGGATCCCGGTCCCGGACGTAGGACCGAATCGCCTGCACTCAGGGCCAGTAGGGAGGCGTTCCCGCCTCCTCGTAGCAGCGGCCCCACAGCACCTGGGCGCCGCGCAGTCCAGCATTGGTGGCCAGCTCCTGGGCCGTGCGGTCTTGCCGATGCCCGGCTCCCCCACCAGCATCACCAGCCGCCCCCGGCCCGACAACGCGTCTTCCAGGGCCGCCTTCAGCTCACCCATCTCCTGCTGCCGTCCCACGAAAACGCCCCCGGCCAGGCGGTCCAGAGCGTGGGTGTCATCTTGTAGGGGCGCCGCATACTGTGGCCCCTACATCTGCCCCCAGATCAATCCCCTCCAGGGCTGCGAGCACGTCAGCGGCCGACCCCGGCCGGTCCGATGGGTCTTTGGCCAAGAGCCGGAGAATCAACGCTTCAAAGGGACGCGGGCATTGTCCATTATGCCAAGTGGGGGCCACCGGGGGCGTGTTGATGTGCTGGCCAATGATGGCCACCGGATCATCTCCAAGGAACGGCGGCCTCCCGGTAATCATCTCGTACAGCATGGCCCCCAGCGAGTACAGGTCGGACTGCGGGGTCACTTCGCCGCCCATGGCCTGCTCCGGCGGCATGTACGCCACCGTGCCCACCATCATGCCCTCAGTGGTGATGCGGGAGTAGTCCAGCACCACCGCCAGGCCGAAATCGCCGATCTTGGCGGTACCGTCTGCCGTCAGCCAAATGTTCCCCGGCTTCAGGTCCCGATGGACGACTCCCCGGGAATGGGCAAACCCCAGGCCGCCGCACAGTCCTTTGGCGATGGACAGCGCCCGCTCCAGGCCGATGCGGTGATCGGGAGCGTCCCCAATAAGCCCGTCGACAGCACCACCCGGCATCAACGGCAAGATCAGGTAGGGTTGGCCCTGTTCTTCACCCAGGTCGTGGATCTGGAGGATGTTCGGGTGGTCGCCCAAACGGCCCATTGCCTGGGCTTCCCTGATAACGCGGGCCCTGGATGTCTCATCCAAACCTTCGGCCTTGATGACCGCCAGGGCCACATCGCGGTCCAGGATGCCGTCGTGGGCCCGGTACACTTTCTTCTTGCCACCCTCACCGAGAAAATCTCGGACCTGGTAGCGCCCGTTGGCGAAGGATGTGGGATGGATGGCGCCCTTCCCACTGCGCTCAGTGCCGGGAAAAGAAACCGGTTTGTCAGCCGCACCCCAGGAGGTGCCGCAGCCTCGGCAAAATCGCAGGTCCGGGGGATTGAGGTGGCCGCAGGTGGGACACGGATGCTCCGCGGCAAGGGAACTGCCGCATTGGCCGCAGAACTTCGAGTCTTCAGGGTTTTCCTGGCCGCAGGACGGGCAGAGCATCGAAGATTTCCTCTTCCTTCAATGCCCCAAGAGTTTGGATTCTCCGCGGCTTCAACCAACCGCAAACGGCGCCTGGGAGCCACACGAGGCGGCTCGAAGGTTTCCGGGCACCCGGCTGAGCACTGATGTGGGCGAGTATAGCATCACCCGTCCAAGTGTGTGAAGCGTTCGGCCCGAGGCCGCCGGCGGTGCTCGCGGGGATCGATTGCTGCTTGCCTGGCTCAGATAGACGAACAGCATCGCCACCGGAATTCGCCCGCGGGTGTTGCGGCCGGTATGCGGCTGGACACGTGGTTGGGCCAAGGGTATATTGAGGTCCGGGCAAACCGAGGGGAGGACGCCATGGCATTGTCCGATGAGGACCGGGTCCGGGAGTTGGCGCGGCTGGCCGGGATCACCATCGCGGAAGAAGAGGTGTCGGAGGTGGCCAGCCGGTTCGGCAGCCTGATGCAGGAGCTGGAGCAGCTCAAAGAGCTGGATCTATCCGGCATTCAGCCGGTGGCCATATTTCCCGAGGAGCCGTAGGCAGGTGCGGGACCGCCGGCGCCGAAACCTCCGAGATGACGCCGGCCGGGTCCGGTGTTTCCATAAAACCGGGTAGGGCAAGCCGGGTAGAGCCGAATCGGTTAATCACCGTGATTAACCATCCGCCCCAGACAACTCGAGAGCAGAACGCACCCCAAGAGGAGAAAGGATGACCGGTCAGGAGATCGCCATGCTCTCGGCGGCCGAGACTGCCTCGGCCATCCGGTCCAAGCAGGTCTCACCCGTCGAGGCAGTTCAAGCCTACCTGGAGCGCATCGACCGGTTGGATTCAAGGCTGGCCGCGTACATCACGGTATGCCGAGAGGAAGCCCTGGAGGCCGCCCGCCAGGCGGAACGGGCTCAAGCGCGGGGCGACGCCCTTGGGCCCCTGTTCGGCGTTCCCATGGCGGTAAAGGACCAGTTCTGGACCAAGGATATCCTCACCACCAACGGCTCCCTGGTCTATCGCGACTTCGTACCCGACCACGACGGCACGGTCATCGCCAAAATCAAAGAGGCCGGTGCAATCCTGTTGGGCAAGCTGAACCTCAGTGAACTGGCCATGGGAGGCACCGAACGGCCACCGTGGGGCATCCCGGCAAACCCCTGGGACCTGGAGAGGACGCCGGGTGAGTCCAGCAGCGGTTCCGGGGTGGCGCTGGCGGCCCACCTGTGCGCCGCCTCGGTGGGCGAGGACACCGGCGGCTCCGGCCGGGGCCCGGCAGCCTATTGCGGCGTCGTGGGGCTGCGGCCCACTTTCACCCGGGTGAGCCGTTTCGGTATGACTCCAATGTGCTGGTTCTTGGACTCCGCCGCTCCGATGGCCAAGACAGTTGAAGACTGCGCCTTGGTGCTCGGCGCGATCGCGGGGTTTGACCCCAAAGACCCCTACACCAGCCGAAGGCCGGTCCCCAACTATACCGCCAACCTCGATGCCGGGGTCCGGGACCTGCGGATTGGCCTGATCCGCGAGTTGCACGAGAGCGAGGACATGCACCCCGAGGTGAAGCAAGCCGTTGAGAAGTCGATGGAGGTTTTCCGGGACCTGGGAGCCCAGGTACGGGAGGTGTCGATTCCCATGGTCCCATGGGCGGGGTCCATCTTCGTTGGCATCGCGGATACCGAAGGCGCCGGGGCTCGCGACGACATACTGAGAGACCGGCCCGGCGAGCTGGACCGGGCCACCAGGACCCGGCTGCAAGCGGCGGCTCTGATGCCCGCCAAGGTGTACAACCGGGCCGCCAGGGCCCGAGTGCTGCTGCGACGCCAGTTCATGGAGGCCCTGGAGCAGGTGGATGTGCTGGTGTGCCCCACCTCACCGTACCCGGCGCCCAAGCATACCGTCCTCAGCGCCCCGTTCCAAGATGCCGAGGACGTCCGGGCCCGGTTCTTCTTCCGGCGCTCCTACACCGGGTGTTACGCCCTCACGGCGATGCCCGCCATCTCTATTCCCGGCGGCTTCACCTCGGACAACCTGCCCATTGGGCTCCAGTTGGGGGCCCGTCCCTTCGCCGAAGAGACCCTACTCCGGGCCGCCCGAGCCTACGAACAGGCAACCCCATGGCATGAGAGGACGGCACCGGCGGCATAGGCGTGCCGGTGCCTGGAAAACCCGGCTCCTCAGTACGCTGGTGCTCAAGCCTTCGATCTCAACGGGAGGGTGGATCCCATGCTAACTGTTCCCGCTGGCCCCGACGTGGAACTACATTACTACGAGGACGACTTCACCGACCCGTGGCGCTCCGCTCCCGCCATGCTGCTTCAACACGGCTTCTCCCGGAACGGGCGTTTCTGGTACAACTGGGTGCCGTTGCTGGCCCGGGAGGTTAAGCTTCTCCGCCCGGATATGCGGGGCATGGGCCGGTCCGCCATGGACGATGCCAAGTACGAGCCGTCGCTGGACACCTTTGCCGATGACGTCCGGCGTATCCTGGACCAGGCCGGGATCGAAAGGGTGGTGTTCGTGGGGGAGTCGTTCGGCGGCATCATCGGTTTGAAATTCGCCCACGCTTACCCGGACCGGGTCCGGGCGCTGGTCCTGTGCAACACGCCCTGCCGCCTGCCCCACGCCTACCTGCGCCGCCGCTTCTCGGCGGGCGGCGACTGGGACGAGACGATGCGCCGGGGCATCGGAGCTTGGTCCACCTCGACCATCGACATGCGGCTGGACACGAGGGTTGCGCCCCAGGGCCTGGTGGACTGGTACATCGCCGAGATGGATCGAACCTCTCCGGTCATCGGCTTGAAGCTCCAGGCCCATCTGGACACCCTCGACTTCAGCCCGCACCTGAAAGAGGTCGCCGCCCCGGTCCTACTGCTGGTAGGGGAGGAGTCCCCCACTTCCACCTTGGAGCAACAGCGTTTTATGGCGGAACAGCTACCCAACTGCCGCCTGGAAGTCTACCCAGGGTTCGGCCACGGTATCAACGCCATCCACCCGGAATGGTGCGTACAGCGGGTGCGGGAGTTCCTGGACCTTAAAACTTGACCCTCCGTCCACCTACTGGCCTAAAAGCAATGTGAGGGGCCAAGCCCCTCACCTAATGAGCGCTCATTATTCGCGGCGTCCGTCGGCGTCCACCCCCGGCGAACGCCGCGCCCCCTTCGGTCTTCCCTGGTTAGGAAGCAGAAAAGGCGGCCCGGGTTACCGTTGTTGCCTCAGCTCTTCGGCCAGGCGTTCCAGCAGTTCCCGGTCCAAACCCAGCTCGGCCGCCCGGGTCAGGTCCTGCCCGGCTTCGGCGTCTCTACCCAGCCTGGTAAAGGCCAGGCCTCTGCTGGCGTAGGCATCGGCGTATTCCTCTTCCAGGCTAATGGCTTCGGTGAAATCTGCCAGACCGAGATCAATCTCGCCCAACTCTACCTGAGCCGAGCCACGGTTGAAGTGGGCGCCGGCATCTTCGGAGTCCAAGAAGATCGCATCACCGAAATCTCTGATGGCACGCTCAAACTGCCCAATCCGATAATACGCCGCGCCGCGGTTGTTGTAGGCGTCGCCATAATCCACGTCGAAAAGAACGGCTTGATTATAATCTTCGATGGCCCGGTCGGTCTCACCTAGCTGCAGATAAGCCGTGCCCCTGTTGTTGTAGGCTTCGACATATTCATCATCGAGAACGATGGCCTGGTTATAATCCAGCACCGCCCGGTCGAGATCACCCATGTAGAAATAGGCCGCGCCCCGATTGTTGTAAGCTTCGGTATATTCGGGAAACAGTGCGATCGCCTGGTCGTATTCGGCGATGGCCTCCCCGAGTTTCCCCTCCTCCCGAAGTTCCATCCCCGCGTCCGAATGCGCTTGAGCCTCGGCGGGCGGAGAGGGGGTGGGGGTAGGAGTAGGAGGTAAAGGCTTCGACGTTGGCTCCGGAGTAGGACTGGATAAAGGATCGGGAATAGCAGTCGGACTAGGGGTCGCGGTCGCCCCCCCACCGCAAGCCAGTATCAAGACCGTGAGCACGCAGAGGCCCGCAAGAGTTTTCCGTAGTTTCATTCAAGCCACCAGAAGTTGGGATAGTGCGTCTGGATGCCGGAACTATCTCACCAGCAGGAGAGTGGGGCCGGAGTCGTGACTCACTCCCGGGCGGGACGTGGCGGCAGTTCCGGAAACCGGCAGCGGGATTTCCGGACCGGCGTACCAGGTCTCATCGGCCAGGCTCACCCGGATCGGCTACCTGAGTGAGGGCCGCCGGCGGCCGGCACCGGCCCCAGATTCCGGCGGGGGTTTATCTAAACGATCGTTCCCCTTGCTCCCGTCTAAATTCACACCGAGGCATCCTCAGGATTCTTTGTTCAAGTTGGAAAGGAACTCTTGGTTGTTACCCGATTTAGACAGGCGCTCCAAGACCCGCTCGGTGGCGGTGGCCGACCCATCGTTTGAGATGAGGCTGATCATCCGGCGCAGCAGCCAGATCTGCTTCAAGGTCTCCTCGCTGAACAGCAACTCCTCCCGGCGCGTGCCACTGCGAACTATATCGATGGCGGGGAAGTAGCGCCGCTCCGCCAGCCGGCGGTCCAGGTGAAGCTCCATGTTTCCGGTGCCCTTGAACTCCTCGTAGATAACCTCGTCCATCCGGCTGCCGGTGTCCACCAGACAGGTGGCGATGATGGTCAAACTCCCACCTTCTTCGATATTGCGGGCGGCGCCGAAGAACTTCTTGGGCGGATAGAGGGCCACCGGATCGATGCCCCCGGAGAGGGTGCGGCCGCTGGAAGGAACTGCCAGGTTGTAGGCCCGGGTGAGCCGGGTGATGCTGTCCAGCAATATCACCACATCCCGTCCGAACTCAACCTGACGCTTGGCCCGTTCCAGGGCCAGTTCCGCCACACGGCATTGCTCTTCCACCGAGTCGTCGAAGGTGGAGGCGAATACCTCTCCAGTCACCGCCCGGCGCATGTCGGTAACCTCTTCCGGCCGTTCGCCGATCAGAGCGACCATGAGCAGCAGTTCCGGGGCGTTAACCGTGACGCCATGGGCGATCTGTTTGAGTATGGTGGTCTTGCCGGCTTTGGGGGGAGAGACGATGAGGCCGCGCTGTCCCATGCCGATGGGAGCGAACAGGTCGATCATCCGGGTGGACAGGTTGCTGGAATCGGTCTCCAGAATCACCTGCGTTTCCGGGAAGATCGGGGTCATCAGTTCGAACTGGGCCCGGTACCGGCTATTGACCTGTTCGGGGTCCACACTGTTGATCTTTTCCACTCGAACCAGGCCGAAATACCGTTCTCCTTCCTTGGGGGGGCGCACCTGACCCGTGACAGTGTCGCCGGTCCGCAAGCCAAAACGGCGGATCTGAGACTGAGAGATGTACACGTCGCCGGCGGTGCCCGGTGTGGCGATCTGACGGAGAAAGCCGTAGCCTTCGTCCATGATCTCCAAGATGCCAGAGGCGATCAGGGCCTGTTGGGCGGAGGCAAACTGGAACAGCCGGATGAGCACTTCTTCGCGGCGTGAGTTCACCAGGGCCGCGGCCTCGGCCAGCCCCATGTCCTCGGCCAGGGCGAGGAGTTCATCCTTGCTCTTGGCCCCCAACTCTGCCACTTCCAAAACTCGTTGTGTCGTCGCCATGCTCACCTCGTCGTGATCTCGGAAATCAATCACCTGGCGTCGCGCCTGAAGGAGGCTGGGTTACCTCCTCTCGCGGTGGAATAGCGACAGAAGGTTCAGGCCGCCGGTGTAGTCCGATGCTATTTAATGTGGAAACTATGAAGAGAAATCGTGTATTTCATTACCAGAGGGGGTCGGTCACCTTTATCCAACTCAGGAACTACCGGCCTTTTCCCAGTCAGCCTGGAATCGGGCCAGGCCTGCATCCGTGAGAGGATGCTGGACCATTTGCAGAAGGATCTTGTAGGGGATGGTCGCGATGTGCGCTCCGGCCTGGGCCGCCAGGTGGCAGTGAAGGGCGTGCCGGATCGAGGCCGCCAACACCTGGGTCTTTATGCCGTATTTCTGGTAGATGCGGACTATCTCTTCCACCAGGTCCATCCCCCGGTGACCTATGTCATCCAGCCGTCCCACGAAGGGGCTGACCGCCGTCGATCCCGCTTGGGCGCCCAGCAAGGCCTGGTTGATCGAAAAGCACAGGGTCTGGTTGATCTTGATGTCCTCACGGGCCAAAATGGATATGGCCTCGAACCCGGCAGCCGTGCTTGGTATCTTCACCCACGCCTGGCGTATCCATCCGGCGATCTCCCTCCCCTCGGCCACCATTCCCGCAGCGTCCTGGCTGACCACCTCCACTGAGATGGGGCCATCCACGATGCCGGCGATTACCCGGACGGCGTCTTTGTAGCTTTCCCGGTCTCCTATGCCCTCACTAGCCGCCAGAGAAGGGTTAGTGGTCACGCCGCTGATCACCCCGAGCCGGGCGCCATCCCGAATCTCCTGAATGTTTGCTGTATCCAGAAATAGTCTCACGTCGTTACCATGCCGCCAGAAAGTTTCGCCTAAAACCGCGGCGGGCCTGCGACCGGGAGCCGGAGTTACCGGGGCTACCCCGGTACTCCCATCCGGTGGTTACCGGGCCGTACCTCGTGGTTAACCTACGCGCAGAATCCAAGAGCCCCGAATTCATCGATGATTCCTTTGACCCCGCCCTCCGCTCAGTTCCCGCTGTCCAGGGGTAACGGCCGTTGCCCCCCTTCCCGGATGGTCTTTCCGGCAGCGCCCACGAATTCGGCAAACAGCGGATGCGGCCGAGTGGGCCGGGAGAGGAACTCCGGATGAAACTGGACGCCAACCATGAACGGGTGGCCGCTGACCTCCCCGGTCTCAACCAAATTGCCATCGGGGGAGATGCCGCCGACTACCAATCCAGAGTTCTGCAACACCTCCCGGTAGGTGTTGTTCAACTCGAAACGATGCCGGTGGCGCTCGGTGACCTGATGGGTCTTATAGGCGGCCATGGTCCAAGTGTCCTCTTGAGGAAGGCACGGATAGGCGCCAAGCCGCATGGTGCCGCCCATTGAGGTCACCGCTCGCTGCGACTCCATGATGTGGATCACCGGGTGGGGAGTGTCGGGGTCCAACTCAGAGGAGTTGGCGCCAGCCAAGCCCAGAACATTGCGGGCCCACTCAATGACCATTACCTGAAGACCCAGGCAAAGGCCCAAATAGGGCACCTGATGCTCCCGAGCGTACCGGACCGTCTCCACCATGCCCTCCACTCCACGAGGGCCGAAGCCGCCGGGTACGACGATGCCGCAAGCGGACGACAGCAGACTCTCCGGCCCCAACCGTTCTATGTCCTCGGAATGGACCCATTGAATCTCCACCTCTCGTCCGTGGGCCAGTCCGGCGTGCCGGAGGGCCTCCTTGACGGAGATGTAAGAGTCGGGATACTCCACGTACTTGCCGACCAGGGCGATGGTCACCGTTTCAGTCAAACCCTTCATCCGGTCTACCATGGCCGCCCAGTCTGCCATGTCCCGGGGAAGTGCCGAGATCTCCAACTCCCTCAGGAGGATTTCGCCAAGGCCTGCTTCTTCGAGAATCAGGGGGACCTCGTAAACGTTGTCCACGGTGGTCAAAGGTATCACCGCGTTGCCGGGTACATCACAAAAGGACGAGATCTTGTCCCGAATCGAATCCGGCACCGGATAGTCGCTCCGGCAGATGATGGCGTCGGGCTGAATGCCGATACTCCTCAACTCTTTCACGCTGTGCTGGGTGGGCTTGGTCTTTAGTTCCTTGGCCGCCGCCAGGTAAGGAAGCAAGGTGACGTGAACGTAGAATACGTTGTTCCTACCCACATCATTCCGTATCTGCCGTATAGCTTCCAAGAAGGGCAACCCTTCAATGTCGCCTACGGTTCCCCCTACTTCCACCACGACCACGTCGACCTGGGTCTCTTCGGCCAGAGCGATGATCTTTACCTTGATTTCACTGGTGACGTGCGGGACCGTCTGTATGGTGCCGCCCAGATAATCGCCCTTCCGCTCCTTGGCGATGAGACTCAGATACACTTGCCCAGCGGTAAGGTTGGAGGAACGGGTGAGTTCTATGTCGATGAACCGCTCGTAGTGGCCCAGGTCAAGGTCAGTCTCTCCGCCGTCATGAGTGACGAAGACCTCACCATGCTGGTACGGGGACATGGTGCCAGGGTCAACATTCAAGTACGGGTCCAGCTTCATTACGGAGACGGATAACCCGCGGCTTTTCAGGATGCGTCCGATGGAGGCGACGCATATCCCCTTGCCGATTGAACTGACCACTCCCCCGGTGACGAAAATAAACTTAGTGGGCATGCTCCTACGCTAGAGCAACATATCGGGGAGGCGCCTCTGCAAGCCCAACACAAATGATTACGGCGAAGAGTTGGTTGGTCGAGAAGGGAGGCGCACCAAAAAAGACGTGGACACTTGTAGGTACACCAAACCCTATTATAGATAACGTCTCGCATTAGTGTCAAGCAATTGCGAGGCCGGTTCCACCCAGTCTACCGCCGCTATCCGTCGAAAATCTCCATCATTCCACGCACCCAAAAGCCGCCGGGGCTATCAGCTCACCGCGGCAGGAAACCCTCATCACGCTCCACGATCCAGCCGAGTTCGACCTGGCGCTCCAGCGGTACGGCCGACGGTGGCCCGCCGCCCACCGGACTTTCTCCCGTAACCCCTTCCCGGTGCAGCTCCGAGATGTCACTCTCGGTGCGGCCCAAAACCTCGTGTAGAACGTAGCTGTTGGCCTCTCCCATGCGGGGAGCCGGCCCTCGAATGCACAGGTTGTTCTCCGACAATTTCCAGCCCCGGCCGATGTATTCCCGCCGGCCCAGCCCGGTTTCCCGGGAATGCTGAACGCTCTCGAAAAAGCCTCTTTCGTGGAACTGGGGGTCGGCCAGCAGTTGACGAGCGTTAAGGACCGGACCGGCCGGCACGCCCACGGCCTGAAGCCGGTCCATCAAGGGGTACTGTCCCTGAGTGGATGTCCACCCGGCGATGATGTCGTCCAACTCGTCCTGGTGCCGGCGGCGAGTCAACGGATCGGAGAAGCGCGGGTCATCGGCCAGATGAATCCCGCTCTGGTCCAAAACCCGGCAGAGTGCGCTCCAGTCCGCGTCATCCCGCACCGCCAGCGTTACCCAACTGTCGGCGCCCTCGCAGGGGTAGCAACCGTGGGGGCACATGGTCTGGTGGCGGTTCCCCAACCGCCGGGTCCGCCGTCCGTTGAAAGCGAAATCCAGCAGTCCTTCGCCCACGAAGGATACCCCCACCTGGTACATGGCCAGATCGACCCACATCCCCCGGCCGGTGCGGGCCCGGTGCAGGAGGCAGGCCATCACCGCGCCCAGCGCCGTCCAGGTCGCCAGGAAATCGGTGTATGAGTTGCCCATCTTGTTCGGCAGATGCCCGGCGACCCGGCGCCCTTCGGCATCGGCTTCCAGATACCCCATGAAGGCGCCGGTGCCGTGGGTTGGCTCCAGCGCCGAGGCCATGGCCCCGTAGTTGGTCCAGGGCCCGCTGTGGCCGTACCCCGTGTTGGAGACCATTATCAGGTCCGGTTTGTGGGCCCTGAGGTTGGGATAGTCAAGCTCAAACCGGGCCATCACCCGGGGGGTAAAGTTCTCCAACACCACGTCGCAAACGGCAACCAACTCCTTTACGACGGCCCTCGCCGACTCGGAACGCAGGTCAAGCGTCAGGCTGCGCTTGCCGCGGTTGAGGGTCTGAAAGGTGCCGCCCCGCTCGAAATACAGTTCGCCGGGGTCATTGCCGGGAAAGGGGCCGGTGGCTTGCCGCGTCGATTCCATGAACTGAGAGTGGTGGGTGTCCACCTTGATGACCTCGGCGCCCAGGTCGGCCAGGTAGGCGCCGGCGTAGGGCATGGCGAAGACCCGGCTCAAGTCCAGCACGCGGATTCCGTGTAGGGGTAGAGCAGGCATACGGCTAGATCACCCCCAGGGCCCGAAGACTCACCAGGTCCCCGGGTGTGTAGCCCAGCTCTTCGCAATATACTTCGGCGTTATGCTGCCCCAGGAGGGGGGCCGGCATCCGAATCTGAAAGTCCCCTTCCGAAAGTTTTGGGGCCATGCCCGGATACTCGGCGCGGCCCGCTACCGGGTGTTCGGACTCCACGAAGAAGCCCCGTTCCCGTAGGTGGGGGCAATGGAACAGGTCTCCGGCGTCCTGGGCCATGCCGAAGACCAGACGCCGCTCCCCGGAAGCCTGGAAGAGCGGCTTGCGGTCCCAATTGGCCAGGCCCTTGATCAGCAACTGCTTCAGCTCTTCGCCATGTTCGATGCGGCCCGCCCCGGTGGCGAACCGCTCGTCGTGCAGCTCCTCCAGGCCGATCAGATCGGCCACCACGGACCACGGTTGGGAGCCCTGGACCGAGGGCACCGCATACCCGTCGCGGGCCGGCACCAACTCCTCGAAACCGGATCCCCTGACCTGGCGGCGGCCCTTGATGGCGCCCAGATAGGTGTAGTAGGGCACCGCCTGCACCAGATGAGCAGCCAGGCACTCCGCCACCGATACGTCAACCTGCTGGCCGCTGCCAGTGGTAAGGCGTTGGAAGAGGGCCACCAGCGTGGCCGCCGCCGCGTTGGCCCCGGCCACGTAGAGGGACTGGTCGAGGGCGTTGTGGAGCGGCTCCCGGTCCGAATCTCCCGAGTGGTACATGAGGCCGCTGAGGGCGCAGGTCACGATGTCCGTCGACGCCAGGTCCCGGTACGGCCCGGTCTGTCCAAAAGGCGTTATGGAGGTAGCCACCAGGGCAGGGTTGACCCTTTCCAGATCCGGGTAGCCCAAGCTCAGGGCCTCGGCCTCCGCCGGGGAGAAACTCTCCACCAGGACGTCCGCGCTCTGTAGCAGCGAGTTGAGGATGCCCCGGCCCGTCGCGGAGCCGAAGTCCAGGGTAACGCCACGCTTGTTGGTGTTATTGTAGAGAAACGGGACGCTCTTCTCCGGGTGAGGGTCATCGCCCACGAATGGCCCGGCCCGGCGGGCCACGTCGCCGGCGGCCGGTGGCTCTACCTTGATGACATCGGCCCCATAGTCGGCCAGCAGCTTGGCGCAGAAAGGCCCGGCGATGTGGCTGCCCAGGTCCAGGACTCGTACGCCCGCCAGTAACCCATCGGGCATTACGCTTCGGCCTCCCAGACCAGGGGAAGGCTTTGACCTCGCTTCGGCAGCACCACAGTGGCCCAGCCAGATGCCGTTTGCTCGCCGCGGCTGCTGCGGAGGCCTACCTGACAATCGACGTAGCCGAAACCGCCCTGCTCCCGCTTCCCGGTGACGGTCCCGAAGGCGGTCAGCACGTCGCCGGGATAGTCCATCCCTCGATGCTCCACGTAGAAGCGTTTGAACCAGCCCTCCTCCCCGGCGAAGTCGACGAGCAACTGGCCCAGATACTGGTTCTTCAGCGACCCGTTGACCACCACGTTGGACAGGCCTTGGCGCAGTTGAGCGAAGGGGAGGTCCCAATGGATGCGGGCGTAGTTGCCGTTGGCCGCCGCCCAGCGAACTAGATGAGTGGTGGTCATCGGCCCCTTGACTACCGGCGGCACGTCCATCCCTACGGCAGCGTCCTCGAAATACCGCTGCGGCGCCGATGAGGCCTCGGGCCGAGGGAGAACAGCGCCCGGACCGGGCGGTGAAATCACCACCGTTTGCAGGGGCAGTTGGGAAGCGGCCGCTGTACGGCTGCTGGTCGCCTGGTGGGTCTCATCTCTGGCGGAAAGGGACTGGTGGATGCTTACCCGTTTCGCCACGCCAACGGTGCGTCCTTCCTGGTCGGTTTCGGTCTCCTGCCGCACCACGAAGACCAGGGAGCCAGAGCGTCCCTGCTTCTCGTAGATGTCGAGGATTCGGAACCGGCGGGTTAGCCAGGTGCCCACGTAGGCCGGCCGCAGAAACTGCCAGTCCATGCCTCCGTTGAGGCCGTAGCTATTGAAAGGCAAGGGCACCTGAAAGTGAGACTCTTGCCCGGCGCCAAAGTAGCCGATGGGAGGTGTGATGTCTTTCCAGGTGGCCAGGGGCGGACAGAGCAGGCCGCCGAACCGGCTGCGCTCGGCGTGGTCCCGATCCACGTATAGGGGGTTCGCGTCCTCTATCGCGTCGGCCACGTCGTAAGCCATCTCTTCGCTGATGGGGAACCGGTTGCGCTCCGGCGGAGTATCGGTGCCGATGAGGGCCCGGACTTCAGGAGTTATCAGGGTGTTGGCCATCGGTTGCGCTCCTTGTGAACAGGGGGCAGCCCCTTGGGTGGCGCCCGAGCTGCCGGTGTTTTGGGAGAAGTTTAACACGGAACCTAAGCACCTGGACCGGTTCTCTTGGCCGGCTCACTTTGATGGTTTACTTGTATGGAAAGAAAGCGGGCTGCGCTCGGGGGCCTCGGCGCCGGGGAGACTCGGCTTCACATACCCATGGCAACTCCTTGGGTGGGAAAAGTGTAACGTGATTGGTACACTGGAAGCCCATCGGTCACGCTGACTCCTTCCTGAACGGCGGTTTCTCAAAAGAGGTTCGCGGGTAGATTTCGAGATACCTCCGATGGCCGAGATCAGTTGAAGGGCCACCCGCGCGTTGCGGTACCAAGGGGAAAAATGTAAGAGGAGCGGTGAGATGACCTTGAACGAGTTCATTGAAGAATCTTTGGGTAAAGAGCACGAGTTCCTGATGGAAGCGATACAAGACCTGACCCCGGAGGAGCTTGCCTGGCAGGCCGGGCCCGAGGCCAACCCCATCGGCTGGATACTCTGGCATATGATCCGCGTGGAGGACATGTGGATGCAGTTCTTCATTCAGGAACGGCCGGAGATCTGGGAGCGGGACGGCTGGCATCTCAAGTTCGGGCTGCCAACCCGGGACGTCGGTTTCGGCCACACGCCGGAGCAGGTGGCCCAGTTCCCTCTTCTCGACCTGCCCGACCTGAACGAGTACGGGGAAGCGGTTCGCGGCGGCACCCTGGAGTACCTGGGTTCCCTCGGACCGGAGGATTACGGCCGGGTACCGAGGGAGCGCCGGCCGGAAATGTCGGTGGGCGCGGTGTTCCGCCAGGTGGTGGGGGAACTTTTCCAGCACCAGGGGCATATCTCCTACTTGAAAGGGCTGCTGCGCTCCGGCGCCGCCCAGGGCTGAGCGGCCATTCTCGCGGGAACGGATACGCAAGGTTGAGGCACTGAAGGTGCGCAGACGCAGACAACCACCACTATTCAAGGTGCCCCGCAAGCGGAGAGGGCTCGGATAAATTGTTTAGTTCGCAGAGTCGGAAAACGGAGACGATCATATGTCAGAGCGCTTTTTAGAAGTTACACAAAAGGCAGGGGCAGCCCTCCTCGCTCGGAACATTGCAGGTGAAGTTGCCATGCTGAATCTGCTGCGTTTCCGCGATATAGCTGATTATTCGGCCAATCCTGAACTTGAGCCCAGCAAGCCCATATCTGGACGAGGAGCATATCAAGAATACATAGACCATACGTTGCCATTTCTCAGGGAAAGCGGTGGCGACCTTATATTCCTTGGGGAAGGAGGAAAGTATCTTATTGGCCCTCAAGAAGAAAGATGGGATTTGGTCATGCTTGTTCGTCAAAAGTCTCTGTCTGATCTCATGGCATTTTCTTCGCACCAAGAATATTTGGCTGGCATGGGGCACCGAACCGCGGCATTGGAAGATTCGCGTTTGTTGCCACTTGTTGAATCAAAAACGGCAACATAACAAGTCGCTCCACCTGACTTGGGCGATGGGTGTCTCTACATCCAAGAAAACTGGCAAGAAAACTGGCAAGAAAACTGGCTTGAGAGTACATCGACGGTCATACATGCAAAGCAAACGGAACCAGCGTCTTCGAGTGATTGACGGTCCTGGTGACCTTCCCCCGAAGTTAGTATCGCTGGTTAGTAGAGTCCGACCGCTGCCTCAGCATGCTCCCTCAGCGATCTGCCGTTCAACGAGCTGTGGGGCCTGACCTCGTTGTAGTCCACCCGCCAGTCCTCGATGATCTCCCTGGCATGCCTCACGCTCACGAACCAGTTGGTGTTCAAACACTCGTCTCGTAGCCTGCCGTTGAAGCTCTCGACAAGGGCATTCTCCACAGGCTTGCCGGGACGGATGAAGTTCAGCCTGATGCCCTTGCGGTACGCCCACTCGTCCATGGTCCTACCTGCAAACTCAGGCCCGTTGTCGACAGTAATTACCTCAGGGAGTCCCCTCGTCTCGGCCAGCCTCTCCAGGACGCCGACTACCCTTGCGCCGCCA
>JASLXV010000066.1:0-8023 GCA_030740155.1 Dehalococcoidia bacterium | reverse complement strand
AGCGCAGAAAGGAGGTGAAGGCTCAAACGATCGATAGGCGAAGACTTCATAACCGGACCCTCAGGCAGCTCACCCAAGCTCTTCCACACCTCTGATCTCTCGGGTCCCAAACTGTCCCATTTGTGCTGGTTGCCAACATGCCCGCTGCCGTAGACGAGGCCCTTGCCCTTTACCCGGTCGAAGATCCCGTTGCTCGAACAAGGCCTAACCTTCTTCGGGACAAGCCACGCTAATGCCCCTCAAAACCTTACGCATTAAAGCTATGAGCAGGCCATCAGATACATATTACAACTATAATATCGGCTAAGTGCGCTACAATCTCTCAAAACCAGATACTCATGCGCCCGTTCCCTCTGTTGGTCAATAATGTCTAAAGCCCATTGCCAGGGTTTAGGCTTCCCTTTAGTAACCATCGGCCAATGGTACTCATAACGGCGGAAAAAATGCATGGCCGGAAGGATGCCGTATGAAGTTAACCACCAAGGGACTGCAACTATCAGCACAACCGCGCTAACGCCCACAAGGAGATAGAAAACCTCGTCTGGCATCACTCTTCCCTCTGACCCATAGGCCACCCCAAGAAGCACGATTGCCAAGATAATGGCGCTTGCTGCAATATAGCGATTGTTGGCAACCAGCACAAATGGGACAGTTTGGGACCCGAGAGATCAGGGATGTGGAAGAGCTTGGGTGAGCTGCCTGAGGGTCCGGTCATGAAGTCTTCGCTTGTCGATGGTTTGAGCCTTCACCTCGACGGCCGTGCCTTTGCTGATTTCTGGCTGGGACACATCTGCTCCTTTCTGTGAGTACTTTACCTTCACTCCAGGAGCTCACGCCACTTCCATTTTCTCGGGTTTTCTTACACCACAATGTGTCCCATTATCGCTGACGGTCTACAATGGGGCCCAATAAACCGAAGAGATCAAGGGATAGCCTAGAACCAAGCTTCAACAGGCCGCGATACTTCCATGCCCATGCTCCGGCGCCCCAGTGGTACGGTTTTCCTCCGCCCCTCTGATACACTTTCACTCCGTCCTTGACACATCAGCCCATTATTAACGCAGTGACGGAGTGGGTCCGGAGTGGATCTCCACCACGGACTCAGCTTAGCCCTGGTAGTGGCAGCTGCTTACTACGAATTTTGCATCCTCACGGCAGACTCTGAAGGTAGGCCACCAAATCCTCGACCTCCTTTGACGTCAGAACGGCAGAGATGTTGTGTGCGGTCCCTGAGTCGAGAACATCTTCCAGGGTTAGGGCGGAACCGTCGTGGAAATAGGGCGCTGTCAACCATAACGCTCTAAGCGAGGGAGTGTCGAAGCTGGTGCCGCGTCCGTGGGCGTTCTTCTCCTTCCTCAGGTCACCAGTCCCTACGTCGTGGAGGTGCCGGTCCGTGAACAATGGTGGTGTGTGACACGATTGGCACCCTAGTGCGTTGAACTGCTTTTCTCCGCTCATCACCCTTTCGTGGTTATCAACGTAGGGCGAAACTAGCGCCTCTATGGAGTCCATATAGGCTGCCAAGGCATCCAGTTCTGGTGACATTCCCGCGTGCGGCGGCCCCAAGGAATCGTGAGCCTCGCCAGAGACCAATCCTGTACCAAACTGGATGTTCCTGATGGTCAGTTCCACGTCCTCCAGCTCGTTAAAGTCTCCCGACCAATGAATTGGCAGTGTTTCCCCAACTCCGAAAAGGGCTGGAGTGTTGCGGGGCCCGTCGGGAAAGCCCTGCCAGGTGCGCCCGTCCATTCCCCCGTCGAAGTGGCAAGTGGCGCAAGAGATCCAGCTGTCGGTGGTGAGCACCGGCTCGGCGGCCGAGTTGAAGATCTTCTTGCCCTGAAGTAAAACCTCAGCCAGCGGTATCTCAGTCAGGGTAACGGTATTGGTGACGGCGAGCGCGTCTGTATCGATCACTGATAGCGTGCCGTCCAGTACGTTGTTTACGAAGACCTGGGAGCCGTCCGGCGTGATGGTAACGCCCCGAGGGTTCGAACCAACCGCGATATGAGCCAGCCCCCGGTTTGTATTCAGATCAATCACCGATACATCGTCACTACCTGCATTTGCCAGGTAGAGAATGCTGCTATCCGGTGCTAGGACTACAGCAAATGGCATATTGACTGGTTCATCAGCAGTGTCAGGATTGATCCTTCGACGCACCATTAGCCTGGATTCGGCTAGGTCCACTACGTTGACGACGGGGAAGACAGTCGTGTCGAATAGGAGGGCAGGATTCGTTGCGTTGGAGCGAGTCTGCGGTATGTAAGCTTTACTTCCGTCTGGGGATATGGCGATGAATTGGGAGAGGTTGGTGTCTCTACCGGTAGAAATCACATCGCGTACAGTCGACGTCTGCAGGTCAATAACTGTTACGTCGGCAGTGAACAGATGCGTGACCAGTAGCCGTTGCCCGTCCGCGCTTAAAGCGAGACCAGTGGGAAAAGGATTGACCCCAATATCAATCTCTATCCGCCCCGTCGCCAGACCGATGACACTAACCTTCCCCAATCCAAACTCAGTGACGAAAGCTCTTTCTCCGTCCGTAACCACTCCGTAGGGCATAGCGCCGGTGCGGTATTGAGCGACCTCGTAAAATTGACGCAAGTCCACTAGTGAGATCGTGTCTGAGCGGTGATTTGCGACCAATGCCATTAGCGAGTTGGGGCTGATGGCCAGCGTGCGGGGGTCGTCGCCAACGGGAACCTCAGCTAATACTTCGAGCGTGGTGGCATCGACCAATGTAATGGAATCGCTGTCCGGGTTCACGGCTGCTACCAACACACCGTTAGGTGACACTGCCACTGCGGAGGCGGCGGACGGACCACTGTTCTCCGACATCACAGCGGGTAATGTACTAGACTCAGGTGAAGACCGTCGGAGAACCGTTCCAGGACCCGACCCTACCGGAGTGATTGGGAGAGCAGGCACGGGTGAGGGAATATGAGTTGCAGTTGCGGGCTCTGACGTGACAGGGAGTGGGATTGTCTCTATGACAACAGCAGAACGAGGTGTAGACGGCTGCTCACGCGTGGATAAAGGACGCGAATCACTCTTGCAAACCACCGTAGCGGGTATCAGCACCAAGATTAGCGCGAGGGCGAGTCCTCTTTTGGCAAGTGTCGTCGCCCGTTCATCGATCACAAAGGGATCCCTCCTAAGACCTGCAGCCGCCTCCAAAAACCAGAAAATATCGCCTTAGTTTTTATCGTAGATATCCTCACCGACGAGGGTCAGGTGCTTGGCGGCGTACTGCCGTCCACCTGAAGCGTCGGTGCCGCTGATCAGGACGGAGATGAACACCTCGTCGGACAGCCCTGGCGTAATCACATGCCGGGCGCGAAGGTCGATGTTGGGGAAATCCCGGCTGAGGCGGCTCGGGTCGTAGACCAACTCCGATGCCCCGGCGGACTGCTTTAGCGAACCCTTATCCAGGATGAAGCCAGGCATGCTAATGATGTAAACACCTTCCACGTCCGTCCAACTGTCGGGTATTCGCGGAAAGAAGCTGAGCGGCGTTCTGGCAGGGTTTGCGGCAAAGCTCAAGCTGGGCAGGCCAAAGTCCAGTTTCCCTGATTCTTTGGGGACCACATAGATCTGGAAGCGGCCCTCTGCCCCACCCAAGACACCACCCGTGGGGAACGGCGGCTCCACTGGCCCCGCCGAAGTGAGGCCGTCATGAAGCACCTCAACTTCCACGGTCCAGATCCCCGGCTCGTTAACCATGAAGTCACCCGTGGGATCGGAGAAATAGCCTACGGAGTTGGCCCGGCCACTGACGGTGCGGACTTCCCCACCGGGCGAAGTAACCCGCGCCGTCACCTTTGAGGCCAGCGGCGGCCCTACTTGGCCAGCAAACACAAAGCTGTCGCCAACCTCCAGGATAGCCCCCGGACGTATGGCGGTCGGCATCAAGAAGAGGTCAATCTCTTCTCCCTTCAGGGTCATGATCGGCCCGCCGGTTGGGCCGCCGGCCGCACCCTGGAAAGGTGGAAAGACTCGGGAGCCCTCCGGGTCGTCATCGTCAATCTCCACCCATAGGGAGCCATAAATAGCGACCTCACCGATGTTTCGGTCGGGCCGCTTGAAAACAGTTGCGGCGAATTGCCATTTGATGTCGTTGGGCAGGTCACCTTCTGAGCCCATCCCCCGCTGGGCCAGGTATTGGTCGTTAAAGCGCCAGTAGGGCGCCTTCGTTTGCTCGGTGCCTACCATCTCCCGCACCCTTACTCCGGGGCGCTCCACGGCACGATAGGCGTAACCCCACTGGTCGATGTCGTCCAGCGCTAAGCTGGCCTCCAAGCCACTACTTGTGCTGATAAAGAGCGGTAGTTCGCCAGCAGTCTGCCGTTCCAGGAACGAAGGTCCCTCGGAAGCGGACTGCTCGGCACGGTCACCGAGCAAGCCGGCAATTTGGCCGCTTGGGTCCTGGGCCGTGACGCGGATCTGGACGGCGTCGTCGTCGGTGGCCCAAACGACGTCGCCTGAAAAGAAAGGGAAGCTGATGTGGCCGGAACCGGTGGGCACACCGGTGGAGGCGCGGGTCATCCATGCACCCAGGCCTGGGGGAAACCCCCCGGCGCCGTCGTCAAGGCCGCGCCGCCCGTGTGCAATCAAAGTTGGCGATGCCGGCGCGATACCACTGCCCCAGCGGCGTGTGCCCAACCAAAGCCGTCCTTCTTCGTCAGTGTAACTGGCCTTCACCCGCGCCAGGTATTCTCCGGGATCACTCAGGTCGAACGCCCTACCGGCGCCATCGAAGTAGCCGAATCGGTTGGCAATTCCGGTCACCGAGTCCTCGACTTTGGGACCGCCGTCTATGGGAATCAACTCCAAGGACATCTCCACCTCGGCAGGCACTCCGGGGTAGATGTTGACCACCGCAGGCAGTTTGTCTCCAGCCTGGAAGGGGGTCGAGGGCAATGACGCAGTCTCGATGTCAAGCGTCTCGGCGGACCAGACCTGGAAGCTGCCGCTAAAGGGATAGCTCTGGCCCCAGACGTCGCTCACCGAGCCGGAAAGGGAAATGGTATAACGGCCGTATTCAGCAAAGCGGTAAACGAAAGCGTCGGACAGTGTTGTCAGTTGCAGCACGCCTCCCGGATGGCCGCCACCTTCATTTAGTTGCCTCCCGGTGCTGGTGCTTTCTTCTCCGGTCCTAGTCTGCAAGACCGTCTCGGTGCCCAACACGTCGTTGATTCCCGAAGGAGTGTGAACGGTCACAGTTAAAGTGCCGCCCGGGAGGTCCAAGGGGACAACGGGGGCGTTGGGCAGGTTCCGGTCGGCCAGCGACAGGAACGGCATGAATGGTTCAAGATTATAGGGAATGAGCTGTCCGTCGCCGGGGTTCCGTGGCTGGACCAAAAAAACATCTGCCTGGGTGGCGATGCGGCCGGAAAACCCGTAGAAGGCCCGGTCATTCTCGGCAATCACGCCCCGGCTACCTTGGTTCGGGTTATCCACCAGCAACGTTGCGGCTAGCTTGGGGGCCTTCGGTTGGCCGATGGTCAACAGCGCGACGGTAGCGCCACCGAAGGTCCCCTGGCCGAACCCCAGGTGGTGCTCCGGGCTGTGCTTCAACTGGTTTCCCAGTGGCTGAATCCCGGGCCCGCCTAGCGAAGCGTACAACCTGTAGGTACCGTCCGGCAAACCGGCGGAGATAGGCACGTTCGCGTCGAACGCCGCCACGTAGGCGTCGCCTTCCCGTCGCAGGCTCACCCTAACATTGCTCAGCCTGGCAAACCCAGGCCCCCGTTGCCGTTCGATTGGGAGGCCGGTAGGCGTCAGGAATCGCGACACAAAGTCCGCACCCGCGCTGCTCTGACGCCCTTCGGCATCAAACAGTTTGTCGATTCCAAAACTCATCTCGTTATCGCTGAGGGAGGAGGGGGCAACAACACCCGCTGGGATGTAAACCCGGACACTGCCGGAAAGGGAGACACTTCCGCCTGCTTGGAGCGCCTTGTTAGACACGCTCCCTTCCACTGCCCAGAAGACCGGGCCGCCACCGGCATAGGTGGCGCCGGCGGCGGAGAAGGGCGAGCCGGCGCCACTGGCCGGGGCATCGGCGACCCGCAGCAGCGTGCCAGGCCAATGGTTTTTTTGATGCAAGCCGTCAATCAAACGTGACTGTAGTGGGTAAGGATTATGTCTTACCTGGACCGTGGCGCCCGGCGCGGATGTTACCGAGGCGTTGAAGCTCCCATCCGGCGCCGATACCACGAAAGCAGGGTCCGAGTATTCCACCGTGACTACCATAACGTCCACCGGCCCTGGTACGGCACCGGGGGCTCCAGTGACCGTGGTGGCGCCATCCGTGCCGGGGGCGCCGATGGTGATTAAAGAGGCGATGGGCGGCGGTCTATCGACGTACTCCAGCACCGCGGGTCTGGAGCTCTTGACGGAAGTGGTGAGCAAGGGCGTGGGAGTGGGACTCCCCGCGGTGACAGGTACCCCCAGGAGCGCCATTGCCTGGTCCATGAGTTCACACGCCGTTTTGAAATCCCCTCTCAGCAAGGCAACGCCCGCCTGGAGCGAAAGGCCAGCCAAACCCAAGTCCTCTCCTTGGGTTTGAACCAAGCCGTTTACCTGCCGCAGCCTGGACACCGCACCCAGAAGAGAGTTGCACGAGGCAGCTTCCTGACCCACTTCTTCTCTAGCCGGTGGCGCCGGCGTTGGCGTAGGCCCAGCCGTCTCGGGTGAAAGCAACGTAGGAGTAGGGGTGAACACTGGTATAGGTGTGGCGCGTAGCGGCGTTGGCGCGCTCGTTGCTTGGGCTGGTTGGGGAGAAGGTGTGGGCAGTCGGCTGGCGGTGGGCTCAGGCGACGATCCCTCGCTGCAGGCCGCGAGGAGTATTACCGTGACGAAAACAATGAGACGTCGACCATTCATGCGGGGTGAGTCTCCTGGCCCCATTGAACCGTGGAAGTTGGGTTGGCGTGGTTAGCGGGTCAGGTAGATTATACATATCGCAGGCATGTAGATCAATGTTGTGTACTTGGTCACTACATTAGAGACAGATGGTCTAGGAACGGGTCCGGGTGACACAGTTGAAGATACCCATTTGGAGTCCGTCCGTCCAGGGAGCGGCGGGGACGGGCCGTGTTGTAGATATGCTCCCAGGCGAGAAAGGCTTGATTCAAGGGGGCGATCTCCAGGTCACCGTCATATAGCTCATAGAACTCCTCGGTGTGAGTGCGCTGGGCCCGCTCCACATGGCCATTTAGCTTAGGGGAGCGGGGTGGCAGGACGAAGAGCTTTATGCCCAGCTCCTGGCAGGCCTGCTCGAAAGCAGCTTGGAACTCGCTGCCCACATCCACCTGGACCGCCTTGAGAGGAAAGGGCAAGCGTTGCCGAATGGAATTGAGGAAGCCGGCCGCCAGGGCTGAGGTGGCTCGGGTATGGACCTCCAGCACGTCCCAGCGGGAGATTACGTCCCGAGCGGTGAAGTGCTTGAGCACCGTGTCTGGCAGGGGACGCACGTCCAGGGTATCTATCTGGACGATATCTCCGGGCTCAAGAGCCTGATACTCCTTGGGCTTGCGCACCGCATAGGGGCGTGGCCTTAGGCGCTTGCGGGCGGAGATGCCCTTGCGGGGCGGCTCCTTGAGGACGCCTCGGGCTTTAAGCCGGGTGAGAATGCGTTCCACCAAGGAGGTAGAAACCTGCAATCCCTCCCGGCGAAGGAGGATCACCAGCTTGTCCTTACCCCATCGAGGGTACTGCTCTCTCAGCCCCAGGACTGCGTCAGCCAACTCTGGAGACCAAGTGGGCTGGCGATGCCTTCGGGGCTTACGACTCTTGGGCTCCAAGGCCCCAGGCCCATGATTAATCAGTTCTCTCTGCCACCGGTACAGGGTGGATCGAGGTAAACCCAGAGTCTCACTGGCGTGGATGCTAGTGAGGCCTTGCTGCTGACCTGCCCCCAGTCTTTGTACCACTTGTTATGTTAGTCCTGCAAGGGCTGGAGTCAGACGATCTGCCAAGGTGGCTTCAGGGGCAGGTGGCCGGTAGCCCAGTGCGCTGT
>JASLXV010000065.1:0-29091 GCA_030740155.1 Dehalococcoidia bacterium | reverse complement strand
CCCTGAGACCCCTCGCTTCACTCGGGGTGACATTGTGAGGTGGCACTTGGCTGCAATTCTGAAAAATGCAACACACCCCCAGCGTCATTGCGAGGGGCAAAGCCGCCCTGTCATTGCGAGGGGCGTCCCCCCTGTCATTCCGAGGAGCGCAGCGACGAGGAACCTCGGGTCTTACAGAGGCAATGTCCGGTGCGCCAATACTACGTTTCCATAATGGCCAACCCGGCCCGGACCCTTTACATCGGGGTGAACAACGACCTTGAGCGCCAGGTGTTCGAGCATAAACAAGGACTGACAGGCGGCTTCACTAGCAAATACAGCGTTTCCAAGCTGGTCTACCACGAGCCGACCTCTGATGTTGGTAGCGCCGTCATCCGGGAGAAAGAACTCAAGGGTTGGCGGAGGAATAAGAAAGTGGCACTGGCCGAATCGGTGAACCCCGAGTGGAAAGACCTGGCCCTCCGGTGGTATGGCAGTGACCCGAGTTTCTGAGACCCCTCGCTTCACTCGGGGTGACATTGTGAGGCGGACCGTATCGCGTGGGAACAGCTGAACGCCGGGGGGCCTGGAGGCGGGAATGGATCGAGAGCCTTCATTTTAGAGTTACGACAGGTGGCGTCCGATGATAGATGGACCTGGATCGCAGATGCCAGGGCAATGAGGCAACAGGTCAACGCGCCCCAACCGTCGCCATCCACGTAGATTCAGGAGAGCTACAACCATGCCAGAACTCCACGAACTTTCAGCGGCCGAGGCGGCGCGCCTCATTCGCGGGCGGGAGCTATCTCCCGTCGACCTGGTGGAATCCTTGCTCCACCGCATCGACGCGCTGGAGCCTCGGCTCAAGGCCTGGGTTTATTTGGACGGCGATGCGGCCCTTGCCGACGCGGCACAAAAGGCGGCACAGCTGGACGGCGGCGCCGTGGGGCCCCTCCATGGAGTACCGCTCGGGCTCAAGGACATCTACTACACCGCGGGAATCCCCACCACCGCCTGCTCCAAGGTGTACGCCGGATTCGTTCCGGATTATGACGCCACCACCGTGGCCCTGTTGAAGCGGGCCGGGGCCATCGTGCTGGGCAAGACGGTGACCACCGAATTCGCCTGCTTGGATCCATCTCCCACGGTGAACCCCTGGAATCCCGCCCATACCCCCGGCGGGTCCAGCAGCGGCTCCGCCGTGGCGGTGGCGGCCCGCATGTGTCCCGCCGCTCTGGGGTCTCAGACTGTCGGGTCGGTGCTGCGGCCGGCCTCGTACAACGGAGTGGTCGGATTCAAGCCCACCTACGGGCGCGTGAGCTGCCACGGAGTGATACCGGTCAGCTGGAACCTGGACACCATAGGCTGGATGGCCCGCACCGTGGAGGACGCGGCTCTCCTGTTGCAGGTCATGGCCGGCCCCGATCCGCAGGACCCGGGCACCTCGCGACAGCCCGTGCCCGACTACCTGGCTACGCTACAGTCGCCCGAACTCCCGCGGGTCGGCTTCCTTCGCCGGTTCTTCTACGAGCAGGCCGACGCCGAGACCCGCCGGAACGTGGATGACGTCTTGGAGCGCCTGAGCCGCGCCGGAGCCAGGGTTGAAGAGGTGACGTTGCCAGACAGCATCGATTCGGCCTTCGAGGACCAGCGGGTAATCATGGCGGTGGAGGCCGCAAGCTTCCATCAGGCAACGTTCGAACGGCAGCCCGAGGACTACCAGCCCCTATTGCGTGAGATGCTGCGGCGGGGACTGGGCACCGGCGCCGTCAGCTACTCCCGCGCCCTGGAGCGGCGGCGGCGGTTCACTGCCGAGATGGAGCAGGTGGCGGAAAAGACGGACATTCTGCTAACCCCGTCGACCCCAACACCGGCCCTTCCCGACCTGACCAACACCGGCAACACCATCTTCCAGGGGCCCTGGACCTCTTGCGGTCTACCGGCCATAACGATTCCCTCAGGCTTGGCGGCCTCCGGGCTGCCCCTCGGCATTCAGCTGGTAGCAGCGCCGTTCCGGGAAGCCCGGCTCCTGGCGGCTGCCCGCTGGTGCGAGGCGGCCCTGGACGTGCACCTGTTTCCGCCGGTGGATGCCCCCGTTGATGCATAAGGAGGTGTTTAACAAGCGCGCCAGGCGATGATTAGAAGAATACACATGAAGCGATCAAGGCCCTACGCCGAAGCAGCCGAGCGAAGCGGCCGCTGGGTCCCCTGCTCCGGACCCCTGTCACCGGGCCAGCCGGGCTAGACCCCGGATGACCCGGCCGTAGGTGCCGGCGAGTAATTGCTCCACCCGGATGTGGGCGGCGGACTGCATGTTGGATGTGGAGTAGGTGGGATAAACGTGGATGGAGTTGGCCACGTCGCCCAGTTTCAGGTCTCGGTCGATCGCCAGGCTCCACTCGTGTATCATCTCTCCGGCCCTTGGGGCGACGATGGTCGCGCCTAGGACGGTCCCATCAGGCCGGTGGACCAGCTTGACGAACCCCGAGGTGTTCCCTTCCGCGATGGCCCGGTCTACCCGGTCCATGGTCCAGCGGCAAATCATGACCCCTTCGCCGAACTTTTCCCGGGCCTGTTCCTCGGTATAACCCACGTGGGCCACCTCCGGGTCGGTAAAGGTCGTCCAGGGGACCCGGTCCAGGACCGCACGGGTAGCGCCGGGCAGGAACGCGTTGCGCACCGCCATGAACCCTTGCCAGGCTGCGTAGTGGGTGAATTGGTAACCACCCACGCAATCTCCGGCGGCGTAGATGTGGCGCCGGCTGGTGTGAAGGTAGCGGTCCACCTGGATGCCTTTTGCGGAGTAGGCCACCCCAGCATTTTCCAGATCAAGTTCCGCCACGTTGGGCTGCCGCCCGACGGATAGCAGAAGAGCGTCGCCCACTACCTCCTCATCACCCAGGCCAACGTGGATTCCATCGGGGTTTCGCCACACGCGCTGCATGGTGGCGCCCAGGCGCAGGCCCACACCCTCTTCGATCAGTTGCCGCTCCACCAGGTCCGCGGCTTCGGGGTCGTCCCGGAGCAGGAGCCGAGGCGCGGCTTCCAGAAGGGTAACGCGAGACCCCAGCCGGCAGAACGCCTGGGCCAACTCGCAGCCGATGGGGCCTCCTCCTACCACGATGAGGCGTTCCGGCAATTCCTCCAGATCCCACACCGTTTCGTAGGTAAGGTAACCGACCTCTTCCAAACCGGGCACGGGCGGGATGAACGGCCGGGCGCCGGTGACAATGAGAAAAAGGCGCGCTTCCAGCTTGTCGCCGCCGTCACCGATTTCGAGGGTGTTGGCGTCCCGGAACCTAGCCCGGCCCACCAGGACTTCGATCCCGTCAGCCCGGAGCGTCTCCGGAGACTCGGACCGGTATACTTCGTCCACCGCCGTCCGCACGTGGGCCATTACGGCTTTCAGTTTCACGGCGGGCTCGGCTGAGCCGAGGCCGTAGCGAGCGGCGTCGCGCATCTGGTGGGCGACCTGGGCCACCTTGAGAAGGGCCTTGCTGGGAACACAACCGGTCCAGGTGCAATCGCCGCCGATCCGCTGCCGTTCCACCAGAGCCACCTTCCGGCCCAATTGAACGGCGAAGCTCGCCGCCGTCAATCCAGCGGACCCTCCGCCGATGATGACGAGGTCGTGTGTTTGGTCCAACGTTGACTCCTTGGTTAATAGCCGGGTAGGGGCTTGAGGCGGAGGGACCGTTTTCCGGGCGTGAGGTCCCCATTGAATCGGATGCCGGGCCGGCCGGAAAGGTTCGCCGGGAGCACCGGACCCTGGGTCCACCCTTCTATGCCCCTGAGCTTCAAGGCCTTAGCCCCGCTTAGGCCACGCATCCACTCCCCAAAACGTCCAGGCGGGACCGACCCTGGAGAGCCGCATGTTACTCACGGCTCCCCACCGTGTCAATTCTGTCAGAGTCGTTCCGGGCGCGGGGCCAGATGCACCCGCCAGTGCGGATGGGGTGTCGGAAAGTAGTACTTTTGAGTATACTCTGCCAGGAAGCCATTCGAAAAAGACTTCGTCGCCCCGCCTGAAGGCGGGGCAGGGACCTCCGCCCTTTCGAGCGGCGCACTGCTCGAGGGCTCCCCCTGGATCATTGCCAACCGGCCGCGTCGGGCGTCATCCTTGCCGTCTTGCCGGGCAACCGCCTCAGGGGCCCCTGGGTGGCTGCAAAATGCTTCTGGTTGAGGCGTCGCCGCCGGAACGGGCGTCCGTCGCTCCCAAGGTTGGGGCGCTTCTCTAGCCGGGCCGTACACCCGCTGATCTCTGGTTTCCGCGAGGATAGCTATGCCGGACACCGCTCTCAGTGACATCAAGGTTCTCGATCTTACTCACCACGTCGCCGGGCCATACTGCACGAAACTCCTGGCTGATTACGGCGCGGAGGTTATCAAAGTGGAGCCGCCGGGCCGCGGAGACCCCGCTCGCAATGTCGGGCCCTTTTACCGGGACGAGCCGCATCCGGACAAGAGCGGGCTCTTCCTCCACCTCAACACCAACAAGCTAGGTATCACCCTCAACCTGAAAACCCCAGAGGGAGTCCGTATCTTCAAAGAGCTGCTGAAGAATGTGGATGTGGTGGTCGAGAACTTCGCGCCCCGGGTCATGCCCGGTTTTGGCCTGTCCTATGAAGAGCTGGCTAAGGTCAACCCCTGGGTAATCATGACGTCGATCTCGAATTTCGGACAGACCGGGCCCTACCGGGACTTCGTGGCCACGGAGATTACCCTGTACGCCATGGAATGCCATATGGCCCAGACAGGTTTGCTCGACCGGGAGCCCATATACCTGGGCGGCGCTATATCCCAATACCTCGCGGGGAATACGGCCGCTCTGGCTACCATGGCGGGTATCATGGGGGCCCGGCTCCAGGGAGAAGGGCAGCAGATAGATGTCTCTATAGTGGAGTCCTGGCTGGGCACGGGCGCCGGCATTGCTTCACTCACAAAATACATCTACAGCGGGCTTTTGGAGAAGCGGGCTAGCGGGACTGGACGGATATTACCGGCGCTGGATGGTTTCGTACATTTTGTCGCGGCCGGCGCCGGCGCCGGGCCTCCTCCCCAGCGTGAATGGAGCCGGCTGGTGAAGCTGCTGGACATGCCGGAGTTGCTGGATGACGAGCGCTTTGCCACCTTCGCCGCTCGGTCGGAGAATGTGGGCGAGCTTCTGAATTTGGTTCGCCCCTGGCTCACGGAGCGCACCAAGTTCGAGATCACCCGCCTGTCCCAAGCGGAACGGGTGTTCGCCGCACCGCTTCTGACGGTGGATGAGGTGGTGAACGATCCGCACAATGTGGCGAGAGGGTTCTTCGAAGAGGTAGACCACCCCGCCACGGGCCCGCTGCGGTACCCCGGGGCGCCGGCTAAGATGACGGAGACCCCCCGCCCGCCCGCCCGGCCCGCACCCATGCTGGGGCAGCACAATGATGAGATGTACTCCGGCCGCCTCGGGTACTCCAAGATCGACCTGGTGCGGCTGCGGGAAGCGGGAATAATCTGAGCCCAGCGAACCCTGCCCTTGGGCATCGCAACCGGGGGCACGGTAAGGAGATGCTGATGTCGAGACTTCCTCTCGAGGGATTCCGGGTTATTGATGGAGGAGACGTACTGGCCGGTCCCTACGGCTGTACGCTCCTGGGCGATCTGGGCGCGGAGGTCATCCGCGTGGAGAGTATCCAGCGCGGGGCAAGATGGAGAGGCCAGCTCAGGACCCCTGCCACCAGACCCGCGTCGATCAGCCCGGCCAACTGGACCTATCCCGACGGCATCCCGGGAGAGCGGCCGTACAACCGGGAGCCGAAATACAACGGCTCGAACCGGAATAAGATGGGCATCACGCTGAACCTCGCCCACCCCAGAGGTATCGACCTTTTCAAACAGTTGGTAGCTGTGAGCGACGTGATTATTGAAAACTTCGCCGCGGGAGTATACGAAAAGCTCGGTCTGGGATATGAAGTGCTATCCGGCATCAACCCCGGTATCGTGGTAGTTTCCATGCCGCTGTTGGGCAACACCGGGCCCTACCGGGCGCATCGGGGCATGGGCACCGACCTCGATGCCTTGTCAGGGCATATCAGCTTGAGAGGCTACTCCGATGGAGATCCAACCAAAGTCCAGCCTCATTACCACTCCGACAGCGTGTCCGGCATGACCGCTGCCTTTGCCGCCCTTGCTGCCCTCAACTACCGCCGGCGCACCGGCAAAGGTCAATTCATCGATATCAGCGAGGGTGAGACGTTCTTGCCCCATCTGGGGGAAGCCTTCATGGACTACACCATGAACGGTCGAGTCGGGCGTCCCATGGGGAATGCGCACCCTACCATGGCGCCCCACGGCTGCTACCGCTGCCAGGGCGAGGACTCATGGGTAACCATTGCCGTGCCCAACGACCAGGCCTGGGCCCGCTTCCGTCACGCCATTGGGGACCCCGGCTGGGCCGCGGAGGACCGGTTCGCCGACGCCGTGAGCCGCCGGAACAACCAAGCCGAGTTGAACCCACTCATCGAGGAGTGGACCATCCAGCGCAGTCCCTGGGAGGTCATGCGACTCCTCCAGGCCGCGAAGGTCCCGGCGGGTCCAGTCCAAAACGCCGAGGAAATCCTCGTCGATCCTCACCTGAAGGCTCGGGGCTTCTTCGATCTGGCGACACACAAAGAGGCGGGGACCCACCTCTACCCCAGGCCGTCCTGGAAGTTCAATAAGACCCCGCTGAGCATACGGATGCTGGGGCCCGTGCTCGGCGAGCACAACTCTCAAATACTGGGCGGCCTTTTGGGGCTTTCGGAAGCGGAGATTGGGGAGTTGGAGCACCAGCAGATCATCGGAACAGAATACCTGGCGGCGGCAGACCAATAGGGTAGCCGTGCCGCTTTTTCGTGAGGGAGGATTGCGGCCGGGATTGCTATCGTGATTGGGCTCAGCCCTCGGAGGTTCTTTGGGAAGGGCCGGGAAAGCCCCTCCCAAGAAAACCTACCTCGGGCGGGATGTCAACAGAGCTAACGGGTTAAGCTCTGCCCCTCCAGGATTACAGGCGTATGAGCCGGGCCATGCGCTGCTTATGGAAGATGGCGTCTCCCAGGTACTGCTGGAACGTGCGCGCCCGCTTCGTGTAGTGGGTGAGGCCGAAATCCAGGTCCACGCCGATGCCGGCATGCACGTTGTGGGTGGCGTCGCAGGCCTTGGAGAAGCCCACACTGGCAACCGCCTTGGCCATGGAAATCCCCAGGGGAGCGTCCGCGTGCCCGTTGTCCAGCCTCCATAGGGCCTCATAGGCGGTCCAGGTGGCGGAGTCGGCCTCGGTCAGGGCGTCGATAACGTCGGTCTGGACCCACTGGAAGGTCCCGATGGGGACGCCGAAGGCGATGCGCGTCTGGCTGTACTCTCTGGCCATCTCGTACACCCTCGTGGCGCCCCCGGCCATGTAGGTGCAGAGGACGGCGGTGGCCCGGTCCATGGCGCGCTCGACGGCTGGCCAGGCCTCGCCGATGGGTCCCAGGACGCCGGAAGCCGGCACTTCAACATTGTCGAAAGTGATCTCGCAAACCTTGTCCCCGATCCAGCCGCTTTGCAGGCGGGTGGAGAGGCCCTTGGCGTTCTTATCCACCAGGAAGAGAGAGATGCCCTGATCGGGTGAAGACCCCTCGGAGGTGCGGGCGACAACCAGTATCTGGTCGGCAACGTGGGCCCAGGGTATGAATAGCTTGGTGCCGTTGAGGACGTAGTTCCCGTTGCGGCGGGTGGCCGGCAGTTGGATGGAATTAGGGCCCCACCCGTACTCGGGCTCCGTGAAGGCGAAGGAGAATATCTGTTGCCCCTCGGCGATGGTTGGCAGGAGGGCTTTCTTCTGGGAGTCGTCTCCGGCTTCAAGAATGGCCTGAGCGCTCAGGACCGCCGAGTCCAGGTGAGGACTGGAGCAGGCGTAGTTTCCCAAGACCTCGTAGATGACGCCCAGGTCGGTGAAGGAGAGTCCGGTGCCGTCGTACTCCTCGGGGATCACCATGCTGGCCCATCCCAACTCGCATATCCTTCGCCAGAGTTCCGGGTCGAATCCGGTGGGGCTGTCGTCAATCTCCAGCACCCGCTCTTTTGGGAGTTCCGCGTTCAGGAAATCGGTGGCCGATGTCTTGAGCATGACCTGCGACTCAGTGAGCGATAGGTCCATGGTAACCTCCTTGTGAATATGTCGCCTGATTCGTTCGCCCGCAGCCGGGCTTCACACTTCTCACCCAGCCCCCGCTGCCCACACCCGGAAAATAATCACCTGGCCGGTGAGACGCCGCCGGGAGGAGGCGCTCTTTCTCCTTTCCTCAGATCCATCCCCAGGCGCTTGGCGAATTCCCTTGCCTGGACCTCCGGGCCGCCGGTGGGATTCTGACGGGCTAGACTCCGTCGCTGCTGGACCTCTAACCTGCCCTGGGCGGGGGCCCGGGGGTCTTGATGGTCCAGGAGGGCGTACATACCCATGACATCCCGAACCAGCCGGGACAGGCGCAGGGCGGCACGCTTCTCCAGAAGGGCAGCCTGGGCTCTGTGGTAGGTGAGTTGCCGCCCGTTGGCGGCCATCCAGGCATTTCGTGTTCTGAGCAGGCGCGTGAGATGGCTGGCGATGTACGCATCCACCAGGAGCTGCTGGAGGACGGGGTCCTCGCTCAGGGTGACGCCATCCCGGGCGGTCTCACTCGCATACTGGAACAGGTCGCCCAGCTCTTGGTCCTGGGCGGGAGGATACATGGCCTCCACGTCCGCCGGGGTGTCCTGCATCAGGAGCCACCCCTCGCCCTCCTCCCCCAGCAAACAGCGAGGGGGGACCACCACGTTGTCGAAGGTGACCCGGTGGGCCTCCCCAGGGAGCAGCGAGTTGGAGGTCTGGATGCTGATGCCCTTCAGGCCGGCGGGGACCAGGAAGGTGGCAGTGGCCTGGTGGGAAGGAGCGTCTGGGCCGGTGAGGGCCAGGGTCCACAGGTAGTCGGGGCCGAAGCCCTGCCCGGCAAACAGCTCCGCGCCGTTCAGAATGTGGTCGTCGCCGTCTCGATGGGCCCGGACGCCCAGATTGGCGGCATCCAGCTCGGCCCCCGGCTCCCTGGAGAGGCGCCAGATTGTTACTTGCCCCCTGGAGATGGTGGAAAGGTATTCGCTCTTCTGCTCCGGAGTTCCCCGCTGCTGGAGGGCCGCCCGAAGGGAAGCGGACCCGTCTTCCAGGGACCACTGAAGCCCCCGGCTGCCCAGCTCCTCCCGTAGTACCAGAGCGTGGTCCGGACTGAGGTCCCCGCCACCCCACTCCAGGGGGCCGGTGGGCGCCAGCCATCCCTTCTCTCCCAACTTGCGCCGGAAGGACATGTGCCGCTCCCAGGTGGCCCGGTCCAAATCCCGGGGCTCTCCGGTGTGCTGCATCTCCGGTGACAGGTTGGCGTCCAGCCAGGCGATTACCTCCTGGCGGAACTGCCGCTGTTCCTTGGTGTAGTGGTGCTCGAAGTCCACCGCGTTCTCTCCCGTTTGGGGCTTGGCGCCTATCTAGGTACCGATCCAACTACCGAGTGTTGTGGTTCGACAAGCTCACCACGAACGGTGAGAACCCGTTCACCCTAAGCTTGTCGAAGGGCCGGGACTCGGCCACCTCGAAGTTGCCGGATGGGTTTGTAGTCCCAGTCCCGCGGTCTGGCGCCCATGGCGTCAGGACCTCCCAGGCAGAACCCACTCCGGGTACGGCTTCTAAAAGCGCTCCTGCTCCTCCTTGAGGTATTGGACGACGCTGGCGACAGTCCCGTCCTCGGTGGCCAAGTGTTGGTAAGGAGGGCCGCCCCGCTCCCCCTCCAAGATAGTCTGTACAATCTCCCATCCCTGGCTAAGGGTCCCGATGAGGCAATCAGCGGGTACGCGAACGTTGTCCAGGTACACCATCCGTTCGCTCCCCACCAGCAGTCGTTGGGTCGTGATGGTGATGCCGGGAAGTTTGGCGTCCACCATGAAGGTGCCGAGGTTGAGCCGACGGGGCCGGGTTGGGTCCGTCACCACCAGGGTCCACAGGTAGTCGGGATCGAAGCGGCCGGTGATGAAGGCCTTCGCGCCGGAGATGAGGTAGTCGTTGCCGTCCCGGACGGCCTGGGTCTTGATGGAGGCCATATCCGTGCCGGAGTCGGGCTCGTTGAAGGCCTGCCAGGTGATGGTCTCTCCGCGCATCGCGGGAAGCACGTAGTGGCGCTTCTGCTCCTGGGTGCCCCATACCATCACGGCGGTGATCCAGCGGTGGCTGTCGCCCAGAGCCGGGAGGTCCAGATACCCGATCTCCTCCTGGATGACGGCCTCGAAGGCGGGACTCATGCCGGCGCCTCCGTACTCCCGGGGCCAGGAGGGGGCTAGCCACCCTTGGGCTCCCATCCTGCGCCGGAACTCTTTGACCCGCTCCTGGGTTGCCGGGTCTAGAGGTCTCCAGTCGGGGGGTATGTTCAGGTCCCTGGGCGCATACTCCTCCAGCCAGGCTCGGACCACCGTCCGGAATGACTCCTGCTCGGTGCTGTGGTGGACCTCAAAGTCCATAGCCTTCCTCCAGCCACTCCCTGAGCCTTTTACCCGGCGCCGGAAGCAGCACCATACTAACCTCCAAACGTCCCTCAGGCAAGACCCACGTCACAATGGGACAGGGCCTCCGGAAAGGAAGCCCTGTCCCTGGCAAACCGGACAAGCAGCCTTAGCTGCCGTGCTTGGTGGCAGTGGAAGGGGTGGGATAGGGCCGCTCCCTGGTGCGGCTGATGCCGATGCGCCGGGCGAGGATGACCTTGGCGATATTGGTGCTTCCGCCTCCGTGGCGCTGGCCGGCGGCATAGCGCTGCTCGACCTCTTGCGCGCCGCCGTGGGGGGCCCCCGGTTCATTCCGGTCCAGGAGGGCATGCATTTTCATGGCATCCCGCACCCGATTGGCTTGGCGCATGGTTTTCAGCCGGTTGTGCACCTGGGCCTCGTTGCCCTCGTGGGTGATCTCCATGTGGCTCTGGTACATCCAATAGGTGCGCTTGGCCAGGATATTGTCCACGTGGGCATCAAGAAGGGCGTCCATGGTCGTCTGCTGGATCAGGGGGTCGTTACCCAGGGTGCCGCCGTTGTGTTTCGTCCCGCTAACGTAGCCCAACAGGTTTTCCGCCGGCTCATCCTTGGGGAAGGCGCGCCCGCGCCCGCCGTGCTGCTGCTCCAGGCCGGTGTTGGAGACCTGCCACCCCTGACCCTCACCACCGATGAGGTGGTCCCCCGGCACCCGCACGTTCTCCATGTAGATGAGGTGTTGGTTTTTGCCGTCAAGAAGGTTCTGGGCCGTGATCTCCAGTCCAGGGGAGGGGAATGGGATCATAAAGTAGCCCAGGTTCCGGTGGCGCGGCGCATCGGGGTCGGTCACCAAGGGGCCAAAGAGCCAGTCGGGCCTGCTGACGTCGCGGCCGCTGATAAAGGCGTTTTGCCCGGTGACAATCCAGTCGTCACCGTCCCGCACCGCCCGGCTGATGTAGCCGGCCAGGTCGGCGCCGGACCTGGGCTCGGTATACTTCTCCCAGGCTATCTTCTCTGCTTTGAGCAGGGGGGCAAGAAACTTCTGTTTCTGCTCCTCCGTGCCCCAGACCAGGATGCTGGGGAGCACGTTGGTATTCAAGAAGCGGGGCACCTTGAATCGGAGGGACTCCTCCTCCAGGATGGTCTCGTGATCCGCCGTCAGGCCCCCGCCGCCGTACTCTACGGGGAAGGTGGGATACAGCCAACCCTTCGCCGCCATCTCCTGGTGCTTCCCTCGCCAGAATACGTACATTTCTTCGGTGAAGTCCCTGGGATCAACGGGGTGGATCATGTTCTCAGGGATGTTCTCTTCGAACCAGGTACGAACCTCCTGGCGAAACCGCTGTTGGTCCGTGCTATCCGGTGATGAAAAATCCATGAGTACCCTCCTTAACCGTGGGACATTCCTCTATCTACATTCATCATCCGCGGGCATCATCCGCAGGGGGTTGGCCTCTCGCGGGGCGCCACGTTGCGGAACTCCACATCAACTCTTCGGAGATTGCGGTAAGAGCCATCTCGGACACCGCTTTCGCCCCTGCCAGACTACCCCGTCACATCTCTCGCGTCAAGACCTGGGCATCTCCGCCAGCTTCAGTGTCTGGCGGGTTCATCAGAGGACGTTTTTCGACACGTCTGGTGTGCTCGGCGCGCCCTTGACACGCGGGACGAATTCCGCTATATCTACACGGCAATCGTCGCGTGAACGACCTATCCGCGGAGGCAAGGACATCAGCCTGTGAGTTCGATTTTTGATCTCCACGTGCACACCAACCAGGGGAGCCCCGACAGTGCCCTGACCCCTGATGAGTTGGTGTCGGAGACACGGCGTCTCGGACTCACCGGGGCCATGGTTACGGAGCACAACGGCTGGCCCCGCCATGATTTTGACAACTTCGTCCAAAGTCATGACCTCCACGACATAGTTCTGGTGCGTGCCCTGGAGGTGTACACTCCTCTGGGGCATATCATTACCATGGGATTGGAGGGCCACGTGACCGGGCCGTCGGGCGGTATCGAAACCATCCGGCATTTGCGCCAAGAGGTGGACCGTGTGGGAGGCTACATGATCCTGGCCCACCCCTTCCGCTTCCTTTTCGACCCTGCCGGCATCCACACTCAGAACTATCTCTTCGAGACCACCGCTTCCATCCCCAGCACCCCCGAAGAGGGCGCCCTGCACCCCATTTTCGAACTGGTCGACGACGTTGAGGTGGTGAACGGCGGGAACATCGAGGTGGAGAACCGGTTTGCCCAGGAAGTGACCAACGTGTTGGGACGCTTCGGGACCGGGGGTAGCGATGCCCACTCCGTTCAAGGCTTCGCCAAAGGGACTACCGTCTTCAAGGGTGATATCCGAAACGAGAGCGACCTCCTGGAGGCCCTCCGAGCCGGCGATTTCTTCCCCGTAGAGGGATTCCACGTGGGCCGCCCTTCCTACTACGGGCGAGCCTCAATGTGGGAGCCCTCCCTTATGGACGCCCTCCCCTAGCCAAGAACTCTTGAATGGCTTGATAGCCGGTCCGTCATCCCGGCCTTCGCCGGAAAGACGATCGTGAGTCGGGGATTCCCCACAATATCGCCGGCATGAAGCTATCTGCCAGACAGTACACCGGCAGTCCACTGAAATCCCACGGCCCGCTTGCGGGAGCCCCCGGAGGCTGCCCGCCGCTCCGGCCGCCTTTCCCCTGAATAGTGTTCGCCACAAAAAAGAACAGGGCTTCGCGCTGAAGCCCTGTTCCCGGGTGTCTCGATAAAACTCGTTGCACCAGCCCCTCCGGACCGCGCAACGGCCTCTAGAAGCGGCCCCTAGCCGGTGTGAGTGGTGGCCGTGGACGGAGTGGGAGCCGGCCTTTCCTTGGTCCGGCTGATGCCAATGCGCCGGGCCAGGATCACCTTGGCGATATTGGTGCTCCCGGCAGCGTGACGCTGGCCGGCCGCATAGCGCTGCTCGACCTCCTGGGCGCCACCGTGGGGGGCTCCTGGTTCATTGCCGTCCAGGAGAGCATCCATTTTCATGACATGGCGCACCCTGATGGCTTGACGCATGGTCTTCAGCCTGTTATGCACGTTGTGCACGTTGCCCTCGTAGGTAATCTCCATACGGTTCTGGTACATCCAGAAGGTACGTTTGGCCATCAAGCCGTCCACGTGGGCATCGATGTAGGCGTCCATCGTCTGCTGCTGAAGGAGCGGGTCATCACCCAGGGTGCCCCCGTTCATTTTCGTCTTTCGAACGTACTCGACGAGGTTGCCAACGACGGGATCCGCGGGGAAGGCCCGGCCACGGCCGCCGTGCTCTTCTTCCAGGCTGGTGTTGGTGACCTGCCACCCCTGGGAGGCGCCGCCGATGAGGTGGTCTCCAGGCACCCGCACGTTGTCCAGGAAGATGGTGTGCTGCTCGTTGCTGGTGAGAAGCGCCTGTGTTTTGATTTCCAGACCCTGGGAAGGACTGGGGATCATGAAGAACCCCAGGTTCCGGTGGCGCGGCGCATCGGCGTCCGTCAGCATGGGACCGAAGAGCCAGTCGGGTTCAGGACCGCGGCCGCTAATGTAGACGCTCTGACCCGAGAGGACCCAGTCGTCACCGTCCCGCACGGCCTTGCTCTTGACGTTGGCCAGGTCGGCGCCGGACTGGGCTTCGGTGAACTTCTGCCAGGCGGTGCACTTTGCCGTCAGGAGAGGGACCAGGAACTGCTGCTTCTGCTCTTCCGTGCCCCAAACCAGGAGGGCTGGGAGGACATAGACGTTGGTGAAGCTTCGGGGGACCCTAAAATTGTAGAACTCCTCCGCGAGGATGGTCTCGTGGTCCCCGGTCAGGCCCCCACCGCCGTACTCCTTGGGGTAGTTGGGATATAGCCACCCCTTCGCCGCCAGTTCCTGATGCTTGCCCCGCCAGAACTGGTAGTGCTCCTCGGTGAAGTCTCTGAGATCGATGGGCTCCTTCATTTTCTCAGGGACATTCTCTTGTAACCAGGATTGGACTTCCTTACGAAACTGTTCTTGCTGTTCTGTGTAGGGCGTTATGAAGTCCATGCGTTTCCTCCTTGTTCTGGAACACACCTTTTACACAGCATATTACTGACGGTTCCCTGCAGTGTCAAGCAGCGAAATGACTCGTCAGAAACGCAGCCGGAAGGAGTATAGTCGCCTCGCAAAGAACGTTGTTGAGAGGTGGCGAGGCGGCGTGAAACCGAAGACAGAATCGGTTCAACGGCGTTGCTCGAAGGGACGCCGAAGGCAGAAGGGGGTGGACCTTGGATGAGATCCCTCCCCCGTTTGGGGCGCTTCCGGAAGCAGCCCCTAGCTGGTGTGGCTCGCGGCCGTGGACGGAGTGGGAGCCGCTCGCTCTCTGGTCCGGCTGATGCCGATGCGCCGGGCCAGGATCACCTTGGCGATATTGGTGCTCCCGGCGGCATGATGCTGGCCGGCCATCACTCGCTGATTGACCTCCTGCGCTCCCTTATGGGGGGACAGGGAGTCTTTCGAGTTCAGAAGGGCGTACATTCCCATGGCGTCCCGCACCCGTATGGCGTTGCGCAGGGAATAGAGCCGGCGGTGCACGTCGGCCACGGCGTGCTCGTGGTTAATCTGGACCCGGTTCTGGTACATCCAGTAGGTGCGCTTGGCCAGGAGGCTGTCCACGTGGGCTTCAATGTAGGCATCCATGGTCGTCTGCTGGACCATGGGGTTGCTGCCCAATGAATCCCCGTTGCGCTTCGCCTCTCGAACGTAGCTCACCAGGTTGTCCACGGGCTCGTCTCTGGGGAAGGCCCGGCCGCGGCCGCCGTGCTCCGACTCCAGGGTGGTGCCGGCGACCTGCCACCCCTGGTGGTCGCCACCGATGATGTGGTCGCCGGGTATCCGCACGCCGTCCATGAAGATGAAATGCTGGTCGTTGCCGTTGAGCAGGCTCTGCTCCTGAATCTCCAGGCCCGGGGATGGCACGGGGATCATGAAGTACCCCAGGTTCCGGTGGCGCGGTGCATCGGGGTCGGTCAGCATGGGGCCGTAGAGGAATGCGGGCGTGCCCCGGCCGCTGATGAACGCTTGTTGCCCTGTGAGCAGCCAGTCGTCGCCGTCCCGGATGGCCCGGCCCTTGTAGTTGGCCAGGTCGGCGCCGGAGTGGGGCTCGGTGAGCTTGTTCCAGCAGGTGATCTCCGCCGTGAGGATGGGAATGAGGAACTTCCGCTTCTGCTCCTCGGTGGCCCAGACCAGAAGGGAGGGAATGCAGTTGGGGGAGGTGAAGTTTCGAGGGACCCTGGAGCGGTATGACTCCTCCTCGATGATGGTCTCGTGATCCCCGGTCAGGCCGCCGCCACCGTACTCCTTGGGGAAAGTGGGGTAGAGCCACCCCTTCTTCGCCATCTTCTGGTGCGTCTCCCGCCAGAACCGGTAGTGCTCCTCGGTGAAGTCCCTGGGGTCGACGGGGTCCTTCATCTCCTCCGGGACGTTCTCTTTCAGCCAGGTACGGACCTCCTGGCGAAACTGCTCCTGCTCCTCGCTATAGGGCAATGCGAAGTCCATCGGTACCCTCCTTGCGCTGGAACACGCCTCTAGCTCAGCATCCTCTTGCTTTGGAACACGCCTCTAGCTCAGCATCCTATTGAGGGGTCACCTCCGTGTCAAGTACCCGCATCCCATGCCGATGGCCAATCCCAAAATCTCACGGAAAGCTAGTTCAAGCCACATTGGAGGCAGGGCCCAGCAAACGGGGAACTCCAAATAAGCGGCAACCCTAGACCAGCCTCGTCACTTCGACGACGTTTTCCAGGCTTTGCACGAAGAGCATGGCCTCGTGAGACTCGACCACCGCCTCGGCGTCGGGCGCCTCGCAGAGACACCACGCCTGGCCGTTCTGACCGACGAAGATGTTCCATTGGGTCACCTCGGACTCGCCCGGCAGTCCCGCCTGAATCTGCGCCACCATGGCCTGCACCGCGTCGGGCGACATGGGAGGTAGGACCCGGTGATAGTCTAGGAAGGTAGGCATCTTGGACCCCTTTCTCGTCTTGCGCCCGCTGCGGACGGGCATCGCAAGGCACTGGCAACCTTGTGTACCGGTCTGGCCTTCGGCCCCTTGAAGGATCGTTCAGAGATTGTACCATTCAGGGGTCCACCGCCGTCCCCGTAGAACCCCCTCCCTGCGCCGCCAACGAAATGAGCAACCGAAGCCGCATTCGCCATCCGACATTGACACGGCTAACCGTATCGGCCATATAATACCTCTTCTTGACGGAGGAAGAAAGAAAAAAGGACGAAGATAGGCTGGATTATGCCCCACGAGGTGTGGCCCGTGCCCAGACCTCCTCGGCCAGGCGCGAATGCAGGCCATGGGACGGCGGGGCCAAGGGACGTTTTATTAAGGAGGGCGGGAAATGGACCTGGGACTGCAAGGCAAGGTAGCCATCGTAACCGGCGGAAGTGAAGGCATCGGCAGGGCGGCGGCCCTCGGAATGGCACGGGAAGGCGCGCGGGTGTTCATCGTGGCCCGGCGGGCCGACGTTCTGGACCAGGCGGCCCAGGAAATCAAGGCCGCCACCGAAGGGGTGGTGGTGCCGGTGCCGGCGGACGTGACCGACCGCGGCACCGCCGGGCGGGTGGTGCAAGCGGCCCTGGACCAGTTCGGCCGCGTCGACATCCTGGTCAACAACGCCGGCACCTCGATGGCCAAGGCTTTCGATGAAGTCAGCGATGAAGACTGGGAGTCGGACTTCAACCTGAAGGTGTGGGGGGCCGTCCGCTTCATCCGCGCCGTGATTCCCGAGATGCGCAAACTCGGCGGCGGGCGCATCATCAACGTGACCAACCTGGGAGGGCGCACCCCGCGCGCCTCGTCGATGCCCACCTCCATCTCCCGGGCGGCGGGTATCGCCATCACCAAGGGCCTCTCCAAAGACCTGGCCAAGGACAATATCCTGGTGACCACCGTCTGCATTGGACTGATCAAGAGCGGTCAGACGGAGCGGCGCTACATCCGGGCCAAGGAGTCGAACCCCGGATTGACCATGGATGAATTCTGGGTCCAGTCGGCCATTGAGCGGGGCATCCCCATGGGCCGGGTGGGCGAAGCCCAGGAAGCCGGAGACGTCATTACCTTCCTGGCTTCGGAGCGGGCCAGCTACCTGACCGGCATCGCCGTCAACATAGACGGCGGGAACTCAGCGGTAGTCTAGCTCCCCGTCCGGTCCATTCGCGCTTACATGGCCCCACGGGACTCACGGCGGCGGCCCCGGCTGGTTCGGCGCGCCTGAAAGTAGACCAAGTACCGACCCGGAGGTGTTGAGATGGCGATTCAAGGCGGCTACCAGGGCAAGCTGTTGGACGTGGATCTGACCAACCAACGGGTCCAGGCGGTACCGTTGCCCTCGGAGGAGGTGCTTCGCGCCTGGATCGGGGGAACAGGCTTGGGCCTCTATCTCTTGGCCGGGGAGATGACCGCCGGGATGAAGACGACAGACCCGGAAGCCCCGGTGATAATTATGACCGGGCCCTTGACCGGGACCCTCGTCACCAGCTCCTCTAACTGGACCATGATCAACCTGCGCTACAAGCCTGATTTTGTGGTTGGCTTGAGCCAGGCCCACGGATGGTTCGGGGCGAGGCTCAAGCACGCCGGTTGGGACGGCATCATTATCCGCGGGTCCTCGGATACTCCCGTGTATCTCTGGATCGACGATGGGCAAGCGGAGCTGCGGGATGCCGGCCCATATTGGGGCGAGGATACCTATGAGACCCCCAGACGCCTGAAGCTAGACCTGGGCGACCCGCTGAACATAAGCGTCGCCTGCATCGGCCCCGGAGGAGAGAACCTGGTGCTTGGGGCGTCGGTACGCGCCGATGGGGTGTACACCTGCGCGATGGGGGATGCGGGTATGGCGTGGGGCTCGAAAAAGCTCAAGGCCATCGCCGTCCGGGGCGTGGGGCGGGTGCCGGTGGCGAACATGGCCGCGTTCATGGATGTCTGCACGGAGTGGCGGGACAGCCTGTACGCGCAACCCGAGCCGCCTCCGAGCAGCCAGGCCCGCTTCAAGGGTATCGCCGAGTGGGGTAAGTTCGGCGGCATCCCGGTTAAGAACTTCACCGAGCCCGAGTCGGCCGGGGCCTGGTGCGACTCTCTGAAACAGGACCTGGCCAAGTGGAAGATCCGCCCCGTGGGCTCCTGGCAGTGTGACATGGCCTGCCACCACGAGACCGTGGTTACGACCGGCCCCCTCGCGGGTAGCACCGCGGCCGGGTTCGGCGCGGAGGTCTTTGAAGAGGTGGGGCCCAACGTCGGCATCATGGATGCGGGGACAAGCATGGCCATCGCGGGCTTGGTGGACGGCTTGGGTATCCACTCCGGGGAGGTGCCAAGGGCCATAGCCATGCTCATGGAGGGGTTCAACACCGGCCGTGTAACGCTGGAGGATACCGAAGGCATTGACCTCACCTGGGGAAACCACGAGGCGGTCATCGATCTTCTGTACAAGGCGGCTCACCGCGAGGGCATCGGCAATATCATAGCTGGCGGGATGCGGGAGACGGGGAGAAAATTCGGGATTGAAGACCTGGCGGTCCACATGCGGGGAGTCGGTTTCCAAGGGCATGACTTCCGCCACCATCCGGTCGCGCTCTTTTCCAAGCATATCGTGTCCCAAGCGGGGTCGGCCCCCCAGTTTCCTTCCGGCTTGTACCGGGGCTCCGCCGCTCGGGCGAATAGCGGCGAGCCGGACATCGGCTACACCGAGACCCTCCCCCTCGACATCGTTGAAGGGGTCGGCGAGCCTACGTTCAAGGGCCAGTGTCTGAAGCTGTGGAGGGACTGCATCGGCGTTTGCGAGTTCGCGATGGGTACGATCGAGGGCAACCTGGACCTCAATATGGCGGCCATCGATGCCGCCGTGGGATGGGACCCCCTCAATCGGGCGGAGGCCCTGCTGGTCGGGGAACGTGTCGTCAACCTGCAGCGCCTCATTTCCTTCTATCGGGGCTATCAACCCGAATCGGACTTCGACATTAGCGAGCGCCTCCTTTCCCTTCCCAGTGGGCCCGTCAGCGGCCAGGCGTCCAATCTGGGTCCGTACCTGGAGAAATGGCGCGGGGAATACTACCGGGCCGCCGGGTGGGACTCGGAGACGGGCCAGCCCAATACTGAAACCCTCCAGCGGGTAGGGCTGGGCGGCTTCGGATTTGGCCGGTGATAACATTCTTGACCCTTACCCGGAAGCTTGGCCGGAGAAACCTGAAGAGACGCCCTGCCCGTGGTGCGAGAATTCGGACGAGATAATTGGGGCAGGACTCTCGCGGACATCCCGGTCCGAGTTTCCGGGTCCACTTCACTCGTCACCGGTCTGCGCCGTCGCTCCAAATCAGGAATTGGTCCGGCTGATCTTGGGTGCAATGGGGACCGGGGGAGTCTCATCGAGGAGATGGGCGGCGAGTGGCCCGACCTCGAACCACAACGTGGTCCGGGGGGCCCATTTCAGCTAGGTTGGAGGATACATGAACAGCGGACCTGACGATAGGAAGGGTCCTTTGGACGGCATACGCGTCATCGACTGGACCGTGTTTGAGTTTGGCCCGGTGTCGACAATGATGCTGGCCGACCTGGGGGCCGAAGTCATCAAGGTTGAGTCGCTGGACGGCGACCCCGGGCGGCAGTTTCACCGGATCAGCAGTATCGATTCCGAGCTGCCTCAAGGGCTCAACGCCTACTTTGAGGGACAGAACCGCCAGAAGCTGGGCATCGCCCTGGACCTGAAGAACCCCAAGGGCGTCGAGATAATGTACCAGCTGGTGGAGAAGTCCGACGTGTTTGTGGAGAACTTTCGCCAGGGCGTCGCCGAGCGGCTGGGCCTGGGGTACGACGACCTTGTAAAGCACAATCCCAAGATAGTCTACGGCTCGGCCTCGGGCTATGGCCCAGAGGGCCCGGACTCGCACAAGCCCGCGTTTGCCCTGACCGGCGAGGCGCGATCGGGCGCCCTCTCCTGGGCGGGACCGGACGATGACACACCCTACGCCATTGGCATCGCCGACCACATCGCCGGCATCATGCTCTCCTACGGCGTTCTGGGCGCCATAATCGCCAGAGAAAGGTTCGGCATCGGCCAGAAGGTGGATGTCTCCCACCTGGGAGCCATGATCTGGGGCCGGGGGATGCAAAATGGCATCTCCTTGCTGACCAACCGGGAGTTCCGGCGGACGGACCGAAAGGAGGCCGGGAACATCCTTTGGAACTACTACCGGTGCCAGGACGGCCGGTGGATGGCCTTCTCCATGGGACGGGGAGACCGTTACTGGCCGACCTTCTGCCGGGCGATAGGCATGCCCCAACTCATCGACGACGAGCGTTTCAACAGCATGGATGCCCGCCGGGATAACCGCCGGGCGCTAATCGAGTTGTTGGACGAGGTCTTTATCACCAAGACCAGCGGCCAGTGGGACCGGATTCTAGCCGAGGGTGGCGACCTGATCTACGGGTGTGTGCAGAACACCCTGGACCTCGTGAACGATCCCCAGGTCATCGCCAACAACTATATCGTCGACTTCGACCATCCGGTGCTCGGCCCCACCAAGTGGCTCCAAACGCCCGTCACCTACACCAAGACCCCCCTTTCGACCAGGAAGATGGCCCCAGCCCAGGGCGAGAACACCGAACAGGTCCTGATCGAGCTTTTGGGCTACACCTGGGACGACATCGAGACCCTGCACGACGAAGGGGTGATCCTCTAGGGCACGTGGCCCGAATCGTGGCTTTGCCTCAAAACTGTCATTCCGAGGAGCGAAGCGACGAGGAATCTGGTTCGGGGTTCCTCGATTGGAGCCCGGACCCACCACCCCAGACCCCTCACTTCATTCGGGGTGACATTGTCCAGAGTACTTTTGAGGCAACGCCCCAAATCGTGGGTTGGAAGGAGAGGAAGGCCACGGATAAGAACAGAACTCTCGGCTAGCTGCCTGTCCGAATTTCTGATTCCATCTCACCCAGCGTCCGGCTCGTTGTTGGTGACTCCTCTGGTTGCCATTTTCCTGGTTGGCCCCCTACCGCATTTCCAGCGGGACTTTGTTCCATAACTTTGACATATTCCGAAAATGTGAATATTGTGGACCAAGCATAATTTCTCTTTTTCGATTGCGCTCCGAAAATATCCAGCATGGAGGGAGACATGGTAAAGCAGGGTGTGACGCCCGATGAATTGACGAAACCCTTTTGGAAGGCCGCCAACGAAGGGCGGCTGGTCATCCAGAACTGTAAATCCTGCAACCGGCTTCAGCATCCGCCGGCAGCGGAATGCAGTCAGTGTGGTTCCGGTGAAAACGTGGAGTGGAAGCAGATGAGTGGGCGGGGCAAGATATACAACTATGGAGTGGTATACGATTGCCCCATCAAGTCGCTTCAAGAGGATCAGCCGTTCAACCTCGCGGTCATCATGTTGGACGATGACCCGGATATTCAGATGTACTCTCACCTACCCGGAACTCCGGTGGACGAGGTCCCGGTGGGGGCCAGCGTAGAGGTTGTGTTCGAGGCCACCGCAAACGGCCAGAAGGTCCCCGAGTGGCGGGTAGCGGGCTAGACCCGCTCTCTTTCTTTCTTTACAGTCACGTTAAAACCTTGCGATAAGGAGTGAACAATGACCACCCAAAATGCTCCGGAATCAATGCATCGAACCACGGAGGGACTGGGGGTTTGGGAACACCGTGGGAAGGTAGCAGCCGTCGGCGTCGGGCACTCTCCGACCTCCCGGCGCTGGGACGGGACACCCGGAAAAACCGTGGGCGCGAACAGCATCCTGGCCCTCAGGAGAGCTATTGAAGACGCGGGTGTCTCGCCCGACCAGATCGACGGCTTGGTTCTCGACACCGTGACCACCACGGGGGCTCACTGGCAGGCGGGAGACCCAATTCCCATGGACGTCGTCAACGCCTACAATCCCACCGACGATCCCCTGGACGGCATCGCCAAGCTGAGCGCCGAGTGGATCTTGAAGAACATGCCGGAACTCAAGAACGTCACGTTCACCATGAACGGTCCGGGATGTATGTCCCACGCCATCGTCGTTGCCGCCCAGGCTGTTGGTGAGGGCCGCACCCACACCTGCCTGGTGCTCAAGGGTTGGCATAACCTGGAAGGCCGGTACAACCAAGCAGGCGTCAGCGCCTCGGATGTAGTCTCCGGCACCTACGCGGTTGGCCCGGGGCGAACTATCTGGGGTCCTCCGGGGTCCTGGGGCACGGCCTTGCAATTCGCCCAGTACTGCACCCAGTACGGCAAATCCCACGACATGATGGCCCCCTTCATGGCGAACTCAAGAAGGAACGGCCTGATGTTCCCGGAGGGGTACTGGTACCAGCACCGGCCCGAGCAACTGACCGTGGAGGACTACCTGGCCGCCCGGTGGATAGCCAAGCCGGCAAACCTCTTCGACAACGACATACCGATCATGGTTTCGGGGGCCTACCTCTTCACGACCGCCGAGCGGGCCAAGGACATGAAGCAGAAGCCCGTCTACGTCCTCGGCCATTCGTCGAGCCGGGGTAAACCCAGGAGCCTCACTCCAACACTGGCGGAGGTCCAGGCGGAAACCGGCAGTTCCGGGAAGAAGACCCTGGAGGCCGCCGGGATCACCTCAGCCGATCTCTCCTTCGAAAACCTGTATGACGGCTTTGCCCTGTTCCACCAGTTTCACGTTGAGGGCATCGGCTACCGGGGCATGAAATTTGGGGATGCCCTGGACTTCTACCAGACGGATATCAGTATCGAGGGGAAGAACCCCATTTCCCCCAGCGGCGGCAACGTCGGAAGCGGCCGGAGCCGTTTCTGGATGCATACCGACTGCATCCAGCAGATACAGGGACGGGCCGGGGCTCGATCACTCACCGGGGTGAAGCCTGAGATCGGTGTCTCCGGCGGCCCCATGCCGATGGGCGGCAACTTCACCATCTGGAGCGCGACCCCGGACTAGGCCGCGCGGGAACCTGCCGGAACGTTTACTCATACCGAGCAGTGGGCAAGTTGCGAAATGTTGTGAGGAGAAATCCCCCTCGGTCCCCCTTTGCAAAGGGGGATGTAGGGGGATTTGGCCCGTATTCAGGCTTTCGATCAGATTTATCTGGCCGCGGAGGCTACCACAGGATAGGGGGAGGAACCTACTTGGTGATACTGATAAGTTTTGACATAGATGGGACCTTGGAAGTAGGTGACCCCCCTGGAATCCTGACCATGGAAATGGTGAGAAGGGCCAAAGAGAAAGGCTATTTGATCGGCAGTTGCTCCGACCGTCCACTCAGCGCGCAGAGGGTCATTTGGGACCAGCACAACATACCGGTGGAATTTGTCTCCTCGAAACACCAGCTCCCTGAGGTAAAGGCCAAGTTCGAGGCGGATATTTACTACCATATTGGAGATAGAGAGGACCTGGACAAGAAGCCCGCGCTGGAGGCGGGCTTCGAGTTCCTCTGGCCGGAAGAAGCGGCTGAGAAGGCCTGGTTCCTCTCCGACGCCGATCCCGGACTGGCTTCCGGCTGACACCCCTTCCGGGGCTGGGGCGCCTCACCCTCTCTCGCGCCGGCGTCAAGCGTGGCCGGTAAGCTGCGCACCCGCCGTCAGGGCGAACCGGGTGATCGTCCCGGCTATTCTCGAATCCGGGTGCTAGCTGAAGTCCGGGGGCGAAAGGTTGACTCCCAGGACCGTCTCGCACCAGCGGGCGGCGGCGAAGAGGTTCCCTTCTTCCAGCGGTAGGCCGGCGAGTTGGACTGCCAGGGGCATCCCGGACTGGCTGAGACCGGACGGCAGCGTGATGGTGGGCAGCCCGCTGGAGGTCCAGGGTACCTGGAAGGCCGGGTCGCCGGTGGTGCTCACGTCCGGGGGGGCCGGAGCCGGGGTGGCCGGCGTCAGCACCACGTCTACCTGCTTCACCATCTGGATCATGTCTTGGCGGAACTGGCGGCGCAGCCGCTGGGCCTGAACGTAGCGCACTCCCGGTATCAGCATCCCCATCTCGATTGCCGACCGGATCTTGGGCCCGTAATCGTCGGCCCGGCGCCGGAACGACTCCTCGTGAAAAGAGGCGGCCTCTACGTTGCCGACGATGCGCTGGCAGGCATGGGCGGTGGCGAAGCTCTCGGGAAGACTGACTTCCTCCACTTTGGCGCCCGCCTCGGCCAGTTGCCGGACGATTGCCTCGGTGTGGGTCCGCACCTCGGGGGTCGATTGCTCGTCGAAGAACCCCTTGGCCAGGCCGATCCGCGGGGGACGCCCCAGCGCCTCCATCTGCTGAAGGTAATCCGGCACAGGCTGGGTGGCCGATCCGGGGTCGTTGGGGTCGTGGCCGGCCATCACCTGGAGCATAAGGGCCGCGTCCGTCACCGTGCGGACCAGGATACCCACGGTGTCCAGGGACCAACTGAGGGGCACCACGCCGTAGCGGCTGATTCTGCCGTAAGTGGGCTTCAGTCCCACGATGCCGTTGTAGGCGGCCGGGCGGCAGGTGGAGCCGCCCGTTTGTGAGCCCAGGGCAGCCGGACACATCCTGGTGGCCACGGCCACCGAGGAGCCGCTGCTGGAACCGCCGGGGGTGTGGGCCGGGTTCCAGGGGCTGATCGTTGGGGAGGGGTCGCTGCTGGCGAACTCGGTTGTCACCGCTTTGCCCAGAATGATACCGCCGGCCTGCCGGATCCGGGCCACCGACGTTGCGTCGAAGCCGGGCACGAATTCAGCGTAGATGGGGGAGCAGGCGGTGGTCTTCATCCCTTCGGTATAGAAGATGTCTTTCAGCCCCACCGGCACGCCGTGGATTGGGCCCCGGGGCCCCGTCCGGTCCAGCTCCAGCTCCAGTTCGCGGGCGGTGCCCAGGACTTCCTCCCGGTCTATGGTTACCCACGCTCGTAGCGAGGGGTCCAGGGCATCGATCCGCTCCAGCAGGGATTGGGCCAAGGTTACCGGCGAGAGCGTTCGTTGGCGTATCTGTTGCGCCGCCTGGGCAACGGTGAGACCGAATGGTTCCGCCATAGCTGGCTCCTTTAGCGCTGAGGACACGGAGAGGCCGGAGGAGCATCAACGGCTAGCTCCCTGCTTCAACTCTCACCGCGTGATCAGGGGTGGATCTTCTCCGGGGTTGTGCCGGTGGCTACTGCCGGTGGTTACTGATAAAAGCCGGGTTCCAGGTCCCGTTGCGGCAGGTTGCGGCTAACCTCCCACAAGCGGCGGGCCGTCGCCTCAACCGAGGAGTTGATCGCCTTGGCTCGCTCCTCTCCCCAGAGGGCCTTCGCCTGCTCGGTCAATTCGCGCAGGACCTCGTCGAGAGGTGCATCCGGGCGCATGCTCACCATTGTAGTCCTCCCTCGTGGTCCAGGCTCCCGACCGCTTTTCGGGAGGACTGGCTAGTCTCACCAGCGTGACGGGGCGGATTATAGCCGCCCGGTGTTGTGGGGTCAACAATATGCATCGCCTCTTCCATGCTGGTATAATCCCGCCATCAATTTTAGTCCAAACACGCGGAGGTCCATCATGGCTGGAGACCTGTTCGGCATCCTGGAGTCTGGTGAACACACTCGTCTGGCCACCGGCCTCGGTGGCACCGAAGGCCCCCTGTGGCATCCCGAGGGTTACCTCACCTTCGTGGATATGCGGGGGAGCCGCCTTCTCCGCTGGGACGCCAAAGGCGGCGTGTCGGTGGTCCGGGAGAACACCGGAGAGGGCAACGGCTGCACCCTGGACCGCCAGGGCCGCCTGCTCATGTGCGAGGGAGCGGACAACCGGCGGGTTACCCGAATGGATTCCGATGGCTCCGTGACCCCGATCGCCGAGCGATGGCAGGGCAAACGGCTCAACAAACCCAACGACGTTGTCTGCCGGTCCGACGGCAGCATCTACTTCACCGATCCGGGCTTGCGGGTCCCCCCGGAGAAGCGTGAGTACGAGTTCTCCGGGGTGTTCCGCATCTCGCCCGATGGGGAGGTCCACCTGGCAACGGACGGGTGCGAGTATCCCAACGGGCTCGGCTTTTCTCCCGACGAGTCGGTCCTCTACGTGGCGATCAGCCGGCTGGACGAGCGGTGCTTCAAAGAGGCGGAAGAGAAAGCGGTCTGCACCCACCGGAAGATACGGGCCTTCGACGTGGCCGCCGACGGTACCCTGAGTAACAACCGGGTCTTCGCCGACATGTCGTCGGCGGAGGAAGGCGTCCCCGACGGCATGAAAGTGGATACCGAAGGCCGGGTTTTCTGCACCGGCTCCGGCGGTATCTGGGTCTTCGACTCAGCAGGCAACCACCTCGGCGTGATTCGAGGACCGGAAGTTCCGCGCAACGTTGCTTTCGGCGGGCCGGACTTTCGCACCTTGTACACCACGCCCGGCACGTCTTTGTACAGCGTCCAGATGAAGACGCCGGGCCTCGGAGCCTTCTGAAAGGGGTGTTACGGGAATCCGGCCCTCACCGTGGAGTAAGCCTGAGTGACAGCTGCGCAGTACGAGGAAGTGCTCGAAAAGCTGAGGGCGCTGGCGGACCCTGAGTCCCTGGCGGGTATGGCCGGCTACGGTATCCGCACCGGCCGCAGTTGGGGAGTGACGCTCCCCAAGATGCGAAGCCTTGCCAGGGAGATCGGAGTGAGCCACCGTCTAGCGGAGCGGCTCTGGGACGCCGGTATCCGTGAAACCAGGCTGCTGGCCACGATGGTTGATGACCCAAAGGTGCTCACCGAGGAGCAGGCGGAAAGATGGGTCAAGGACCTGGATAGTTGGGATGTTTGCGACGGCTGTTGCATGTTTTTGGCCAGGGCGGAACTCGCGCCCCGAAAATGTGTCGAATGGAGCGCCAGAGATGAGGAGTTCGTCAAAAGAGCCGGATTCGTTGTGGTGGCGCGGCTGGCCGTCGGCGACGAGACGGCGGGCGACGAACTTTTCGAAGGGTTCCTGCCGATAATCAAAAGGGAATCCACTGACCAACGAAACTACGTCAGGAAAGGGGTCAACTGGGCGCTGAGGCAGATCGGCAAGAGAAACCCGGCGCTGAACCGGAAGGCCATCGAAACCGCCCGGGAAATCCAGCGGATGGATTCCAGGAGCGCCCGGTGGATCGCCTCCGATGCTCTCCGGGAGCTGACCGGACAAGCCGTTCAAGAACGGTTGCTGGCCAAGAGTCTCACCAGCAAACTGCGCGCCGGCCCGGATCATCGCCGATGAGAGCCGCGCTCCCGAGGTATCCCATACCGCGAAGGGGGACGTAAGCTATGACCACGTCGAAGACCGTAGGCAGCGGCAAGTATACCTACCGGATGGACGAGGACTGGGCCAATGTGCCCGACGGGTGGGACATGCCGGCGGCGGCTGTGGTCGGGGACTCCCAGGACCGGGTCTACTGCTTCAACCGGGACCCGGACCACCCTATCGTCATTTTCGACCGCCTTGGGAACTTCCTGTCCTCCTGGGGGGCGGGCCTCTTCGCCTTCCCCCACGCCATCTTGCTGGATCGGGACGACAACGTCTGGCTGGTGGACCGGAACCATCACCAGGTGTTCAAGTTCACCTGGGACGGACAACCCCTCATGACCATCGGGACCAGGGGATACCGTTCCGATACGGGAGTCGCCCCCGACGACCTGAGCGGCACCGCCCACAAGAGCGTGGTGCGAGGCGGAGAGCCCTTCAACATGCCCGCCGGCATCGCGTTGAACCCGGCCGGCGAGATATTCATCGCCGACGGCTACGCCAACGCCCGGGTCCACAAGTTCTCCCCCGAGGGCCGGCACCTTCTTTCCTGGGGCCAGCCGGGCACCGGGAACGGGCAGTTCATGCTTCCCCACGGTGTTTGGATCGGCCGGCGGGGCCGCGTGCTGGTCGCCGACCGGGAGAACGACCGGGTCCAGGTGTTCAACCAGGACGGCGAACACCTGGCCACCTGGCCCGCAGAACTCATCGGCCCGGCCGTGATCTACGTCGACGACGAAGACACGGCATACATCCCGGAGCACAACGGCGGGCTGGTAAGCATCATGACCCTCGAAGGAGAGCGGCTGACCCAGTGGGGTTCCCTGGAAAACCGGTCCTGCCATGGCATCTGGGTCGACTCCCATAAGGACCTCTACGTGGTGATGCCCGGCCCATGGGGCCGGAATCGGCGGGTAGTGAAGTTCTATAGGCAGGGATAGCGGTTGCGGGCCGTCCCCGTAGTTGTTATATTGGTACGGGGGCGGTAACGCCCCCGTTTCTTGGGGGGCTGTAGCTCAACCGGGAGAGCGCTTCAATGGCATTGAAGAGGTAGAGGGTTCGAGTCCCTCCAGCTCCACCACTAGTAATTTCCCTCTCTATATCGGTGTTTCCCGTGGCCGCTTCCTTTGTTTTCCCATCGATAATGTTTACAAAAATGTTTACAAATTCGTCATGCCGCTGTTTTAGTTTTTGAGGCCACTCCCTTTTCCCCTTAGTTAGAAGACTCAGATAAGCGGCCGATATCCCCAGTGTTGGCGACCAGCACAAATGGGACAGTTTGGGACCCGAGAGATCAGAGGTGTGGAAGAGCTTGGGTGAGCTGCCTGAGGGTCCGGTTATGAAGTCTTCGCCTATCGATCGTTTGAGCCTTCACCTCCTTTCTGCGCTGT
>JASLXV010000064.1:0-17974 GCA_030740155.1 Dehalococcoidia bacterium | reverse complement strand
GGGTGGCGTCCCGCACAGTGTCGCGGGTCAGCCTTTCCTTCCCGGCCTCCATGAATTCTTTGGTCCAGGCGTAGTAGGAGTGGGGCTTTATCCCCTCCCGCCGGCAGAGGTCATTCACTGTCACTTCCCGGCGGAAGCCTTCCAGCACGATACGGATCTTCTCTTCAGGAGGGTACTTGCGCCGGGTGGCACCCTTCACCGTGCGAACGAAGGAGCGGGTCTCCTCGGTCCGGGCTTCTGCTGCATTGGCCTTAATGTTTTCTGACTGGGACACATTTGCTCCTTTCTGGAAGTAATGTACCTTCATTCCAGGAGCTCACGCCACTTCCACTCTCTCGGGTTTTCTTACCCCCAATGTGTCCCATTATCGCTGACGGTCTACAATGCGGCCCAGGCAGAGGAACTGGCCGTGACCCAGGAACGCAACCGGTTGGCCAGAGACCTGCACGATTCAGTCACCCAGTCCATATTCAGCATGACTCTAACCGCCGAGGCAGCAAGAATCCTTCTGGAGAGAGACCACACCAAGGTGGCCATTCAACTTGAGCGCCTCCAGAACCTGGCCCGAGATGCGTTGTCAGAGATGCGCTCCTTGATTCACCAACTCCACACCACCGGCGAAGCCGCGGAGGAACTGGTTCCAGCAATCCGCCGGCACCTGGCTTCTCTGGAAAACCGTGAAGGGTTGACGGTGGAGTTCCAGATGGAAGGAGAGGGGCAACTGCCCCAGGAGCAACGAGCGGGGTTGTTGCCTATCGTCCAGGAAGCCCTGAGCAACGTGTCGAAGCACGCCCAAACGGACCGGGCGGTGGTCGCCTTGAATATGATGGATGGTAAGGTCACACTATCCATAGAAGACCGTGGAGTGGGGTTCGACCCATCTCTCACCGAACCAAGGGAAGGGCATCTTGGCCTGGCCAGCATCCGCGAGCGCACGGAGATACTGGGCGGCACCCTCAAGATTGAGTCCAGCCCGGGAGAGGGAACGCGGGTCATAATCGAGGTGCCCTATGCACCGGGAGCATAAGCACGATGGATAAGATCGGTGTCCTGATCGTCGACGATCATGCCGTGGTACGCCAGGGGTTGCGGACCCTGCTGGAGTTACAGGAGGATATTGAAGTGGTGGGAGAGGCCGCCAACGGCTTGGAGTCGGTGGAACAGACCCGCCAGCTTCTCCCGGATGTGGTGCTGATGGACCTGATGATGCCGGAGATGGACGGGATCGAGGCCACCAGGAGGATCCGGTCCCTCAGCCCCAGCACCAAAGTAATCATCCTGACCAGCTTTGCCGAGGATGACAAGGTCTTCCCCTCCATCAAGGCCGGCGCATTGGGATATCTTCTGAAAAACGTCTCCCCCGCCGACCTGATCAAGGCCGTTCAGGCCGCCCACCGCGGGGAGGCCCAATTGGACCCTGAGATCGCCAAGAAGCTGATGGACGAGTTTTCAGCCAGACCGAGCAAACCCGCCTCCGACGACCTAACCGAGCGAGAGCTGGAGGTTTTGCGCCTTATCGCCAGGGGGCGCAACAACCGTGACATCGCCGGTGAACTGGTGATCAGCGAAAGGACAGTGAAGACCCATGTGAGCAACATCCTGAGCAAACTCCATCTCTCCGACCGCACCCAGGCAGCCATCTATGCCCTTCGAAAGGGCCTGGTTCAAGAGGAGTAGGCCGGCGCTCTTGTCCTGATCCCAGCGACCTAGATCTGAAGTCCTAAGACCAGAGAAGTATCTCCCTGCTTACTGAGGCCGATCTAACGATCGGCCTTTTTGCGTGGGCATGAATACCCCGATGGGCTGTGCCCAAAAACGGGGGCCAGAAGCAAAATAAGAGCATAGGTTCGAGCGTGGAGAGCCGAGATGGGAAAGACCGGAGTTTTGACCAGAGTATTGATCGCAGATGATCTGGCCCACGTGCGCGAGGGCGCCGTTCCCTCCTGGAAAGCCTGCCGCCGGTCGGTGACGCGCAAACTGGCTGCCGCGGACCGCACCGCCGAGGCCTTCTTTACGAGTGGTATTGAGCGTTGGGAGACAGAGGGCAAACTTGGGTCTTCGCAGGCAGCCATGCTGCGGGCTCACCTGTCATCGGGTCAGGCTCAGGATGCCTTGCACCACCTGGGGATACACCTTCTCCTGAGTGCGCCGATACCCATTCCAGGATTGCAGAACCTGGCGCGCCTCTCCTGGACACTGGCCTTTATGGTAGTGGACCAGGTGAAAAGCATTCGCCACCGGGCCGCCGGTCCTGCCGCCTGGCTCCCCAACATCCATACCCCGCTGGTCTTGGCCCTGTCTCTTCTCCCTGGTTTGGGGCGCTTCGCCTATTTAGCGGCTCGCCCTTTGTGGAACAAGCTGTTGATGCGCCTGGCTCTGGACCAGGTAGCCTGGATGCCTCCCTTCGGGCTTTATGGCCTCATGGGTCTGGGGCGATTGTTGTCTCCTATCCCCCTGCCGGAGCTTCACGATGCGAGCGTTGTCTATACCGGGGCCTAAGTGCCGCATCCGGCTACGGCCGGCATCAAGCGTCCAAATCTTGATCACAGGAGAGGATTGTGAACACCATGAGGAACGATCGATTTGCCGGCGACAAGAAGAAGGGTGACTGGTTCCTCGCCAAGGCGGAAAAGCGGATGGTGAACTGGATGGCGCCGCGCGTGCCTTCCTGCTTGGAAACCTATCATCTGACTCTGTTTACCTTGCTGTGGAGTATCGGCATTGTGGCTTGCAGCTTCCTCGCAAGGGAGAACATCAACTGGCTCTGGGCGGTTTCACTCTTCATCTTCCTCCAATATATCAGCGACGTATTGGACGGGGCGGTGGGCCGGTATCGAGACACCGGGCTGGTGAAGTGGGGATACTACATGGACCATCTACTGGATTACGTCTTCCTCGCGTCAATCATCGCCGGCTACGCGCTGGTATTTACCGGCATCCCATGGTACTGGTTCATGGCCTTCATGGCGCTGGGTGGGGCGTTCATGGCAACCATGTTCTTGTCCTTTGCGGCGACCAATGAGTTTCGAATATCGGTCCTCAAGATCGGCCCCACGGAGGCGCGCCTATTCTTTGTCCTGGTGAACACCGCGATCATCCTCTTCGGTACCGGCTGGGTCGAGGTGACGATGCCGTTTATCGCGGCCGGCCTTACCGTGGCCTTGATCTTCGTGGTGTTCCGGACTCAGAAGCGTATCTGGAAAATCGATATGGAGCAGAAGAAAGGACCTTTTTGTTCCGGAAGGAGGCCCTTCGCCACGTCCATTGTCCTCGATCACACCGGGAAGAGCGCTTCGGCCGGAGGTGGTCCGTGGTCACCGCCAATCCCCCACGGCCTGAGGGCGTCCAAGGCGGTTCTCGGCTCTTCCGCTGCCGCCACGCCGAAATCTTCGTCGACCTGTCCGTTACAGTCATTCTCGACCCCGTCGGCCGCCTGCCCCTCAAGCCACCCGGCCGGTCGTCCTACCTCACCCTTGTGGGGTTACGCAACAAGTGGTACAAAGACTTGAGACAGGTCAGGCATCTGCACCAGGATTCAAGGAGGAACTTGGAATGGCTTTCGACCTAGAGGTTTTACATCCGGTGGCGATTAGTGAGGGTGAGATAGATCGGGCGGAGCTTGCGCAAGTCCCCCTGACCCTGGAGGGGAAGCGCGTCGGTTTGCTGTGGAATGCCAAGCGAGGGGGTGAGGTGGCCCTCCGGCGCGTCGGTGAGGCCCTGCAAGAGCGGTTCCAGGATTGCGAGGTCATCTTCTATCCGGGCATGATGCCCGCTCCCAAGGTGATCATGGAGCAGGCCAAGCAGGAGTGCGACGTCGTCATTGGCGCGACGGCGGATTGAGGCTCCTGCACGTCGTGGCTTGCCCGCGACATGGCGGAACTGGAACGAGCCGGAAAACCCACCGTGGGCTTCGTGGCCAAACGGTTCGAGGGCGACTGGCGGGCCAGCGCCGGGGCCTTTGGAGTCGAGCAACTTCGCTACGTTGTGTTCCCCGAGGTCTTGACCGGCATTACCCCGGAGAGCATCAGGAGCTACACCGACGACAACGTGGACGAGATAGTCCAGCTCCTCACCAAATCCCTTCAGTGCAACGGCTCGAAGGGCGTCGCGCATCCAGCCGAGACGGAGGTACTGACCTTCAATGGGTCGGACCGTTACGACGCGGTCCAGGACATGAACCGGGAATACCTCGACTCCGGCTGGGGCGACGGTTATCCCCTGCTGCCTCCGACGCCCGAAGCCGTGGCGGCCATCCTGAAGGGAACCCGGAGGGCGCCGGGAGATGTGGTGGCGATAGTCGAGCCGGGCATGGGCGTGGCTACGGTCGAGAAGATGGCCATAAACGCGGCCATGGCCGGCTGCTCCGCCGAACACCTTCCCCTCCTGATCGCCGCGGTAGAGGCCATGGCGACAAAGCCGTTCCCGCTGCGCAACCTGACGCAATCGACGGGCGGCCAGGGTTTGCTGTTCGTGGTGAACGGGCCGATCGCCGGGCGGCTGGGCATCAACGGCGCGCAGAACGCGCTGGACGTTGGCAAGCCGTCCCGCGTCAACGTAATGCTGGCCCGCGCCCTGCGGCTGATAATGCTGAACATAGGCCACGACTACCCCGGCCATCTGGATATGGCGACCATCGGGGCTTTTCGAGGGCTGCCTTTCCTGACCGCCGAGAACGAGCTTCGCAGCCCGTGGGCACCCTATCACGTCGACCGGGGCCATGCCCGCGCGACCAGCACCATCACGGTGTGCGGCAGGTCCCACCAGGTTGACTGCGAGGACCTGCAGAACTGGACCGCCGAGCGGGTGCTGACCTCCATTGCCGGCTATTCGTCCACGATGCCCCACGGCGGCTACAGCATGATAGCAACCAATGACGAGGTCATCGACCACTCGATCAACCTCAACATCCTGCTCGCTCCGGACCATGCCAAGTCCATCGTCAGGGACGGCGTGACCAAGCAGGGGGCTAAGGAGTACATCCTCAATCACGCCAAATTCAGGGCGAAGTTCGCGAAGAACCACTTCGTCGATGACAACCAGCCCGCACCGCAGTGGCGATGGATACTGGACCTGCCCGATGACCACCTGCTCCAGGTGGTGGACTCCGCGGAGCGCGTCAATATCTTCGTGGTCGGCGGCGAAGCGGGCCGAAGCGTGGTGCTGGAGGGCTTCGGGACTCCCGTGACCAGGGAGATAGAGACCGGCGGCTGACCCGCGGCGGCACCTTCGGGCGCCCACGGTCTGATACGGGAATGCCGGCGAGTATGGAACGAGAGGTGTAGCTATGCCCGAGCAACGGAAGTCAAGTACCGGCGCCAGCGAGCCGATTACCCTGGTGGGAGTGGGGGACATAAGCCCAAACCGCGAAGATCCTCCCTCCATCTTCCGCTTCTGTGGGGATGTGTTCCGAAAGGCGGACATAGTCTTCGGTCAGATGGAAGCGCCTCTGTCGGACCGGGGCGCTCCCCAGTTCGTGCCCTCGCGGCCGGCCAAGCTGCGCGCCAACAATATTACAGCGCTCACCGAGGAAGGCGCTGGGTTCGACGTGATGTCCCACGCCGCCAAACACGCCGATTCCAACAAGACCATGATTGTCAAAGCCTACATCCAGGATAAGAGGATACAGAAGGTGACCTACATCCCGGTCTTGATCAACTCCAACCGAGAGCCGGAGGTGCTCCAGAAGCAGGACCCGCGGGCCCAGGAGATCTTCGACTACTTGAAGGAGATCTCGGAAGGCGAAAATCTTGACGTTCGCTTCTCCTGGGAGGGCGACGAGGTCTTGATTTCCAGCTAGCCATCTGTCTCATGAATGGTTTGATGCCCTGCCCGTCTTTCCGGCGAAGGCCGGGAACCAGCCAACGCTTCGCTGGATTCCGGCCTTCGCCGGAAAGACGCTAGTGGTGGGTATGCCGCAGGATTCCGCTGGAGTAAAGCTATTTACGAGACTGTACACTAGCCTCTCCGGCCGAGAGGAAGGGGCACGGCCACCGACCGGCGAGTGGTTCGCCCCCTGGACCAGGGCAGGCCGGCAGCCCGAAAACCCGGCCCGAAACCCGGTAACGAAGGAGAGGCACATCATGCGTGAGAGAATCAAAGTCCCGCCGGCCGAAGAGGTGGTGGAATACCTGTTCAAGTCCAGGTCCCTGGGCTTCCTCCAGCGTGACTACCGGCTGTTGATGTGGATCAACCACGTCCACACCCTGATGCTGATGGATCAGGGAATTATTACCCAGGAAGCGGGCAAGTCGTTGCTTCGGGCACTGGCCGAGTTGGAGGAGCGGGGGATAGAGGCGTCTTCTCTTGATCCCAACCTGGAAGACCTGTACCTGAACTTCGAACATTCTCTCATTCAGAAGGTGGGAGTGGATGTCGGGGGCAGAATCCACACGGGCCGCAGCCGCAACGACATCTACGCCACGATTGCTCGTATCGCGGCCCGGGAGGCCCTGTTCACCTTCTCGGAAGACCTGTTCGAACTCCGGGAGGCCCTGCTACAACTGGCCGGAGAACACGTCGATACCGTGGCCCCCGGCTACACTCACCTTCAACCGGCTCAACCCACCACCTTCGGCCATTACCTGGTCAGCGTGTCCCTGGCGTTGGAGCGGGACGGAGAGCGCCTGCTGGAGGTTTATCCCCGCCTGAACCTGTGCCCTCTGGGCGCTTGTGCTTTTGCCGGAACGGGTTTCGCCATAGACCGCCACATGACAGCCCGCCTGTTGGCCTTCGATGGCATAGTTGAAAGCACCCTGGACGCCGTGGCCTCCCGCGACTACGTTTCGGAGCTTCTGGCGGCCATCGCGGTCATGGGTGTCACCTTGAGCCGTCTGGCCCAGGACCTCTACCTCTGGTGCTCCGACGAGTGGGCTACCGTCGAGGTGGGCGACGACGTGGCCTCGACCAGCAGCATCATGCCCCAGAAGAAGAACCCCATCATCCTGGAGCACATCAAGTCCAAAGCCGGGCACCTGGTTGGAGCCCTGGTGTCCAGCCTGGCAGTCCAGAAGAACGTCAATTTCATGCACTGCCGGGATATGAGCACCGAAGCTGTCGCCCCTCTGTGGGACGCCCTTGGTCAGGGAGAAGCCATGCTGAAACTGGCCAGAAGGATGGTGCTGGGCCTTAAAGTGAACAAGGAACTCATGCTCGAGCGGGCGGCAGGAGACTTCTGCACCGCTACCGAGCTTGCCGATTTCCTGGTGCGCGAAAAAGGGTTGCCTTTCCGGTTGGCCCACGGCATCGTGGGCAACCTGGTTACCCGGGTGTTGGACCAGGGGCTAGCCTGGAATTCCGTTGACAGCGGGTTGATTGACCAGGTTGCCCAGGAAATAACGGGAGAACCTCTCAGCCTGACCGGGGATCAGATCAGGCATGCCATCGATCCTCTGCTCAACATCCAGGGGAAGGGAGCCGCCGGGAGCCCCAGCCAAGCCGAGACCAGGAGCCTCATCAGCCGGGCTAGAGAGGGTCTGGAACACCAGCGAAGCAGGGTACGAGGCTGGCAGACCGACCAGGACCGGGCCCGGCAACTGCTCGAGCGGGAGCTGGCCCGCGTCGAGTAGGAAGCGACCCAGTCGAATCGATCCAACGAGGCTACTGTCCCGTAAACACCCCGATACCCGGCCCGTCTTCCCGGCGAAGGCCGGGAACCAGCCTACGCCTTTCTGGATTCCGGCCTTCGCCGGAAAGACGATTGTAGGGGGGCGCCGACTAATTTCGCCGAGGTGAAGCTATTTACAAGACAGCAACCAAGTCCGTACCGGCGCTGGAACAGCTTCTTTCAGGCGACAACCCGCACCTGATCCTGTAGGCGACAGTGGCGCCGAGGGGTATCAGGCGGGTTGAACCAGCTCTATGAGCACGTCATCCGGCCCTTCAATATAGGCCAGGAGGGCCCCGGTCGGCACCTTTGTGAGCGGCAGCACCACGCGAACTCCAGCTTTCTTCAGACGGTCCAGTTCCGCCTCCAGGTCCGAGACGCCGAATCCGAAGTGCTCCAGTCCCAGCCGGTTCAGTTCGGCGGCGCTCCTTTCTTTTGACGCCCCGGCCGGCTGAGAGGAAATGTTGAGGCGCACCGGGCCTCCGACCTCCATGCTCACGGTCACGGTACCCGGCATGATCTCCCTTTCCGACACTATCCTGGCGTTGAAGTACTTCTCATACCACGATGCCGAAGCCCGGGAGTCTGACGACCTGATGTGCACATGATTGATTGAGTATTCCATGATGCTTCTCCTTTCTTGCGGGCTGCGGCTGTTTCCAATCCAGCCGCACTGAGGTATCTTAGAGGCACCCACTCCGAGAGGAAGGTAATGCCATGGCCACGTTGGTTACAGGCGGCACGGGATTCGTCGGTGGCAACATAGTGAGAACCCTGGCCCAACGGGGACACCGGGTCGTTTGCTTCGATCTGGTGCCGCCCAATGAGTTGCTCACCCGCTATATCCAACCCTGGGCCGACCAGGTCACCTTTCTCCAGGGGGACATCCTGGCCCCCGGCGACTTGGAACAGGCCGAGGACCATGACATAGATAAGATTGTCCACGCCGCCGTGTTTACCGGGGTCCTCCCCGAAGTGGAGGCCAGCCGCAGCCGTTCCATCGTGGAGGTCAACGTCATGGGCACCACCAATCTGCTGGAGCTGGCGCGGCGGATAAAACCCCAACGCTTCCTCTACGTCAGCTCCGGCGCGGTCTACGGCACCCGGCCCGGACCGGAAGAGGTGCTCCGGGAGGACGCCCACCTTCACCCTCACACCCTTTACGAGTCGACCAAGTACGCCAGCGAGCTGTTGACCCGCCGGTTCGGCGAGATGCACGGCTTCCAGACCTTGGCTACCCGCCTGAGTTCCCCCTACGGTCCCATGGAGCGGGTTACCGGCCATCGGGCCAACCAGTCCGTCGTGAAAGACCTCACCGGAAGGATCATCCGCGGCGAGACCATCGCCGTCAGCGACCGCGGCCTGGGCCGCGACTACACCTACGTGGCCGATACAGCCGGCGGGATCTGTAGCGTGTTGGACGCACCCAGCCCCTCCCACTTTGCCTACAACGTGTCCACCGGACGCTGGCTAACCTTGGGGGACATCATCGACGCCCTTCAGGAGCTGCGGCCCGGCATCCGGGTGGTGGAGGCTTCCCCCGGCGACGACAACGACGTCTCACTCGGCGGCTCCAGGTCCCGGATGGACGTTTCCCGTTTGCGTGACGACATTGGCTTCACCGCGGAGCATGACCTGGCGGCGGGTCTCACCGCCTACTTGCAGTGGAGAGAGGAGTACGGTTTCCGGGATTAGCCCCGAAGCCACCGCCCGCGTCCCCAACGCCTCACCAAGGGATCCACGGGCTGCGTGCCAGCGTATCCCGCCGGGTCCCGTAGGGAGGTTATACGTTCACGCGGTATACGCGAGTGGCGTTGTCGTGGAACAAACCGGCGCGCTCGGTTGCCGAGTAGCCCTTGGACAGCCGTTTGAAGGCGTTGTACAGCACGTGGCGGGAGTACGCCACCTTATCGACGGGGAAGTTGCTTTCGAACATGCACCGGCTGGGTCCGAACTTCTCGATGCAGTAATTTACCAGGGGCGCCAGGGATTCCGCCAGCTCCTCCGACCCGATGGGCACGGTCCGGGCATGCCAGTCGAAGCCGATGATGGGCATGCCGATGCCACCCAGCTTGACGTTGACGTTGGGGCATTCCGCCACGGCCGCGATGCCGCTTCGCCAATTGGCGAGCACCTCATCGTCCCGGTTGGCATAGGGGCCGACCCGCAGCAGGCCTCCGATATGGTTCAAGACGATCGTCACGCCGGGGACGGCCTTGGCGAGATCCGCCAACTCGGGCAGCTGTGGCGAGTACAGCCAAATGTCCAGGGAAAGGCCCTTTCGCGCCAGCACCCGCGCGCCGGCCCGGTAATTATCACCGGCCATCTGGCCCTGTATCTGGTACGCGGAGGTGTTCTCCACCTCCGCGTGGGGGTCCCAGGTAGCGGAGTGGCGGACCCCTCGGAACCGGTTTGGGCTGGCTGCCTGCAACGCTTCCAGGACCGGCTCAACTTTATCGCCCAGGTTCAGGTTGGCGTGACCGACTATGGCTGCCGCTGCCCTGCCCGGGCCGTAGAGACCGCTCGCGCTGGCGGCGGCCAAACCCTGGACGAATTCGACCTCACCGACGGGGCGCATCTCCTCCGGTCCGTCACGACGGTACATGGACCTTGCCTCGACGTACACGGTGGAACGGACGTTGTGACCGGCGTTGATGTCATCGGCCAGCTCGTGAAGAAGATACCGATGATAGGGAATCCGCGCGGTCCGGAAGCCCCAGAAGTGGTGATACGGATCGCAGATGGGTATCTCCGGCTCCAACTTCGGTTCCTGGGTCTGAGCAAGCCAGTCATTGCCTCCGAATGGCACAATGATGCCTCCTTGGCGTCGATTAAATGGTGCTGGGCAGCGGCCCAATCATATTAATGTGGACCGTGAGCGATAATAGGCCAGGGGTCATCTCCAGCGTGGGTCTGACTCAAATTCGGTCAGGTCGGTGCCTTGAAAGAGGGCTGTCGACCGGGCGCCAGGACAGCCCCTCCGGGGCCGCAATCCCCGATACGCCGGCCACCTACAAGTATCGCCGGATCAAGTTCAGGAACAGGGGGTTCGCTCTCCGGTCCTCTCTGCGGCTTCCCACTTTCGCTTATGGCCCACGGGGCTGACCCGGCTAGCGCACCCGGTGCTCAGACACCCGCCGCGAGCTTGTCGACGAACCCCCTCGCGAAGAGCGCCATCCGGTACACGTCTTCAAAGTTGCTGACCAATCCCAGCGAAATTCGTACCGCCCCGGCGCTTTTCCCGTCTCGCCGCTCGAGGATGCTGAGAAACTGGTCGAAGGTCATCCTCTCGTCGTTCTTGAAGGCCTCGTCCATATCTTCCTTGGTCAAGCCATGGGCTATTTCGCCGGCGCCCGGATTGCAGAAACAGCCGGTCCTCAGCGAGATTCGCTCGCTGCCGGCGAGAGCTTCAACCCGCCGATGGTCGATTAGGTCACCGTTGGGATCATAGAAGTTGATAGCAACCGTCCCGCCACGATCTATCATATCGGTCGGGCCGTACACCTTGACTAACGGCGATCCGTTTCCGTGCCTTATGGATATCAGGTCCTCCAACATCCAACCGGTCAGACAGGCTACCCTCGCGTGAACCTTGTCCACTCCGACGGCTGCAACGTGTTTGAGACCTATCTCCACGGCAGGCAGGTTGAGGTAGTTAATGGTCCCTTCTTCGAAGGCCGCCTCGCCTTCGGCCAAGAAACGGTCGTCGGCCTGGACTGAGGCCATGGTAATGGTTCCACCGGCAAACCAGGGCTTGGAGAGTTTGGCCAGTGCGGCCTTGCGGGCCAGCAAGCACCCGACTCCCGTGGGGTAGCCAAAGATTTTGTAGAACGAGAGGGGAACGAAGTCCGGGTGCCATTTGCTCAGGTCCAGCCGATTGGTTGGCAGAAAAGCCGCGCAGTCGGCCAGTACATCCCATCCCTTTGCTTGGGCCTCGGCTATCCACTCCAGCGGGTGCTGAACTCCGGAGAAGTTGGATTGTATTGGGTAAGCGAACAGGTTGTTGCTTCCCGCTTGAGCGTCGCCCAGGCCACCGGCCAGTCTGTTCTCATCCAGCCGGAGTTCCGGTGGCATCACCGGGACGTAGGTCACGCTGGCCCCTTTGGCCCGGGCGAACTCGCGTATGCCGTTGATCGAGTTGTGGTTGTCGAAGGTCAGCAGGTATTGCCCCCCCGGGCCGAAGGGGTACGATTCTCCCACGAGCTTGATGGCCCCGGTGGCGTTGGGGGTGAAGATGGCCACGTACTCTTCGGGTGATGCGTTGAAATACTCCAGAACGTAGTTTCGGGCGCGATCCACCAAAATGGTGCTCGCCTCAGACGCCGGGCTCGTGGAGTGGGGATTGCCTAACACCCCTTGCCTTAGCAGCCCCAGGTGGTCCTGCAACTGGGAGTCGGCGTATAGCCCGCCACCGGTATAGTCCAGGTACGGCTGATTCTGCTCTTCGAGGCGGCCGTACTCCCGGGCACGCAGATCGTCCAGCGAGGTGGTGGTTTCGTACGCGGGGTAATCTCGCCTGAACCGGGCATAGGCGACAGCCATCGGTTCCGCGGCCATGTCTCCGGGCTCCCTGCCGCCATCTTGTCCTGGTCCCATCGCTCAGCCCCCTGGGCGTTTCGTAGTGGACAGCCCCGTGCCAATCGCCGGCTTCCCAGTTCGTGATTCGCGAGCCACCCGCGGTTGTTACGGGGAAGTCAGTCGAAGTCCGGGTGTGTCAGCCCGGTCTCCATCTCGACCGGCCCGCGGATTCCGGGTCTGCGGCCGGCTCCGCCGTAGCGTGTTTAGTTGTTTCGCCGAGCCCGGCGAACGCTTCACGCTCTGAGGTCATCAGCCACACTACGCCCGGCTTCGATCTAAGACGCCCCCTCCCCGGCCGGCCTCAGCAACGTTGCCGGTGGTCTTGACCTGGGCGCCGGGGACAGCTTATACCAGCAGAGTGTCGACCAACTATGCCTCTTGGAGGCGGAACTAGCCCACTAAGAACTGTCGAGACCCTGCTGGTGTTGGAAGAGGCTGCATCAGCCTGTCGTGCCGGACACCGCTAGATGGACGCATCTCCCACAGGCTCGACCGTGGCCGTGGACCGCTTAAACCCGGGCTCCAAGGAACCCTGGATGGCCGCGGCGTCTTCGGCCTCCACGAGGTACCAGATGGTGTGGTGGGCCCAGGCCCCCCAGCGCCCTTTCAGGGTGATGCCTTTTGCATTCTTGTTGAAGAGGATATCCAACCCCCCCTTCGCCGAAGGGGCAAGCCTCAGGAGTATGAACCTGGGTGATCATGAAAAGCATATAGTCGCTCCTTTTGGGTTGTTGTTGGGGACATCAACCGCCGGCTTAACTAAGAACTTGTCCCCGAAGCCCGACGCTTGGAGCCATCGTGGTAACTATCTCATGCGACGCGGGTCGGACGTTGTGCCGGGCCTCCCATCGACAGGCCGTCGCTGGAAGCTACCTCGTGTGGCAGACAATCGTATCCACCATGACTTTGGGGTAGGTTGATTGTAATCACCAAACAATCCGTGTCTAACGCGAATGCCTCATAATGAATACCTGGGGATAGAGTGCCACCCTTTCTGGCGGGCAGGCGGACCAACGTTGCTAGCGGGTGGCCGGTCCTTCCAGAAACCGGCGCGGGTTCTCGACCATGATCTGTTGGATGGCGTCGCCGGTAACTCCCAGCTCCTTCAAGTAGGGCAGGACATGCCGTGATATGAAGCTGTACCCCTCCGGTTGATACTTGGCCCGCTGCTCCCGCATCTCCGGCGTAGGTTGGCCGCTGGGCAAGGAGTAGTCGTGGCCCAGCATGATCCGTCCACCCCAGCCCTCATCGATCAGTCGCTTGACGATTTGGGTGCGCTCTTGCCAGAGTGGGACGCCCGGGAACCGGCCACCGGGAAACCGGTCCAAGCCGACCCAAACCCCGGTCTCGAGCAGTCCGACGATGTAGTCCACGTCCCGGGTGTCGTTGCTGTGTCCAATGTAGACTCGGCTCATGTCCATACCTTCGTCCTGGAGGATGCGGACCTGTTGCTCCCCCACCCGGTCGGGAGACCAGGTGTGGGTGAAGACGGGCGCCCCGGTGTGCTTGCTGGCCCTGGCGACGGCCCGAAGCACGGTCTCCTCCAGATCGGTTACGCCACCTCTGTCGCTGGCCGATTTGATGATTCCTGCTTTGACGCCCGTGTCCTCGATGCCCTCTTCCACCTCTTTGATAAACAGAGGCGCGATGGCGTCAGGAGACGCGGTGCGGAAGACGCGGGGTATGGCTTGGTGGCTGCCGGTGGCGGCGACGATGTGGACGCCGCTCAGTCTGGATACCTCTTGTATCAGCTCGATATCCCGGCCCATGTCGAAGGTGGTGGGCTCGATGTAGGACCTAATCCCCTCGGCATGGGCCTCCTTCAAGGCTGCAACGGCGTCCCGTATCACGGTCTCGCGGTCGAAGAATTGGGGATAGGTTCGGTGCATTCCGGCCGACCCCGTGGCGATGTGCTCGTGGCTGAGGGTGACTCCCAGTTCGCTGGAATCTATGGGTCCAAGGACCGTGTTAACGATGCCCATGGCGGACCTCCCAGTGAGTTCATGCCAAACGGCGGAATTCCGATGTAAGGCAAACTCCACACTGAAGGAAGAGGTACATGGTGTCAATGAAAACGGCTATCCCGATGCTGGACGGCGCCTAAGCGCCGGAGGTTGAGCGATTCACGGAGATCGGTGGTCCCGTGGCGGGACCCCGCACTAGATTCTTCGTCGCTTCGCTTATCGGAATGACGGTTTGGAGAGAGAGTCCAACTGTGCCGGTTGCCGGCTACTGGGACCGGCTTTAAGCAGGCTTGAATTTGGGCAGCGTCCACTCCGGAGTTACGTCGTCGAAGACAACGGTCACCGGCATGTCGATCTTGACATCCTCAACGGGGCACCCTATCACGTTGGAAATCAGCCGGGTGCCCTCCTCCAGGTCGATGGCGGCCAGGACGTGGGGCGCATCATCCTGGAAGGCGGGGTGCGTCGTCTGGTAGACGATGGTGTAGGCGTAGACCTTACCCTTGCCGCTGACGGTCACCCATTCCAGGTCCTGGGAGAAGCAGTTGGGGCACTGCTCCCTGGGATACCAGAAGAAGTCGTTGCACCTCTTGCAGCGGGGCTGTACCAGTTCGTGCCGTTTCGCCGCCTCCCAGTAGGGCCGGGTAGGCGCCGGGTTCTCTGGGATAGGAAGCGGCTTTTCATATTGGTTAGTCATGGTCATCCATCCTAGAGGGCGGCTTCGGTGCCGAGAACTGCCGAGACCATCTGTCCCGGAGGTCCCCCTCAAGTGTTGATCATACACAAGTCGTGTTTGGATACCTGGCGCCCCTCTTCGGCGGCGCGGCCTGTCAACTGGCGGAACGCCTCCAGGATCTGCTGGCACCCGCTGGCCCCGGCGGGATTCAACTGGCCCGACGAGAGCTGGCCGCCATCGGTGTTGACCGGGAAGGTCCCGTTGTAAGTCAGGTCCGTAGACTCCAGGAAGGGACCAATCTCACCCTTCTTGCAGAATCCGGCATCTTCGAGGCTCACGGCCGCGAGGATGGTGTATCAATCATAGAATTCAGCGAACTCTATATCATTCGGGCTATACCCGGACATCTCGAAGGCGCTTCGGGCCGATATGGCCGCTGGCACCGTGGTCATCCTGGGGTTTGTCCAGCTCGACGCGTACCCCCCGTGGACGCCTGCCCCGAGGACGAAGACGCGAGGGTTGGGAGACGCTTTGGCGTTGTCCGGCGAGGCCACGATGTAGGCTGCGGCGCCGGCAACCGGCATGACGCACTCCAGCAGGTGCAGGGGGTAGTTTACGTAACGGGAGGCGAGAACATCGTCGATAGTGATGGGCCCGGCGGCGGCGAACGCGGAGCGAGGGTTCTTCAGCGTGTTGAACCGTTGGTCCACCGCCAACTTGGCAAGCTGCTCGGGTTTGGTGCCGTACTCGTGCATGTGCCGGGTGTAGAGGAGCCCGTACATCGTGTTGGCCCCGGCAGCCATCCCGTAGGGGTCTTCGAACTCGGTGCGCGTGTTGGGCCCGACGACCAGCATGCGCCGGTCCCAGGCGACGTCGCGCCCCCCACCGAACACGCAGAGGATGTACTTGGCAATCCCGGAGTGAACCACGGCCGCGGCCGTTGTGAGGGCCACCCCGGAACTCGAGCCCATCATGCTCACGCCCGCCTGGTAATGGATCGGGCGGACTCCGATGTACTCTGCCATGGGTCCGGGGTAGGTCGGACCCCCGAAGGTGATGAGGCCGTCGATGTCCTCTCTGCGGAGACCGGCGTCGGCGATGGCCATGGCAGCGGCCTCAGCGCACAGGCCGCGCTCGGTCCTACCTGGCCAGTTCCTCCGATGCGGCGTCTCGCCGATGCCAATTATGCAAGCTTTGCCCCTGAGACTCATGGCTCACAACTCCTTACCTGTTGCTTGGCGTATAGTACAACGTAGCCCTTGAGTTGTAAACAGAATCGTCGTTCAGGGCGTGGATTCCGCTTGCGGCTTCACGGGGCCGCGCCCTACATCTTATTTTGTTTCCGTTGCCGGTGGGACGAAGTATAATGCTTTCGGAGTGGCGGCCCGCCGCACGCGGATTGAACAACCACCGCGCCTTCGGACTGCTCTCAACCAGGCTGCGACTTGCATATGAAGGAGGCGAAGAATGGATCTTAAATACGTCAAGTACGAGAAACGAGGCCACATCGCCTGGGTGACGATCAACCGGCCGGAGGTGCGAAACGCCTTGCACGTGCTTGCCCACCACGAGATGTTCAAGGTTTGGGAGGACTTCGACTCCGACCCTAATCTCCGGGTTGCCATAATCACCGGAGCAGGAGAAAAGGCATTCAGCGCGGGTAACGACCTGAAGTTCTCGACCGAATTGGCCCTTTCGGGGGAACGGCCGCCATTGCCGCCGCTAGGAGGCTTTGGCGGGTTCACGAATCCCCGGTTCAAGCTGTGGAAACCGGTGATCGCCGCGGTCAACGGCTTCGCCCTGGGAGGTGGCTTCGAGCTGGCTCTGGCGTGCGACATCATCATCGCCGCCGACCACGCCGAGTTTGGCCTGCCGGAGCCGCGAGTGGGCCTGACGGCGGGCGCCGGCGGGATGCACCGTCTCCCCCGCCAGGTTCCCATGAAGGTGGCCATGGGAATGATGCTGACCGGCAAGCGCCTTTCGGCGCAGGACGCCTACCGCCTGGGTCTGGCCAACGAGGTAGTACCCCTGGCGGACCTGCTGGCCACCGCGGAGCGATGGGCCAATGAAGTAATGGAGTGCGCGCCCATGTCGGTCCGTGGCAGCAAGCAGGCGGCGACGACCGGGCTCGACCTGCCTCTGGAAGCGGCCATGAACAATAGCTACTTCTGGGTGGACCGACAGGTGAATTCCCCCGACCGGCTCGAGGGGATGCGAGCCTTCGTGGAGAAGCGCTCGCCACAATGGATGGGCGAGGAAGGGCTAAATTAGACGGAGAATTGGCCCGGCATCGGGCGGCAGGTAAATTCCCGCTTGATGCCGGCGCCCCGGTCATGGGGAGGGCCGGCCGGCATCCACACCCCTGACTCCCCGGGGTCCTGCCGGGTCCCAATTGTGATGGCCGCCGGGGCGCCGCAGCCTTGGTCTACCGGTTCCGTATACGGTTAGACCCTGTTTCCTAAACCACCAGTGGCTTCTCGCCCCCTTCAGGAACGTCGACCTCGAAGGCGTTGACGTTCAGGGCGAGCAGGGAGTAGTACCCCATCATAGTGGTCAACTCCGTCAGTAGCAGGGCTCCGAAATGGTCCAGAGCGGCTTGAAACGTCCCCTGGCTGACCCGGTTGGTGGTGAACAGTTCGGTTGCGTAGTCCACGACGATCTGTTCGTCGGGTGGCAGTTTGGGCAGGGGCTTTTTGTCCCGGAGCGCGTCCGCGAACTCGTTGCTGATTCCCTGTTGACGAGCCCTGGCGGCGTGGGCGAACCAAATGTATTGGCAGTCCTTGGCCCTCGCGGTCAAGATCATCGCCATCTCTTGAATCTTCTGCGGCAGTTCCGACTGCTCCCTGAAGTAAAAGACCAGGTGATTGGCGCGTTTTCGCATCTCGGGGCTGTTGATCATCACCGATCCCGGTCCGTTTTCCATGTTGCCTCGGCTAATGGCCACTTCATGGTCGAAGGCTTCACGGTACTTCTCGGGTACTTGGTCTCGGGTTACAGTGGGGGTGCGCGCCATTGTTGGCAACCAGCACAAATGGGACAGTTTGGGACCCGAGAGATCAGAGGTGTGGAAGAGCTTGGGTGAGCTGCCTGAGGGTCCGGTTATGAAGTCTTCGCCTATCGATCGTTTGAGCCTTCACCTCCTTTCTGCGCTGT
>JASLXV010000063.1:0-5195 GCA_030740155.1 Dehalococcoidia bacterium | reverse complement strand
GAGGGCTGGAAAGCGCACGGCGGAGATCCGGCTTTTGAGGAAACAGGCCAAGATGCTAACGCCGAGATTGACGGGCCGGTGTTGATCTAGTCTGGGACTTGCGAAACAGGCCTCCCCGCAGAGGGCGTTGATGTGTAGCATGTTGTGACATCGACCCGTTACCTGGCAGCGTGACCGTCCGCTATTGTCCTTTCATGGGCCACTACTACCGGTTCAAGCGGGGCGACCCGGTCGTCATCCTCTCAGGGCGTTACGAAGGGCGCTTGGGCGCTGTTGACAGCGCCGTGTTCCAGCGGACCGTGGATTTCCCTGACGAGTTCGCCCCAGGCTACCACGTGGTGCTGGAGGACGAAGCGGTGGTCACGGTGAGGTGGGACCAGGTTGACAGTAGGTCGGGTCGAATCCTTCCGTAGCGATATGAGAGATTCAATGGCCTGCGGAGGCGTTTGCCAATGTGGAGTCCAACACTCGCCTGGGGGGCCTAGGCCTTGGGAGTTGCCACCACAGCAGGGCCGCCACCAAATACATACCCATCATGGGGATGAGAGCCCAGTAATAGCTGCCGGAAGTATCGTATATCCACCCCGCGAACACAGGCATTCCCATGGACATGAAGCTGGAAACGGCCATGACCCCACCCCGAAGGGTGGCAAAGCTGCTTCGGCCAAAGAGGTCCCCGATAAGTGACCAGGATAGGCCATCCACCCCTTCGGAGAAGGCGAATAGCGTGGCGAAGAGTAGCAGTTGCCACAGGTCTTCCCCACTGAGGAGGAGAACGGCCAGACTGGCAGATCCCAACAGCACCGTGATGCCGACAATCTTCTGCTTGGCCCATTTGTCACCCATCCAGCCGAGAAGAACCCTTAGCGGGATCGAAGTGAAGGCTACGAATGACACCACGAACACTCCAGTAGCCTCCGATTGCCCTTTCCATACCATCAGGGGGACCAGATGAACGAACACCCCAGTGGGTGCTGCAATTCGCAGGCCCGTGGCGGCTGCCAAGAGCCAATAAGTCGGCGTTCTGAGCGCCTCCTTCGCCGTAAAATCGACCGCTGTATAGTAGCGGCCGAACCGCGGCGACCCTGTGCCGGATTGACTCCCGCGAGCACTTTGAGGTTCCCGGTCTCCGTCAGGCAGCAAGCCTATGCTCTCCGGTGAGCGGCGAAACACAAAGGACAGGGGAACCACTGCCGCGATTATGACCGCTCCCGACATTACCGCGGCTGGCCTCCAACCCCAATGCAATACCATGAAGGCGATCGCCGGGGTGACAACGGCACCGCCGACCGCAATACTCAGGGTAGTTATTGACATAGCCAGGCCGCTGCGTCGAATGAACCATTGGTTGACCGCGGCCATAATCCCATTGTTGAATCCCATGTGCACGCCCAGGGCAAGCACTCCAACGTATACCAAGAGGAAGGTAGTAAAGTTGGGAGTCAGGGCCAGCAGAAAGAACCCCAGACCGGCGAGCAACCCGCCGATAGTTATGATCGTCCTAGGGCCCAGCCGGTCCACCAGATATCCGGCCAGCGGCCCAACGATCCCGCCTTCCAGACGGGCGAGCCCATAGGCCAGTGAGGTTGCCGCCCGGTTCAAGCCGAGGTCACGGGTCACGGGAAGGAAATACACTGAGAGGCCGGAGTGGTAGGTGCCTCCCGCCAAGGCATTGAGGATACCGCCCGCCGCCACAATCCACCAGCCGTAGAAGACGTTGGGACGTGCTCTGGAATCGCTGGAGGCCGATGAATTATCCTGCATGTAGGCTCTTCCACTATCCTGGCAAGAAACGTAAGACCTGTTCATCTGCCGGTCTCATGATACACCTGTCCGGTTTCACGACCCGCGCCATCGATTAACAAGTCGGCAGACAGTACCGTCTATCATGTCGATGATGGCCCCCGCGGGACCCGGTTTCTCTAGCAAGCTAGCTAAAGCTCCCTGTGGCAAACGGCAACGGGAAACCTGTCCGAAACGGCTCTGAGAGCCCCATAGAGGCCACCCGGCACTGTAGCCTACCGAGACACACACGGCACACCGGCCGATTACTCCAAGGAGCACCAGACGCCGTTCAAGCAGTACAGCCGGGACGAGGTTGTCTGGTGGAGCCACAAGACGGCAGATGGGATGTGATGCATGGAGAAGTAGATTCTACCACCCTACTCAACACGAAAGGCACCTGGGGAGACCGTCAGCGATAATGGGACAATCGGGGGTAAGAAGACCCGAAAGAGGGTATGTGGCGTGAGTTCCTGGAGCGAAGGTAAAGTACTCCCAGCAAGGAGCAGATGTGTCCCGGTCGAAGATTAGCACGGCCACGGCTGCCGAGGTTCTGTTGGCTTCGCGTTAGTACTGGCTTCAGGAATCCCGCCAGAGCTGCCTGAAGCGATCGGTACCGGTGGAATCCAACCCCTGGTACTCCCAAAGTGCTATGGTTCCTGGGTAGAAAGGCCGACCGTCGAGTCGGGCCTATTCTCGACAGAAGAGGCGCATATTCTGGGGATTACGCCGCATGAGGTTCGGGCTATCTTTGGAAGAGTGGCTGGGTTCTGGATGTGATGTGCGGAAATGGCCCGAATACGAGTCTGCTACTATTCGTCCAATGGAGAAGAGACCGTGAACACTGCGGTGCCGGAAGCGGTGAGGCTATTGCTAGCCATTTTATTGGCTGTGGTTCTGTTGGTGACTGTGGCCTGCGGCAGCGATTCCGATGGGACCCCCCACGGCCCCTAATTTCCCCCCAACTATTGCGCCGACGACGGCTCCTGCTCGGCCATCGCCAAGCCCTACGGTGACACCGGCGGCCGGAGCGACACCGGAAGCACAAGCCCGTACTCTCCCTACTCCCTCGCCATCAGTCCAGATCCAGCCCGGCGATGATGCCAATATGAGTGCTAGGATTCAACGGATTGTGAGCGGAATCGTGCCTTTTGGAGAAGACGGTCAACTGCATTTCATCGGAGAGGACGGTCAACCACATTGGAACGAAGGGGCAGAACTGGCTGATCGTATGCGGCACTGCGGTGTCCCGGGTGTCAGCTTCGCCGTTATCGAGGGTCATGAAGTCGCCTGGGCCGAAGGGCACGGGACTCTCAGGTCAGGCGGTGACACCCGCGTCACGTCGATGACCCTCTTACATGCGGGTTCGACCGCTAAGATGGTTTCCGCTGCCGGGTCGCTAAATTTAGTGAAGCGAGGACTTTTGGCGCTCGACGAAGACGTCAACGACAAACTTAGTTCTTGGCATATCCCGGATGGTGAATTCACGCAGCAGGAGAAGGTCACGCTACGCCGACTGCTCAGTCATAGCGGAGGATTGGAGTATGGCTTCACCAATCGTTCTTCAGGCGATGCCGTGCCAGAGTACTTCACGCCCGGAGGCGTTGCTCCCTCGGTCACGCTCCAGCAACTTCTTGATGCTGAGCCCGGTATCGATGTGGACGGGCTGACGCGCGTCACTGCCGTCCCTGGATCGCAGTATCGGTACTCCAATGCTGATTACGCCATTCTGGAACTTCTCATTCGGGACGTTACCGGGAAGCCGTTCCCCACGTTCATGCAGGAAACGATACTCGGACCACTCGGGATGACCTCAAGCACCTATGACCAGCCGTTACCGCCCGACTTGCGTGCAAGGGCTGCGATCGAGCACGATCATTTAGGGGAAGCGGTCCCAGGAGATCGGCTTCACATACCGCTGCTTGCGGCAGGTGGGTTGTGGACCACGCCTTCCGACATGGCTCGTTTCGTCATTGAATTGATGGACAGCTATCGCGGCAAGTCGCAACAGGTCCTCGACCGCGCCATGACATCTGAGATGTTCTCGGCGCAGATCGGAATCCCCCAGAATCCTCTGGCTGACTCGGCAGGTCTTGGAATCCAACTATCAGGCGAGGGGAAGGATCTCAGCATGGTGCACACAGGCAGTACTTTCGGATCCACAGCCATCGTGTGGGCGTATCCTGAGACCGGTCAGGGGGCCATTATCATGACGAATTCTGCCACTGGGAGCCTCCTCAGATTAGAGACTCTAATTGGCATCGCGAGGGTGTTCGGTTGGCCGCTGGAACCCGGGCCGTAGAGCAATAGCAGTTGTATGAGATGAGCCCGGAAAACTGGACAGGTAGTTGAGCGAGAGTCCTGCTCCTAGAATCAGAGCAACCGTACAAGCCCATCCTGGAGCGGGCTAACCCCGGCCTCAATCATTGGCTCCGGCAGGCCAAAGCCGGAAGCAGAACCCGGCGAACTGACCCACTAAGCATCCCGGCCGACCGAAACTCTAACCCCATATCTGGTTGGCGGCCAACGTACCCAGTCTTCATCGCTACCTCAGGTGTTCCGGTGGCCGCATTCGTCGTATCAGGGGCGGCGTGAACGGCAGCACTACGACTTGGACCGCCGGGTGCGGCGGCAATACTTGGATTGGCGCGGGTCTTAATATATATTCTAGCTTGCACGGTTTACGGCGACGAGGAGCGGTTATGAGTGGTTACGCCCTACGGTTGTTCGAGGACATCCTGACTGCGGCGGAGAGCGTGACGCTGCCGCCTCGACGCCGGGTGGTCTACGTCGTCGAGGGGACGGCGCTGGTCTCTGCCGACTGGCAGGCCAGCACGTTCGCGGCTAATAGCGCTTGGTTCGGGGCCGATTCCTGCACTGTGTTGGCGCGTGCGGAAAGGGCCCATCTCTGGCGCTGGGAGCTGGTGCGGACGCCCGTCAGCGACGATGGCGTCCTCTCCGGCCCCGGAGTCACGTCGCGTCCGCTGCTGATGAGCGACATTGAACTGGATCCCACGAGTCAGTACCTGATGCGCTGCGACCGGGTGGATTTTCCACCAGGAGGGATCGCCTACACCCACACCCATGCGGGACCGGGGATACGGTGCCTGTTACGGGGAACAATCGAGATTCGCGTCGATGATGAGGCATTTTCGCGGCAGCCGGGTGAGCCTTGGTTCGAGCGGGGCACCGACCCCGTTCTGGCGTTGGCCTCGAGGGACGAGCCGACGAGTTTCGTGCGAGCGATGATCCTACCCCGCGCCCTACAGGGGCTGTTGGCAACCAGCACAAATGGGACAGTTTGGGACCCGAGAGATCAGAGGTGTGGAAGAGCTTGGGTGAGCTGCCTGAGGGTCCGGTTATGAAGTCTTCGCCTATCGATCGTTTGAGCCTTCACCTCCTTTCTGCGCTGT
>JASLXV010000062.1:0-60029 GCA_030740155.1 Dehalococcoidia bacterium | reverse complement strand
ACAGCGCAGAAAGGAGGTGAAGGCTCAAACGATCGATAGGCGAAGACTTCATAACCGGACCCTCAGGCAGCTCACCCAAGCTCTTCCACACCTCTGATCTCTCGGGTCCCAAACTGTCCCATTTGTGCTGGTTGCCAACAGGCACGAGCCTTGTGGGGTCAAAGAAGTCAAAGATTCGCCTACCAAGGATTACGAAGCTGAGAATGGCACTTACACCGAGGATGGTAATGAGACCGAGGTCTAACACGTTTGGGGCGAATCCCAGCGAGTTTTTCGCCAGCACCAGAACCGCTAACGCCCCAAGTAGCGCGACCAATTTGATGTAAAGGTCGCCAACTTTTTCGCGCACCAATAGAGCACGGACGTCAGTGGAGACCCGGGCATAAACGGTACTGGCAACGATGCTGACTGCTGTGAAGTAGAGTCCGAGGAATATTCCGGAAATCTGTGCTAGTGCCACGAGAATACTGGTGTAAGAGGATCCCCTCAATTGCAAGCCCAGTCGTTCGTGAGCGGCGGAAAGACCTGGAACGAGTCCGCCTCGATTCAGAAGAAACGACTCGAGGACCTCCAGGCCAACAACCAAGGCGGTTGCAAGCAAAACTTGGCCGAAGACGGTCTGAAATATTTGAAGGAGCAGCAACGTGGATTCCTTGCGAGTCCGAAGCCAGGCAATTGCAGAATATTGGAGTTTCTGGGTCTGGAATTCTTTGGCCCTCCATTGGCGTGTGACAGCCCAGTAGAACGCAGTCGCCTGCCATTCGTAGGTCCGCGGCCATTGCCTTCGAACCCATCGCCTCCATTTGCTAGAATTCATCTCTCGTGTGCCACACGTTGAATCTTTTCACTGATGGGTCGCCGGTTAGTCCTGAATATCTCGATAATAACATCTTGAAGAGCATAATCCATGTAGGGCCTCTAATGTAGATAATTTCCCTCGGCCTGACTGTCCACCACCACCGCCCCCCAGGCTGCCCAGCCCCCCCGCCGGTTGACGCCAACCCTCACTCCTACTACCATTCCCCTCGTCGACAATCGTTCCCAGGGGGCGCCCCGGCGGTTTGCGATAGGGTATATCAGCCAAGGAGGAGAGACATGCCAACGCCATTGGAGGGAATTCGAATTCTGGAACTGACGCGCCAGGGGCCCGGGGCCTTCTGCAGCAGGCTACTGGCGGACATGGGGGCCGAGGTAATCAAGATTGACGCACCCGCGGACCCCAAACGGGGGACGCCGGGAAGTAGCAAGGAACAGAGAGTCCGGCGGCAGACCCTGGACCGCAACAAGAAGAGCATCGTCCTGGACCTGAGCCAACCTTCCAGCCAGGAGGTGTTACACAAGATCGCTGCCACCTGCGACGTAATAGTCGAGGGCTACCGGCCCGGCGTCGCCAAGCGCCTGCGCGTCGACTATGAGACGATCCAGGCCATCAACCCCCGATTGGTCTACTGCTCGCTCAGCGGATACGGCCAAACGGGGCCGTACGCGGAACTGCCGGGCCACGACATCAACTACATGGCCATGTCCGGCGTCCTGGACGTGTTGGGCATGAGAGGCGGGCCGCCCATGGAGCCGCTCAACCTCATCGCCGACCTTTCGTCGGCGTCGCTGCACGGAGTCATCGGCATCGTCACGGCGTTGCTGGCCCGGCAAACCACCGGCGAGGGCCAGCACCTGGACGTGTCCTACGTCTACGGCGTGACCAGCATCATGAGCGGGTCCGCCGCCCTTTCCGGCCACATGCTGTACGGCGTGGGCCCCAAACGGGGCGAGTCTTCCTCTTCCGGCTCGTATCCCTATTACAGCGCCTACGAGACCAAGGACGGGAAATGGTTCACCCTCGGGTGCATCGAGCACCACTTCTGGGAGAACTTCTGCCGGGTGATCGGCCGGGAGGACCTCCTGCCCTGGAAGCGAGAGGCCAAACACCAGACCGAGCCTCCCACCGAAGAGTGGGACGCGGTACACCGGGAGGTGGAGGGGATCATGCGCACGCGCACCAGGGACGAATGGTGGGAGCTTTTGAAGGACCACAACATCTGCATCGGCAAGGTGTACACGATCGACGAGGCGCTGAACGACCTTCAAATTCAGCACCGGGGAATGGTGGTCGAGATCGACGACCCGGAGCTGGGCAAGATCCGCCAGGTCGGGGTCCCCATCGGCTTCTCGAAGACGCCGGGCCGGGCCAAGTTCGACCCGGCTCCACTGGTCGGCGCGGACACCGACGCCATCCTGGAGGGGCTGGGCTACGGCAAGGACGACATAAAAAGCATGAGAGAGGGACGTGCCGTGGCCTAGGAGCGCGGCACTTCGGATATCCCAACCCGGGTCAGGTGAGTCCTCAAACCAGGGGCGATACCCCTTGCCTCAATCCTCCCCCTTAACGGGAAAGGATTGAGGTTATTTTGGACTTCCTGATTCAATGAACGCTTAAAGGAGCAGTTAATGACCACCGAAAAAGCCCCGGTGAGATTCGAGAAACGGGGACAGATCGCCTACATAACCCTGGACCGGCCCCACGTGCTGAACGCCATAAGCACCGGCCTGAAGACATGCTTGCAAGAAATCCTGCTCGAGTTCCGAGACGACAATGAACTCCTGGTCGCCATAGTCTCCGGCGAGGGTGGCCGGGCCTTCTCCGCCGGGGCTGACCTGAAAGAGCGGAACGTGGCGGAGCAGGGCGGCACCGTCCATAATTTCCCCATCTGGCCCTTCCGCAGCATCAACCTGTGGAAGCCGGTCATCGCCGCCATCGACGGATACTGCCTGGGTGGAGGACTGGAGCTGGCCCTTCAGTGCGACATACGCATCGCCACCCAGAAGTCGGCCCTTGGACTGCCGGAGCCCCGGAACGCCGGAGGGCTGGCCAATTTTGGCCTCCTCTACCTGTCACGGACCATCGCCCTGGGCGAGGCTCTCTACATCCAACTGACCGGCACCCATATCGACGCGGACCGAGCCTACCGCATCGGCCTGATCCAGAGCGTGGTGCCCGACCGTGACGCCCTTTTCGAGGAGGCAGACCGGATCGCCCAGGAGATTCTGCTCTGCTCGCCCCTGGCCATACAGTACATCAAGCAGGCCGTCTCGCAGACCCGTGACCTGCCCCTGGAATTCGCCGCCAAGCTCGCGGAGCCCCTTCAAGAAGCGATTCTCCGCACCGAAGACCGGAAGGAAGCGGCCGGGGCATTCGTGGAAAAACGCCGGCCCGTGTGGAAGATGCGATAGTCCGGAGTCTCGCAAATGGCTTGATACCCGGCCCGTAGACCGGTGAAGCCCCTCCGTCATCCCGGCGAAGGCCGGGATCCAGTCTTGTCTCCCTGGATTCCGGCCTTCGCCGGAAAGACGATGATGAGGAGTGTGCCTAGACCTAGAGTCTCGCAAATGGCTTGTTACCCGGCCCGCAGACCGGCGAAGCCCCTCCGTCATCCCGGCGAAGGCCGGAATCCAGCCATCGCCAACACCCTACGCCTGTCGCAGAATAGAACGGACCAAGACCAACCCAGATTGAGAGGTATCGCATGCCCCATGAACCGCCCCACGACCCCTTGTCCGATTGGTACTCCAACACCATCTGGGGAAATCGGGTCGATGAGGACAACGCCCTATTTGAAATCATGAGCCTACAAGTGTTCCAGGCCGGTCTGAACTGGAAGATGGTCCTGGACAAAAGAGACGGCTTCCGGGCGGCCTTCGCCGACTGGGACATCGACGCTGTTGCCGCCATGGGGCCGGAGGTTATCGAGGCCCTGATGCATGACGCCGGCATCATCCGGAACCGGCTGAAGATTCAGGCTACTGTTAAGAACGCCCGCACCATCCGGGACCTGCAGGCCAAACACGGCCGCTTCTGCACCTGGTTCTACGACATACTTCCGGGGAGTACCTATCCGAACCTGAGGAAAGAACTCAAGAGCACCTTCAGTTTCATGGGCCCCGAGATATCCCGCATGTGGCTGATGGCCTGCGGCCGGATCACCAGAGAGGAAGGAGACAAGTATTGCCCGAAGGGGATGGAACACTAGCCAAAAGCGTGCAAAGCTTGGATTACCCGTGGTACAAGAACGGGACCGCACCGAAGCCATCGGGTACACTAGTTACAAATCCCGATCACATTCGGAGAAACTATGTCCGTCCCTGAGAGGAGCGTCGCCTCCCGCAGCGCCGACCTGACAATCCAAGGGCTGCTGCTCGACGTCGACAAATTCGCCTCCCACGACGGCCCCGGAATACGCACCGCCGTATTCCTGAAGGGCTGCCCGCTGGCCTGCGTGTGGTGTCATAGCCCCGAGTCCCAGCTCAATCATCCCGATATCCTGTACCAGGTCCAGCGGTGTACCGGCTGCTGGCTGTGCCTGGAGGTCTGCCCGGAAGGTGCGCTGACCAGCGGCAGGCACGGAGGACAGGAAGCGGCGGTCCTGGACCGTAGCAGATGTACCGCGTGCGGAAAGTGCGTGGAGGTGTGCTACCCCGGCGCCCTCAGGTTGGCGGGCACGCCGATCACAGTCGGCGAACTGGCGTTGGAGGTCGAGCGGGACCTCCCTTACTTCCGAAGCTCGGGGGGCGGGGTCACGCTGAGCGGCGGTGAGCCCGCAAGGCAGCCGGAGTTCTCCTATAACTTTCTGCTGGCCTGCAAGGAGCGTGGCATCCACACCGCGCTGGAGACCACCGGCTACGCCCGCTGGGAGGCGATGGCGGAACTGGCAAGCGTCGCCGACCTGCTTCTGTACGATTTGAAGTTCATCGACTCCGCCTCCCACCGTCGCCACGCCGGGGTGCCCAACGACCTGATTCTGCGAAACCTGGAGCAGCTTGCCGCTTCGGGCCACGAGATTCAAATCCGGGTGCCGTGCATCCCCGGCATAAACGACGGCAAGGAGCAAATCCGGTCCATCGCCAGATTTGGCGCCGGAATCGGCGTCGACAGGATCGTGCTCTTGCCCTACAATGGCGCTGCGGGGGCCAAGTATGAGTGGATCGGCCGCTCCTACTCGCTCCGGGCCAAAGAGACTCAGACCGGGGAACACATGGCCTCCCTGGCGGACCTGTGCCGCCGGGAGGGACTCCAGGTCCAGGTAGGCGGATAGCCGGCCTAGCGGCCGTAACGACCATTTACCAGTGGCTTTTTGATGGAAACAGACCCGCTCGTTACAGAAGGAGACCGTCGTAATGGCAACTACATCGGTTAGGGATGCCCGGAAGACAGACCGGACGCTGATGGCGATGGACGCCGGACTTCGCTCGCGGGGCAGCAAGGCCGGCCGGCTCTTGGCCGTGGTCCAAGAGCGGATGACCCGCAAGCAGATCAGCTGGGGGTCCGGCCTCTCTATCATCGATGACTCCACCGCGCATCTGCCCCTGGAAGTGCGCCGCGCCAAAGCATTCGAGATGGCGCTCCGGCGAATGCCCATCACCATCGAAGAAGATGACCTGATCGTCGGCAACACCGTACTGGACGGCATCATCGTCCGGACACAGATGCCCAGCTACGCGACCGAAGAAGAACACGACAGGGCCGGCGCCGAGGGCTCGCGGATCTCCGCCCAGCTCGGGCACAAGACGCCCTACTACTACGAAGTGCTGGACCAAGGACTCTCCGGGATCATTGCCGGAATCGACCGCAAGGCCGCCGATGTGGCCGGCCGTCCCCAGTCGGCGGAGCGCGACGAGACGCTGACCTGGCTCGAGGCGATGCGCCTGCAAAGTGGCGCGGTCGTCGCCATGGCCCATCGATACGCCGATCTGGCCGAGGAGCTTTCCACCGGCGCCGGGACCCCCGAGCGAAGTGCCGAGCTTCGCAAGATCGCCGAGGTCTGCCGCTGGGTTCCCGAACACTCCGCCCGCACGTTCCATGAGGCGGTCCAATCCTTCTGGTTCATCCACTACGCGTTCTTTTCCACCCAGACCAACATCTCCTGTGGCCGCATGGACCAGTTCCTCCACGGGGCGTTGGAGAGAGACCTGGACGCGGGGACGATCACCCTCGACGAGGCCCAAGAACTCATGGACTGCCTCTGGCTGCGGTTCAACGACCGGGCCCAGATCTGCCGCGAGAACTTCTACGTCGACCAAACCGATGGTGACCCAGATACCGGCGGGTACAACGGAGCAAAGCTGTCGAGCCCGTTAACCGGGTCCTCCGACAAGGCGGCCGGCCTGGTAGTGGACAAGGGCCCGACGAAATACCTGGTCGGCCACCGGCAGCGGTTCCGCTACGCCACCGACGCGGCCGACGCGATCAACCACTTCGGCCAGAACATCCTCCTGAGCGGCATCCGGCCCGATGGGTCAGACGGCACCAACGAGATCACCCATCTGTGCCTGAACGCCCTCGAAAAGTTCGCCTTCACCAGCCCGGTCGTCACCGTGCGGCTGCACCAGGGCTCGCCGGGCAAGCTGGTCACCAGGGTGGCGGAGGTCTTGAAGAGCGGCGGCGGCATGCCCTTCGTCAACAACGACGACACCATCATTCAGGCATATATCGACCTGGGAGTGCCCCGGGAGGACGCCCGCGGCTACGCCAACTCCAACTGCTGGGAGACCATGATCGAGGGCAAGTCCGATCAGGAGCTGATTCGCGGGATTAACTTCCTGCTCTTCGTTGAGATGGCTCTGAACCGGGGAAATTCCAGCGTTCACGGCCAGTTGGGGCCGGACACCGGCGACCCCCGGGATTTCAAGGGCTTTTCAGAGCTGATGGGCGCCTGGAAGAACCAGTTGGACACCCAGTTGGGTTTGGGCATCGACTACATCGGCGGCGCTATCGAGAACGGTACGCTGGAGCACAGCAACCACGGAAAGTACAGCTCCAATCCGTTCCTATCGGCACTCACCCTCGATTGCCTGGAGAACGAGAAAGACGTCATCCGGGGCGGCCCCCGCTACACCATCTGGCACGTCATGGGCGAAGCCGTCGCCAACGCGATAGACGCCATGGCCGCCATCAAGAAGCTGGTGTTCGAGGACCAGAGCGTCACTATGGACGAACTGATGGCCGCCACGGCCGCCGACTGGGATGGTTATGAGAACCTGCGCCGGCGCCTGATTGCCCGCGCCCCCAAGTTCGCCAACGACAACGGCGACGCGGACAGCATCGGCGTGGAGATGATGGACTACTTCGTGGAACGGACCCGGCAGCATGCGGCGCGGTATCCCGAGTTGATCTTCCCGCCCGCAGTGGGCACCTTCTCCTGGTACGCCATGATCGGCAAGGAGGTGGGGGCCACGCCGGACGGCCGTCACCACGGAGAGGTGATAGCGTCCAACTTTTCTCCCGTTTGCGGAACGGACGTTTCCGGGCCCACCTCGGCAATCAATTCCTACCTGAAGATGCGCGTCGCGGACCTGGCGACCGGCGCACCCCTGGACCTGCGCCTGTCGTCCAACAGCCTGACGGGTGAAGCCGGCACCCAACGTCTGGCCGGACTGATCAAGGCGTTCGTCGACATGGGCGGCAACATGCTCACCCTGACCGTGACCGACGTTGAAGAGCTGAAACAGGCCATGAAAGAGCCGGAGAAGTACCGGCACCTGCGAGTTCGCATGGGGGGCTGGTCCGCCTACTTCGTGATGCTGAGCGAAGAGCAGCAGCTTCATCACATAAAAAGGGTGGAGCACGGCCTGGGCTGAGCGCGCGGCTCCCGGGCACCGGCCCGGCCGTATCCAGTATAAGGTTCGGAACCAGGGCGGTGGGGACGGGGCAAGCCCCGGTTCCGCCCCCGCCAGGCCAACCTACAGGGCGGTGCCCATTCCGCGATTCTGGCGGAGCCCACTTTTGATTTACCCTACTACGGAAGTACCTCTCTCGGGCCATGTCCAGGCCCATCCACAACCGCGCCCGGAGTTGGGGGCGGCTCGGGATGATCCACGATGCGCTTCTTCAGCCCGGCGGCCGGCGCCCCGATGGACCGGTGGCCGCCGCCCAATTTCCTGACGGGTGAAGTTGGAGCGCAACCGCCACGCCGGCCCAAGCTACAGGCGACGCAACCGGGGCAGCAGCACCCCTAGAGTCAGGGCCAGAACCGCCAGCGTAACACCGTTGACCAGCAGGGCTATCCGGGCGTTGGTGGCCTCCGCCAGATAGCCAATCTGCAAATGGCCCACCGGGGCGGTGCCGATTCCCACGATCCAGGAGCCCATCGCCCGGCCTCGTTGCTCGTTGGAAACGCTGAGCTGGAGCAAACTCTGGTGGAGCACGTCCGCTATCGAAGCCATCGCATTGGCAAACGCGACAAACAGCAGGGCAACCCAGAAACTGAAGGCTTGGCCCAAAAGCACCTGGCCGGCTCCGAATAGGGCCACGGCCGACAGCAACAGCACGCCCCGGCGGCGGACCTCTCCCAGCGCAGCCAGGGCCACAACCCCGATGGCGCCGCCGCCAAATCGAAAGGCGGTGAGCACTCCCAGTCCCACGGCACTCACCTGCAACACATCCTTGGCCAGAATCGGCAGCATAACCTGATGGGAAAACCCGAAGATTTCGGTTGCGGCCGTCGAAACCATCAAGCTCAACATGACCCGGTTGGTCCTGAGTGCCCTGAAATAGTTGAGGACATTCTCACCTATGGGTTCGCGCTCCAGGGGAGCCGAGCTGCCGGCGGTACGCAGTGTGTAAAGAACCCACGCCCCGATCCCGTATCCCAAGCTCATGGCCAAGAAAGGACCGCCGGCCCCCTGCCAGTAGATGAGGGCCCCAGCCAGCAATGCGCCGATTACCTGGCCTACCCGCTGACCCAAGCTGATCAGGGAGATGGCGTTTATCGCTCCACTGGCTCCCACCACGTCGTACACATAGACCTGCCGGGCCGTCATGTAGAAAGCCTGAAAGGTTCCCAGCGAGAAGGTGAACAGCATCAGTTGCCAAATGGCCAAATTCCCGGTGGTCAATAAGAGACCTGCCCCCAGGGAGGCCAGCCCCATGCCCCACACCGCGACGCGCATCAATGTACGCCGGTCTACCCGGTCGGTTACGGAGCCGGCAATGAGACCAACGAGCAAGTTGGGCGCCGCGCGAGCCGCGAATATCGCCCCTACCATCCCGCTGGAGCCCGTCAAATCAAACACCAGCCAGCCAAGGACGACGTGCTGCATCCCTTGCCCAAGCTGGTTGGATACCGTGGAAATCCACAGCATCCGAATATCGTGAAATTGAAAGGCCGTCAACAGTTGACGGACGGGCGAACGCATACTCTCCTTCTCGGTCGCACTAGTAACGAGATCGCACCCTGGATTTCGGTGTCAGTCAGGCTGCCCGGCCCTGTTTGCAACATCACCCCCTCACCTTAATCCTCTCCCTGAGGGAGAGGAGACAAATCCCTTCTCCCTCAGGGAGAAGGCTAGGATGAGGGTGAAAGCTTTGTCCTTGCTGCCCGGATCGATCTTGCTTTCCGTGAACCGGCCGGCAGATGCGGCAAGGCAAGCCCCGGAGACGCCTTGGGGTTCGCCGTCTCGGAGGGCGTGAAAAATCAGGTGGACTCCCTGACGCACCTCTCCAGCAACTCCAGTGCCGCCGCGGCAAACGCCCACATGTTGGCCTCCCGGTCCGCGTCACCGGTTTCGAGAGTGATGACGCGCTCGACCGGTCCCACGACGGCGATGCAAGCATGTCCCGCGGCATCTCCGTAGCGGTTCCCGGTCGGGCCGCTGGCGCCGGTTTCACTCAAGCCCCAGGTGGTCCCGAGGGATTCACGGATGGTGCGGGCATTCAGCAAGGCGTAGGGTTCGGAACTCGCTCGCATTCCAGCCATGGCATCATGGGGTACGTGGAGCAATCCCCGCTGGGCGGCGCGGGTATAGATGACCGCTCCGCCGCGGTAGTAAGCCGAGGCCCCGGGCACGGCCAGCAGGGACGCCGAGATTAAGCCACCGCAAGCCGATTCCGACACGGCCAAAGTCTGTTGGTGTTGTTTCAGCAACGCGCCAACCGGCGCGGCCATTGAGTTCAACTCTGCCATAACTTCCTCCTGCCAGACCAATCATGGTTGCAAGAATAGGGCGCTGAGCCTGCCCGGCAAGGGGGACGACTCAGGATATACCCGAGGCTATTCTACCCGACAAAGTACCTCAAGACCGCGCTCCCGGCAATGTACCTTCTTCGGACAAGCTTGCCAGGCCACCTTTCGGGACGGATCGGCTCGGTTGACAGCGGCCCCCGTTCGTCCCAAAATCAGCAGAGCCGCATGAGGGAAACGGGCGGGACCCGGGGGTGACGCCGTATTGAGAACCCGCGAGAGTCCGGACGTTCACCGTCTCGCTTCGCGGTTCCCGCACCATTCATCGAGGTGAAGCCCATGGAGTTCCAAACTATTCTGTTGGAAAAGTCCGAGCACGTCGCCAAGCTGACGCTCAACCGTCCGGAGCGGCTGAACGCCATCAACCAACAGATGTTCGACGAGTTGAACGTGGCGCTCCGGGACGTGGCCGGCGACGCCGACATCCGGGTCCTAGTGCTCACCGGCGCCGGCCGCGCGTTCTGCGCTTCCGCCGATATCAAAGAAGCGAGCCAGGGCGGCGACAGCCTGCTGGGCCACATCGGCCCCTACGAGACCTGGAAGTTCATGCGAACCGGCCCCCAGGGGGTGACCCTGGGCCTGCACCAGATGGAAAAGCCCACCATGGCCATGGTCAACGGCCTGGCCATCGGCGATGGCTTCGACTGGGTCCTGGCCTGCGACATTCGCATCGGCTCCGAGCACGCCCGGTTCATGAACGCTTTTCTCCAGATGGGCCTGGTCTCCAATACCGGGGCCACCTGGCTGTACAACCGGGCCATGGGAATCAACAAGGCCCTCGAGTTTCTCTACACCGGCGATTGGCTGGAAGCCAAGGAAGCCCACCGCCTGGGGGTGCTGAACCACGTGGTTCCGGCGGAGCGGCTGGAGGAAGAAACGATGGCGATGGCCCGGCGCATCGCTGAGAAGCCTCCCATCCCCAACCGCATGGTCAAGGGGATGGTGCTCCGGGGCTTGTCCCAAACCCTGGAGGAGCACCTGGCGGAGGCGGCCCATGTCGAGGTCCTCACCCATAGCACCGAAGACCACCGGGAGGCTTTGAGCGCTTTTCTGGAGAAACGCAAGCCTCATTTCAAAGACCGGTAGGCGAGGGAAACCAGAGCGGCCCCGATAGGGCTGCGCTTGAAACGGCGCCGCGCGCCCCGGTTTGTCATCGTCCCCGGCAGCAACCTTTCCACGAGGAGGCAGAGATGGCCGAATACTCCGGAAGCGAGCTTCTTGCCAAGCTGAAAAACAGCGTGGGACAGGAAATTGTCCACCGGGCGCCGGATGCCCTGGGGCGGCCGTCCTTTCGCATGTATGCCCTGTCCATCGAAGACTTCAACCCGCTGTATACCGATGGAGAGTTCGCTAAGAGCCACGGTCTCAAGGATGTTATGGCGCCGCCCACCCTGATCTGCGATACCTGGCAATACCTGGACAGCGATATCGACGAACGCGGGGACTTTATCGGACGCGGCGAGTTGGATTTTGCTGGGCGGTTGCGAGGCGGAAACGACTACGAATTCTTCCAACCCATTCACCCCGATGACATCATCACCGCCCACTGGAAGGTCAAAGACGTGTTCGAGAAGACGGGCCGTTCCGGGCACATGGTTTTTCAAATCATCGAGGCTTCATTCTACAACCAGCGGGACGAGTTGCTGGCCAGAAACCTGGAGACGCTGTTCTATCGCCTGTAGGCTGTAGCCGGCGGGAACCCCAACGTTCAAGCCGAGGAGGTGGACCCTTGGAGACACCGATCCGCTATTTTGAAGACGTCAAAGTGGGCGACGAGCTACCCGCTCTTCGGAAAGAGATCAGCATGGCCCGGATGATGGCCTATGGCGCCTCCACCTGGGACTTCATCCGCATCCACTACGATGCCGACTTCGTCCGCGAAAAGGGGTTCAAGGGGCCTTTCCTCGACGGACAGATGCTCGGTGGCTTCCTGGCCCAGCAGGTGCAGGACTGGGCCGGACCCCGCGCCTTCCTGCGCAAGCTGGGCTTCCAAAACCGGGTCATGGTCTTCCCGGGGGACACCGTCACCGGCCACGGCGTGGTCACCGCCACCCGCATCGACGGGAAAGAGGCGCTGGTCGAGTGCGACCTCTGGATGGAGAACCAGGATGGCGACAAGGTGGTGCAGCCGGCCAGCGCCGCGGTGCGCTTCCCCCGACGCGGGGGCTAGGCCCGAGCAATCCGCGGAGAGACTGGCGGGGGGGGGATACCCTCACCGGAGAAGAAATGAGCAGAAACATCGTTGAAGTGGACCCCAAGAAGTTCCCCTGGCTCGACATAGCCCGGTACACCTTCTGCATGGCGGCGGAGAACGCCGGGGTGTTCTACCTGTCGGGTCAAACCGCCGGCGTCTACGACCCTGACCAGGGGAAGGTGGTCTGCAAAGGGGACCTGCTGGAACAGACCAAGGTGATCTTCGAAAAGCTGGGGGTGGTTCTGGAGGCGGCCGGCCTGGGGTTCGAAAACGTGGTGCAAACGGTGGACTACGTCTACTCGGTGGGCCTCCCCCAATACCGCCAGACGGGAGAGATCCGGCGGCAATACCTGGGCAGCAGCCCGGTGGCTTCGACGGGGATCTGCGTGGAGCGAATGCTACGTCCCGACGCCCTCATCGAGATCAGCGCGGTGGCCATGAAGGCCCCGAAGCGGAGTATCGACCCGGCGCCGGGCTCGTCCCAGCTAACCTTCGTGCCCGCCGTCGAAGCGGACGACACGGTCTGGCTGTCCGGTATCACGGGCCGCGAGGTCGTGGACGGGAAGCGCCACTATCCACGCTCAACCGCCCGGCAGGTCGAGCTATCCTATCAAAGCATCGGAACGGTGCTAGAAGCAGCCGGAGCGCAGCCTGGCGACATCGTGAAGAGCCTGGATTACATTGCCCCCCAGGCGACGCTCCAGTATCGCGACACCGGGCCGGTCCGGAAGGACTTCTACGGCGGCAGTTACCCGGCGGCCACGGGCATCCTCATCAACCGGCTGCTCCGGCCGGAGGCCCACGTAGAGGTGGAAGTCCTGGCGGTCAAGGACGGTACCCGCCAGGAGATAACCGTCTCGGACTGGGAAGGGCATTTCGGGCGTTTGACCTATCTTCCCGGGGTCAAGAAAGGGCGCATGGTTCATATATCGGGCGAAACGGCGGTGGATCACGCGACAGGACAGAGCGTAGGCGGATTCGATCTGGCGGCCCAGGCGGACCAGGCCTACGGCAACATCGCCAGGGTGCTGGCCGAGGCGGGGTACTCCATGGACGACGTGGTCAACACCATCGAGTGGGTGGCTCCGAACGGGCTGATGGGCTACCGGGGGGTCCAGGAGGTCCGGCGCAAGTACTTCGGCGACAGTTTCCCCTCGGCCACGGGCGTATTGGTGCACCAACTGCTGCGGCCCGAGTTGCTGATCGAAGTCACCGCGGTGGCGATGGTGTAGGTATAAGCCAGGGTTCCCCAGGCCCCTTCTAAAGAATTTACATTTGGGCGGGCCGCTTTACGTTCCGATTTGGACCGGATCGACCGCATCCCGGACGGAGCGAATGATGGACAGCGCGGTGAGCCGGCCGGTGCGGGGGTTCTCGGAGGGGATGTTCTCGATGTGGATGGTCAACAGGCCAAACTCCCCTTCCACCTCAATGTCGTGACAGTTGCGTCCGAGTCCCGGCACGGCCAGGATTCGGACCAGGGTCCGGTCGGGCCCCAGACCGGCCAAGCTCACCGCCGCGGACACGTTCAGATTCGCGGGAAATCCCCGGCAGGCCTCCCGAGCGGTACCCGAGAACACCTCCAGCTCGTGGTCCAAGCCGGCCAGTGAAATGCCCTGCTCGGAGAGGTAGGGCGCGCCCTCCAGGGCTTCCGGGGGTTTTCTGGAAACCATCATCACCCGGTTAACCTCTCCCGCGCAGGCGGACTTTATACCGTCCAGTCCCGCGATCGCCCCGGACGGAGCCAATAACCGGCACCCGCTCTTTCGCGACAGTTCGATGATCTCCGGATGGTCCAGGAGAGCGCCAATGCTTATCACCATCAGGTCTTTGCCCGCCCCAAATACCTGGCCGGCAAGTTCGGGCACCACCTGGCCGCCCGCCGTTTCGACGACCAGGCTTGACCGGGCGATCAGCTCTTCTCGACTGAGATAGGGCGGCGGGTCGCGGAGCGAGGACAGGAAGGCGCGAGCCGTGCCTTCGGTCCGGCTGGTGACACCGGCGATGGCGACCGGCAACCCCCCGGCATCGGCCTCCCGGAGCAGGGCCTGGCCGATTGTCCCGCAACCAACAATCCCGATCGACTCGGCCATCGCATCATCTCCTTTCTCCCATCTTTCTCGGGAACCAGGGCTCTGCAACGGATGCCCTAACTGCTATTGTACTGTCTTGTTAATAGCTATACATCTGCGATGTTGGGTGATGTTCTCTCCCCGTAATCGTCCCCGATAGCATCGGGGCCAGCATCCAGAGATGAGTTAGCTGGATCCCGGCCTTCGCCGGGATGACGGACCCTGTTTCAAGCCGTTCACGAAACACTGGGCTAACCTAGTGCTCCGTTCCCTGAGTCCTTGGCGATTCTCCGCCGCCGCCGGAAGCGACTCATCAAGCAGTCCGTGCTTTCCTAGAGTCCTCCCCATCCTCCGATAGGAGCTTGGAGGCCGCCCATGATCCTTCGACAGGCTCAGGACGAACGGATTTCCCTCGTTGGTGCGGTTTCCCCCGCCGGCACGGATTTCCCTCGTTGGTGCGGTCTTCCCCCGCCGGTACGGATTCCCCCGTTGGTACGGTTTTCCCCCGTCGGTGCGGATTCCTCCGATGGTACGGATTCCCCCGATGGTACGGATTTCCCTCGTTCGTGGTGAGTTTGTCGAAGCACAGCGGCTGGTTACTGGTTAGGCACTCAGAACCCGATCGCGTAACCATCCCGCCGCGGGTCGGCCCCGCCCATGCGCGCTCCGCTGGCCGGATGTATCATCGCTGCCTGGCCGCCGCCGACAACCCGTGAGAAGTTGGGCAGGACCTGGACATCGTGTCCCATGGCCGCCAACCGGTCGCGGACCTGGACGGGGATTCGCGCCTCCAGCTCGATCGTGGTCCCGGCCCAGCACCGGAACCGGGGCGCTTCGATTGCTTCCTGCAGGTTCGCGCCGAAATCCAGCACGTTCAGCAGCATCTGCACCGTCGTCTGAAGAAGCCCATAACTGCCGGGCGTGCCGATGGACAGAAAGAACTTGCCGTCCCGGAATAGCTGGAGAGGCGCGATCGGAATCGCCGGCCGTTTGCCGCCCTCGAGTCGATTGGGCGTGTCGCAGGCCGGGTCGATCTCCATCCAGTTGATGCCATTGTTGAGCGTGACTCCGGTGCCCTTCACCATGCGGGAGCTGCCGAAGGCGCTGCCCAAAGTTTGGCTAACCGAAACCACGTTGCCGGCCGGGTCCACGGCCGCGAAGTGGGTGGTCAGTCCCGACAGATATTCGCGGGGATTGCCGGCGGTGATGGCCCCTTCGGGGATCTCCTTCATCCAGCGTTCCCCTTCGACCGCATTCGCCCTTACCGGGTCTATCAACATGCGCCGCTCCGCGGCGAACTCTTTGGAGATAAGGCCCGCCACCGGCACGTCCGTAAGGTCGGGGTCGCCGCAGTAACGGATGCGGTCCGCGACGGCGATCTTTATGGCCTCCGCGATGAGATGGATGGCCTCAGGGGAGTTGTGGGCCATTCCTCCCAGATCGTAGGGTTCGAGGATGTTCAGGGTTTCCAGCATCTGGAAGCCTTCAAACCGGGGCGGCGCTGTCGCCACGGTATAACCCCGATACTCGGTCGTGATGATGTCTTGCCAGGTAGGCTTGTAGTCCTCCAGGTCTTTCAGCTTGATCAGACCGCCCTCTTCGGCGCAGAAATCCGCGATGGCCCGGGCAATCTCCCCATGGTAGAAAGCGGCCGCTCCCTGTTCGACGATTGCCCGGAAGGTCCTGGCAAGATCGGGTTGCCGCAGCACGCCTCCCGGCGCCGGCGCACGGCCGTCATGGAGATATGCCGCCGCTGCATTGGGACACTGGTTGAGCAGCTGCTCGGCGCTGCTGAAGACACCGTGGGCAAAGTAGCTTATTGGAAAGCCAACTTCGGCGTATTCGATGGCGGGACCGAAAACGTCGGCGCGGCTCTTGGTGCCGTACGCGTCCAGCGCCGCGAGCCAGCCGCCGAGGTTACCCGGCACCAGCGGCGATCGGATGCCTCTCGTTTGCGTCTCCGGAGTGAACACATCCGGGGTCGCGCCGTAGGGGACTCGGCCGCTGAAATCTAGCGCTCGGGTCTCGCCCGTTTCGGCCAGATGCAGGAGCATCACCCCGACACCCGCCACGCCGCTCATGAACGGCTCGCACACGTTGAGCGCGGCGGCCACCGCCACCGCCGCGTCCACCGCATTGCCGCCATCCATCAAGATTCGCAGGCCGGCGAGGCTCGCCAGTGGATGCGCCGAAGCTACCATTCCTCGGGCGCCCATTGCCACCGGGCGATGGGCTTGGAACGGGCTTCCCTGATCAGCTGAGGCCAAGATTGTTCCCTCCTGCTCCGACCTTTGCTTCGAAAATAGTTCCCTCACCCCGGCCTTCGTCCCCCCCTCTCCCGCGGGGAGAGGGGTGGACGAAGGCCGGGGTGAGGGCCGCCGCAACGACCATCCTCTCGACGATTGCGCCGGGCGCCGGCGGTCACTCGTACAGCTGAAGGCCGCCCTCCGGAGAAGGAAAGCTGTCGTCGCCGGCGAAGGCCCAGAGGAAGGCCTTCGTGAGCACCTTGCTGTTGGCCGCCCCGCTGAAGCGGTGGTCGCATTCGGGCACCTCACGTGCCTGCAGTGAGGTGGCCGCCATCGGTCCGCAGCTCAGAATATAGGCCAAAAACCCCGCCATTTGGTCATTGGCGCCGTAGGCCATGTAGATGTCGCCGGGGAACTGAACCACGCCGTCGTAGAAGTAGTCGCCGACGCTGTCGTAGGTGGAGAGGAGCAGGATGCGCTTGATCTCCGAGTATCGAAAGGCGACGGCGCCGACCGCCGATCCGCCGGAGGAGAACCCAGACATGTAGATGGTTGGAGATGTCGTCCCGCAAAGCTCCGCTGCGCGCTCCAGCGAGAACTCGACCACGTGGGCCAGGCTCTCCACCAGCAACTGGTTCCAGCTGACTCCCTGGTGGGAATAGGGCTCCCAGGGTAGCTGGACCTGCCAGTCCGGCCGGGGAGCGTTGTAGGTGACCATCGTACCCAGCTCCCGCTCCTGAAGGTGTCTGGCCAGCTTAGCCCATCGGTAGCTGCGCCCGTCCTTGAATTCGCCCGAGCCGGGGGAGTTGATGATGATGATCTCAGAGTTAGTGGGATAGGCGGTAAGGGGGACCTTATAGGTCACCTTCTTACCAAGGTGGTCCTCGGTCTCTTTATTCAACACCGCGTCTATTCGGCTCATAGACGACTCCCTTCCGGGGAACGTGGGCCACCCTGGATAACCCGGCGCGCCGTTGGTGGCGGCACGCAGGGTGAATCCATGACGGTGGACCCAATACTACACCCCTAGCGGCTACGGCGCTCCCGAGCGCCGATCTTGGGCGGCATTCAGACGCTCCGGCGATGGGTCCGCCCAACGCCCGCGCCGGCTGGTGGCCTGCCTAGACCACACCGTCCTCTTTCAGCTGCCGCACCTGCGTCGCGTCGTAGCCAACCTCGGCCAAGATTTCCTCGTTATGCTGGCCAAGAAGCGGAGGGGAGCTGATGTTCACCGGCGACCCGGACAGCTTGATCGGGCAACCTACAGTGAAAAAGCTTCCCCGGGTCGGGTACTCAGCTTCCACGATCATCTCCCGTTCCCGAAGATGAGGGTCGACCATGAGGTCGCCGGTGTCGTTTACCGGCCCGCTGGGCACGCCGGCATCCGCCAGGACGCGCGCCGCATCCTGCTTGCCCAGTTGGGAGGTCCACTCTTCAATCAAGGTGTTCAGCTCCACGACGTGCTCGTTCCGGGACTCCTGGGTGGCGAACCTCTCGTCCTCAGCCAAATCTTCCCGGCCCATGGCCCGGATCAGGTCCTGCCACATGGCCTGGCTCTGGGCGTAAATGAAAACATAGTCGTTGCGCCCGCCCCCGCTGGTCTTGAAGATGCCGCTGGGAACGGCGCCCAGGTGAGAGTTGCCGGCGGCCACCACCGGCATGCCGAGCCGCTGGTGCTCTCGCATGTAGGGCCGCATCAAGTTGAGCACCGAGTCCTGCATCGAGACCTCTACCTGCTGGCCCTCGCCGGTGGCCTGGCGCTGCAACAGCGCCGCCAGGATGCCGACCGCGCAGTGCATACCGGTTCCCGAATCTCCGATGGCGGCCCCGGTGATCAGGGGTTCCGCGTCGGGCAATCCAGTGACGCTCATGGCGCCGCCAGCGGCCTGGGCTATCGGCTCGAAGACCTTGTAGTTGGAGTTGGGCCCGTAGGTGCCAAACCCCTTGACCGAGGCGTAAACCAGACGAGGGTTCACCTTACGCATCGCCTCGTAGCCCACTCCGAGCCGCTCCGCGGTGCCGGGGCCAAAATTCTCCATCAGCACGTCGGCGGTCTTGACCAGGGCGTTGAAAATCTCCTTGCCCTGCTCGGTCTTGATGTTCAGGGTCAGCCCGCGCTTGTTGGCGTTCAGAATCAGGAACGAGAGTGCATCGGTGTCCGGCCGGTCCTTGTTGGTTTGCCTGGTGGGGTCGCCGGTGCCCGGTTGCTCCACCTTGATAACGTCAGCTCCCAGCCACGCCAGAACCTGGGTGCACGAAGGCCCTGCCTGAAAGTGGGTGAGGTCCAGGATTCGTGTGCCGGTCAATGCTTGTACCATGGTCTGCGGGCTCCTTTTGCCAGGATGGGCGCTTCGGCGATTGATGGATCTGGGTTCCAGGCGGCTACTCGACAAAGCCAGTCAAACCGATATTGGGTTGTCCGGCCGAGGCGGCCTGGTCCGCCCCGTTATTTGTACCACTCGTTATGCTATTCACACAAGGGCGGAGGTAGGACCGGCTTGCCTGCGGCGGTGCTCGAACGGGCTCCTGATGAAGGCGGGATCTCCCTCCGGGAGGCGCCATGGCCCACGCCTCGGCTATCGACCATTGACGTTGGGGTCACCGGCAAAGCACAATACCCTTGGTTTTCTGAGCATGCGCCTTAATGGCTCTGCCGTTAGGAGAAGCGTACATCCGGGGTCCGGGCAGCGGTCCATCTCCCGAAGTCATGCGTCCCAAGAAGAATCGTGATGTCAGCTAGAGATATCCGAAGCTCAATGCAGCGGAACGAAAGCCGGCTAGAGGGAGGAAATCATGTCAGACGGGAAACGGAAGATCATCGCAAACGTGCCGAGACTGAACGACTTCATGGACCGGCACGGTTGTTCGGCGATTGTCGCGCGCTCCGGCACCAACATTACTTACCTCTCCGGTGTGGCTTTCCCAGGCTCCCAAGGACGGCACGTCGATTTTCCCGACTCACCGAGAGAGATATACGTGGTATGGCCCCGGCAGGGCGAACCGGTCATGGTGCTCAATAATCTTGGCATAGCCAGAGCCTGGAGGGATTCCTGGATTCCGAATATCGAAGGGTACGATGACTACCGGACGACCGCGTTTGCCAGAACGGCCGAGGTTATCGAGCGACTGGGATTGACCAAATCCAAGATAGGGTTCGAGAAGACCTACCTGAGCGCATCGCACTGGGAGGAGTTTCACCGGCTTCTCCCCGACGTCGAGATGTTCGATTGCACCGAGTTGATGGATGCCGTCCGCTGGGTGAAGACCCCCGGAGAGGTCGACCTGCTGAGGCGGGCCGCCGACATCCAGGACGATGCCTACGTGGAGGTTTTTTCCAACGTTGGCGAGGGATATACCCTGCGAGAAGTACACGCCCAATTGGTGAAAGCCTGCATGGCAAGAGGCGCGGAAATCGTTCACGGGCTCCTGAACACCAGCCGGAACAACGTGCGCTACTTGGGTGAAGGTGATACGCTTCTGGAAAAGGGCGATATTGTGCGCACCGACTACGTCTCGTACTTGCAGGGCTATCCCGGCCACCAATCCCGGGTCTTCGTCGTCGGCCCGCCATCGGAAGAGCAAGTCGAGATGTACCGGAAGTACCGTGAAGTACACCTGATGACCATCGACCGCTGCCGGCCGGGAGTACGAGCCAACGACCTGTTCTCTTTCGCGGATCAAAAACTCAAGGAGTACGGGTTCAGCGGCGCTGGAAGCATGGTGGGCCACAGCGTGGGCCCCTGGTTCCACCAGCAGCAACCGTTGCTGGTGGCGGACTGCCACACGCAAATCGAGGAAGGGATGGTGGTGGCCGTTGAGCCCTTTTCAAGCTACTGGCATCTCCAGGATATGATCCTTGTAACTGGAGGAGAGCCCGAACTTCTCACGGGCAAGTTCGACACAGAGCGGTTGTTCGTGATCGACTAGCCGAAGCAATATCTATAGTAGCCTAGGGCGGACCCAGCGGTGTAGCATTCCAAGAAGCAGCGTATAGTGCAACCAGAATAGAGCGAGGGAGGACTGATGGAGATCCTAGAAGTCTTGGACCCGGTAGCACAGCAAAGGGGCGTCCTCGACGCTAGGGCGGTCAACAAGAGGCCGTCCACCCTGGAAGGGAAGAGGGTCGGGCTGCTATGGAGCGGCACCGCCAATGGTGATGTGGCCCTGCGCTCCATTGAGGGAATGCTGAAGCAACACACTCCCAGCGTGGAGACAAATTTCTACCTCGGTGGGCTGCCCGCGCCGACGGCGGTACTGGAGAAGGCCACCGACGAATCCGACGTCGTGATCGGCGCCACCGCCGATTGAGGGTCTTGCACCTCGTGGATGGTCCACGAGATGGTGGAGATCGAGAAGAAGGGCACGCCCGCCGTTCTGCTGGTGTCCGGACGCTTCGAGCATGACGCCATCGCCAGCGCTCGGGCCTTCGGAATGCCGGGCGTACGCTACGTGGTCGTACCCTGGCTGTACCGGAACTTGGACCGGGAGAGGGCGGTCCAGCAGACGGAGGCGGCCTTCGAGACGCTGGTCGGCGAGCTGACGGCGGAGGTTGAAGCCCCGGTTGCGAACGCCAAGCTGCAACCCACCCAGGTGGAGCGGTTCGAGGGCAGCAACTATGCCGATGCCTTTCAGGTGATGAACCGGGAGTTCCTGAACCGGGACTGGGGCGACGGCTTTCCTCTCCTGCCGGCCACGCAGGACGCGGTGGAAAAGATGCTCAAAGGCACCTGCCTTCCTCCCGATCACGTGGTTTGCGACCTGCCCCCTGGCTACGGCCTGGCCACGGTGGAGAAGATCGCGATCAACTCGGTCATGGCCGGCGCGTCGCCGGAGCACATGCCATTGATAATCGGGGCCCTCAAGGCGGTCTCCCAGATGGACCCGGACCGGGTGAAAGGGTTCCTGATGTCCACCAGCTCCCACGCCTCCATGCTGCTGGTCAACGGACCCATCGCCAAAGAGCTGGACATTAACTCCAAGGGAGCATGCATGGGTCCGGGCCGGCAAAACCGGGCCAACCTGGTCGTCGGCCGGGCCTATACCCTGTGCCTCAAGAACATCGGCTATTGGTATCCGGGCGAGATGGACATGGACACCATCGGCTCCGTCAGGAAGTTCAGCGTCTGCATTGCCGAGAACGAGGACGCCAGCCCGTGGGAGCCCTTCCACGTGGAACAAGGCTACAAGGCCGGGGACAGCGTTGTAACTGTCATGGCCACCAAGGGAGAAGTAGACGTGGCCGACCAGGGCAACAATACCGCCGAGGGCCTGCTGAAGACCATCGCCTACAACTCCATATTCAGCCAGTGGGACCTGGTCCGGCCGGGCCGGACCGCCAAAGGCAGCGCCATGGAAACGATAGTGCTGGTTCCACCGGACATCGCCCGCCCGGCCGGCGAGGCAGGCTTCACCAAGAAGGGGGCGAAGGAGTTCATCCACATGCACGCCCAGTTCAGCCTGGGCAAGATGGTCCACTATTACCCGCTCCAGCCGGAGACGATTCCCGCCCACTGGCGGTGGCTGCTGAAGCTGAGCGAAAAGGAGCTGCACGACATCTGGATGCCGGTGCGGGAGAGCGCCGACCGTTACCGGCTCATCTGCGTCGGAGCCGACCGGGCGAAGCCGATCATCATACCCAGCATGCCGGTGCGCCCCGAGTCGGTGAACGTAGACCAGTACCGGGCTCGTTAGGGCGGGAGCGAAGAGAAAGCATACCTCAGGGGAGAACGCCGGCCATCGCCAAACCACCGGGGAGCAACCTCTCTTGACGTACAATACGCTCAGTGCGGATAATAAGCTCTCCGGGCCCGTTAAGGTTGGCGCATATGCTGGGCGAGCCATCGCTGGTTATCGAGGAGGCATTTATGGGTGACAGATTGTTGGTCTATGACCCGGTGGCGGATACCGCGACCACGGAAGGAAAGCAGCTTCGGCCCGTTGAAACCCTGCGAGCGGGACGGATGGGGTTGGTCTATAGCGGCCACGGTTCGACCGAGAAATTCTGGCCGGTCTTCGAAGAGACCCTCCAGGCCATGTACGAACCGAAGGAGACCCACAAGCTGTACAAGCACAGCACCTGGAACCCCGCGCCGATGGAGGACATGGAGGAGTTGGCCGCCAAGGTCGACTATGCCATCATCGGGGTGGGCGCTTGAGGGTCCTGCACCCAGGGAACCGTGCGTGACACGGTCAACATGCGAAAGCTGGGCATCCCGGCGGTCGGAATGGTGCACGACAAGTTCGAGGCGCTGGCCAAGCTGACGCTGCGACAACTGGGGGAGCCCGACCTGCCCGTGATCTGCTACAAGCAGGACCTGCCTGGATTCGATACGGCGGATGAGATTTCGTCGAAGGCCGGCGAGGTAGCCGGCACCTGCGAACACCACATCGTGGGTGAGTAGGAGCGTGCCCAGCTAGTCTTGACGGTCTGCCCGAGAACCCCCTCCCTTATCTGCCCGGGCGTAAGGGGGAGTGGACTGTTCCTTCTCCGTGGCGAAGGGGAAAGGTTAGATCAGGGGTCACTTTCATCCACCAACTATATCGAAGTGGTGCTAGCCGCACTCCGGAACCCGGCCCAGGCCAAATGACGCGATGAACCGCCGCTCTCCGGCCCCGAAACCGGGCGGAGAGCGGTTTGGCGTTATACATGAACCCGGCAGGCCGCTGAAACAGATTGCCGGCAACGCGGGCTCCAGTGATCAGTCCAACGTGACTGATTCGCGGAACCATAACTGGATGGCCAACCCCGCGAAAAATAGCTCCTTCAAGTCCCCCTTTATTAAAGGGGGATACAGGGGGATTTAGGTGCAGGCGGCCCAACGCATTAGCCTTAGCCTGCGTGTCACTGTTTACCGGGCTGGCACATCTAAGGAGGGATCCCATGGCGCCGACGCTGGTGTCGAAAACTTACGAGCCGATGGACGTGGACGAGTTCACGGAGTTGGCCTACCGGGAGGGGTGGACCGATGGGCTGCCGGTGCTTCCTCCCACCGAGAAAGCGGTGACCGCGATCCTCGACTACCTGGGCATAGGCCCTGGTAAGGTGATCGGCGTACTCCCTCCCGCGGAGGGCATAGCCACCATCGAGAAGATCGCCATCAACTGCGCCATGGCGGGGTGCAAACCGGAGTACGTCCCGGTGGTGATCACCGCGATCCAGGCCATGCTGGCGGACGAGTTCGAGCTGCTGCGGGTCAACAGCACCACGGGCGGTCCCGCTCCTGCCGCCGTCATTTCCGGCCCGGTGGTCAAACGGCTGGGCTTCGACTACGGTGAGGGCACCGTTGGCGGGAGCGGCAGCCGGGTGAACGGCACCATCGGTCGGGCCATCCGGCTCGTGTTGTGGAATATCGCCCAGTCTCGTCCCGGCGCCCTGTCGGCATCAACTTTCGGGCACATCGGGCGTTACTCGTACGTGATGGCGGAGCGGCCCCCGGACGACGGCAACCCGTGGGAGCAGTTCCACGTCACGGCGGTGGACCTCGGTACCGAGGATAGCGCCGTGACCATGTTTCCCTCCCGTACCCAGGACCAGATCAGCGATGGGGTGGGGAACAACACGTTGGAAAACAAGATTGCCGTTCTGGCCGACTCCATCACCCTGGGGACCTCCCAGAAGATGCTGGTGGTGAACCCCCACGTGGCCAACGCCTTCGCCGGCGCCGGCTGGACCAAGAAGGACTTCAGAGACGCCATCATGGCCCGTGCCGTCCCCTGGCGCAGCCACGTCACCACGGAAGCCGTCCACGAGCGGAGTGACTATCAGGGCCAGCTAACGCTGCCCAGCGCGGCCGGACCGAGGACGGTTAGGGAAGAGCTTCATATTCTGGTCACGGGAGGCTGGTCGGCCGCCCCCGGATACTGTCTCCGATTGACCTCCTCCCACGGCCAGCAGGCAACCCGCAAAATCGATTGGACTTGGGAGTAACGGTTCCATGGCAAAGCTAACCACCAAGACCTTCCAGGGGATGGACATCGACGAGTTCACCAACCTGGCCTTTCGGGAGGGCTGGAGCGACGGGCTGCCGGTACTCCCCCCCACGGAGCAGCGGGTAGGCGCCATCCTCGCCTATCTGGAACGGGACCCTTCGGAGATTGTGGGCGTCATTCCTCCGGGTGAGGGCGTGGCCACGATTGAAGGGGTCGCCATCAACTGCGCCATGGCGGGGTGCAAGCCGGAGTACGTGCCCATCGTGATCGCGGCGATCCAGGCGATGCTCGCGGACGAGTTCGACTTGGCCCAGGTCCAGACCAGCGCGGTGGGCGCGGTACCCTGCGCCATCATATCCGGTCCCGTGGTCAAGCAACTTGGTTTCAACTACGACCGGGGAGCGGTCTCGGGGGACGGCAGCCGGGCCAACGGCACCATCGGCCGGGCCATCGCGCTGGTCCTGTGGAACCACGGCCGGGCGCGGGGCGGGCGGCTGTCCCACGCCACCTTCGGCCACCTGGGGAAGTATTGCTATCTGCTGGCGGAACGCCCGCCGGACGACGGCAACCCCTGGGAGCAGTTTCACGTCACGGCGGCGGACCTCGATCCCGAAGACAGCGCCATCACCATGTTCCCCGGCGGAAGCCACGAGCAGTTCCCCACCTACTCCGGTCTCGACCAGTCACTGGATGAGGTGGTGGGTGCTTTCGCCCGGGGCTTCGACCGTTTGGGACACATGCATACGGCCTCCCAAAAGCTGTTCGCCGTGAACCCTCTGGCGGCCCAACTGTTCGCCGAGGCCGGCTGGAGCAAGACCCAGCTGCGGGACGCCATGATCGAGCAGGCCCGGCGCTCGGTCCGCGACTTGAAACAGACCGGCGGAAGCGGCGCCACGTCCTACTGGTGGGCCGGCCTGGTGGACCTCGATGACGACGATGCCCTGGTGCCCGCCGTGCCAACCCCGGAGCACCTTCGCATCCTGGTAAGCGGCGGATGGCCGTCCCCCAGCAGCAACTGCCTCTTCATAACCAGCGCCCATGGCGCGATGGTAACCCGTAAGATCGACTGGCAGTGGCGGTAACCAGATCATTATCAATGGTGAAACCGGTTTAAGGGAGATGATTCATGTATCAGACCATTAGTCAGGCCACTCTCAAAGCGTTGTCCGTGATCGATGGCCCAAGCATTTGTAACGCCATCGAAGGGTTCAATGTCCGGCCCAAGAACCATGGATTCATGCTGCCGGAGATCAGGTCTATCTTCAGCGATCTACCCCCGGTGATCGGGTATGCGGTTACCGGCGTTATCAGCGCGGTCCGGCAGGAAGGGCACAACGTTTCCAGAAACGATTGGTTCGACCTGATAGCGTCGGTCCCCGAGCCAAGGTTCATCGTTCTCCACGATATCGACAATCCTCCCCTTGGCGCCTTTTGGGGCGAAGTCCAGGGCAATATTCACAAGGCGCTGGGAGCGGTGTGCGTCGCCACCGACGGCACGGTGCGAGACTTGGACGAAGTGCACGACCTGGGTTTTCAGTTCTTCGCCAAAGATGTTTCAGTGTCTCACGCCTACGTGCACCTGGTGGATATCGGCATCCCCGTCACGGTCGGCGGACTCACGGTTTCCACCGGAGACCTGCTGCTCGGTGACAAGCATGGGGTTACTTCAATTCCGTTCGAGATAGCCGACAAGATTCCGGACATGGTGAGCACCATAGCCGATTTCGAGCGTAAGACAATCGAAGTGTGCCAATCCGGCGCCTTCACCCTCGAAAAACTGAAGGAAGTTGGGAAGATTCCGAGGCCCTACTAGCGGTCAGTCAACCTCGTTTTGGCAGGATGTCATTCTAAAGAGCGCAGCGACAAGAATCTCAGCGTAACAACGAGATTCTTCGCTTCGCTCTGAATGACAACCATCAGCAATAGGTTGACTGAGTACTAGCCTACTGGGTTGCATTTGGCTTGATACACGGCCCGTCACCGATGGATTGATAACCGGCCCGTAACCTCGATCGGCTTGATACCCAGTCCGTCATCCCGGCGAAGGCCGGGATCCAGCCAACGCTTCTCTGGATTCCGGCCTTCGCCGGGATGACGATCTTGGCAAGGGGATGCCGCCCAATCCCGCGGAGATGATGCTCTTTGCCCGGCAGCACTCTCGCCGCCACTTTCAACCGGCCCGGTGCAAACGGTGTTGGCGGGCTCGTGTTGAGATTGATATTTTCCGCTCGTGGTGAGCTTGTCGAACCACGGCAATAAAGTTACCGGATAGGCTCCACAAGGAGGGGACCCATGGCCGCGACTCTCGTGTCGAATACCTATGAACCGATGGACGTCGACGAGTTCACCGATCTGGCCTACAGCAAAGGGTGGACCGACGGCTTGCCGGTGTTCCCTCCCACCGAGAAGGCGGTGACCGCGATGATCGACTATCTGGGGAAAGACCCCGGGGAGGTGGTCGGGGTCCTCTCCCCCGCCGAGGGCATCGCCACCATCGAAAAGATCGCCATCAATTGCGCCATGGCCGGGTGCAAGCCGGAGTACGTCCCGGTGGTGATCACGGCGATCCAGGCGATGCTGGCGGAAGAGTTCGAACTCATGCGGGTCAATAGCACCACGGGCGGCCCCGCACCCGCCGCCATCATCTCCGGCCCGGTGGTCAAGGAGCTTGGTATGCACTACGGTGAAGGCGCCGTGGCCGGAAGCGGCAACCGGGTGAACGCGTCGATTGGCCGGGCCATCCGGCTGGTGCTGTGGAATATCGCCCAGTCCCGTCCCGGTGCGCTGTCAGCTTCGACCTTCGGCCATATCGGGCGCATCTCCTACGTGATGGCGGAGCGGCCCCCGGACGACGGCAACCCGTGGGAGCAGTTTCACGTCACGGCGGCGGACCTCGACCCCGAAGACAGCGCCGTCACCATGTATCCCTCCCGCACCCAGGACCAAATCAGCGCCGGGGTCGGCGGCAACTCGCTGGCCGACAAGGTGGACGTCCTGGCCGACTCCATCACCCTGGGGAGCTTCCAGAAGATGTTGGTGCTGAACCCCCACATCGCCAACGCCTTCGCCGAAGCTGGATGGAGCAAGCAGGACTTCCGCGACGCGATCATGGAGCGGGCCAACCCCTGGTTCCGAGCCGTCACCACGGAGACCCTCCACGAACGGAAGGACTATACCGGCCAGCTTACGATGCCCAGCGCAACGGGGCCTAGGCCGGTCCGGGAGGAACTCCACGTCCTGGTCACGGGCGGCTGGTCGGCGTCCCCCGGCTACTGTCTCCGCCTGGTGACCGCCCACGGCCAACAGGCGACTCGCAAGATTGAATGGAAGTGGGAGTAGGTATCATGGCAAAGCTAACCACGAAAACCTTCCAGGGAATGGATATCGATGATTTCGCCAACCTGGCGTACCAGGAGGGGTGGAGCGACGGGCTGCCGGTGCTCCCGCCAACAGAGAAGCGGGTTGGCGAAATCCTCAACTATGTGGGACGCGACTCCTCGGAAGTTGTGGGCGTCATCCCCCCGGGCGAGGGCGTGGCCACCATGGAGGAGGTCGCCCTCAACTGCGCCATGGCGGGGTGCAAGCCGGAGTACGTGCCCATTGTGATCGCGGCGGTCCAGGCGATGCTGGCGGACGAGTTTCAACTGAGCCAGGTTCAGACCAGTGCCGCGGGGGCCGTGCCCTGCGCCATAATCTCCGGCCCGGTCGTCAAGCATTTGGGCCTCAACTACGACCGGGGAGCGGCCTCCGGCGACGGCACTCGGGTCAACGGCACCATCGGCAGGGCCATCGCCCTGATCCTGTGGAACTGCGGCTTGGGCCGGGCCGAGCGCCTCTCCCACGCCACCTTCGGCCATCTGGGGAAGTATTGCTTCCTCCTGGCGGAACGGCCACCCGATGACGGCAACCCGTGGGAGCAGTTCCACGTCAGCGAGGCCGGCCTTAAGCCGGAGGATAGCGCCATCACCATGTTCCCCGCCGGAAGACACGAGCAGATCGGTACCGGCGCCGGTCTGCAGCAATCGTTGGACGACCTGGTCACCAGGTTCGCCCGTGGCTTCGACCGCCTGGGCCACATGCATGAGGATACGCACAAACTGTCGGTGATGAACCCGCTGGCGTCCCAGGTGTTCGCCGACGCCGGCTGGAGCAAGAAGCAAGTGCGGGACGCCATGATCGAGAAGGCCCAGCGCACAGTCCGCGATTTGAAAAAGACCGGCGGGAGCGCCACCAAATCCTACTGGTGGGCGGACCTGGTGGACTTCGATAACGACGACGCCCTGATCCCGGCGATAACGTCCCCCGAGTTCCTCAGCATCCTGGTCAGCGGCGGCTGGCCTTCACCCGGCGCCAACTGCCTGTTTATCGACAGCGCCCACGGCGCAGTGGTAACCAGGAAGATCGACTGGCAGTGGCAGTAGGGATCCGGAATATGTCACCCCGAGTGAAGCGAGGGGTCTGGGGTGGTGGGTCCGGGCTGCCAAGGACGAGCCCCACAGCAGATTCCTCGTCGCTTCGCTCCTCGGAATGACGGTGCTGCTTCGCTCCTTGGAGTGACGGTCTTAAGGCAAAGCACCTTCGAAGAGCGGGGGCTGGTGGTTCGACAAGCTCACCACGAAGGGTATTGGAAGCGCCGGCTACCGGGGAAGACAGGTACAGGCGCCCCAAGCGAGCTTGAAACTCAGGCGCCAATGCTGAGTTCCCTCGGCGGGTCTTTGGCGTAAGAATAAGGCTGAGACCAAGAATATGGTGCTCAGCCTTATCGCGCGTCATCTCCGGGCTTCTATCGATGCCCCGCTGAACGTGGGCGCCGCGAGGCTCCAAAATGTGGACCCGGTCCCGGTGATCTGCTTGGATGGCGTTGGGACCGGACGGCCGCGCTCTAGCCTCCCGGCCCCCACTTCTTCCCAACCTCGTCCGGTTTCTTCATCTGGTAGGTGCGCATCCTCTCCAGCAGACGCCCGTCTTCGTCAACGGCGGTGGCTTCAATGACCAGGTAGGGCTTATCGCGCCGCGAGTACTTGTCGGCGATTCGGCCGGTAACCTTGATGGTCTTGCCCGGAACGGGCGGGTTGTGGAACTCGACTTCGGACCCGGCATTAACCGAGCCGGTGGCGTCGGTGTATACCATGTGGAAGGCGACGCCGTCGTGCTTGACTGCAATGGTGGGGTACCGCGCGTCGGGATCATCGACCGCTTTTCGGAAGTTGTCCAGGGTCTCTTGACTCAAAACGTACTCGTAAGACCCCAACTCCTCGCCAATTTCCGCTGTTTGGTAGTCGAACTGTTTCAACTGCTCATCGGCCATGCGCCTACACCTCCCTCGTGCCGGGTTCAAATCTACCTATACCATACACCTTCGAGGCAGTCAACATAAGGCGGGGCCCGTCAAGCGGCTGGCGGCACGCCGGCCCTGAGGGTCCCTCAATCGGGCGCTGCCAAACCCGTCGGGTGAATACGGCCGGCCGGAGCATCGAGTTCGCCCTGGGTCTCGATTTCTATCGCATCCGTGGCGTCCCGGCCAAGCTATCCTCCTGTGATGGCGTTCGCACCAATTTCCACCCCGGGTCGTTCAGTAGCTCCACTCATCGTGGCATCCGGCGGAGAGGGCTATAATACACCCAGCCAAAGGATACGTGCCGGCATGAAAGCCGGGGGGCGCTATGGCCAAAATTGTTGTGGTTGACGATGACCGAGGCCGGGATGTGCTCGATCTGGTCCTCGTCGGAGAGGGCCACCAGGTGCTCGGAACTTGCGATGGGGCCGCCGCTCACGATCTGGTCGCGCGGGAAAAGCCGAACCTGGTCGTGCTGACCATCATGGCGCCGAACATCAACGGCCTGGAGGTGCTTCAGGGGCTGAAAGCCGACCAGGAAACCCGGTCAATTCCGGTGATTATCCTCAACGAGGAGGATGGGGTCCAAGACGCGGAGCGCGCCGTCAGGGGCGGCGCCCTGGACTACGTAATCAAGCCCTGGCCCCCGGGCCGGCTGGAAGACCGCATCCGGATCGCGTTGACCCGCTCGGGCGCCGCTATTCCTACCGGCAACGACCTTATCGACCGGGCGATGATGGGCGGAATCACCATGGGCAATCTGACCCAGGTGGATGGCGCAGCCGGCAGTGGCAAGAGTGTCATCTGCCAGCACTTGGCTTACGGGGCTCTGCTAGTGGAGCAGCGGGTGGCCTACTATGTCCAGGGGGTTACCTCCGGCGAGCTGACGGACCGGATGGGTACGCTGGGCCTGGACATCTCCCCCAGCATGGAAGATGGCGAGTTCTCGATCTATTCACTGGATGAGTTCGCCGGGGATGATGGAGAGGCCGCGTCGGCGCTGGACCGGCTGAGAAAGCACATGGAAACTGTTTTCGCCAACGTGGATATCATTGTCCTCGATGGCCTCACCGGCCTGGTCAACGGAGCGGGGACCGTCCCGAGCGCGAGCTTCTTCACCGAATGCAGATTCTTTTGCTCGCCGAAGACGGCGGTAATCATATCCCTGGATGCCACACACGTGGATCCGTCGGTTTTGGGCCACCTGGAAGAAATGGCCGGCAATCACGTGAGTTTGCAAGTTGGGAGCTTCGCCGACGGTGCGGAGAACAAGGCCATGAGCAAAATGCTGACGATCAAGGTGAAAGGCACCACCCTGCGCACGAACAGCATCATCTGTTTCGCGGTGGACCCGGAGCTGGCCAGGAGCATGGACATGAGCCTCAAGGTGCTGCCGGAGGCCGGTTTTAGACCCGGTTCCAGCTCAATCTCCCGGTGACGCCCATGGTTCTTGGAGCCAGAGAAGGGGTCCGCGCTCCCAGAAATCAGCCAGGCACTTTGAAGGGTGAGGGCGACCTCAGGCGCCGGCGAAGACGCCTTCCGGTGCGGGGTCCGCCACCCGTCTGGGGGGTCTGGGATAGGGAAGGTACCAGAACGCGAGAGCCGCCAGCAAATACAACCCAAGGATGGGAAGGAGGGCCCAGTAATAGCTGCCGGAGGTATCGAATACCCAGCCCGCGAACACCGGCACGCCCATCGACATGAAGCTGTGCACCATGGTGATTCCGCCCCTGAGGGTGGCGAAGCTTTTGCGGCCAAAGAAGTCGCCGAGTAGCGACCATGACAAGCCGTTTACTCCCTCGGCAACGGCGAAGAAGACGGCGAAGATCAGCAGCTGCCACAGCGCCCCACTGGTCAGAAGAAGAATCACCAGGCTGAACGCGCCCACGAGCATGGTGATGCCGACCATCTTCTGCTTGGTCCACTTGTCTCCCATCCAGCCGAGCAGGACCCGGAGAAGGATGGAGACAAAGGCCACGAAGGACACGACGAAGGCGCCGACCGCCTCCGTTTGTCCCTTCCAGACCATCAGAGGCACCAGGTGCACGAACACCCCAGAGTGGGCCGCGATTCGCATGCCCATGGCCATCGCCAGCAGCCAATAGGCTCGCGTTCTAAGCGCCTCCTTCGCGGTGGAATCCACGGTGGTAATGTGTCGGCTGAACCGTTTCGATTCCGAGCCGGAGAGGCGCCCGCCGGCGGCGGTTGGTGGCGCGGTGTCTCCATCGGGCAGCAGCCCCATGCTCTCAGGAGAACGGCGTATCACCGCGGACATCGGGACCACCACGGCGATCAGGACCAGGCCCGATATGACCGCGCCGTGCCTCCAGCCCAAATTTAACACAATTACCGCGACCAGCGGGGTGATCACGGCCCCGCCAACGGACATTCCCGTGGTGGTTATGGACATGGCCAGGCCCTTGCGTCGGACGAACCACTGGTTGATCGAGGCCATGATGCCGTGGTTGAATCCGGCGTTCATGCCCAGGGCGAGCACGCCAACATACACGATCAGGAACGTGGTGAAGCTGTGAGTCTGGGACAGGAGAATGAATCCCAGGCCGGCCAGCAACCCGCCGATAGCTATCATCGTCCGGGGTCCGAGCCGGTCAACCAGGTACCCTGCCAGCGGCCCTTCGAAGCCGCCTTCCATACGAGCCAGGCCGTAGGCCAGTGAGGTAGCCGCCCGGCTTAGTCCGAAGTCGCGGGTCACCGGGAGGAAGTACACCGAGAAGCCGGTCTGGTAGGTCCCTCCCGAAAGAGCATTGAGGATGCTCCCCGCGACTACAATCCACCAGCCATAGAATACTTTCTTGCGACACTCCGGGGTACCCTTGGCAGGTGGATTATCCCTCATGCAACCTCATTCCTCATTTGCGCCTGAAAGCCAACGGACATTATTGCCGGTATCCGCCCTTGAACCCAATTCGGCAGGCGGCGCCGCTCCCGTCCTCGTGGCCCGCCCTTGTGAAATGAATATAACACGTGGTACAAAGACCGGGGCCGCTCGGCCGGCCGGGCCTTCAATTCCCGGCAAGCTCTGCCTTTACCGCAGTTTTGAGATGGGCCGGATCCATCGAGCGAGAAAGGGTGCATGGGCAGGGCTGTATGGGAAGGGCCGGATGGCTGCAGCACGCCACGCGACTGGACAATCCGGGGGTCGTCGAGATGGCTGAATTCCAGGCTGACGTAGTGGTGGTGGGAGGGGGCGGCGCCGGGCTGGCCGCCGCGGTGGAAGCGGCGGCGGCCGGAGGCCGGGTAATCCTCATCGAGAAGAACCCGTCCCTCGGAGGCTCCACCGCCCTCTCGGTGGGTTCTGTCTCCGCCTGCTGTACGTCTCTGCAGCGGCGTGAGGGCATCGAAGACTCTTTTGATGCTTTCTTCGAGGACATTGGGCTGTTCAATGACCTGGTTGGGCTGAACGAGCGGGACAACCTCGAGTTTAGACGCCTGCTGGTCCAAAAGTCCCCGGCCACCTTCCAGTGGTTGATGGAGTTGGGGGTTTCATTCTTCGGCCCCGTGCCGGAGCCCCCCAACCGGGTTCCGCGGATGCACAACGCCCTGCCCAACTCCTCGGCCTACATCTACAACCTGCGGCGGGAAGCCAAGAAACGGGGCGTGGAAATCAGGCTGGGCGTAAGCGGGGAGCGGATTCTCCTTCGGAACGGCCGGGTAACCGGCGTGGAGGCGAACACGGCCCGAGGGGAGAAGGTGAGCATTCTGGCCTCCGGCGGCCTGGTCCTGGCCTCGGGAGACTTCAGCTCCGGCGCGGCGATGAAGGAGAGGTATCTGCCTCCCAACGTGGCGCATATCGAAGGGATAAACCCCACCAGCACCGGCGACGGCCAGCGAATGGCGCTGGAGGTCGGGGCCAAGGTGGTGAATGGGGACCTGCTGATGGGGCCGGGGATCAGATTCGTGGCCCCCCGGCATCGATCACGAGTCTCGCGCCTGCCGCCGGCCAGGCCTCTGACCCGGCTGATGAGCATGGTGTTGAATAGACTCCCCGCATACTTTTTGCGGCCCCTCATTCGGCCGTTTGTCATGTCCTTTATCACCACCCATCTGGCGCCGTCCCCGGAGCTTCTCGAGGAAGGCGCCATCTACGTGAACCGGGAGGGTCGACGGTTTACGAACGAGTTGGACCAACCGGCCCTCGCCATTCCCCGGCAGCCGGAGCAGGAGGCTTTCATCCTGTTTGACGCGGCAGTCGCTCGCAAGTTTTCCCGCTGGCCGTACTACATCTCCACAGCCCCTGGGGTAGCCTATGCTTATTTGCCCGATTACCGCCGAAACCGGAAAGATATCTACGCCCAAGCGCCTTCTCTCGAGGCCCTGGCCCACAAGCTGGGGATGCCCGCGGCCAATCTCCTCGAGACCGCGCGGGAGTACAACGGATACGCTGATCAGGGGCATGACCTCGCCTTCGGCCGCACCCAGGTTGGAAGCGGACTCAAGGTCCCGCCCTTCTACGCCCTGGGACCGGCCAAAGGCGGGGTATCCATCACGGACGGAGGCCTGGCCGTCAACAGCCGGATGGAGGTCCTGGATAGCATGGGTAATGTCATTCCGGGACTCTTCTCCGCGGGCTCCACGGGACAGGGAGGCGTGCTCCTCGGGGCCCACGGCCTCCACCTGATGTGGGCATTCACCTCCGGGCGAATTGCCGGGCGTAACGCCGCGTTGGGCTAGCCTGGTATCTCGTTATTGGCTTGAAACCCAGCACCGTCATCCAGGCGAAGGCCGGGAACCAGCTCCCGGTCTGGTGAGATTCGGGGATTCCATGGATTCCGGCTTTCGCCGGAAAGACGAGCGGGCGGGTGACGCAGGAGATCATCGAGGCTGGTGTCTCGTAACTGGCTCGGTACCCAATTCGTCACCCCGGCGAAGGCCGGGGTCCATCCCGCGCTTCTCTGGGTTCCGGCCTTCGCCGGAATGACGAGGGTGGGAGGGAAGGTCGCAGATTTTCGCCGATGTAGAGCGATCTGTGGGACAGTATATTGAGACCCCAGTCCTCAGCGAAGAAGATTTAAGATAGACTGGCTCCAGCGAAGGACGGTCCTTCATGAAGGGCCGGAGGAAAGGAGTAGCGAGCAATGCGTCTACAGGTGAACGGAGATTCGTACGAGGTGGCCGTGGAAGGGGATAGGATGCTTCTGGGGGTCCTCCGCGATGACCTTGGCTTGACCGGAACGAAATACGGATGCGGAGAGGGGGGCTGCGGCGCGTGCACCGTCTTGCTCGACGGCGAAACGGCGCGCTCCTGCGTCACGCCGGCGGCGTCGGCGGCTGGGCGGGAAATCACGACCATCGAGGGCCTGGCAACCGGGGACATGCTTCACCCGGTCCAAGACGCGTTCATCGAGCACACGGCGTTCCAGTGTGCGTACTGCACCCCCGGCTTCATCTTGAGCACGGTGGCCCTGCTCGCGCGCAACCCGAGCCCCGACGAGAACCAGGTCCGCTCGGCGCTGAGCGGCCACATATGCCGCTGCGGCACCTACGTCCGCATCATCAAGGCCGCCCTGTCTGCCGCGGAACGGATCGGCCAATTGAAAGGAGCGCAGCAATGACCGCCACCGGTGTTCCCGAGAATATCGCCCTGACCGTCACCGGCCCTCCCCAATGGGCCGGCGAGTTGGAACTCCGCGAACCACCCGGACCGGAGGCGGATTTGCTGGTGATGGACCAACAAGGGAACGTGACCGCTTTCTCGGGCAAGGTCGAATACGGCCAGGGCATCCGCAGCGGATTTACCCTCTCGATAGCCGATGAGTTGGACGTACCTCTCGCCTCGGTCCGGGTCATCCTGGGCGACACGCGATTGGTCCCCTTCGATCGGGGGACCACCGGCAGCTTTTCGACCCGCACGATAGGGATTCAACTCCGGCGCGCCGCCGCCACGGCCCGGCAGACCCTCATCGGCCTCGCCGCCGGGCAATGGGCGGTGCCCGCCACCAGCCTGGCGACCCGCGACGGCCACGTCTTCCAGACCGGAGAGCCAAGCCGGACGGCCAGCTACGCCGAGCTTCTTCAAGGCCAGGACCTGAACGTGCCCATTCCGGAGGACACGGCCATCAAGGACCCGGAAGGGTTCCTTCTCATGGGACGGGATGCGCCGCGGAGCGACGCTCTCGCCCGGGTCACCGGTCGAGCCAAGTTTTCGCAGGACGTGGCCATGGCCGGAATGCTCCACGGCAAGGTCCTTCGCCCCCCTTCCTACGGCGCGCGCTTGCAGCGGATCGATAGCACCCAGGCCGAGCGCGTGTCCGGCGTTGTGATGGTGGTTCGGGAGGACAACTTTGTCGGCGTGATCGGCGAGCGCGAGGACACGGCCGAATCCGCGCTGGAAAGGATTCGGGCCCGCTGGCAAGAAGACCGGGAACTTCCGTCCGACTGGGACCTCCCGGCCCTCCTGAAGGAGAAGGCCGGGGAGCTGGTGGTGGTCCGGGAGGAGGGATCGACGGCGGCCGGCTTCGAGCTGGCGGACCGCGTTCTGGAGGGCCGCTACTTCGTGCCCTACGTCTCCAACTCCGCCCTCGAACCGAGCGCCGCCGTGGCCTCATGGGATGGCGACGAGCTGACCGTCCTGTCCGGTGACCGAAGCCCCTTTGGGGTGCGGGAGGAGCTGGCTCGGGCCTTCGGAATCAGCGAGGAGCTGGTGCACGTCATCACCACCGACATCGGCGGCTCCTTCGGCACCAAGGATTCCAACGGGGTGGCCTACGAAGCAGCCCGGCTCTCGAGGGCGGCCGGCCGGCCCGTGCGGGTCGCCCACAACCGGCCGGAGGAGTTCATGTGGAGCACCGTGCGGCCCGCGGCGGTTATTGAGATTCGCAGCGGGATCAAGGCCGACGGCACCATCGTGGCCTGGGAGCACACCGCCTATCACACCGGGGAGCGGGCGATGCGTGGACAGCGCGGATCCGATACGCCTTACAACACCCCCAACGTACGCATCGCCGTGGCCGTCGCCGAATCACCCCTGCGCTCCGGCTCCTACCGGTCGTTGGGGGGCGCGACTAATCACTTCGCCCGGGAGGTGCACCTGGATGAGATCGCGACCACTCTGAAGCTGGACCCGGTGGAACTCCGGCTCATGAACCTGACGCATCCTCGGTTGCGCCGAGTCCTCACCGAGGCGGCTGGCAAGTTTGGCTGGGAGTCCCGGCGGCCCGGACCTTCCACCGGATTCGGCGTGGCCATCGGCTATGACGTCGGCAGCTACGCGGCGGAGTGCGTCGAACTCGCAGTAGAAGGCAAAGAGGTCAGGGTACAGAGAGTCGTGGCCGCCTTCGACTGCGGCCTGGTGGTCAACCCCGAGGGCGCCCGCAACCAGATTGAGGGTTCCATCATCATGGGAATGGGCACGGCTCTATGGGAGGCGGTGGAGTTCGACGCCGGGCGGCTGTTGAACCCAAGCTTCAGCCGGTACCGGGTGCCGCGCATCACCGACACCCCCCAGATCGAGGTGGTGCTGGCCGGAGATCCGGCAACTCAGTCCACCGGCGCCGGTGAGCCCGCCATCGTGCCGATCGCGGCCGCCATCGACAACGCGGTCCACGATGCCACCGGGTCCCGAATCCGGGACTTGCCGATCGTGCCCCAACTGCCCTGACGGCGCAATTCTTCGGGCAGTATCCGGCCGCGCCGGAGCTGATGAAGGCCAACTGCCCTTGAAGAGGCTACAAGCCCGATTGGTGGGGTGGATACATCCGAAGAAATGGCGGGCAATGCCGATACTGAACGCCCTGCCGACGGGGAAGAGGGTCAAGCGCTTGACACAGCGAACTGAGGGTCGTAGGCTGCGCGTACCGGGCAGCGGCACCGGCTGGCGCCACCGGCGGCTTGGTTTGGCGCCACCGGCGGCTAGAATCGAAGTGCCCATGTATCTCCGTCGCCGGATGCAGGGCTCAGGGATCTCAGCTTCCTTGCCACACCGGTGGGGCACCGGTCGAGCCAGTACGTCCAATTTGGAGGGGTGAGAATGGCACCGCAAGAATTCAAGGTTCGAGTCAATGCTTTTTACGGGGATAATGAGATCGGACTGACTTTTCCCGACAACTGGCAGGTGACGGAGTGCCTGATGGCCGGCCACGACCAGCCGGCCCTTTCCGACGAGGAGATGCGTCAGGCACTGCAGTCCCCCATCGGATCACCCCGGCTCAGCGAACTCGCCAAGGGCAAGAAGCAGGTGTGCATCCTCTTCGACGACATACCCAAACCCACACCGGCTTACCGCATCGTTCCCTTCGTGCTGGAGGAGCTGCACGCCGGCGGCATCACCGACGATCAAATACGTTTCGTGTGCGCCCCCGGCACCCATCGTCCCCTGCTCTTTCCCGAGCTGGTGGCCAAACTGGGCCGGGATATAGTGGAGCGGTTCCCCGTTTACAACCATTGCATCTGGGAGAACCTGGTCAACGTCGGGACCACCAGCCGGGGAACACCCATGTGGGTAAACCGGGAATTTGCCTCCTGCGACCTGCGGCTGGGCATAGGCAGCCTCTTCCCCCACCCCCACGCGGGCTTCGGCGGTGGCGGGAAGTTGGTCCTGCCCGGCATCGCCGGCATCGAGACCGTCAACCACCACCACAAGCACAGCACGGAGAACTCCGCCCTGGGCCGGGTGGACGACAACGTGTTCCGGCTGGACATCGAAGAAGCGACGCGCCTGGCCGGCCTGCACTTCAAGGTTGACTCGGTACTGAACAACCGCCGCGAGGTGGTCGCGATGTTCGCGGGTGACTTCGTGGCCGAGCACCGGGCCGGCGTGGAGGTGGCGCGCAAGACATACGTCACCGATACCGTGGAGGAAGCCGACGTGGTGGTGGCGAACAGCTACCCGGACGAGTGCCAGACCAACCGGGCCACCTGGGTGGTGCCCAGCTCCTTGAAGGAGGGCGGCGACGTGGTGCTAATCTCCCACTCCTACGATGGACAGTGTCTGCACCAGTACGCCGGCCGCTTCGGAACCGACTACGGCGGCCGGGGCTACACTCCCCGTCGTATAGCCGGCAACCTCGGGAAGGCCAACCGAACCATCGTCTTTGCCCCCAACCTATCCTGGAACGACCGGGAAATGATCGGCCCGCCGGACAAGGTCGACTGGCACCGGACCTGGGACGAAGTGTTGGCGGATTTGGAGCGCCGGCATGGGCCCGGCACCAGAGTGGCCCTGTACCCCTACGCGCCACTCCAGATGCCGGTCTCGTCGATGGCGTGGGCCAAGCCCCAGATGGCCGGCCGGTCGGCCTAGTGACCGGTGACCGGTCCCGCCGGGTGTGCTAGCAGGGAGGGACACGCTGCCCCAGCGTCTCGATCGAATCGTGGTCCCTCCCCGTCAGCCACCGGGTGCCTAGGAGCGGGGCAAAGAGGAATCTCAGTGTAATGACGAGATTCCTCGTGGAGTTTATCCTGAGCCGAACGGCATAGCTCTCCGCCGAAACTATTTCGGCATCTTACCCTCTGCCAAACCCCGGACGAAATCCCCGAGGTTAGGATTAGCCCCGAGAGGCGCCTTTTCAACATTGGCTTGGCCTGTCCTGAGCCAGGCTACAGCCGGCTCCTCGAGGCGGCGAGCCTAGCCGAGCGGTTCCGGTCCATTGAACGACCTGAACGACAACCGGTTCGGGCGACGGTCCGGCCCTGTTCCTCGCGCATCCCTTCAAGATGGATAGGCGGGTCTGTTCGGACGGCCACGGTGGAGTGGCCCCTCGCCCCCTGAACTGCTCTCTGGGCGTCCCCAGTCCTTTCCCCTGGAATCTCCTCCGGCACCTCGGGGGCTGGTGTACGTTGGCAACCTGCTGGGAGCCCTGAGCGTCGTGGTGATGATCTACTACGCCGGCTGGTGAGAGCAAGACGGGCACCAGGTCGGCGTGACCGCCGTGAGCATCGCCAACGGGAAGGTAACCTGTCCTTCGAGGCGGCATTGATGCGGGGCATTCTGGCAAACGCCCTGGTATGCCTGGCCGTATGGCTTGCCGCGTCCGGATGCAGTCTCATCGACAAAGATCTGGCCGCGATATTCCCCGTCACCGCCTTCGTGACCGCCGGATTCGAACATAGCATCGCCAACATGTACTTCATCCCTCTGGGCCTGCTGCTGAAGGACAACCCGGATGTCCTTCAGGCCGCGGGACCGCTGAGCGGCGAGCTTTCCCGTTTGACCCTTCCCTGGATGGCTCACAACCTGGCGGCAGTGACCTTGGGGAACATCCTGGGCGGAGGGGTGCTCGTTGGGATGGTCTATTGGTTCATTTACCTGCGGGGCAAGGGCCGGCCGTGATTCGCGGACCCGGACGTGGATAACCGGGGGCGCCCCGGAGACATCGGCCCATTCCGGTCTGAAGGCTCATTGACAAACCGGGCCAGCCTATGGAGTATTGTTCTCACTAACCGGGGTTAGCAATTCGGCGTCGCGAATGCCCCGGTTTCGGCGCCACACTCCTTGCGCGGGTTCAAATGAGGTGATCCATGTCCGAAACCCGGAAGATCGAAATAGGGATCGGAATCGGCGGCATGTCCCACGGCCAGTTGGGCGTAGATGTGATGATTGAGGCTGCTACCCATGCCGAAAAGGAAGGGTACGATTTCCTCACCCTCGCCGATCATATGCTCTGGCGGCATCCCACCCTGGATTCGCTGGTAATGATGGGCCTGATCTTGGCCAACACGAATCGGATCAACGTGGGGACAGTACTCCTGGTACCCCTTCGGCATCCCACCATCACCGCCAAAATGGTCGGCACCCTGGACCATATCGCCCCCGGGCGGGTCTTTCTAATCCCGGCCGTTGGCGGCGACTACTCTCACGAGTACGAGTCCTGCGGGGTCAAGGTGAGTGAGCGGGCCGGCCGGACCAACGAGTCGCTGGAGATCATGCGCCTCCTCTGGACGGGAGAAGAAGTAAACTACGAAGGCCGGTACTATCGTATCCAAGACGCCACCATGCTGCCGCCGCCGGTTCAGCCCGGGGGTCCTCCTTTCTGGCTGGCCCACCGGGGAAAGTCCGAAGCCGCGATCCGGCGCACGGCCAAGCTGGGCCAGGGATGGTTTGCCTCCTGGGTCAGCCCGGGAAGCTTCCAGTGGGTGTGGAACCGCACGCTGGAGTACGCTCAAGGGTACGGCAGGGACCCGTCCACCCTCACTGCGGCAAGCATCATCCGGATCTACGTGTCGGATAACAAAGAAGACGCCATCCAGAGGACCTCGGAAAACCGCACCAGGATCTACGGACACGCCGGTAACCCTGGAATGGCGGATCACCTCCAATGCCTGGGGACGCCGCAGCAGTGCGCGGAAAAGCTGCAAGCCTTTCTTGACGCCGGGCTGACTCACATCCACGTCGAGGTGCCCGCTCCACCGGAAGAACAGGACGAGCAACTGAAGGCGATTGTCCGGGACGTGCTGCCTCTGGTGGGTGTCAACCTGGGAGCGTCCAAGTAATTGAATAGGCGGGTCCACGTCCTCCGGGCCGTCCACCATGGCGAGGACTCGCACCCGCCGCCGCGGTGAAGGAACCAGGTGGCAGGAGCGATTCAGGAATTATACTTTTGACGAGCCGGCGTAATCTAGGGACCTTCCACGGATTCGCCCAAATCGCCGTCGCGATTGCCCCGGTTTCCGCACTACACCCCTTACGAGGGATTAATTGAGGTGACCAATGTCCGAAGTCAGGAAGATACAAATAGGGACCGGCGTCGGCGGAGCATCGCTCGGCCTGGTGGGCGCTGAGGAGACGATCGCGGCTGCCGTCCGGGCCGAAGAGGAAGGGTACGATTTCCTCACCCTCGACGACCATATGTACTGGCTGCACCCCTCCCTTGATGCGCTTATCATGATGGGGCTGGTCCTGGCCAATACCAAGCGGATCAAGGTTGGTACGGTACTCCTGGTACCCCTGCGGCATCCCTCCATCACCGCCAAGATGGTCTCCACCCTGGACTACATCTCCAACGGGCGGACCTTTCTGCTCCCGGCCGTCGGCGGCGACTACCAGCACGAGTACGAGTCCTGCGGGGTCAAGGTGAGCGAGCGGGCCGGCCGCACCGCCGAGTCGCTGAAGATCATGCGCCTCTTGTGGAGCGGAGAGAAGGTAAATTACGAAGGCCGGTATTATAGTATCCAGGACGCCACGATGATGCCGGCACCGGCTCAGCCCGGGGGACCTCCCTTCTGGCTGGCCCACCGGGGAAGGGCCGAGGCCGCAACCCGGCGCACGGCCAGGCTGTGCCAGGGGTGGTATTCCTCCTTCGTCAGCCCCGCACGGTTCGAGCGTGAGTGGACCCGCACGCTGGAGTACGCCGAAAAGTACGGCAAGGACCCGTCCACCCTGATTCCGGCGGGCAATCTCCGGATCTACGTGGCGGACAGCAAGGAAGAAGCCATCGAGAGGACCGCGGCCAACCGCACCAGGGTCTACGGACACCCCCCCAACCCCGGAATGGCGGATCACCTCCAGTGTGTGGGCACGTCCGAACAGTGCGCGGAAAAACTGCAAGCCTATCTCGACGCGGGCATGACCCACATCAACATCGCCATACCTGCACCACCGGAGGAGCGGGACGAGCAACTGAAGGCGATTGTCCGGGACGTGCTGCCTCGGGTGGGCGTCGGCCTGAAAGCGTCCGGTTGATTGAACGGACCGGCCCAAGCTCGGCCAATGGCGGCTTAGCGGCTATCTCAGATCCTCACGTGCCGACTCCAGCGGTCCTTCGACAGGCTCAGGACGAACGGCTAGGCGCTCCTGCTCCGTTCGTGGTGAGCTTGTCGAACCACCTCTGGGGATAGATTATTAGTCCATACTCACCGCCAAGCATGAACCCTGCCGGGGCCCCAACTCCCCGCCGGTCCGCTCAGCCGGCCACCAGCAGGGAGGGTAGCTCCTTCACGTCGTCGACGTTCTCCAGGCCGTCCACCACGGCGAGGACCTGCTCCTGCCGCTTGGGCGAGAGCACCGAGGCGCAGGAGTGGCGGAATCGCGCTCGCAACTCCTCGGGGCTCATCGGATCGAGGGGCGAGCCTTTGGGGCCCTCCTGGGTCCGCTCCAGCACCCGGCCGTCTTTCAGCCGAAGCTGGAGGCGGGTGAGCTTGCGTCGTGGCCCCTCGGCCTCCGGGTTGGCTTCAGCCACCATCTTGCGGGCCACGCCCAGGATGGCCTCATCTTTCCACAGGTTGGGATCAGCGTATAGAGGCAGGTCGTTGCTCCCCTTCGCCAGGCGAAGGCCGCAGGAGAAGGCCAAGCTCCACTGGGCGGAGACCCGGTCCCAGGGCTCATAGATGGAGGCGCCGTGGCTGAGGAAGTGGGAGCTAAGGTGAAAGCGTATCTCCTCCACCTGGTCCGCCGTCACGTTGTGCTCTTCCACCAGATTGACGAACGTGTTCAGCGGGGCCTCCATGGGGCCCAGGGGATACTGGCGGAAGCAGACGTCGAGTACCTTGAAGTCCTCGCCCAGCCCCTGGAACAGCACGTCCCAGTTGGCGGTGTCGGCATAGGTGTGGCAGATACCCCGTTTGCCCTCGAGAGGGGTGCGCGGCGAAGTTACCCCCAGGCGCGTCAGTAGGACCGACTGGATACCGTGGCGCGCCGCCAGGCCCCGATGCACTATGTTGACGTCGCCGCCCGTTTGGTCGAACTCCAGGGTCCCCGCCGCATGGCTGGCGGCGATGCCCAGGGCGGTGGCCATGTCCTCCTCGCCCAGGCCCCCCAGCCGGCCCGCCACGGCGGTGGCGACGAACACGCCACACACGCTAGGAGGATGGAAACCCCGCAGGATAATAGACGGCATCATGGCGTTCTGGAGACGCCACATGAGGTCGTAGCCCAGGGCCACGGCGCCGATGACCTGTTTGCCGGAGAGGGGCGCCTTTTCCGCCAGAGCCAGAGCCACGGGGACGGTGACACCGCCGGCACTCCCGGGAGCCGTCTGGTAGCCGTCCTCCATGCCGCTCCCCGCGGCGAAGGTGGAGTTGACTAGGGCGGCATCCTGAGCGGCGACCCGGGTCCCGTGGTTGGCGATGGTGCCCTCCGGCCGGCCGCCGTACTCCTGGATGTAGCGATGAAAGGGCTGAGTCCAGGGCATGGTGGAGCCCAGCATCGTTGCGCCCAATTGGTGGAGGATACAGCTCCGGGTCAAACGGACCGCCTCGAGGGGAAGGTCTTCGAACCGGACCCCGGCGGCATACCGGGCCAGTTCCCGGGTGACCTCTTGCTCTGATGCGGGCATTGCGTCCTCCTGCGAGTGAATTAGGATTGGGTGGAACCGGCCTGTTCCGGGATTATACCCTGTTGACCCTCAGCGTCGAGGTGCGGGCCGGCCGGTATGACATGAAAAGCGGCACCAATTAGACTGGGCGGCCATGTCTTCGGCCTCGGGGAGCGTACTCGAGCGTTCGATAGCCCTGAATGGTGTGCTACACTCACGTCCGGCCTGGGCAACTTCGCCCTGGAGCACACCTTGGAAATCTCCAGTACGCGGCCGGCGGGGGATTACGAGTGGAAGGGCGGGCGTTTGAAGAGGTACTACTTCCGGTTGAAGCAGCCCCCCGGCTATGAGAAGCACGGCTTCCACCCCGAGGCCCTAAGGACCATGATCGCCAAGGCCTACATTCCGGACAAGCAGATTCAGAAGGTGACCTACATTCCGGCCTACATCACTCCCAACCTGGAGCCTGAGGTGCTGACCAGGGCGGACGCGCGGGCCCAAGAGGTCTTCGACTACATGGAGCAGATATCGGCCGAAGAAGGCCTGGAGGTCAGCTTCTCTTGGGACGGCGACGAGGTCTTGATTTCCAGCTAGCCTCAATCAACTTAGACCTACAAATTGTCTTTCCGAGCGAAGCGAAGAATCTCAGGGGAAAAGTGAGATTCCTCGTCGCTTCGCTCCTCGGAATGACAGTCTTAAGGCAAACAGGGACGGCTAGGATGAGGGTCGAAACCCCCGGCCCAAACCTCCGGCCGGGTTACCGGCCGGCGGCCCTTAGGACTCGGTCCAGGGTGGCCTGGCCCGGCGTCAGCGACCCGTCGTCGATGCCGTGCATGGCGTCGACCAGAGCGTCGGTGAAGGGCGTCGGCACCGACACCTCCCGGCCTTTGCCGGCCACGAAGGCGTTCATCTGGTCGATCTCGGACCGGCGTCCCTTCTTCACGTCCTGGGCCATGGAGGGCGGCCAATTGGACCGGCCCCCGCGGGCGGCCATGTGAGCGTCCAGCTCTTCGAACACGTCGCCCTTGTCGGCCTCGGCCCACACCTTGGCCGACTGGCCGCTGACTTCCACCACGTTCAGCCCCATCGCCAGGCCCACCTGGGCCGTCTCCTTGCCGAGGTGAATTCGTAACAACCGGCACTGGGAACTCGCGGCCATCTCCTGAGACCACATTCCGGAGATGGAGGCCGGAGCGTTGGCCATCGCGTTGGTGCAAAGCTTGCTCCAGCGTTCGCCCCACAAATTGTCGGTGGCGTAGGCGGCATCAACCTGGTTCAGGATCCGCGCCAGGTTCTCCGTCCGGGGGGTGATCCGGCCGTCCTGCTCCCCGGTCCGAAAGACGGTATGCCCCGAGTCGTGGCCCCTCGGGCCGCCCCGCTCGACGTGGCCGGGCTCCCACAGCGCCACGCTGATGGAAGAAGCTACGCAGCCGATCTCCCGGTCGCTGCCCACGATGCCGCCGATAACCGGATCGTTCCAGCAGTTCTGGATCGAGACGAAGTACCCCTCGGGTTTGACGAACCGCTTGATGAAGTGGGTCACCCACTCGGTATCATAGGATTTCGCCGTGATAATCGCGAAATCGAAAGGGTCCCGAATGCCCTGGGCGTCGGAGAGGTGCATCGCCTTGACCGGAACGGTAAAGTTCAGCTCATCGCTGCTGAGCCGGAGGCCTTGATGCCTCATGGCCTCAACGTGCTCCGCCCACATATCGATGATGGTCACGTCCTCGCCCGCTTGGGTCAGAAGAGCGGCCACGTAGCTGCCTACGGCGCCGACGCCGATCATCCCTATCTTGTCGCCCATGAGTCATACCTCCTGCGTTGAACGGCCTGCCGGGCCGCCGCAAATCTTGGGGATATCCGGGCCTGTCCCGCTGGTCGCCACCAAGTCTAGTGGAGCCGTCGGGGCAGCGCAAGCCGGGTTGGTTTGCCGGTCAAGACCCCGGCGTCTCACGCTGTGCCACCCACTTATCGGCCTGGTCCAGTTGGGAAGCCGCAGGACGGATGTTGTAGTAGGGGATATAGGGCTTGTAGAACTCGAAGATACGGCGCAGCTCAGCCTCGGGCTGGTCGTGGACATCCACCCTCAGGGAAAGATAGGGGAAGACATCCCAATCGTAGGTCAGGAGGCAGGCCGAGCGCTGCCCCGCGTCTTGACCCCCCGCGTCACGCCCGGCTTCGATGGCTCGAAGCAGGCGCTCCTCCAGCTCCTCGCCGACGCCCGCCTCGAATGCTCGGGCCATCTCTTCGATCACGCGGGGACCGCTGAGGGTGTTGCCGGCGGCGGCGTACCCATCACCGACGTGGACTCCCTTCCACTCTCGGGCCAAGGGCCCGGAATAGGCTGCCGCGTGCCCGTCCTTATCCACGACGACAAATTGCCGGTGCTCAGGGTTGAAGTCGGCGGCCTTCATCTCCTCTACGACCTTGGGGGCAGCGTAGCCCATGCCGAGCAGTTGCAGGGCAAGCACTCCCAAGCGAGGGTTGGAGCTGGATTGGCTGGCAACAGCCCCCGCTCTGGCCTTGATATGGGGGACGCGGGAACCCGTGGCCAACGAGTGAGTGGCCACCGCGATGCCCAGCCTTCCCGTTTGTTCGCATCGAGCGGTAATTGAGAACGTCATAGCTGCACCTCACTATCCGGATGTCACCTGAGCGTCTATAACATGGGCACCCCAGCAAGTCAATCGAACCCGCGTGAATGCAAGGCATTCGCGTCATGAATCCGGAACGACAAAGTCGTATGCAACATCCCAAAAAGACAAAGAATCAGACGCTATCTCCCGGCAAGCCCGGCTCCCGCACAAGCAGGGCCGCGGGTTTTCGTTTATACTTTCACAAAACAACGGGGCACGAAGCAACGGGCATGGAGCGCCGGGGCGACCGCACTCAGCAAATCCATGGAGGTGGTCAATGACCGAAGGGCAGCGACACGACAAGGCGGTGAACCTCTTCTTCACCGGGAAATACAATTGAGCGCAGGCCGTGCTCCTTGGACTCAAGGAGCAGGGTTGGGATATTCCTGAGGACCTGGTCCGGGCCGCGGTCTCCTTCGGCGGAGGCGTCGCCCTGTCCAAGAACATCTGCGGTAGCCTGACGTCGGCGGCGATGGCGATGGGGCTGGCCTACGGGAGCACGGAGCCCACCGGCACCGCTCCACGCCCGGCCTACGCCAGGACCAAAGCGGTCCTGGACCGGTTTCGAGAAGAGTTCGGGACGACTCAGTGCGGAGATCTGACCGCCGAATGGGTCGATGACTTCGCCAACCCGGAGCGGCCCCGCCGCTGCGCTGAACTGGTCCGCTTCACCCTGGACCAGATAATGGACATCAGGGCCAAATCGGACGAGTCGCCGGATTGGCAGGAGCATTGGTGGGACGACTACCTGGACAAGCGGGATAAAGTGAAATGAGTCTCCCAAGCCTCGGCGCCGGCGTAGTTCGTCCCGCCTCGGCCACGGCCGCAAGCGTTTTCACCGTCGTCGCAGCCTTCCAGGTTTTCTGGGCCCTCGGCGGCACCTGGGGGCTGTCGGCCGCGTGGGGTGGTGCGCACGCTGACCTCTCGTCAGGGCTCCGGGCGGCGAGCGCCCTCTCGGCAGTGCTGCTCCTGGCCGGCGCGATCGTAGTTCTTGGCCGCGCCGGCTACCGGGTGGTCGCTGTCCCGGCCGGCGTCTTACGCTGGGGCACGTGGGTGATCGTCGCCATTCTGGCGGTGAGCGCCCTCGGGAACTTCGCCTCGTCGAGTGACTGGGAACGGTTCCTGAACGGGCCGGTCGCGCTCCTGTCGGTGCTCTTGTGCATCGTTGTCGCCCGCAGTTCAATGCCGCAGCGCTGAGGTTCGCGGATTGCGCCGCCATCGCCGGCGGCCCCTGGATGAAATGCCACGCTTGCGCCGACCGGATGCTACGGTCAGCGCAAGTTGATGCCGGCCCGGCGGCGAGGACCGAGGCGCTCCTACGAGATAAGCGCAGGCAGCAGGTTGGGTTGCGGGACCGGCGGCTCGCCCTTGATGCTCTTCACCAGCTCGAAGGCCCGCTTCACCGTTTCATCGCTGCCCTCCAGGCTGATGATAACGCTGCCCTCGGAGCCGCCTACGCCCCCCGAGGCGACGTGGGTGGCGCTGACGCCGGTTAACATCGCCAAGGCCTCGATCTCCGTCACCACGAGCCCTTGCATCACCGGCATCAGGCCGATCTTGGCCCCCATAACATACTTGAACATTCCTTGCCCGCACTTCTGGACTGCCTCATTGACCGAGGGAATGAGCTTTTCGAGGCCGACCGGAATGACGAAGTTGGTTCCCCGGGCCGTTACCGTCGGCCACACGGCGCCGATGGTCCCACCGAACCAATTGGCGGCGATTACTCCCACGTTCCCCTCGGCGTCTACCGCGTTCACGCCCTTCACCACAACATCCGTCGCCGTCAGGTCCTTTAGGGCCTGGTCGAAGCCGTCCGGCGTCAGGTCGCCGTCCCGGAACACCCAGGGGCCCTGCCCCTCCTCCGGCAGCGTGGACGCCAGCCGGCCATCGGTGACTATTCCGGCGGTGCAGTTGGGCTTGTTTAGGGTGTCGCCGAGCACCTCTTCCGCGACGAAAGCCGTGGTGATTCCCCTGCAGATCACGAAGAGTCCGTCCTTCAAGCTTCGTTGCACCTCCGGCAGCGCCAGCACACCCTTGGCGAGGAGCCGGCGGGACTCCGATGGGGTGATCACCACGATCCCGTGGGTCCGGTCGTCTCGGCCACCTTCGAGCTTCTCTTGGAACCGTGAAGTGTCGTAGAACATGTGTCACTCCTCTTCATACAATTGAATTCCTATCTTAAAACAGGCGGAGTTCGAGCCAAGACCCGGGCCCTCCCGCCTCTCGCGAGCCGATCAGACGCCGAGGAGGCGCCACCGAACCAAAGTTGTCGCCATCTCGAACGGGACCGACGTGCGTTAATCTGCGTGACGGTTGCCAGCGGCGGACCGGCGTATGCTATCCTCTCCGATCATGTGCCGCCGAAGCCCTCGCTCAGAGCAGCATTCTCGGAGCGACGACCACAACTATCTTCAGGGTGCTCTGGTGCGGAGACCCCCTCTCACTCTCCTCTTTCGCAAGGGGGAAGGTCAGGGGTAGTCACCCCGGGGCTGCCGAGTTACGGCTGCCTCCGGCCCGGGGCCAGCATAGCTTCGGCGAGCCGGGAGTGTCAACGCGGCGGCAGGCCGGTACTGGAACTGCGCGTGCAAAAGTTGTATAGTCTAGCTTGCAACTAGGAACCATTTCCGAATTCGACCAACGGTGAGCAATATTTTCCCACGGAGGTCTTGTAATGGCATCTAAGGTCTATTTCATGAGCGACCGCTCAACAGGCCCCGACAGCACCCTGGTGGCAAAGATGCTGGCCGTCTTCGACGCCGCCGGACTGGGTGAGATGATAAAACCCTACGATGTCGTGGCCATCAAGCTTCATTGCGGGGAATACAACAACACCGGCTATCTCCGGCCGGTCTACGCGCGAGCCCTGGCGGACAAGATCAAGAGCCTGGGTGGCCGGCCCTTCGTATGCGACACCACGACTCTGACCTACAACCCTTTCGCGGGAAGGGTGACCGCCATGGACGAGCTGCTTACGGCGGAGCGGAACGGGTACAGCTCCGCAACGTTGGGTTGCCCTTTCATCGTCGCCGATGGCTTCTTCGGCACCGACGACCAACTCGTCGACCTGCCCGAAGGCACGGTTATCAAAGAGACCTACATCGCCAAGGCTTTGGCAATGGCCGACGTTGTTATCGTTCTCAGCCATTTCAAGGGCCACATGACCGGTGTGTTTGGCGGGGCCATCAAGAACCTGGGCATCGGCGGGCAGTCAAAGCGGGGCAAGCTCAACGTGCACCAGTCGAAGCACCCCAAGTGGGGACTGCACCTCTCGGAGTTCAACCCCCACCTGTGCATCGGCCACGCCTGTGCCCAGTGGCAGATCTGTGAAGACTGCTGCCCCTTGGGGCTGTTCAACGTCACCGACCACACGATAGACTGGCGCGCCGAGGCCTGCATCAACTGCCAGGCGTGCAACAACGTAGTTACCTGTGGGGTGTTGACCCGGCCGTTGGGCAACATCGATGGCGCCGCCGCCGCCATGGCAGACGGTGCCCTGGCAGTGGTTAAAACGGTGGGCTCCGATAAGGTGGGCTTCATCAACATGGCCATCGACGCCTCCCCCGGGTGCGACTGTGTCATGTGGAGCGACCGGGCCTTCGTTCCCAACATCGGCGTCTTCGCCAGCCGCGACCCCGTAGCCATCGACACCGCCTGCCGGGACATGGTCAACGACTCTCCGGGGGTTGTTGGGTCCAAGGCCCACGAAGCCGGCGTTCTGGCCCCCGGCGTTCCCAAGTTCGCCGCCATCTCCTCGGCGGTGGGCGCCAGCGACAGCCTGCAAATCAACTCCGCCGTGCGCAATGGCCTGGGAACCACCGACTACGAGATTCTGGAGGCAACGGTGCCCGACTCCACATATTACCGTTTCCAGTTTGACCCTCGTCCAGTGCGGCAGCGGTTTGCCAAGCTCTTCGAGAAAGACCCTGTCGTCCCGGAGCGGGGATTCAAGCGGACGGAGAATGTCGATCTCGCTACATTGAGGTGATCACGTGGGTGGATACCAAGGCAAACTACTCCGGGTAAACTTGAGTTCGGGCCGGGTGGCAGAAGAGCCCCTGGATGAGACCATGGCCCGGCAGTATATCGGCGGCATCGGCCTGGGCACCCGTATCCTATTTGACGAGGTGCCCGCCAGCGCCGACCCCCTCGGCCCGGACAACAAGCTCCTCTTCATGGCCGGCCCCCTGGTGGGAACGGCTTTTCCGGCCTCAGGCGGCTTTGCCGTGGTCACCAGGTCGCCCCTGACGGGTCTGCTGACCCATGACAGCCTCGCCGGTCACTGGGGAGCATCGCTGAAACAAAGCGGTTTTGACGGCATCATTGTCGAAGGGACCTCACTCAAGCCGGTATGGCTGGACGTCAGCGACCGTGGCGCCGAGATCAAGGACGCCACCGGGCTCTGGGGGGCCGATGCCATCGCCCTGGAGGAGAAGATCCGGGACCAGTTCGCCGGCCCCGAAGCCCAGGTGGTGGGTATCGGCCCGGCGGGTGAGGGCAAAGTCCCTCTGGCCTGCATGGTGGGTGACGGCGGCAGGGCCGTTGGCCGAGGCGGCATCGGGGCGGTGATGGGCTCCAAAAACCTGAAGGCCATCGCCGTCAAGGGCGCCAAGGCGGTCCCGATCGCAGAGGAAACCGGATTCAATCAGGTAGCCGGACGCATTGGCCAGATCATCGGCGGCAACCGGCGCATGGCCATGCTCTTCAAATGGGGTACCGCTTTCCACATGGACACCGGGTGGCAAAAGGGCGCGGTTCCGACGCAGAACTGGCGCGTGGGCCTCTGGAAAGACGGGTGCATCAACCTGGGCGGCAAGAAGATGGCCGACACCATCCTGCAGCCCCACGAATCGTGCTTGAACTGTCCCGTCCGCTGCACCCGCTGGGTCAAGATAGCCGGGGGAAAGCACAAGATGGAGGGGGCCGGGCCGGAGTACGAAACCCTGGCCGCGCTGGGCTCGCTATGCTTGAACGACAACCTGGAGTCGGTCTGCAAGGCCGATGATCTGTGCAAGAGAGCCGGCCTCGACACGGTATCGGTGGGCGCCGTTATTGCCTTCGCCATGGAGGCCCAGGAGCGTGGCTTCTTCACTGCGCGAGACGTGGACGGCCTGGACCTGACCTGGGGCAATTCTGACACCATCATCGAGCTTGTCGAGAAAATCGCTACCTGTGAGGGCATCGGCGAGCTGCTGAGTCAGGGGGTCAGAGCGACCTCGAAAAAGGTCGGGGCCGCCAGCGAAGCCTTTTCCATGCACGTAAAGGGGTTGGAGATACCGATGTACGACCCCCGGGCTTACTTCAGCCTGGGCGCAACCTACGCCACCGGCCCGAACCCGGCCTGCGACCTCACCGGAGCGCCATCCATTTTCGAGATGTACTCCTCCATGCCCGAGGCTGGGGTGGTTTACCGCCAGGACCGGTTCGACCGCTCCGGGAAGGGGCTGACGGCCAAGGTGGGCCAAGACCTGACCAGTGTTCTCGGTTCCATGGTCATGTGCCTCTATCCGGGCCTGACGCTGGCGCCGCTGCACCTGGCGGAGGCGCTGTCCTCGGTCACCGGTTTCGACTACAATTCGGCGGAGGTCTTGCGGGCCGGCGAGCGCATCGTCAATCTGCAACGAATGTACAACCTGCGTTGTAGCCTGGATGGCGCCGATGACCGGCTCCCGGCGCGGCTTCTGGAGCCCCTGGGCGAAGGCGGCACCGCCAAGCGAGCGCCCAACGTCGAAGAGCAGCTCCGGGAGTACCGGCAGCTTCGGGGGTGGGGCGAAGACGGCAGGCCCACCAAAGAGAAGCTTGAGGAGTTGGACCTGGCGTTCGCCGGGGCGTGAGCTTCGACCCTGAACGACATCACCGCCGCTCCATCCGCCTTCCCGGGTATGATTACGCGGGGCCAGGAGCCTATTTTGTTACCATCTGCACGCAGGGGCGGGTGTGTCTGTTTGGCGAGATAGTGGAAGGCAAGTTGTTTCCCAACGACGCCGGGCGGATGGTGCAAGCGGTCTGGGACGAGTTGCCGGTCCAGTTCCTGGGCATTAGTGTCGACGCGTTCGTCGTCATGCCAAATCACATCCACGGCATCATCGTGTGGACGGCACCCCTAGGGGCGCCCCTTGTGGGAGCCCAATCTGATACCCCCACAACGACCGGCGTCGGGGCGACCGGACAAGGGGCGACCACAAGGGTTGCCCCTACATTGGGTGATGTGGTCGGTGCATATAAATCGTTAACCACTTTGGGATATGTGCGCGGCGTCAAGACGAGGGGGTGGCAGGCGTTTCCGGGCAGGTTATGGCAACGAAACTATTTCGAACACGTCATTCGCGACGAAACGTCCCTCGGCCGGATCCGCGAGTACATCGTCAATAATCCCCAGCACTGGGAACTGGACCGAGAGAATCCGCAATCGCGGTAATCAAGGGCCCATGATGGTCCGTGCCACCCGTAGGGGCGCCCCTCGTGGGCGCCCAATCCGACGCGGCCATGACAGCGGACGTCGGGCCGCCCGGCCAGGAGGCAACCACAAGGGTTGCCCCTACATTGGGCGACGTGGTCGGCGCCTACAAATCGCTAACCACGGTGGGAAGGGTCCAAGTTCGTCCAGGGCACCCGTAGGGGCGCCCCTTGTGGGCGCCCAACCCGATACACCGATGACGGCCGGCATCGGTCACCCCTCCCGGTGCGGCGGTTCGGTACGAACGGTCAGGCGACCCGAGTCATGCGGTGGGCCACCGCGGCTGCTCCGAAACCGTTGTCGATGTTGACCACGGCGACCCCGGGGACACAGCTGTTCAGCATCGACAGCAGCGCCGACAACCCTTTAAAAGACGCGCCATATCCGTTCGAGGTCGGTACGGCGATCACCGGCTTGTCCACCAGGCCGGCCACCACGCTGGGCAGCGCACCATCCATACCCGCCACCACCACCACCGCCGCAGCTTGCCGGAGGCGCTCGGTCTGCGAGAGAAGCCGCTGCAGGCCGGCGACGCCGACGTCGAAGAGCCGGTCCACTGGATGCCCCAGGATAGACGCGGTGATCGCCGCCTCCTCGGCCATCGGTATGTCCGAGGTGCCGGCGGATACGACGATGATACCGGCGGGCTGTGACGCCAGGTCTTTCCCCACGTGAATGAGCTTCGCGGTGTCGTGATAGATAGCTTCGGGGAATTTGGTCCGAACCGCCCGGTAAACGGTGCGGTTCGCCTTGGTGGCAATACCGGTCCCCTCGGACTCAACCAACACTTCAAGAATCCCGGCTACCTGGGAAGGGGTCTTGCCCAAGCAGAGGACCGCCTCCGGCATGCCCTGGCGTTTGCTGCGCTGTGCGTCTACCCGGGCATAACCCAGGTCGACCACGGCGGGGTCCGAAGCGTCCGCCGGCGTCACTGTAAGGGCCTCAGCGGTATGCTTCCGTCTTCGTTCATGCTGCCGGTCCGATACCCCTGCAGGTCCAGCGCCACGTACCGGTAACCCAGCTTCTTCAGGTGCTGCACCACGCTTGGGGCCTCTTCGAGCAGCCGGACCATCTCGTCGGCCATGATTTCGATGCGGGCAATCGGGCCGTGGTGGCGCACCCGCACCTGGCGGTAGCCTCGGTCAAAGAGGTACTCCTCCGCCTTTTCGATCTGGCGCAGGGCTTCGACGGTGATGCCGGTGCCGTAGGGGAACCGGGAAGCCAGACAAGCCATGGCCGGCTTATCCCACGTGGGAAGGCCCATCTCCTGGGACAGTGCGCGAATCTCCTCTTTGGCCATTCCGGCCTCCAGCAGAGGGCTCCGCACTCCATAGGTCTCTCGCGCCTGCATCCCAGGGCGGAAGTCGTCCAAATCACTCGCCGTGGTTCCGTCGGCGATGGATGGGAATTTCCTTTCCGCGGCAACGTCCTGTAGCCGGCCGAACAGCTCCGACTTACAGTGGAAGCACCGGTCGGGGCGGTTGACGGCGAAGCGCTCGTCCCCCAACTCCCGGGTGGATAAAGAGATGCACTCCACGCCCAGTTTGGCGGCGAACTCTTGGGCGAAGGCCTGTTCCCGCTGCGAGTAGACCGGGCTGACGGCATTCACCGCCAGAACGTTACCGCTTTTCAAGACCTCTTTCGCCACCGCCAGCAGAAAGGTGCTATCCACCCCGCCCGAATAGGCGATGGCTACCCGGCCCATACCGGCCAGGATGCGGTGGAGTTCTTCCAGCTTGGCTTCGGTGGTCTGCGCTGTTTTCGTGCCGGACGCCATAGCAGCCTATGTCCCCCTGTTCGTGGCTTTCCGGTTCCGGGTCAATTATGCGAGATTCCTACGGTCGTTGGCAAGTCGCCGTTTGGGCTGGGTGAAACAGCGGTGTCGCCGTGGGCGCCCTAATCGGATATAATCCTCCCACTACCCGGCTCTGAGGAGGAGTGCCATGGCGACAGTGGTGGAGACCGCGCTGGCCCGGCGCGGCCGGGACAACCAGGTGCTGGGCACCGGCGGCAAGCCACTCCTGGTGATCGTGGAGGGAGAGGATATCGACGCCATGGTGGATGCGGGACTGGAGGCCATCGGCGGCCTGGGCCGCGTCATTGGCGCTCACCGCCAGGTCGTCCTCAAGCCCAATACAAACCAGCGTGACCCATTTCCCTCTATCACCGCGCCCGAGACGATACGCGCCGTGGCCCGCCATTGCCGGGCCGCCGGGGCCGAACATATCCTGGTGCACGAGGACCACCGAAACGAGTTGGACCTTATCTACAACCCGGCGGACCTGCCCCGAACGGAGATTCAGATCTCCCACGCACCGGAAGCCGGCCATTACGTCCTGGTTGAGCACCGCGCCTGGCACGGAGACCTGGACCCTGATGTGGGGTTCCCTGGGATGGAGGGCAGCCCCATGCTGGAACGCCTGCGAAAGCCCGGCGTCCGCAGGACTGAAGGCCCTCGCTTGCGCATCGCCCGCCAGCTCCAGGAGGCTCCGGTCATTATCAACCTGCCCGTCCTCAAGCGCCACTTCGCTGGGCAGATCACCAGCGCGATCAAGAACCACTTCGGGTCCGTCTATGGCCTCCATCGCTGGCTCGCCCACGCGTCACTCCAAGATAACCGCGACTATTTCGACCGTAAACTGGCCGAGTTCGCCTCCGCCGTGCGCCCGGAACTCACCATTACCGATGTGCGCTCCCTGCAGGCGGTCTTCGGACCGTCCAGAAGCGCGGAGACCAAGATCATCGATGGGGTGAACCGCCTCATCATTACCGGCGACATGGTCGCCGCCGATGTGGTCGCCATGCGGCTGATGAAGCAGCACGACAGCACGTTCACTTCAGCCAACGAAGCCATAGTCCGCCGCCAGCATGAGCATGCCGAGGAGCTGGGACTGGGAAGCAGCGACCTGTCTCAATTCGAGATCATCGAGTTGAAGCTGTAGCTGAGTTCATGCCCCAAGACCAGTCAACCCTGACTTTGCCCGGCGGCTTCGAGGGTCCCGGCCGCGCCCGGCTCCTCTTCGCCGCGAAGGTCAAACAACGTCAATATGCGGTTGGCTTCGGACGGACGGGCAGATTGGGCGGCTTCGAGGCGAAACTCGCACTAGACTCGGGGGTAAGAACCCTTTACCATGTTGGAGGGCAATTCGAACAGAGGGATGGCTTGGTGGCGTCGTGGGCTTGGACCCCGCGGTATCCGCCGACGTTTCTGTCTATATGATGCCCAGGCCCACCCAATTGGGGCTGGCCGGAATTGCTCGAACCTGAATCGCCGGGGTGTGGCCCAGTGGTAGGGCGCCACGTTCGGGACGTGGAAGCCGGGAGTTCGAATCTCCCCACCCCGACCACCTTTCCAGCCTATTCACTGTCATGATGGGATCGGCATCGTCTCCGAGCTTGGAAGATGGAGGGCGTTCTTGGCCCTTTTGCCCTATGCTGCGGAGGCACGGAGGCGCGGCTTCGCCCGCATTCACCCGAGACCGGCAGCATGAGAAGTGCCGCACCGGCTCCGGGCCCGGCCGGAACATTCCCACGATCTTCCCCTGATCTCGGCCCATACCATTACCAGCCAACCTCAAAACCGCGGAGGACACCGAGTACGCCTGGAATCTGAACCTGGATCGTTTCTCCTTCGCGGCTTCCGCGTGCTCGGACGGGAGTGTTGAGATGGACGCTCACAGGCCAAGAGTGGCATCGCGGAGATAGGAAGACAGACATTCACCCCAAACGGACCAAACGGGTATTCTACGGCTGGGTCATTGTCGCCACCATGTGGTTGGTCAATTTCTCCACCATGGCGACCGGCAACCTGAATTTCGGTCTCTTCGTCCTTCCCATGGGCAGCGCATTGGGCATGTCACGCAGCCAATTCGGTTGGGCCGTGACCACCCGCCGCATTTCCGCCGGTCTTTCCAGCTATGTTATCGGAAGGTTGCTGGACCGGTACGGGCCCCGGGTCTTCACCGTCATCTCCGCCATTGTAATCGGTGTCGCGTTGCTGGGCGTAAGCCGGGCCACCACCCCCTGGCACGTCATACTGCTTTTCGGCATCGTGGGCGTATCCGGGCTGGCCACTCCCCAGGGTATTGTCACCTCGGTCCCGGTGGCCAAATGGTTTCGCCGCAAACGGGGCCTGGCGTTGGCATTGTCCACCACCGGTTTGGGCATCGGCGGCGTCGTCATCGTACCCGTAACTCAGGTGCTGATCGACCACCTGGGCTGGCGCACCACCTGGGCCGTGCTGGCCATCATCTTCATGCTGCTTGCCATCCCCGTGGCGGCCCTATTCCTACGCCGCCAACCCGAGGATCTAGGCCTCGAAGTGGACGGCGAACCGGAGGCTCCGGCCTCCACACCCTCATTGCAAACGGGGGTCGCTGACGCGGCGGAGGCAGCCTGGACGGTACGCGAGGCCCTGCGCACCAGTACCCTGTGGAAGCTGATTCTGGTCTTCGCTCTGGCCGGGCTGGCCCAAGGCGGAGCCAGCGTCCACCGGATTCCCTACTGGGTTGAGCTGGGATTTGCCCCCCAGATGGTGTCCTTTTCCTTCTCGGCCGATGCAGCTGGAGCCGCTACGATGGCCCTGATTGCCGGCTGGATGGCTGACCGGTTGCCCATTCGTTTGATCGCCATGGTCTCTTATCTGGGGTTTGCGCTGGCGATTTGGCTGATGATCGACGGCCGGAACGAGTTGTTTCTCTTCGGCTCCACGATCACTTTCGGGCTGTCGGTGGGCGCGGGCATGATCGTCCACTCCTATATTTTCGCCGCCTACTTTGGGCGAGCCTTTCTGGGGTCCATCCGGGGGCTCGTATTGCCCATAATTCTGGTCAGTAACGGTATCGGGGCCCCGCTGGTGGGGTACCTGAGGGACAGCACCGGCAGCTACACGTTTTCGTGGTGGCTTATGCTATCCGTCTATCTGCTGGCCGCCGTGATCATCGCCACCGTGACCCCGCCCAGTCTCCGCGGAGGCCCGGTGCAGGCCCCGGCCCGCACCTAATATTCGGCAGCCGGTCTTGGGCCCGCCCTAACTCTTTCGACGCTACCCGGCAGCCCACAAAATGATTTCTGGGGAGACACCCCATCCATCGTTGGCGGATCGGGTGTCTCCCCAGACTCTTTCTGGTTCGGTGTCGCTTGCTACGAGTTTGGTGGATAGCTCACTCGGGCCTCGGCCCCGGACGCCCAATCGTTGATTACCTCAGCTGGCGGCTATTCACCCCTCAGTTGACCCGTCCCAAGAGCCGATGGCCTCGGCGGCGGGCGCGAGCCCCCCTCAGGGAGCGCCAGGTCCTCTTTCTCCGCGTACCGTTTCTCGTAGACCGCGTTCACCACATTGGCCCCAACGTACACGTCGGTACTGTTGCCCCCGGTCCGGAAGGAGTCCGGAAGGCCCAGCTGCAGCCCCAGATAGACGGCGAGGAATACCGGCAGCGTTGCTTCGGGTATATTCAACATGGTGGCCATCGGGCCGGCGAAGAGCACCAGCTGGAACACCGTAGCTGATCAGGAAGACGATCGGCACCATGGAGAGCAGCTCGTTGGCCGAACTTTCCTATCTTGCGCGTTCCGATTAGCCTGGCCGGGATGAGGTTAGAATCAAGAAGATCGCGATCGGTGCTATGTAGTCGCACACGCCCATGAACCTGTTGATCGTCGAATCCACCTGGTCGACCACCGGCTGAGAGATACTGGCTATCCCGATGCCGGCAAAGAATCCGCCTATCACCAGAATGAGCAAGTATTTGTCAAACCAGGACATGGCTTTCGTGATAAAGTTTGCTTTGGTTAGGACTTGATCAGCGAGTAATAGAAGCACAAGGAGCTCAATTACTCGCTGATCACTGGCGCTGGAACTCATCTATTTGACTCCTTCTATTTATGACTATTTATGATTTTTTGTTTCCTTCCCGTCGCCGGCCACCCAGCGTGGCCCGTATTGATGTGGCGCAGGATCTCTCGGAGCACTCCTCAGGCACGGCGGGCATCGGTGAGACCTGCCAGTGAGAAGCCCGGCAACGTACCTGGCGAGGCGAGAATTCACACCAGCACATGGCGAACAAACGTAGCCTGAAGGCGACGTTAGGCACCTTGCCCGAATGGGCGAAGGTCGGGGATGAGGCGGGGTCCTAGACCTTTGAGCGAAGATGTCGCTCGATCATGCGCCAGCCCGAAGAGGTGCAGAAGTCTCACGCCGGCCGCGGAGTGGACGGCGGTTTCCCCGCAGCAAGAGGACAGCCTTTTCATAAGTAGATTCATCCGTTGGACCCACCTCGAAACTCCGAAGGGACCTCAGATACGCAGCACCGTCGCGGCTTTCGTGCCGCCACAGTTGGAAGTCACCATGACGAGCCGGGGGGGGCCGGGGCCCATTCGCGGAGGCGCCGGAGCCGTTCAGCCTGGTTTGAGCGACTTTGCGCCGATTTGACCCCCGGAACTCCCATATGGGATAATTAAGGGTACAAATGGGGACGCGCGGGTTCGACAGGAGAGTCGCGTGGCGGATTGCAAGCCGAGGACGCCATCAGCCTCGTTAAACCGGTGGCAGCCATTAACTGGCGAACGTGAATTTGCACTAGCCGTCTAAATCGCGGCTACGTCTGCCCACTGCAAGTCCCGGATGCGGTGGTGCAGGCGCCAAGAGTCCGGGATGCGGGCGCTCCTATGCCGATAAAGGGCGACCAAAGATTGATCGGCTGGCACCTCGGAGATTCTGTCGGTGGAAGCTCTGAGGGGCGAGACTTAAAGCACCGGACAAGCTTGTAGTAGATCCGACCAGGGGACCTTTTGGACGGGGAGTTCGACTCTCCCCCGTCTCCACCAAGAACACGAATCAGGCGCCTCCGGGCTTTCAGAGTCCGGGGGCGCCTCGTTTATCAGGACCACATCGCTGCCTTCCCGAGTCGCAGCTATCTCGAATAGAGGCTGGAAGGCA
>JASLXV010000061.1:0-13664 GCA_030740155.1 Dehalococcoidia bacterium | reverse complement strand
CACCTGGATTCGCCAGAATCACCGAGACAACCATTCGAGAGGGGGTGGTCTCCCAGAAGAGCAATGGTAAACTGTGGTGGGACAGCGGGACTCTCGCTTAATATCGCCCCAATCCTGTCCAACTGATGGGGTCCACCTCATAATGCGGGCGCACCCAGGCGCTTGGCGGCCGATTCGCCTGGATATCCGGGCCGCCGGCCCGATCGTCGAGCCGGCCGCAGCGGCGTAAATCGCCGGAGTAGGGATTAGAAAATGATGACCAACCGAGAGCGGATTCTGGCGATCATGGACGGCAAGAGCCCTGACCGCATACCGTGGATTCCCCGCCTCCAGCTGTGGTGGCTCTACCACCGGAACCGGGGCACGCTTCCCGAAAAGTACACCAACTGGCGGCTCAGGGACATTGAGCGCGACTTGGGGATGGGTAACCCGGCCCGGGACGGGCGGGTCTACACCACCAGGTGCCGGAACGTGGACACGGTGGTCCGGCGAGAAGGCATGGAGATTGTCACCGAGCACATCACCCCGGTGGGCACCCTCACCTCCCGAAAGAAGAGGACGCCGGAGTTGGACCAGGCCGGTATCGCGCCCCTGGACACGGAGAGGCCGCTGAAGACACCCGAAGATTACGACGTGATGATGTACATCGCTGAGAACACCGAGTATTACCCTTGCTACGAGGAATACCTGGCCTACGAGGAAGAGATAGGAGAGGACGGTTACCCGATGGTCGTCACCGGTGAGTCCCCCTTCTACGATTACCTGGAGCACTTGGCCGGCTACGAGAAAGGGTACTACGACCTGGTGGACCACCAGGACAAGGTGGAGCAGCTCTTCGAGGTGATGACCCAGAAACACCGGAAGGAACTCTGGCCGATAGTGGCCGCGTCGCCGGCCCGGCTCCTCCGCCACGGGGCCCATTACGACACCCAGATAACGCCTCCCCGGCTGTTCGAGCAGTACATCACTCCCTACATTAAAGAGTTTGCCGAGCTGCTCCACCGGCACGACAAGGTACTGGTTCACCATGCCGACAACGACAGCCGGAAGATTCTGCGCCATTTCGCGGATGCCGGGTACGATATGGTGGAGTGTTTCACCACGGCCCCGATGGTAAACTGCACGCTAAAGGAGGCCCGCGAGGCCTGGGGAACGAGCATGATCATCTGGGGCGGGGTGCCTTCCACCATCCTGGAGGACCTGGTCTCGGATGAGGAGTTCGAGGAGTACATGGTGGACCTCTTCAGGACCATTGCCCCCGGCGACGCCTTTATCCTTGGCGTGGCCGACAACGTGACCGGCCCATCCAAACTCTCAAGGGTGATCCGCGTTGGCGAGTTGGTGGAAGAGTACGGCAAATACCCCATAACGATGTAACCACCGGAGTGCCCCACCCGCAACGGCGGGCCGGACCCGGCGACCGGCCGGCAGGGGCTCCGGGACACCTTTTTCGGCCTACCACAATTTAGGAGGTCAACCGTGGACATCAGCGAGTTGAGTAACCACATCATCCAGGGTGACGCCAAAGCCGCCGAGACTTGGACCCAGCAGGCCCTGGCCGAGAACATGGACCCGTTGGAGATCGTCAACCAGGGATTGGTGCCCGGAATGGCGGTCGTGGGTGAGAAGTTCAAGAACTTCGAATACTACGTGCCGGAGGTGCTGGTAGCCGCCAGGGCCATGAAATGGTCCATGGCCCTCCTCAAGCCTCTTCTGGCCGACCGGCTGAACACATCCCTGGGACTGGTGGTCATCGGCACCATCAAGGGCGACCTACACGACATTGGAAAGAACCTGGTGGCCATGATGCTTGAAGGAGCGGGGTTCGAGGTCAACGACCTGGGGAGCGACGTGACGCCGGAGGCCTTCGCCAAGGCGGTGGAGGAAGGAAACGCCGACATCCTGTGCCTCTCCGCGCTGCTCACCACCACCATGCCCATGATGAAGGCCACCATCGACCATCTGAAGGAGAATGAACTCAGGCAGCAGGTGAAGGTGCTGGTGGGCGGGGCCCCCGTCAACGAGAAATACGCCTCCCAGATCGGGGCCGACGGCTACGCCCCCGAAGCGGCCTCCGCGGTGGAGCGGGCCAAGGCGCTGATTGGCGTCACCGCCTCGTGAACAAGCCCCGGGGCTAACCCGGTGGATGGAGGGAATTCGACATGACGGCCTTATCCCACCGAGAGAGGGTCACCAAGGCGCTCAACCATGAGGAGGCGGACCGGGTCCCGCGGGACCTGGGAGGCGCCGGCCCGGCGAACATCAATATCACCGCCTACACCAACCTGGTGGAACACCTGGGCCTCCAGGATGAGGCGGGCGAGATTCGCCCCAGGAGCCCAAACCTCACGGCCGCAATTTCGGAGGCGATCCTTACCCGCTTCGACATCGACACCCGGCCCCTGCCCCTGGGTAAATCCGAGATGAGGCCGGAGGTGGTGTTGGACGAGCACTCCTACCGGGACGAGTGGGGGGTGGTATGGGTCAGGCCCGAAGGCGGCCACTACATCAACACCGCCGGCCCCTTTCAAGCGAAGGAACCGGCGCTATCCGACCTGGAGAAATACACCTGGCCGGACCCCAAAGACCCGGGCCGCATCAAGGGCCTCAAGGAACGGGCCATCCAGCTTCGCGAGGAAACGGACTTCGCCATCGTCCTGAGCTTGCCCTTCTCCATTGTCCGCGAGTGCCAGAGGGTAAGGGGCTTCGCCGAGTGGATGGAGGACTTGCTGATCAACCCGGTGCTGGCGGAGGCCGTCATGGAGCACACCCTCATGGTGGCCGCCGGGACCGCCGAGTTCTTGCTGGAGGAGGTTGGGGAATACGTGGACGTGGTCCTTTTTCCCGACGACATGGGTTTCCAGGACCGCCCCTACGTGAGGCCTGAGCTGTATCGACAGAAGATCAAACCCTACCACCGGCGCCTGGTAGAGGCCATCAAGAGCAAGACCAAGGCGAAGGTGCTGATGCACAGCGACGGTTCCGTCTACGGCATCATCCCGGACCTGATAGACGTGGGCATCGATGCCCTAAACCCGGTGCAGGTATCCGCCAACGATATGGACTCCCAACGCCTCAAGGCTGAGTTCGGCGACTCCCTGTGCTTCTGGGGCGCCATCGACACCCACTGGGCGCTGCCCACTGGCACCCCGGAGGACGTCCGCAACGAGGTGAAGACCAGGATGCGGGACCTGGCGCCGGGTGGCGGCTACGTCATGGCGTCCGTCCACAACATACAGGCCGACGTGCCGCCGGAGAACATCGTCGCCATGTTCGACTCAGCCCTGGAGTACGGGAGGTATTAGCGGTTGGCGGACCCGGGAGGCCGATTATCGGCAGATCCCCGGTACCCTGGACACACTCAACAAAGCCGGTAGTCACCGGATAGCTGATGTCTTGAGCCCGGTCTTGCATGAAGAATGGTTGCGCCGGCGCGGATTGATTTCCTATCCCAGCCGCGCAGTCGCGCTTAGGTCTTTGTCTCGGGGATAAGGAACATCGTGAGAATGGCATTCCCCGCGTCGTTCCGGCGAAGGCCGGAACCCAGAGGGGCAAGCTCCACTGAGACGATCGCCCTTGTAGCGAGGGGCACGCCTGGATTCCGGCCTTCGCCGGAATGACGGAGAGGTACACGCCGATGTGACGCGGGCGAACTAGCCGGGCCGTCCCCCACCATCGCCAACCCCCCGCTACTCGTCGATGGGAACGGTGACCGCCTCCTCGTTGCCCCAGAAGTAGACACCCCTGGGTCCGGGGCCTCCGACCACCACGATGATGAAGCTTTCGGGGCTGGAGGCCGTGGGCACCTGCAGGTCCGGGTAGTTTTCCAGCCATTGCAGTTCAGCGCGTTGGGTCCAGTTGCCGTGGCTGTCCCTCACGATCTCCTTGCGCGAAAGCAACTCCTTCACCGGCTGGGTGGCGTGCTGGTACAGGTATGACTTCAAGTCCTGCTTGCTCCAACCCGCGTCGGCCATGAGCCGGGCGTGGTCCGGGCACATCAGCCACACCTGCTGGGAGTTCACTTCCAGTTTCGTGTCCGGGTCCGCCGTGCCTCCGAGGAGCCAGGTGGCGATCCCGGCGCTTCCGATGTACCGGGCCGCCTCCACTCCCAGGTCCGCCAGCATCTCCGGCGCGGTGCTCTTGTTGTCGTGGGTCTCGGTGCAGCCGTAGACGGTCTTCACAGTAACCGTGCTGACGTCACAGTCAAACCCCATCTCCACGTGGTACGGGTCCCAGGGGCTGGCGTCCTCGTTCTCCGCCACACACAGGCTGTACTTGGTGGGGAGACCGGTGGTATTGGGATCGGTCTCGCCCGCGTAAACCCCCGCGATGTTCATGTAGATGAGGCGCAGGGCCCTTCCGATGACCGTGTTCGCGTAGGAAGGAGCGCCGGGGCAGGGCGCATGCTCCGCTGTTGAGCCCCAGCCGCTTGGCGATGGGACCGTTGACGACCAGCAAGGGCGAGCGAGAGCCCGTGGAGACGGCGGCGTCGCGCATCATGAAGGGAGGCGACGCTATCGCCTGCACCGCCGCGATGAGGACGGGCAGATGCTCAGGCTTGCAGCCGGCCATGGCCGCGTTGATGGCGATCTTCTCGACGGTGGCCAGGCCAAAGGTGGGTTCCAGGACGGCGACTACTTCCTGAGGGTCTCGACCCGTTGCCTTCAGCATCCGTTCCACAAGCTCGGGCGCCGGCGGCACCAGGGGCAGGCCGTCGCTCCACTCATACTCCAGGAACAGGCCGTTCATCCGGTGGAAGGCGTCCAGCAGGTCGTCGCCCTTGATGTCGATGGTCTCCGCTTGGGGCACCAGTTCCTCAATGACGGGGCCGGCCTCGACGGGCTCGGCGAGGCTGGAGATGAGTTCTTCCATGCTGGCATCCACCATCGCGTCGATGTCGGCCGCGGGTTGGTTCGTGATGACCCGCGGGATCACCACCATGGGCAGCGTCGCCAAGCCATAGGCCGCGGCGCTCCGGCGCCAGGCTTCTTCAAAGCCGCCGGAAACTATGCTTACGGTCGGCACCCCGCGTTGCTCCACCAGGGACATGTCGTGGGCCAGCCACGACGTACAGCCCCCTCAATCGGCTCGGACGCCGATGACGGCGTCGCATTCACTGGCCATGCGCTCGGCGTCCTCCGGGGTAGCGACGGCCCTTGCTCCGATGGAGCCCACGTACTGGCGCACCTCGATGTCCCGGAACCGGCTGGTCAAGTGCCCCGTCAGCCTCTCCAGCACCACCCCACCGTGGGGTTTGCGGTTGTCGTAGAGGCCGATCACCTTTCCCTCGAAGCCGCCGACGCGCCGAGCGAGACGGCTCTTGTTGTCCGTCCGCTTGCCGGCCACCGGATTCAGAACCCGTAACGTTGCCATAGCTCCACCTCCCCAGGCTAAGGGTTGCGGCATCCATTGGAGACACCGGCCCTAACGGACCCGAGTGTATGGCCAAGGCCACAAGCTGTCAACGCGTCCAGCCCGGACCGGGGCGGTTTTCTGCCGCCGGGCTCTGGACAAGTCCCACATATACCAATATGGCTTTTGTCCAAGGGCGCGCCGCCAATTTGAGAGCCCGGTTATATAGATACAAGCCTGGCTCCTAAGTCTTGGCCAATTGACCGGGGTCCACCTCAGCGGTGCTTGACCGGGTAGCCCTTCTTCGTTACACTCCCAGCCGAGTTGTCGCCCGGTTGCACGGCCCGCCGCCCAAGCCAGAGAGCAAGGGATACGGCGACCTCCATCAACCATCAGCAGCCCCGCGCTCCAAGGGGAAGCCAAGGCCCGACCGCAGCGCCGTTCAGCTGCCCAACGGAGGTTCCGACAAGCATGCCCGTATTCGAGATAACCGGTCAAAAGGTCTTGGTGGTCGGCGCTGGGCGGGGCATCGGAAAGGGGATTGCCCTGGCCTTCGCCGAGGCAGGTGCAGACGTGGCGGTCACCGCCCTGACCTCAGCATGGGTCGGCTTGGTTGCTAATGAGGTGCGGGCCATGGGGCGCACCGCCCTTCCTCTGACTGGCGACGCCACCAAGAGCGCGGATATGGACCGGATCGCCAGTGAAGTGCTGGAGGCATTCGGCCACGTGGATACCCTGGTCAACTGCGTTGGGGACCGCGTCCACAAGCCAATGGTGCGGCTACCGGGTACCGATGTTGAAGGGATGACCGAGGGAGAGTGGCGTCACATCTTAGACGTCAACCTGACCGAGGCATTTCAGGGTTGCCGGGCACTGGGACCTCACATGCTGGAGCGGGGCCGTGGGAGCGTGATAAACATCTCCAGTTGGGCATCTTTCCGGGGACAGCCTCGAACGTCCGCTTATGATGCAGCCAAAGCCGGGCTGATGCGCTTCACCGAGAGTTTAGCCCAAGAGTGGGCTCCCCACGGCGTGCGAGTCAACAGCATAGCGCCGGGATTCTTTCCAGACCCAGATCATATGTCGGCCGAAGCATTTCAAGCCCGGCTGGAGGCTGGCCGGAGGGACATTCCCCTGGGGCGTGTGGGCGCCCTCAAAGAGCCCGGCTATCTGGCAGTCTTTCTGGCTTCTCCTGCCGCCGCTTACGTTACCGGCCAGACGTGGGCCGTGGACGGCGGGCTCAGCATCAAGCACCCCTAGGATTGAATCGCTCCTGGGCCGTTCGGCTTCCGCTAACTGTAAACCGTCAGCGATGACGGGACTGCTATATCAGGCCGCCGCCGTACACGGGGCGGGGGAGCAACTAAACGAGGACAGGGTCTACGGTCGTCCGTTCGCCAAGCGACGGGTCAAAGCTCCAATCCTCAATGGAGTTGACAAACTCGCGTGTCTGCCAGCAATTCCGGCACGTCCCCAAGCTGACGGGGCCGTGGGCTGGCTGAATATCCCAGTGGTGGCAACACGTTTTCGCTTCCGTAATTTGCAGCACCATAAACGCCTCCATCCAGCGAGTTGCTATGAACTCGATACTAGGAGAGCTTGGCGCGAACCACCACGTTGTTACCCCGTATTTTGGGCACGGGAATACCCTCACCTGTGTTCGGTGCAGGTGTCATCAGGGAAGGGCCGCGCTCACTCCATCCACGGCTAGTGCCGGAGGATATGGATATTGTATCCAAACCTGCATCGTGCTACCACGTGGGTAGTACCCAATTGCGCTGAGGGCATTCCCCAGGGCCAAGGGGGCAGTGCATGACTGAAGATGGAGCGTCACCGAGAGGTGGGTCCGTGCAAGTTAAGCTGAAGCGACAACTATCGGAAAAGGTTGCTTGTGGATAAGCATCACGGTGCTGTCAACCCTCGTAGATTGGACCTTTTTCACCTTGTCATCCGGCACTAGCCCGCGGTACGGTGGATAAAGCTACGCTGCGCCGGGAGGTGAGCCGATGTCTACGGAAGAAACGAGAGCTGTCCTCGACCGTGCCATCATTTTGGGAATGGAGAATTACGAGGCCATCGCCGACGAGTTGCATTCCGAAGATGTTGTGAGCCATGGGCAAGATGAAGACGACCTAGGACGGGAAGCCTGGAAGCGGCGGCAGGCCCAGTTCATCAACGCTTTCTCTGACATGGAATGGACCATCGACTCTATGCACGCCGACGGAGACTTCGCCGCCGTCCGATACACGTTCACCGGCACCCATACCGGTCAGCTTGAGGGCATCCAGCCGACGGGAAAACGGATCACAGTTGGCGGAATGACGGTGATGCGAGCCTCCGGCGGCAAGGTCGTAGAAATCTGGGCTAACCTCGATAGGCCATCCTTGGCCAGGCAGTTGGGATTATCAGCAGGGCCAGCAGACACCTAGACTAGGGCGCCCAAACTTGTGGTGGCGGCCACCGGCGACAGCCGATCCTTTCCGCGAAGCGTGCGGATTCCCGATCGTCACGACAGCCGTGGGACCGTCACTTGGGGCCGCTACCAAGGGGCGCCAGGGTGTCGTTGACAGTGCCGTTTGCCAACGCACAGTCGACTTTCCGGACGAGTCCACCCCGTTGACGTGGCAGGCGACGGGCGCGCGGTCACCGTGCGGTGGGACCAGGTAGACGGTACGCCGAATCAAATCTAGCTGTAGCGAAAGGGCAAACTTACTGGCCGGCGGAGGCGCCTACCGATGAGGAGTCCTTCACCCGGCTGGGGGGCCTGGCCTCTGGGAGGTTCCAGAACACGACAGCCGATAACAGGTACAGGGCAATCAGGGGCATCAGGGCACTGTGGTAGCTGCCGGTGGTGTCGTACACCCAGCCCGCAAACACCGGCATGCCCATGGATGCGAAGCCTTGCGCCATGGAGACTCCTCCCCGGACAGTGGCAAAGCTGCCGCGGCCAAAGAAGTCCCCGATCAGAGACCAGGCCACGCCGTTGACGGCCTCAGCGAAAGAAAAGAGTGAGGCGAACACGAGCAGTTGCCACAGTGTCCCTCCGCTTACGACAAGCATCACTAGACTGGTTGCTCCCAGGACCATGGTGATGCCCACTATCTTAGGGTTGGCCCATTTGTCGCCCGCCCAGCCTAGAAAGGCCCTGAGCGGGAAGGTGGCGAAGGCGACGAAAGCCACCACGAAGGCTCCTGTGGCCTCCGTTTGCCCCCTCCACACCATCAGTGGCACCAAGTGTACAAACACCCCGATGTGGGCTGAAGACCGCAGACCCATGGCCAGAGCCAAAAGCCAGAAGGTACGCGTTCGAAACGCCTCCTTCGCGGCAAAATCCACGGCGGTCACGTGGCGACTGAATCGCGCTGGTCCGCTGCCCGAAATGTTCCAGGGGGCCACAGTGGTGGCCCGGTCCCCGTCGGGCAGCAAGCCCATGTCCTCGGGCGTGCGGCGCATTACAAACGACAACGGGATTACTGCGGCAACCAAGGTCAGGCCCGATATGAAGGCGCCGGTCCTCCAACCTACGGTCAGTACTATGACAGCGACCAAGGGAGTAATAACGAAACCACCTATCGACTGGCCCATGGTCAAGATGGACATGGCGAGGCCCTTGCGGCGAATGAACCATTGATTGATCGCCGCCATGATGCCGTGGTTGAACCCCGCGTTCATACCCAGCGCGAGGACGCCGATGTACACTATGAGAAACTCGGTGAAATTGTGAGTTAGGGACAGGAGCATGAACCCGAGGCCGGCCAGGGAGCCTCCAAAGGCTATCATCTTCCGGGGACCCAGGCGGTCCACCAGGTACCCGGCCAGTGGCCCCTCGAGTCCCCCTTCAAGACGGCCCAAGCCGTAGGCCAATGAGGTGGCAGCCCGGCTCAAGCCAAAGTCACGCGTCACGGGAAGGAAGTACACTGAGAAACCGGATAGAAAGGTGCCCGCTTGCAGTGCATTGAGGACCCCGCCCGCCGCCACCATCCACCAGCCGTAGAAGACCTTGGGACGTGCTCTGGAACCGCTGGCGGCTGACGACCTATCCGGCATGTAGGCTCATTCCACTATCCTGGCAAGAAACGTAGGACCCTTGCCTCTGCCAGTCTCATGATACTTCTGTCCGGCCAAGTGGCCCGCGCCAACAATCAAAAGGTTGACGGACAGTACCGCCATCCATCCCGAAGACGGCGCGGGCGGGGTCCGTTTTCTGGCCAGCCGGCCGCCATGGTGGAACGGTAGCGCCTTCCCCTTCTTGTTGGAGAGGGAAGATCGCCTCCAAAGCACCGGAACTCTGACGGTGCCTTTACCCTCGGCCGGCCTGGCCGTGCTGACCCGGTGGAGATTGCTGCCGCCTTCACGGCTTCATTCCGTTTTTGGTGCCATCCTGGTCGCCCTCTTGATGGCGTCGTGGGAACCGTAGTAGGTGCGCCGATATAGCTTAATGCTGCTAATCTTGCCACGGGCGTGCAAAGTGCTTAGAGCCCAGCGTAGCGTTCCAATGGTGTAGCCAAGCCTGGTATCCAATGCGAATCCCGACGGCGGTTCATCGGTGGAGGGGTCAATGAGCCAGAGTTGAATCTCAAACAAGTCGGCGGGCTGCATTTGAAACACGTAATCCGGGTGCCTCTCCAGAAGTGCCAACACGTCCACCTGTGACTTGGCCAGTTCAGAGCCTTCTCCAAGGATGTGATCGATTCTTGGCATGCTTGACACCCCATTCGACAGCGTTATGGCCAATATAACACAGCCAATCTTCCGCGTTAGCTCAGATACGATCCGAATGCCCCGGTACTATCATTCGCGTCACCTCATCGGTTGGCTGCCCGCTCGCAACTCTGGCGGCCAACGGCAACGGGAAGCATGCCCAGGGGGCCTCTTGTCGGCTCTTTGTGGCAGCCGCCCTCAGTAGCCTCACCTAGCCACTATAAACACAGTGCTAGCCACAGCTATGATCCAGGAGCCTTCCTTGATGCAGATTTATATCAAATGAACTGAGGGATTGTTTTCACAGCCCACAACCCTTTCACTGTACCTCGGCGCTAGCCGCCACTGTCCTGAGTAGGTTTCGCGGCCAGCAGCACCTGCACCTCCACCTCGTCCTGCACCTGAATCCTTCCGGCAATGTTCGGCGGAGGGATTTCCAGGTCATCCCAGGTGAAGGTGGTCCGTCCCAGGATAAACAGGGTGTCGGGGTCGAGGCGCGCCTCCACGTCGAAGGTGAGGGGTTTGGTAACGCCGCGAATGCTCACCTCTCCTGAAACCTGCCTCGTGATAACTTCACCCACGGGAACGGGCTCAGGTAGTTGGCCGAGATCCTTGACGGTGAAAGTCAAAATGGGGTTGTTGGGAAACATCTTCTCTCTGATGTACCGGTCGCGCCGCTCCTGGTCGCTGGCCAGTTGATGCAAGTCGATGTTGATGACGGACGGCTGGCCATCAAGATGCACCTCTCCAGAGAGGGCCATAGTCCGCACCACCGCATCGTTGGGCAGGGGAAGACGAGCCAGCTTTTCCTCCACAGTGAAGGTAGCTTCGGAACCCTCTCCAACTACATAGGTAACGCCCAAGACTTGCCCCGGCCCTGATGGAGCAGGCTCTGTTGGCTCTGGAGTCGACGTCGAAGGCTCTGTAGAGGGAGTGCTGGTTGGCGCTAAGAGCCCCTGCGCTGGGGTAGAGGTAGACGCGGGGGTCGGCGAGGCATCTGGACCAGTCGCTGACCCTCCCGTGGACGTGGGGGCGGGAGGCAGCGTTGCGGTGGCCGATGTTCCGCATCCGACCAGCAGAACAGCTAGAGCCACGGCCAGGCTTGGAATCAGCGCGCCCCGAAGCCGGGCCTTGTTCGTGATCTCCAGCATAGAAGTTCCTCCACGCGTTATCGTTATGTCCAGTGATCCGAGGTCAAGATGAACTCGTCTGCCCCAATGGCGGGGGGTTGAGTCCAGTTGGAAGAAGCCGGTGGCGGAAGCTCCAAATCACCGCTTTTCTCGTCGCCCTGACCTGCCAGCCCAATTCCCAGGGCGAGGGCCAGAAGGACGGTGGCAATTGCCGACCAGTATCTGCGGCGCAGGGGAATTCCCTCGATCACGATGATGAGCAGGGCGGTCAGGGCAAAGACAATAGCGGCCAGCGGCAGGACGAAAGCGATAAAGCGTTCCAGCTGGGTTTCGCCTCCCAGAGTGATGAAGGCCACGACCGCGAAGATAGCCGACCATATCAGCGCAAAGTGCTTAGGGCGGGTCGGCGTATTGCCTATTAGTCGCCGAATGACGCCAGCAAGAACGCCAGCAAGAAGCGAACCGATCATTACCGTGGCGCTGTTCAAAAGTATGTCATCCGGTGAGCGCAAGGGCAGTGAGACCAGCACGGCTACCACCGCAGCAACGGAGCCGGCAGTCAGACCCGCGATCACCACTACCCCTTTGGACGCGAGGTCTTTTCAGTTGGGCCAGTGAGAAACGGCGCCAAGTCTTGGTCCTTCAGAAACCCTCCCATCGCTGCCGAGGCCATCTCCAATACAGCCACTAATCTAGACGAAAGTTTGCTGTTGGCACCTGCCAGATTTTTCGGGCACTATGTCGGGATTCCCCAGATCAAATTGGTAGCCCTGAACGTCCGACCCTCAGAGATATTTCGAACTATAAAACGGTATCCTGAGCGCGTCAACTGCTATCCGATCCACTCAATTGCTCCACCTCGAGGAATCGCAAGATTTGGAGGTCATAACGGGCCTGAGGAGCCTGGCTAGATTGTCGCCCGCAAGGTTAGCCCCTGACATCGGCTTCCACGAACGGTAACCGCACCTACATGTACATGCAAGCGGGCCACCGGTTCCTTCCTATTCGTCAAAGGATCGGTTCGTCAAAGGACCGGCGACCCGGCGCCAAGAGGTCAGTCCCACCTGGCAGGTCAACCGTGCTGCCCGGTCAGCCGGGCGGGCAAGGGGCCGGTGACAGCGCCGGTTCGTGCCTGGGCCAACTGGCCAAACTGCCGACGGCCTTCCACCGCCGCAGTTCCGTTCACTGCCCGTGACCCTAATAATAGCGTGTGAACGGAAACGCCGTCCTGCCTTGCCCAGCTTGCGACAGCGCGTACTTGAAATGCTGTCCGACATAAAGTAGAGTACATGCATGGGCAAGCGAATGGGTCGACCGCCAACGGGCCACCAGCCGCGCCTGTCAGTGCGGATGGAGCCGGAAGCACTGCGGCTTGCCAACGAGCGGGCGAAGGCAGCAGGCAAGACGGTGGGCCGATGGCTCGAAGAGGCAATTGACGAGAAAGCGGCACGTGAGCGGGAAGAGGGAAACAATGCCTGATTCTCGTTCGTGCCCGAAGCTGTCTCCCAAGCTCAAGCCTTACTTCGAGCAGTTTTCTCGCTTCGCGAAGAAGTCTGTCCTCCACCCGAGGGATTGGGGCAGTTCTACGAGTTCATATCCAACGCCCACGGCTTGCGTTCGAAGCTGACAGCTATGGATGTCAAACACCTTCTGGTGAACGAGGGCTTCGGTGACAAGTACGCTAGCTATCTGGCAGACGTGTATAGCCACGGAAGAGACATCATAAAGGTGTATCGGGGCAGCGTCCCACACGGTGCCACGGACAGGTGGGCAACGTAGTCAATGCAGCGAGAAAACGAGCGGAGGCCAACAATGCAGACTAAGACGCCATCACTGCGGCAGATAGCTGCCGAGCTAGAAATCTCCCCGGCTTACCTGTCCTACATGGTCAACGGCAAGCGGCCATGGCGGCGCGATTTGTACCAGCGGTACATGGGCGTTGTTAACACTTTTGTTAACAGTGAGGGGGCGAGTGTTAACAAGCCAACAAGGCCGCTACCCCAAAAGAGAGCCTCAATAGGCCTGAATTGGAGTGGTGGAGGTGAAGGGAATCGAACCCTTGGCCCCCTGCATGCAAAGCAGGTGCTCTCCCGCTGAGCTACACCCCCACGTATTTCCTAGCTAAGGACAGCACATAACTGGTTGACTGCCTGGTTTGGCATGTGCTACAATGCTAGGAAAGCAGATAACTGGACAATTTTTAAGCGGTATCATGATTAGGTCAGCACATTACTGTACAAATCATTGAGCGGATCGTGGTGGAGTGAATCATGGTTGAAACGGCTTCTCCGATGGCAATTATAGCAGGCGGTGACCTGGCTGTTAATATGGCTTCCTTTTGCCGTCATCTCCGGGCGGAGAACTTGAGCCCGAGGACCCAGGAGACCTACACCGAAGCGGTGCGCCAGTTCGCCCGGTTCGTCGCCAGTCAAGGGATGCCGCAGGACGTGGCCAATATACGGCGGGAGCACGTCGAGGCTT
>JASLXV010000060.1:0-29594 GCA_030740155.1 Dehalococcoidia bacterium | reverse complement strand
TAGAGAGCCAGGAAGGGAAAGGCACCCTCGTCCAGGTGGAGATACCTACCGGCTAGCCATACATCCGCCAAATGGTCGTGCGACACCTGAACACGCGAAGCATGCCCCCTGCTACGCTCCCATTTGCGGCCACCGGGATGGGTGGGAATAGGGTGCGTTTGCTGGTAGACTGGGCACTGAATGGGGTGGGCGGGGGAGGCTCACCCGCCGCACGTGGAACGACTCGTCAGACCGACCATGATTTTTCCCGAGGGAACGGTTGAAAAATGGAGAAGATTGGGATATTGATCGTTGACGACCACGCGGTGGTGCGCGACGGACTGGCCGCCATGCTGGCCAGGCAGGGGGATTTCTCGGTGGTGGGCGAGGCCGAGAATGGGCTGGAGGCGGTGGAGAAAGCCGCCACCCTGCAGCCCGACGTGGTGCTGATGGACCTGCGCATGCCTGAACTGGACGGCGTCGAGTCCATGCGCCGCATCCAGGCCAGCCAGCCCGACGTTCGGTTCCTCGTCCTCACCACCTATGACACCGACGAATACATCTTCGACGCCATCGAGGCCGGCGCCAAAGGCTATCTGTTGAAGGACGCTTCCCGAAACGAACTATTCGAGGCGATACGGGTGGTGAACCGGGGCGAGTCCTTGATTCAGCCGGGAATGGTGTCCCGGGTGCTGGACCGGTTCGCCCAGCTTTCCCGCCAGGCATCCCAGACCGGCGGACCTCAGGCGCTCTCCGAACGGGAGGTGGAGGTGCTGCGGTTGATGGCCAAGGGGGCGGCCAACAAGGAAATCGCCGCCGGCCTTTTCATCAGCGAGAGCACTGTCAAGACCCACGTGACCAACATCTTCCAAAAGCTGGAGGTGAACCACCGCACGGAGGCGGTCACCAAGGCGATGAGCAAGGGCATAATCACGCTCTAATCCCCCAAATGTGCTAGGGCTCCTTCAACAAAAAGGCTGACTGTACGGTCAGCCTTTTTCCTTATGTAAAGACCGCCGCTTCTCCTGATTACGCCGCTGCCAATGCGGGTTACTCTGAATAGAGCCGCAAGCCAAGCCGTTATTCAGCAAGCACCAGGGTGGGCCTGGCCGGCCGGAATCACTCGAACGGGACTCCACGGAGGGATAGCATGGCAACACTGACAAGCACACCGCAGCCCGTTCACCCAGGGACCTCCCCGGCGCACGGTAGCCGCCGGGCGCCAGCCGAGGCCCGAATCGAATCGCCTGGCCAAACCCACGTCGCCGCGGCGGCCCCGGCGGGCCGTACCCGGCTCCCGGCGCGGCAGAGGAGACTATTGGCCAGAGCAGGGAAAAGAGTGCTGGCGGCTTTCAACTCGCTCGCCGGGCCGCCAACCACCGCCCGGGAGCGCTCCCGGCGTGAGGCGGCCCAAGCGCAGGTTTCCCGGTACCAGGGCATGTCCGGCGTGTGGAACCAGCGGTGTTAGCACTCAGTCAACGTAACGCAAGAATATGCCGCATGGATTAGCTTAGGGAGGCGCTTCATGGGTAAGAACGTCGCTGCCTCTAAAGGCAGCAGTGGTGGGTTTGGGTTTTGGCTCATCTTTGGCTTGATGTATATCCATACATCAGACACGGTTGAGCCGTTTGGCAAATTAGAATTCTTTTGGCGTATGCTGGCTGGGCCACTCAATTTCTTGCCGTGGCTGTAATTGACCAGGGGAATCGCCGCTGGGGAGCGGCCGTGACATCGACCCGTTGCCCAGCCGCATGACCGTTCGCAACCGCCCACCAATGTGCCAATACCCAGCGGTTGTCCCGCTTGCGGACCTTGAGGTCACGGGTTAGAGTCACCCGAAAGCGTTCAATCACGCACCCTTCGTCACCACGAAGGGCCCTGTTCAGGGCAACAACTTATCGCGATTGAGGTTGCGGAGCCCAGCTGGCCTGTTTAGGCGATAACCAGCGGTACCCGCATCTCCGCAGGCGTCAGCCCGGAGTGGTGGGAGACGTCGCCGGTTATTCGAGCGGGTCCGCTTCCTGGACGATACTCGATTACGTCGCTTCCGGCGGAGATGGCGATCAGGTCGCCCATGCGCCGCCTGGTGTGAGGCAAGATGGGGCCGGGGCCAAACAGGTGCAGGGCCTCGGCCTCGTCCAACGTGATAAGCAGGAACCGGTCGCCGAACCTCTCCCGAAAACGCGCGCGGACCCGCTCGTGGGCGCCGTCGCAGACGTGAAGGTAAAGCACCCTCGCGTCCCCCGAAGGATTGAACCTCAGCATCAGATCAGAGGGTCGGACCCTCTGATCTGATGCTTCGTCCCATCGGCCACGTCTAGAAAACCGTGGTCGGCGCTCAGCACGATGCGGCCGCGGCCGGCCCAGGTGAAAACCGTTGAACCGCGACGCGGATGGTGGCATCCCCCGAGCAAAGCAACCTTCTCGATGTTCCCTCACCCTCGGTCCCTCTCCCTAAGAGAGAGGGATGCCCTAGCGCAGCTTGGGCCGGGTGAGGACTTCCCGGTCCTCCGGCTCGGGGACGGGAATCTCCGCCGGCTCCAGCGGGGACCTCTCGACGGGAGCGGCATTCCGAAGCAGCAGGGCCTTCATAGTCTTCACCACGATGTCTCATTCTGGGGAGCCGGCGCATTCGATGGAAAGGGCCGTGGGCTGGCCCCAGGGCAACCGCGTCTCAATTGCAAGCGTCCGTTCCCGTTTGGCCTGAGGAGCGATGCCACGGGAGCGAACCGCGACGACACTTGCCCGTTGGCCGGAAGCCCTTTCTCCTGGGTTGGGGCCATTGGCCAAACTACCCAACATCGCGGACTAGCCAAGCCACGGCGGCACGCCCCGAAGCAGTGCCGGTGGTGCGCCAGGGCGAGGCCTTTCGGTGCGGGATCGAGCCTTAACCGGGACCGATGCCCCTCGGTGCTCCAGTCCTGGGCGCAAGCCGGTCCGGCATGAACCAGAACATCAGCGCCGACAGCAACATCAGCGATCCCACCGGCGCGGCGAACCACGCGTAGCTCTGAGTAACGTCGAAGGTCCAGCCTGCCAGCAGGGGAGCCCCCATACCCATCACGCCGGCCACGGTCTCGAGCAATCCGCTGACGGTGGCATAGTACCGTCGGCCGAACAGATCGGCCACCATCGCGGAGTATACGGTGTATATCGGCTCGGAGAGCGCGAAGAGCACCAGGATAAGCGCCATCTGCCCGGCCCTGAGATCGTCCGTGACGACCAGCGCAAACCACGCCAGACCCCGCAGGACGTTGGCCGAGGCTATTATCCTTCCCTTGGGCCACTTGTCTCCAACCCATCCCGCGATCAACACCCAGGGAATGCCGGCGATCGCCATTACTCCCACGAGGGCTCCCGCAGTCGTCTCCTCGATTCCCTTCCAGGTCATGATGGCCACCAGGTGCAGGCCCATGCTTGAGGCGACTACGGTCTGTAAGCCTATATTGATCGAGAGAAGCCAGAAGACTCTCGTCCGGACCGCCTCCCCTGCCGTCAGGTCGGGCTGCGCCGGTCCCGGTTGAGGAGTGGTCCCGCGGGAGGGTGGTGACGGCCGCTCGGGCGAATCGCCATCAGGCCGCAGCCCCAGGCGCTCCGGAGAGCCGCCTATTTGGGTGGCCAGCGGAAGCACGACGGCCCAGATACCCACGCCCACGATCAGCGCAGTGGTCCTCCAGTCCAGCGCGCTCACCCCAACGGCAAGGAGCGGCGGCAGGACGGTGGCCCCCATCGAGAAGCCCAGGCTGGATGCTGCCATGGCCCGGGCGCGCTTTCTCGCGAACCATCGCGCCACCGCGGCGGAGGAGCACGATAGGAAGGCCCTCATGCCCAGGCTAATGAACCCGACCAAGGCTATCATTAGAAGGGCGTAGGAGGTCGTCCAGCTGAGCATTACAAACCCAAGCCCACCAATCAACGCGCCGACACAAACAGCACCCTCCCGGGGCCAAGGCGGTCGATCAGCGCGCCCATGAACGGGCCGAGTACCGTTGGAATGATCTTGTTTACCGTAAATGGCAGCGAGGCGGCGGCGCGACTGAGGCCAAGATCGCGGGTGATGGGCAAGAAGAATATCACGAATCCCGGAGAGTAGGTGCCGTCGTGCACCGCGTTGACGCCAAAGGTCGCCGCCACGACCCGCCATCCGTGGTACTGCCCGCCCACTTTTCGTTTCAAGGCCGAAAATATCGAGCGCATGCCCATGGCTAGGGATGGTATCCCGCGCGTGAGCGGGCGTCAATGCCACGGAGGACGGGACACGAGCCCTATTCTCACCCCTGGAATACCCCAGTCGGAGATACCGGATGAGGAGGATTTGGCCCTTCAACCAAGCATCGAGTCTAGCAGCCTAATCCAGGGCCGGTAACGCAAGCGTCCGTGCCCGCTTGGCCGGAGCAATTCTGAAACAGGGAGAGAAGCGGCCCGCCGGCTCACCCCTCCTAGCTTACCTTATCGCTAGTCTGGTGTCTCGTAAATGGCGTGATAGGCGGCCCGTCATCCCGGCGAAGGCCGGGATCCAGAAAGCGCTTCTCTGGGTACCGGCCCCGATGCTGTCGGGGACGAATAGGCATTGAGCATGTCGCACGAATTCGCCTAGATAAGGTTATTTACGAGACAGTGCGCTAGAACAACAACTTGGCGCGATTGGCCGGTGGGCCAGTCCCGGCGCAACCTCCGGGCCGGCAGGACAGTGCTCCCCGGAGCGGCTTCAGGTAGAGTGGCCTGAAAATTGCCACCGGGAACAAACTGCCGTAGACTTCTGTCGAACGGCAGCTTTCTCGGTCTTCCCTCGTCTTAACTGGGACAGGGCCGGCGCGGCCGGACCGGCGCGGCCGCCGATGGGAAGCGGCCTGCCCAGCCGGATCAAGTTACACGGGAGGCGGGATGCGCGTAGACATGCACGCTCACCACGTGCCACCGGCGACCCTCAAGGCCGTCGAGGACGGCCCCTCACGCTATGGCGTCCACCTGGAGGCAACCGAGGCGGGCCGGCAGTGTCTCTGCTTCGACTACGGACTGAAACTCAGGCCCTTCTTTGACACCCTGCTGGACCTGGAGAAGCGCTGGGAGACGATGGACCGCCAGGGCGTGGACCGCCAGGTCCTCTCGGGTTGGACGGACCTGTTCGGCTACGAGATGCCGCCGGAGGAAGGGGCGCTCTGGCACCGTCTGATGAACGAAAGGCTGGGCGAGGTGGCCCAGAAACACTCCGGGCGCGTTTCCATGCTGGCGTCGGTGCCCCTTCAGGATGCGGACCTGGCGGCGGCGGAGTTGGAGCACGGAATCAAGCAGTGTGGGGCCGTTGGGGGAGTGATCGCCGCCAGCGTGAAGGGCGCCAACCTGGGAGAGGCGGACCTGGACCGGTTCTGGGCCGCCGCCGTCGAGCTAGACGTGCCCCTGTTCATCCATCCGACTCAGCCCATCCCAGACCCCAGGGCCATCAAGCATGGCATGGTAATCATAGCCCAATTCCTCTACGATTCCACCCTGACTGCAGGCTCGCTAGTGTTCAGCGGCGCGCTGGACCGCTTTCCCAAGCTGAATCTGATACTGCCCCACGGCGGAGGCTTTTTCCCCTATCAGGCCGGCCGCTTCGACCGGATTTATCGAAACTTGGGGCCCCAAGCAGCGCCGGCCCAGCCGCCTTCGGCATATCTGAGCCGCTTCTATTACGACACCATCCTGCATCATCCGGCGGCCCTGGGCTATCTGCGGGACATGGTCGGGAGCCAACAACTGCTGATGGGCACGGACTACCCCTTCCCCGTGGACGATCAGGCCCCGCTGCAGATGCTGGAGGAGACTGGTTTCCCAGCCGGCGAGATCGCCCAAATATCCGGGGACAACGCTCGACGGCTGTTCCGGATTTAAGGCGGCGCCCCACGGGCTGGCCAAGCGTGGGCACACACACCCTCAGGTCAGGGCCTTCAACCCACCTCAAAATGAAGCTGGCGGATGGGGGTCCAAAGTAGCAAGCGAGTATGGAAGGAGAGGCAATGACACCGGCGGAATCACTACAATCCAGGTTGATCGCGGGGAACATCGTCATCATGGACGGCGGCACCGGCACGGAGCTACCGCGGCGAGGGGTGCCCCTGTGCCCGGCAACCTGGTCCGGGAGGGCCACCCTCACCCACCCGGAAGTAATCCGCGAGATCCATGAAGACTTCATTCGAGCCGGAGCCGAGGTCATAATCACCAACACCTTCTCCACCTCGCGGTCCCTACTCGAAACGGGGGGCCTCGCCGGCCAGACCTCCGAGATCAACCGGCTGGCGGTGAGGATGGCCCGGGAAGCACGGGACACCGTGGCTTCCGCCAAGAGAGTGGTTGTCGCCGGCTCCATGTCCGCCTTCGTCCCCAAGCTCGACCCTACCGTTACGCCTTCGTACGAGGCAGCCCTCGCCGACTACCGGGAGCAGGCTCAGATACTGGCCGACGAGGGTGTGGACCTTTTCGTGCTGGAAATGATGGTCCGGTCCCTCGACACCAAGGCGGCGGTCCAAGCGGCATCCGAGACCGGCCTGCCGATCTGGGTTGGCTATACACTTCAGCAGGATGAAGGCGGCCTCTACCTGGGCATTCGTGGGAAACACGTCCATGAGGGAATCGGGGAGGCGGTCAAAGCGGTAGAGTCCATGGGTGTCTCCGCCTTCTTCATCATGCACTCAAGAGTCGAGGACACGTTGCCTGGAATCCAGGTATTGCGGCAGCACACCTCTCTTCCCGTCGGCGCCTACGCTCACTCCATGGAATTCTCCCCCGGGCAGCTGTACACCGGTCCCATGATCGTCCGCCCCAGCACCGCCGCCGAATACCTCGGCCACGCCCAGGATTGGGTTAACCTGGGGGCCCAGGTGATCGGAGGTTGTTGCGGCGTCACTCCGGAGCACATCAGGGCTCTCAGCAACGGTCTGCCCTCGAACAGGCCCTCATAAAAGATGAGTAGCGCCCCATTCCATCAAGGAACCCGTGGCCTGAGATGAATTACCAGGTATTGGCTGAAACAGCTTTGTCGGGGGGAGAGCTGTCGCGAGACCAGTGCTACGCCGTCCTGGAAAGCCCCAACGCCGACATCCTCCAGCTTTTGGACGCCGCGTTCCGGGTCCGGCGGCACTTCCGGGGCGCCGGCGTCCGCCTGCACATGCTGGTGAATGCCAAGAGCGGACTCTGCTCCGAGGACTGCCACTATTGCTCCCAGTCTCGGCTGTCGACGGCGGGAATCGAAAAATACCCCTGGCTCAGCGAGGAGGCCCTGCTGGAGGGGGCCAGGCGAGCCAAGGAATCCCGGTCCCGGCGCTACTGTATCGTCGCCAGCGGCAAGGGACCCACGGACCGGGAAATGGACTATCTGGTCCGGGTGGGCCAAGCCATCAAGAGCCAGGTCGACATCGAAATCTGCTGCTCGGTGGGCCTGCTCACCGAGTCGCAGGCCCGCCAATTGAAGAGTGCGGGAGTGGAGCAACTCAACCACAATCTGAACACCAGCCGGCGGTACTATCCGCAGGTGTGTACGACCCACACCTACGAGGACCGTTTGGACACCCTCAATGCGGCCCGGCGCGCCGGTCTTCATCTTTGCACCGGCATCATATTCGGCCAGGGTGAAACCGCGGACGACATCATCGAAGTCGCGTTGGCCTTGCGGGCGTTGGAGCCGGAGTCGCTGCCGGTCAACTTCCTGCACCCGATTCCGGGAACGCCCTTCGAGCACTTCAGCTATCTGACACCCCATCAGTGCCTTCGCATCTTGTATCTGTTGCGGTTCCTGTGTCCCGCCCAGGAAATCCGGCTGGCCGGAGGGCGGGAGTACCATTTGCGAAGCTTGCAGCCGCTGGCGCTCTATCCCGCCGATTCCATCTTCGTTGATGGGTACCTCACCACGCCGGGACAATCCCCGAAAGAAGCCTGGCAGATGATCCGGGACATGGGCTTTGAGGTCGAAGGACCCGCGGGTGAGGCCGGTCCGGCGGGCGGAGAAACCCCGAGTCTCTAGTACTCAATCAGGTCGACTGAGTACTGAACTGAGTCCTAATCTGCATTCCTAAAGGTCGGACCCCCGGCAACCGGCCGCTGCTCCCCACCAAAAGCAAAGCACCGATCGCTATCTCCGGCCCCTGCATCTTCATATCTCCGGCCACCAACCAGGGCTCCGTGGCTGAACAATGATCAATTTTGGTCATTTGATTAGAACTTGCCCAAAATTGGTCTTTAATATCGTTGACATAACAGCAGCCAGGCCGCTAAGTTCTGCCTAAAGGGAAGGGAATAGTGCGAGAGATTGTGGGCGGAGGAGATCCCCGTTACCCACCTCATTTTGCCGGCCCAGGGGCGCCAAGACCCCCGGTCAGCTTTCACCACCTTGTCCGCCCTCCGGACCACCAATCGAACCCGCATTCCCAGTCCGAAAATCTCAAGTCACAACTTCAAGGAGCCCAGGAGGACTCGAAATGTTGGCCCAGCAGCAGCCCATCGCGGTGGCAGAGAAGGAAGCAGCCTTAACCCTTTGCCGCCACCATTGGATCATTGAACCGGCCAATGGCCCGGTGAGCCGGGGAGTCTGCCGGAACTGCCAGGAGACCCGGCAGTTCCGGAATTCCGTCGACGACCTGGATCGGGAACTTCAGAGCGACCCGGTTTAGCGGGGCGCTGAAACCGGGGACCAACTCGGCAAGCCGGAGCGCCAAGCCGCCCAGGGTGTGACCCACGCACCACGAGACCCACTGGCCGGCCCGAAAATAATTGACACCACCCGGTAACCCCGAGTCCTTTGCGGGAAGTACCGGGAGAGGCGGAGGAGACCCCTGGCCTCAGATACGTTGCCGCCACGGGTGGCCCAGTATGAGGTTATCGGATCAGTAGCTCCGGCCCGGCCCAGCCTCGATGGGCCGATCAATAAGGGGAGGCTTCAAGAGATGCGAGTACTATGGATTGGATACGGACAAGCCGGTGGAAAGATAGCCAATACCCTGCGGGGGACGAACCGGAAACTCTATGAGGCGATAGCCATTAACACGGAACAAGCGGACCTGGTGGGGCTTAACAATATCCACGACAAGGTCCTCATCGGCAGGTATGCCCTCAAGGGCAGAGGCGTCGGCGCAAACATCGAGCTAGGTGCAAGCATCGCCGAGAAAGCCCTGTCCCAGGTGATGGATAGGATTGACATCCTCGTTCACCGGTTTGATCCGGAGGCTTTCTGGATCGCCGCCGGGCTGGCCGGCGGGACCGGGGCCGGTGGTTCCTACGTTCTGGCCAATGAACTCAACCGGGTTTACCGGGGCACCCCAGTGTATGCGCTGGGGGTCGTCCCCTCGGTAAGCGACATGCCGTCGGACAAAGAGGCCTTAAGTCTTTCGAATGCGCTCAAGAGCTTCGAGCTTTGGAGCCACTACTTCAACAACATCCTGCTGGTGGACAATCAGCAGTATGAGGACAACCTGGTCAGCCGGGAATCCGTGGAACGCATGTACACCCGGGTGAATCAGAAATTGGCGCTGACTCTAACCACGCTGCTGAATGCCGGGGAAGTTAGGCCCTCACCCCAGGAGGTCTTCAGCTCGTCGGAGATCAAGGCAACGCTGGGCCTGATCGGCGACGTGTCTACGATCGGATATTGCAGCGAAGTGGTGAAGTCCAAGGCCCGCTTCTGGCGCAAGGGGATCGACCCCGGCACCCACGAACTGGAGAGCATAATCGAGAGGAGCATCGCGAAAAGCGCGCTGACCTTCCCGTGCGACGTCAGCGGCGGCCGGTCCGCGGCGCTGGTGATACATGGGAAGCCGGAACACCTTTACACTCAACCAATCTCCAGAGGACGGGCCCGCCTCGAGCAAATAACCACGGTCGGCAAGGTTAGATACGGAGATTATCCCGAAAGCGGAAGCAAGTATCTTTCAGCCGTAACCCTGGTATCGGGAATCAGCGACTTCTCAAGACTGGAGCAGATGAAGCGACGGGTGGAGGAATTGAACTGGGAACCCGCGGACGCGCCGCGACCCTTTAACGACGGCGTCCCGGAGCCCTCTACCTTCTAGCCGGCAAGACCCAAAGCCGGCGCCGACTCCCCCAAGAGAAATCCCCCTGGTCCCCTCCGGGGGGCTTTCTTTGCCTGCCGCCTCGAGAGCGATGATTCCAATTCTCGCCATCGCAAATTCCAATCCAGGCGACATCCAATATGGGAGAAACTCCTAATCGCGGTTGGGGAAGTGCCTCTATTGTTGTGCACTCCTTACCGTTACGCTCCAATTGCAGGGTCTTAACAAATCCCCTTGACGGGCCCGTCTACATGCCTGGCAAACCTCCGGCACCCGGCCGGGAGCCAACCTCGGCGGAAGCAAGGAGTACCAGCCAAAGGCAGAGAGGCGCGAAAGCCCGATCAAGCTCCTGGATTTTGCGACAGCAGACGCAACGATGCCGATGAATGGCGTTGCCATTTCTTGCCGCCTAGCCTCGATTCTGGGCACAATGAGATCTTCCGGAGGCCAAGAGCGAAGCCAAGGTGAGGTTCGCGTTTAGCGAAAACGGTTTCAGCAAGGTCCTCGTTTCGCCCTGGTCCCGGACATGTTGGGTACTGACCGCATTAGAGAGGAGTCCGAATGAAAGAAGAGTATGTAAACTCGTTCTTGGCGCCCACCAAGCTCGTCTGGGAGAAGGAACTGGGATGCAGCCTCGAGTTGTCCGGGATGGACCTCGTTTCCAACCAGTTCACCACCGATGACGTCACGGCGGTGATCGGTGTCAGCGGCCGTTTGGAAGGAAACGTGCTCTACGGGTTCAGTCAGGAGACGGCGTACGCGGTCATGAGCCAGATGCTCGGCGAGCCGGTCGACAACCCCAGCAACGAGCTGGGCCTTTCGGCGATCGGAGAGATAGCCAATATGATCACCGGCAACGCCGCCACGCGGCTGGCCCAGGCCGGCTATCCCTGCAACATCAGCCCACCGGTTATCATCGAACCCTTGGGGAGCCGGTTCACCACTTTCGGTTCATCTCAGATACGGGTGATTTTCACGAGCCCCCTCGGGCCGCTGAGCGTCCGGCTCAGCCTCTATGAGACGCCCATACGGGACTAGCGGCTCAGTCAACCTAATTGCCGACAGTTGCCGTCCCGCAACAACCAAGCTGAATGAGTATTGAAGGCTCGGGAATGGCCTGAGCTTTCCCCATGCAGTCCCGTCCGGTCGCGCAACCTAGCGTCCTCGACGATTAACCGGCGAGCCAGTCTTGCCGACCCAAACCAATCAAGGGCCTCTGAACCCACGTCCTCCCTCAGGATTCACCGGAAAGCCCCACCGTCGCCCGCGGCCGCTCCGGGCCATCTCTCCCGCCCAGCAACTTCGAAGCGACCCCAAGAAACCGCGACTGTCCCAGTTTGCCGCCAATTCCTGAAGGGCCACCGCGGGATTCGTGCCTGGCAGCATCGAAGCGAGCCCGTCCGGCTCGTCGGAAATCGGGATAAGCGGCTGGCTGGCTCGAACCCGGCGTTGACGCGCCGATGAGCACCGGGTAATATGCCTGCCATTGGAACCCGTGGATGGTTGAATGGCCCGATGGCCAACTCAGAGTCGCGGATAGCAAGATTATGGGCTGGACCGGTGTGCTCTACTGGCTCTTGGCGCGCCGCCTCCGCGCCTCCTGGATGCTTCTGGCCATCAGCTCTTTTGGGATACTGGCCGCCGTAACCCTGATGTCGGTCGGCGCCGTCTACTCCCGCGCTCTGGCGGAAGGAGGCCTTCGCCACAAGCTGGCCACGACCGCCCCCACGATCCTGAACGCCCACGTGATCCTGCAGAACCGGCCCTTGGGGCCGGCCGACTACCGGAAGCTCCGGGCCGACGTCGAGGAGATCACCAGGGCCCGCCTCGATTACCTGGTGCGAGATATCCAGCGCTTCGGCCGGACCCAGCCAAACCTGCACCTGGTGTTCTCGGCAGAGGGACAGCCCCCGCCGGTCGGCGGGCCCTTCGGGCGGCCCTTCTTCCTCACCGGCTTCCGGGAGCATTCCCGGCTGGTTGAAGGCAGGTGGCCCGCAACCGCTCCCGTGCTCCACGACCGGGGGCTGGAGCTGGAAGCGGTGATAGGGGATCGAGCCGCCTCCAGCCTCGGTCTCCAGGTGGGCGCGCGGATGTCCATCTTTCCCTTCAGGACCGACTCCTCGGAGCAAATCGTGCTCAACGTGGTGGGCCTGGCCGAGCCCAAGGACCCCCGGGAAGAGTACTGGATGAACTCCCTGGCCTACTTCCGGCTGCAGGGGATCGAAGATGACCTACTGCTGCCCTTCTACCTTCGAGAGGACGACTTCTTCGAGGGCTTGGGCACGAAGTACCCGGCCATGGTGGGCGACTTCAGATGGTTCCTATTCGTCGACTCCGGCGTGTTGACCGCCAGCACGGCCAACCAGACCGAGGATAACGTCACCGGGCTGGAGACGGACATCAACAAGAAGTTTCCCCGCTCTCTGGTGATCACCGGCCTCGATAAGAGCCTCGCGGATTACCAGAAGGAATTGGACCTGGCCCGGGTTCCGCTTTACCTCTTCATCGCCCTCATAGTCGTGGTCATCCTCTATGCAATGGCCCTGGTCATGGGGCTGCTGGCGCGCTCCCGGACCGAAGAGGCCGGACTTCTGAGAAGCCGGGGCGCCGGCCTCCTCCAGGTGAGCACCCTGCTGGTCCTCGGCGAGGGGGCCATCGCCGTTCTTGCCGTGGTGGCCGGGCCTTTCCTGGCCCTGGCCATCGTGCGGTACCTGCTGCTGCGGACCATTGACCCATTGGGCGTGGGCCCCGGCGGCCTTTCGGTCGGGCTCTCGGCGGACATGTTTGTCGTGGGCACCATCGGAGGCCTCCTGGCCCTCGGGGTGTTGGCGGCTTCGGCGTTGACCCGCGCCCGCCTTGGCACCATGGAATCTTTGAGGGACAGGGCCCGGCCGCCCACGGTGCCGCTTTTGCACCGGTACTACGTGGACCTGTTGGTGCTGGCGGCGCTGGGGCTGCTGTGGTGGCAGATCAGCAGCCGGGGCGGATTCATCGAGCGTGACGTGTCCACCAGGACCCTGCAAGCCGACCCCAGCCTGCTTTTCGGGCCGGTCCTCGGGCTCCTGGCGGCCGCGTTGCTGGCCTTGAGAGTCCTGCCGTGGCTGGTCCGGTTCTTCGCCTGGGCCGGGAGCCGCTTCGGCCCACCGTGGCTGGCCTTCTCCCTGGTCCGCCTGTCGCGAGACCCACTGCCCCACGGCGCCCTGGTGGTCATCCTGATGATGGCCGCGGCCCTGGGCGTTTTCGGCGCCAGCTTTCAGGCCACTCTGGCCCGGAGCCACGTGGAGCAGGCTTTGTACCGCCTGGGGGGTGACCTAGCCGTCCGGGGCCGGAGTTTTTCCGACTCATCTCTGGAAACAGTCGCCGTCACGCCGGGGGTCCAGGCGGTCAGCCCCATCGCCCGTGACACCGTGAACCTGCTGGATGGGTTCCCGGGCGATACCGCCACCCTACTGGGCGTTGACCCGGTCGACCTGCCTGCCGCCGCCTGGTTCAAGGAGGATTTCGCCGGCAAAGACCTCCGGGAGTTGCTCAGTCCCATCACCCGGACCCGCTGGGTGTCACCCACTCCGGGTCAGGGCGGCGGCACTGGCATAGCAATTCCAACGGGCGGTGAGCGCATCGGCATCTGGGCGAAACTGGAAATCCCGGAGTTGGGACAAACCCGGCTGAGCCTGAACCTGTGGGCGCGGGTCCAAGACGGCGATGGGCGATACCGCAACGTGCTGCTGGGCGACCTGCGGGACCCTCCGGAAGGCGCGCCGGCGGGCTCGCAACCGCCCTCTTCTAGAGACGAGGGACCAGAATGGAGCTATTTCGAAGCGCCGCTGACCGATGAGAGCCGGTCGTTGAAACATCCGGCCAGGGTGGTCTCCATCTTCATGAGTAAGAAGGCGCTTACCGCGGCGCCGCCGGGCATCCTCGACCTGGACGACATCACGGTCCAAGGCCCGTCCATTCCGCCCCCCGGAGTCATCATCGAGGGGTATGAGGAAATCGGGGGATGGACGCCCCTGGCAATCGAAGGGGAGACGGCGGACACCATCGAGCGTACTTCGCCAGCGGACGGAAACGGCCGGGCAGGCCTTCGATTCACCTGGCAAGAGCCCCTCGGCACCACCCCTCGAGGCGTATTCCTGCCCCACGGGCCCTTTCCCCTCCCCACCGTCGGGGGCTCCATGTTTCACGTGGACCAACGGCTGCGCGTCAGGGCGGGAAGGCAAGTGGTGCCCCTGGTGGTGATGGATACCACCGGCTACTTCCCCACCTTGGACCCGTCGTCCCGGCCCTTCCTTCTCGTGGCCTTGGCGGACTACCGGGAGTATCTCCATCGGTCACCCCAGGGAAGTTTCAAAGCGCCCCAAGAAATCTGGGTCTCGCCCCAGGAGCAGGCCGGCCGCGAACAGGTGGTCCACGACCTGGCGGAGGTTCTGCCGGGGTTCGTCTCGGTCCAGGACCGGGATGCTCAGGTCGAGATGACACGGCGCAACCCTCTGGCCGGCGGCGGTTGGAACGGCCTCACCATTCTGGGACTGTCGGCGGTTACCGTGGCCGTGGTCCTGACTCTGGCCATGCACGCGGCGGTGGCCATACACACCAGCCGGGTGGACCTGACGGTGGCCCGGGCGCTGGGGTTCTCCAGGGCACAGATATTCCTATCCTTGGGCCTGGAACGGCTGCTGGTGGCGGTGCTGGGCCTGGGGGCCGGCGGCGCCATCGGTTTCGGGCTGGGCCGGTGGGTCCTGGGATTCCTGGACATCACCGCCTCCGGGCGGCCCGTGCTTCCCCCGATGGACGTGAGCGTCCAGGGGTGGCTGGCGGCGCTGGTCTTCGCCGGACTGGCGGCGGCGAGCCTCCTGTCCCTGCTCTTCGCCACCCTGGTGGCCCGCCGGCTCCGGGTGCCGGATATTCTGCGGACCGGGGAGTGAAGAAATCACTCTACCACTCACCACCAACACCGCCGAGACGGGAAGAAGCAGCAAGTTGTCAGAGAAGCCGGATAGTAAGCAAGATTATCGGAGCGGGGATTGATGTCCCTCTTGCCACTGGCCTACATCATCGCCCTGAAACGGACCATCTCCGGCTGGCGGCTGGAGCTGGTCCTGTTCCTGGGAATCCTGATAGCGGTGGCGTTGATGTCAAGCGGCGTCATCTTCTCCGACCTGTTGTCGGAGGCTGCCCTGCGCCATTCGCTGGATCAGGCCAGCGCCGAGGAAACCAACATTCTGGTCAGGACGTTCATCGGCCAGGATGCTCCGCCCACGGCCGCGGGACGGGTCGCCGCCTACCGGGCCGGCCTCGGCTTCACCGAGGAACGGGTGGAGTCGCGTTTCCAGTCCTATTTGCGAGACCGGGCTCACCTTCTCGAGAGCCCCACCTTCTTCTTCAAGGGTCACCCGCAATTGGAGCTGGCCGACGACACGCGGCCGCGGGGTGATGTCCAATACTTCACTGGGCTGCTGCCGGACCGCATCCGAATGGTCCAGGGGAGCTGGCCCTATTCCGGCTTGTCCGTGGCCCAGGCTGACTTCGAAAGACCGATGGAGGTAGCCATAGATACGTTGGGGGCGGAGCTGCTCCAGCTCGGTGTCGGCGACGAGATGGAGATCTTCCCCGCCTCGTCCTTCACCGTGTCGTCCTCCACCGGCCCACCCTCGATGCAGGCCAAGATTGTGGGCGTTTTCGAGCGGGTTGACCCCGAGGACGAGTTCTGGTTCGGCGCCAGCCGGGAGTTCAGCTTCAAGAGTGATCGCTGGACCTATATCCCTCTGTTCACCACGGAAGAAGCCATTCTGAACCGGATGCTCGGCCGGTACCCATCGCTGTTCATTGACACCACCTGGTTCTTCTACCTGGACCGCCAAGGGGTCCGGGCCAGGGACGTGAACGACCTCCAGGGCCTGGCCCGCTCCATCAGGCGCGACGTGCCCGCCAATCTGAATAACGCCAGCATCGCCATCAAGCTGGACCGGGTGCTGGACGACTATAAAGAGCAATTGAGGCTGGCCCGCATTCCCCTCTTCATGATCGTCTTTCTGGTCACCGGCATACTTGTCTATTACCTGGGCCTGGTTTCGGGACTGGTGGTCAAATCCCGGGGCACCGAGATAGCGATGCTCAAGAGCCGGGGGGCCACCACCTCACAGGTGGGGCTGCTCGCGCTGGCGGAAGGCTCGCTCCTGGCCGTCCCCGCGGTTGTGTTCGGGCCTTTGATGGCGTTGGCCGTGGTCCGGCTCTTGGGGCGGTTCTTTTTTGGGCTCGGCGGCGGCGGGGAGCTGGCGTCGGTCCCGGTCTCCCTTTCCCCCCTCGCTTTCTTTTTGGGGCTGGCGGGAGGCCTTCTGGCGGTCGGAGCGCTCACCGTGTTGACCCTGGTCGCGGCCCGGCAGGGCATCGTCGAGTTTCGCCAAACGGAAGCCAGGCCTCCTCGGGCGCCCTTTATTCATCGCTACTACCTGGACGTTCTGCTGCTGGTGTTGATTGGCGCGCTCTGGTGGCAGACCCAGACCCGGGAGACCTTCCTGGTGCAGACCTTGGATAGCCGGGAACTCCAGATCGACTACATCGGCCTGTTCCGCCCGTTACTGGAGCTTCTGGCGATCGGCCTCCTGGTGTTGCGCGTCTTTCCCATCGTCCTGTCCCTGGTAGCCCGAGTCACCGAGCCGGTGGGCCCTTCCTGGCTGGTGCACGGGCTGAGACACGTATCCAGAGACCCCATCATGCCCGGGGCCCTGATCATCCTGCTTACCTTGGCGACCGGCCTGGGAGTCATCGGAAGCGCCTTCAGCTCCACCCTGGAGCGCAGCCAGCGGGAGCGGGTCCTGTACGCCGCGGGGGCCGACCTGCGCATCCGGCATACGGGCACGGCCGGCGCGGTGGACGCGCCGGGTTTCGCGGACCTGGCGGGCGAGATGGAAGCGGTGGCCGGGGCCGCCGAGGGGCGGCGCGACCGAGGCTCTTTGTTGACCAGCGGTTTCATCACCACCAGCGTTGCGGTCCTCGAAGTGGACGCGGAGAATTTCAGCCGGGTGGCCTGGTATCGCCCCGACTTCGCCGGAGGGAAGTCCTTGGCCGACCTCACCGCTCCCATCACCCCACCTCCGGCGGCCGAGCCATCTCCGAAAGATGGCATCGATCTCCCCCATGAGGCCGGCGGCCTGGCGCTCTGGGTCCAGCCGAGCCGGCCCGACCCCGGACTGGCGGTCCTGGCCAGGCTCCGGGACGCCAACGGATACTACTTCGACGCCCTCCTGGGAGGCTTGAATTTCCGCGGCTGGCGACGCCTGGAAGCCGAACTCGTGCCGGTACCCCTTTTCGGTCGCCGGGGCCGGGAGCAGCCTCCCAAAGTGACGCCGCCCTTCACCCTGTTCTCCATCTACCTCGGCAGCAGGGGTGGGCCCCAGGACCCTGGAGCCCTGTTTCTGTGGCGATTGTCGGCCCTGACGGGCGAAGCAGAGGAGATAATTGCCGATTTCGGGGACCTCGTTCAATGGCGCGGGCAATGGCACGTGACCGAGGACTACTCCCGGCCCGGCCTCTACGCCCTGGACGCCAGCGAGTTGGCAGGCCCGGAGGGGAGAGGAGGGTCGGCGGTGTTTAGCTGGGCCCCCGGAGGCGTCGGGCTCCGGGGTCTCCGGGCGGGCAGTCCGGAAGAGCCGATTCCGGCGGTGGTAAGCAGGTCGTTTCTCGAGGCGGCTGAAGCCCGGGTGGGTGACACGCTGAACCTGAGCTTATCCACCTACTCCTTGCCATTCAAGGCAGTGGCGGTGGCCGATTATTTCCCCACTCTGGACCCAAGGGAGGACCCGTTCGCCGTCGTAGACTTGAATATCTTCACTCCACAGGCGAACCTCCACAGCCCCAGGCCCTTGGGTGGGTCCGACGAGCTGTGGGTCAGCTTGCGGGACCCGGACGGGGACACCGGCCCCATAGTGGCCGCTCTGGAAGAGCGCGGTCTGCGGCTGCGGGAAACCGTGGTGGCCTGGGAAATGGTATCGCAAACCTTCGATCGGCCACTGGTCAACGCCGGCTGGGGCGGCCTGCTGGTGCTGGTGTTCCTGGTAGTTGCCCTGGCCACCACCTCGGGGATAATGCTCTTCTCCTACCTCGATACCCGCGACCGCCAGACCGAGTTTGCTATCATGCGGACCCTCGGCTCGTCCAAGGCGCAACTCACGGGGGTGGTGTGGTTCAGTGTTATTCTAGTGGTGGCCTGTGGCATCGGGCTGGGTAGCCTGGCCGGCCAATGGGTTGGCGCCAGCCTATTGCCTTTGATGGAGAGAGCCGAGGAAGGGGCCAGGGTGACTCCTCCCATGGTCCTCCAAACCAACTGGACCACCCTGCTGGTGTCGTATCTGGTCCTGGCCGGAGTCACCGCGGGTACGGTGGCCTGGCTGGCCTGGATCACCTTCAGATTGGAAGTCCAGCAGGTCCTGCGCATCGGCGAAGGGTGAGGGCGCGCAATTTCCGAGAAACGCGGGGAGATGGATAGATGAGGTGCAACGCGTGAGAGAGACGCGAAGTGTTCCTTCAACCGCCGGCCCTCAAAAGGCCGGCGCCGACGAGCCATACGTCGAGTGCCGCGATCTGTTCAAGATCTACAAGCGGGCGGACCTGGAAGTGGTGGCCCTGCGGGGGCTCGACCTTGAGGTGCAAGCCGGGGAGCTGATCGCGATCATCGGCGCCAGCGGCAGCGGCAAGAGCACGCTGCTCAACATACTGGCGGGGCTCGACCGGCCTTCGGCGGGTCAGGTGCGGGTTGGCTCCAGGGACCTGCTCGACATCTCGGACCGGGAACTGGTGCTCTACCGCCGGCTCGACGTGGGTTTCATATGGCAGGCCACCGCCAGAAACCTGGTCTCCTACCTCACCGTCCAGGACAACGTTGAGCTGCCCATGGCCCTGGCCGGGATGAAGGCGGCCTCCCGCCGCGAGTGGACCGCGGAGCTGCTATCCGCCTTGGACCTGAAAGGCAAAGAGAACCGGCGGCCCCAGCAGCTCTCGGGCGGGGAGCAGCAGCGGGTGGCCATCGGCGTCGCCCTTTCCAACAGACCACCATTGATCCTGGCCGATGAACCCACCGGGGAACTGGATACCCAGACCGGCTCCCAGGTTTTTCAACTGCTGCGAGATTTGAACCGCGCCTACGACGTTACCGTGATCGTGGTCACCCACTACCCCGGAATAGCCGAGTGGGTGGACCGGGTTGTCCACATTCGCGACGGGCGGATCGGCTCGGAAAGCTTTTCCCGGCCTACTTTTCAGCGCCCCGGTCAGACGGCCGAGCAGGAATACCTGGTGGTGGACCGGGCGGGCCGGCTCCAGCTACCCCCGGAGTACGCGGAAAGGTTTCACCCGGGAGGACTGGCCAGGGCGGAGATGGAGGGTGACCAGGTGACGATCGTGCCCGCCGGCAAACCCGCCGGCGACACCCAGGATCCCTCGGAAGCCCCCGCCAAACCCGATGAGAACGATACCTCTCGATGGAGTAGGCCGCAATGAAAGAGGCGCCGGAGGGGAGTGCCCCGCCGATTGAATCCGGACCCCACGGCGCGGCCCCCGCGCCCATGATTTCGACGCGAGACCTGGCCCGGGTTTTCGGGTCCGGTGAGACGTCGGTTACCGCCGTCGACCGGGTCACGCTGGATATCTTTCCAGGGGAGTTTCTTGCCGTTGTCGGCCGCTCCGGCTCGGGAAAAACCACCCTATTGAACCTCATGTCCGGCCTGGACCGGCCCACCGGAGGCAAGGTCTTCTTCCAAGGCAGCGATCTGGCTACTCTGTCGGAGTCCCGCCTGGTGGAGCTACGGCGCCGGAAGATCGGTTTTGTCTTCCAGTCGTTCGGCTTGATGCCCCTCCTCTCGGCGCTGGAAAACGTTGAGCTGCCCCTGCACATCAGCGGCTATTCGTGGCGGGAGCGCCGCCGGCTGGCCCTGAAATCCCTCGACCTGGTGGGCCTGGGCCCCCGGGCCCGGCACCGCCCCTACGAACTTTCGGGCGGAGAGCAGCAAAGGGCGTCCATCGCCCGGGCCCTGGTCGCCGCGCCCGACGTGGTGTTCGCCGACGAGCCCACCGGCGAGCTGGACACCACCACGGCCGGGGCCATCGCCACCATTTTGCGCGATATCGTCGTGCAGCAGGGGACCACCGTGGTGGTGGCAACCCATGACCTGACCCTGGCCGGAATGTGCAACCGGACCGTGCAACTGGTCGACGGGGCCGTGGTGAAACCATCGCCGCCGGTGCAAGGATCGTAGCACCGCACGTTCCCTCACCCTCGGTCCCTCTCCCGCTGGGAGAGGGATGCCCTGGCGAAGCCTGGGCTGGGTGAGGCCGCCGGTGTTCTGCTTGACCTGTGGCAGCGGCGCGAGTAGGATTGGCGGTATCCGGAGGAGCCTTCTTCTTCAGCCTCGGTCCACGGGTGATCGACACCGCCCCCTCCTACATTATTGGACCAAAATAGGGGAACCAGGCTCCTCGAAACCCCTGGGCATCAACGCCACCGGCGTCATGGCGACCGCCTTGGGCGTATGGGGTATCCCGTCATCCCTCGCTATGGACTATGGCCTACGCCGGCGCAGCCGCGGGGATCGACGAGGAAACCGGTAGCCGACAGCATTCCTCCGGCGAGGAATCTCTCAGAGGAATCTATAAATGGTAGAAACTTTGCTGAATCAGGGAGGTCCGTCATGGCTGTAAAAGGCGGGTTCCAAGGCCAAATCCTGGAGGTAGACCTGACCAGCGGGACCACCCGGTCCGTGCCCATGCCCCCGGAGGAGGTGCTGCGGGCCTATGGCGGCGCCACGGGCGTCGGCCTGTTCCTCATGGCCCAGGAGATAACCCCCACCATGCGCCCGGTCGATCCCGACTGCCCGTTCTACCTGTTCACCGGCCCCCTCACCGGTGTCATGGTGCCGAACGCCTCCCACTGGGTCCTGGTCAACCTGAGGGAGTGCCCCGACTACCACGTGGGGCTGAGCCACGCCCACGGGTATTTTGGCGCCCGGCTCAAGCACGCCGGTTGGGATGGCATCGTCGTCCGGGGCGTTTCGCCCAAGCCGGTGTACCTCTGGATCGAGGACCAAAATGTAGAGTTGCGCGACGCCGCTCCCTATTGGGGAATGGACACCTTCGAGACGCCGCGACGCATCAAGCTGGAGTTGGGCGATCCTCTCCAGATCAGCGTCGCCTGCATCGGTCCCGGTGGGGAGAACCTGATCACCGGGGCTGCGGTGCGCTCCGACGGGACCTACACCGCGGCCCGGGGCGAGGCCGGCATCGCCTGGGGCTCCAAGTTGCTCAAAGCCATCGCCGTGCGGGGCACCGGCCGGGCACCCATCACCGACCCCGCGGGCCTCATGGAGGCCTACGAGACCTGGAACCGGGCCCTCTACGCATCGGAGCGCCCGCCGCCCTCACAGCACTCCCACTCGGTGGTCCCGGGCACCTTCGCCAACGTCCCCGACCGGGGCAACGTCCAGGGGAAGAACTATAGCGATCCGGACTTCCAATATCACTGGAAGGACCGCTGGGAAGAGGACACTCCCAAATGGAAGGTGCGCCCCGTCGGGGGATTCAACTGCGACATGACCTGCCACCACGAGACGGTGATCACCACCGGGCCCGTGGCCGGAACCGTGGTCTCAGGCTACGGCGGTGAGATCATTCAGCAGACCGGCCCCAACCTGGGCATCGACGACCCCGGCGTTGCCCTGGCCATTACCGGCATGGTGGACGGGCTGGGACTGGACGGGGGAGAGGTGCCCCGCAATATCGCCATGGTGATGGAGGCCTACAACACCGAGCGCCTCAACCAGGACGAGGTGGACGGCCTGGACCTCACCTGGGGCAACTATGAGGCCGTCATCGAGCTGTTGGAGAAGACGGTGCGCCGGGAAGGCATCGGCGCTTCCCTGGCCAAGCCGCCCCGGGAATGTGGCCGGGAACTGGGCATCGAAGACCTGGCAATCCACATGAAGGGAACGGGCTTCAACGACCACGACATGCGGATTCACCCGGGCCTCATATTCCAGATGCTCATCGCCGGCGCCGGGCCGGTGTGGCAGACGGAGCTGGGGCTGGTTCTTCCGCCCCGGGCCGGTGCTCCCGATCTGGGCTACGAGTTTGTCGACCCCATGAGTCCTGACGGAATGGTTGAGCCGGTCTACAAAGGGCAGTTCAAGAAGCTCTGGGAGGATACCATCGGTGTCTGCCATTTCGCCCTGAAGCGCACGCCCGGCACCTGGGATCCCGCCATCAAGGCGCTTTCCGCCGCCACCGGATGGGAGGGCTATTCCCGCGAGGAGGCATTGACTACCGGCGAGCGCCTGGTCACGTTGCAGCGCCTGATGGCCCTTCACCTGGGCTACAAGCGGGAGCACGACTTCGACATCAGTCCGCGCATGCTGGCGGGCCTGGATGCCGGGCCCATGAAGGGCAGGGTTATTCCCGCCGGGCCGCACCTGGAAAGGTGGTTCCAGGAGTACTACGAGTGCCTCGATTGGGACCAGGATAGCGGTGCGCCCAGCCAGGAGGCGCTGCAGCGGCTAGGCATGGAAGGCGTCCAGGTGGGAAGGGCGGAAGCGTAGCGGCGCATCACCGACGCCAGTTGGTGCGGGACGGCGCCGTCGCCGCCCCCGAAGCAAGGAGGAAAACCATGGCGATTCGTGGAGGATACCGGCCTCATATCCTGCGTGTAGACCTGGATCAGGGCACGATCACCAGGGAGCCCCTGCCCAGTGAGGATATCCTGCGCAAGTACGTGGGCGGCACCGGCCTGGGCATATACTTGCTGCTGCGCGACGCACCCCCAAAGGCCGAGGCTACCGAGGCCGACGCACCCCTCATCTTCATGGCGGGGCCACTGACGGGGACCCCCGCCAACAACTCCTCCGACTGGGCCACCATCTGTTACAACCTCCTCATACCCTACTCCGCCGGGGTGGGCCACGGCCACGGCTTCTGGGGGGCCTACCTGAAGCACGCCGGGCACGAAGGCATCTACATCACGGGCCGGGCCGAGAAGCCTCAATACCTTTGGATCGACGACGACCACGTGGAGCTGCGCGACGCCAGCCACCTGTGGGGCGTGAACACCAGGGAAACCGAGCGCCGCCTCAAGGTGGAGCTGGGGGACGAGGAGTTCATCAGCGTGGCCTGCATCGGCCCCGCCGGCGAGGCGGTGCTTCCCGGGGCCATGGTGAAGGCGGACCGCAACCACGGCTCCGGTAAAGGCAGTCCGGGGGCCGTGATGGGCAGCAAGAACCTCAAGGCCATCGCGGTGCGGGGCACCGGCGCCGTTCCCGTTTTCGACCCCGAGGGGCTGGTGAAGACCTCCGCCGAGTGGGAGGAAAACCTGATGCCCGACCCCGCCAAGAGCTTCGTGGTCCCGCCTTCGGCGATGGGCCTGAAGGACGGGGGCGAGAGCCGTGAATACTACAACCGGCTGGGCAAGACCCTGAGGGTCGCGGGCAAGAACATGACCGACCCGGAATGGGGCGCCCAGTATTCCCTTAACTACGTTGAGGCCTGCGCCCGCTGGAAGATTACCCCCCAGCCGTCCTACAACTGCAAGATATCCTGCGCCTACGACGTGGAGATAACTGACGGCCCCTACGCCGGGTTCGTGGGGAGCCCCTGCGGAGGCGCCGAGAACATGGAGGGCGCCGCCGGCATGATCGGCGTGGACGACCCCAACGGCATCGTGATCATGACCGACTTCTACGACGGCATGGGGCTGGAGTCGGGCCAATTCGGCACCATCATGGGCGCGGTGTACGAGGCCTACAACGAAGGCATCCTCACCCAGGAGGACACCGACGGCTTGGACCTGACGTGGGGCAACTGGGAATCGGCCATGGAACTGATCAACCGGGCCATCCGGAGGGAGGGGATCGGCGCCAAGCTGGCCCTGGGCTCCAAGGCCCTTCCCGAGGCCTTGGGCAGCGAAAAGGGACTGGTGGAGAAGATGCGCAGCAAGGTGCTGGACGTGAAGGGCGCCGGGGTGGTGGCCCACGACCACCGCCAATTCTGGGGCACCTTTTTCGGCGAGCTGATAGCGGGCACCGGGCCCTCGATCCAGGGATCGGGCATCGACATGGTGGGCAACCCGGAGCTGGGCTACCCAGAGAGCACTCCGGGGGTGGCCCACAACGCCGAGGAAGCCATCGCCAAGGTGGACCCGGTCCGCAAGACCCAGTTCGCCAAGCTGTTCTGGGACTGCCTGGGCGTCTGCATGTTCGCCGCGCGGGGCGTCCCGGATTCCCTGCGCCTCACCGCCGATTCCCTGGCCCAGGGCGTCGGGTGGGAGGATTTCGACCTGCCGGAGGCCCTCACGGTCGGCGAGCGGGTCACCAACCTGATGCGGTTGGTGTACGCCAGGAGGGGATTTCAGAAGCAGGACGAGTTCGACATCTCCGAGAAACACCTGGAGGCGCCACCCGCCGGCCCGTCCAAGGGTTTGAGCATCAAGCCCTATCTTCCCGCCATGGTGGACGAGTACTATGGCCAGATGGGCTGGAACGTGGCTACGGGGCTGCCCACTCCCGAGACCCTCAAGCGGCTGGGCATGGAAGAGTTCCTTAAAGACATCGAGTAGCGGCGGCGGATTGCCCGGTTGGGGTGATCCCCTCTCTTATCTCCCCCTTCCCAAGGGGGAGAGGACCCCCCATCGTAACCGGGCTAGCCACACGCTAGCCCGAAATCAAGACCTCGTCGCCGTCCCAAGAGAAGCTGACGTTCAGGTCCTCTTCTTCCGAGATCTTCTGAACGTAGTCGAAGACCTCCTGGGCCTGTGAATCTCCTCGTTTCACCACCACGGGCTCCAGGTCGGGGTTGACGTAGGCAGGGATGTAGGTCACCTTCTGGATCTTCTTGTCTTGCACATAGGCCTTGGCGATCATGGTCTTGATGGCGTCGGGATGGTACCGGTATCTTTCATATCCCGGAATGGGCTTGATGTGGTAGAAGTCCCGTAGACGCGCCGCCGTCGTCCCCAGAGGTGCGGCCTGGGAGGCCGGCTGGCTGTGCTCCAGGGCGAAATTGCCCAGGCCGTAGAAGATGGCCTTATCCTTGTAAACCTCGATGCCCTTGAGGATATGAGCGTGGTGCTGGAGCACCAGGTCCGCTCCGGCATCGATTGCCGCGTAGGCCGCTTCTTTCTGGTACATGGCCACCACGACGGGCACGAAGTGAACGCCGCAATGCATGGAGACCACCACCACGTCCACCTGGGGTCTCAGTCTCTTGATGTCCTCCTCCATCGCCTGCAGGTGCTCCGGCGCCACCGCCATGATGATGGCGGGAGGGGTGCCCGGCTGGACGTCGACCTGCCGGTAGTAATGGGATGCCCGCAAAGGGGCGCAGCCGGGAATTTCCTCTTCCGCCTCCAGGCCGGGAGACAAGATGGAGAGGTAGGCCAACACGCCGAACTTGGTGCCGTCTCTTTCGAGGACCACGGGCTTCCTGGCTTCTTGGATGTTCCGGCCCGCGCCGGCCACGGCTATGCCGTTATTGGCGAGAGCATCCAGGGTATCGAGGAAAGCTTCCTCTCCATAGTCCATGGCGTGGTTGCAAGCGAAGGACATCACGTCGAACCCGGCGCCCTCCTCGGTGAGGGCGGTGACATTCTTGGGCGCGAGCCGGCAGGGTACATGGGGGATGAACTGGGGTGTGCCCCTATCGGAGAGGGGGCTCTCCATCTGCCCGAAAACTATGTCGGCGGCGCGGAATGCGTCGCGGCAGTGACGAAAAATCGAGGCCGGATCGTCCCGGTTGGGGCTGATGTCCCCCACGCCCACCAGTGTGATTGCCTTCTCTTTGTTCTGAACCATTTCGACCGGCACCTCCCGAGCCAACTGGGCCGCGCCCCGGGTTTAAGCGCGGCCGTTCCCAGCTAGAGCTTAGCACACGGTCCCCGAGTTTCAAATACGCACCGCCGGGCCAGGCGTCCTCAGTTCATTTCCCCCAGCATCACCCGGGCCATCTTCCCCGATAGGAAGGTAGTGGCGTTCATGATATGGAGCGAGATGAAGAATGCCGGTATGCCGATAAGCGTGAGTATCCACGACCAGGGGAAGGGGTCAACGGTCCGATCACCAAGGCCAATCCATGAAAACTCGAACGGATCGCTGGTCCACATGTAGGCGGGCGCGAAGATCAGGCCGATGGAAACTGAGACCAGAGTCACGGCAATGGTGAAAGTGGCGATGCCCACGGGAAACTTGAGGAACAAGTAAACCATGCCGGTCCAGGTCAGCCGGTCAGACAGGTGCGCCTTGAACCGCCGCCACACCCCGATGAAGAAGCGCTCTTCGCCGCTGAGATTCGAGCCGCCGGCCTCGGATTGCCCGGAGCGGGCCATGGGCGGTATGTCTTCCCGGAGCATGCCGATCGTCAATACGCGCTCGAATTGGCAGAACGCCCATGAAATCAGGAAGACCAGAAGCAGGATGGGAACGCCGACCCAAATGACGGCCAGCCCGAACCCCAGGGATATGCCCGTCACCAGGGTTACGAAGTAGGCGATGCCCAGCGGCAAACCCAACAGAAGGTAGATGATGTTCAGGTAGCTTTGAGGGTCTGCGACAACGCCAAAGAAGGGCACCTTTTTCAATTCACTCATTCTTGGCCTCCTTGAGTCCAATCCAGGCAGTCCCATTTCAGGGTGGCGGTCCCGGATTGAGCGGCGCCTCCCATGGCTTGAATTATGAGTCGTGGCTGGGCGCAATGTAATCGGCGTTACGTCTGATCTTGTTTTGTTAAAAGTCTGGCCCAAAGGTCGGCATTTGTACCGAGAAACGGTAGTACGAAGGTGCCAGCCAAAGCCAAGACGGAGCTTGATTAATGCGCCGCTCGCGCTTAGGTCAGCGAGGGGTTTCGAGGGCGCAAACAAGTAGGTCGTTGACGCCGCGCATGAGGAGATTTTGGGACAGCATACCATAACTTTCCCGCCGGTCCCGCACGACGTCGACCGGTAATCTGTCCGCCCATCCTCGAACACCATGAGGGCGGGCCCGCCCTGCCCCCCGGCCTTGGCCACGGCGCGGCGCCCTGTGATACGATGAGTACGGCTCCACCCGGCGTGGCGGTCCCGTGCCCACCACGGGAACAGGAGGCAAGACCATGCGGAAGAACAAGGCCGCGGAAACCCTCCAGGAGGCCTGCGAGGAGTACGACCGGAAGCTGGCGAAGTCCCTGGACCGGCACGACGATTCGCCGGGAGCCTCCCCGGCCGCCTCCGGCGCCCCCCGCAAGCCCCTCTACACCCCGGCTGACGTGGCTGGCAGTGACTACCTTCGAGACCTGGGATTTCCCGGCGAGTACCCCTACACCCGGGGAATTCACCCCGGCATGTACCTGGACCGGCTCTGGACCATGCGCCAGTACGCGGGCTACGACACCGTCGAGGAGACCAACCGACGGTTCCAGCACCTGCTCCAGCAGGGCCTCACCGGCATGAACGTGGCCTTTGACCTGCCCACCCAGTTGGGCATGGACCCGGACCACCCCGAGGCCGTGGGTGAGGTCGGCAAAGTGGGCAACTCCTGTCCGAGCATCCGCCAGATGGCAGCCCTCTTCAAAGACCTGCCGTTACGGCAGGTTACCCCATCCCTTACGGTCAACGCCTCGGCTCCCTCCACCCTCGCCATGTACGTGAAGGTGGCTCAGGCCCAAGGATTGCCCCTCGACCAGGTGGGAGGCACGACCCAGAACGACATACTCAAAGAGTTCATCGCCCGGGGGAACTACGTCTTTCCGCCCGGTCCCTCCATTCGAATGACGGTGGACCTCTTCGAGTTTTGCGTCCGACACATGCCACGGTGGAACTTCATCAACATATGCGGATATCACATCCGGGAGGCCGGGTCCAGCCTGGTCCAAGAGTTGGCCTTCGCCTTTGGCAATGCCCGGGCCTACATGGACGAGGCCCTGTCCCGAGGCCTGACCGTGGATGAGTTCGCTCCCCGTATCGCCTTCAATTTCAGCGTCTTCAACAACATCCTGGAAGAGGTGGCCAAGTTCCGGGCCGCCCGGCGGCTGTGGGCCCGCTGGCTCAAAGATGAATACGGGGCCACCAACCCTCGCTCCCTGATCTTCCGCACTGGGGCCGGCAGCGGGGGCAGTACCCTGACGGCCCAGCAACCGGAGAACAACATAGTGCGGGTGACCCTGCACACGGTTATCATGGCCATGGCGGGGGTGCAATCCATGCACACCGCGTCGATGGACGAGGCCCACGCCCTGCCCTCGGAGGAGGCCGCGACCCTGGCCCTGCGTACCCAGCAGATCGTCGCCTACGAAAGCGGACTGGCCGAGGTGATAGACCCCCTGGGAGGCTCCTACGCCGTGGAGGCCCTCACCAACCGCATCGAGGAGGATGTGGAGGAGTACCTCCAGCGCATCGAATCCCACGGGGGGATGCTGCGGGCCATCGAATCGGGATGGGTTATGCGGGAGATCACCGAAGAGGCCTACCGTTTCCAGCGAGAGGTGGAGCGCGGTGACCGGGTCATCGTGGGCGTGAACCGCTTCACCAACGAGGCGCCGCCTCCCTTCACCCTCCATCACCCCGACCCAAGCGTGGCCCGCCAGGCCAAGGCCGAGCTGCGGTCCATGCGCCGCCACCGGGACCGCCGGGCGGTTTCCCAAAAGCTTCAGGCACTGAAGGCCGCCGCCCAAGACGCCGCCAACCTGATGCCCTCCACGCTGGAAGCCATTCAAGCCGAGGCTACCATCGGCGAGGTGTCCGACGTGTTGCGGGAGGTTTACGGAGAGTGGCGGGCGCCAGTCAGCGTCTAGCCCCCTTCACCAGGCGGAATCCCGGAGCGCCCCTGCGGGTGGCGATCTTTGGTGTACCGTCCTGCAGTTAGCTTTACTTCGGCGAAACTGTTCGTTATCCCCTCCCCACTATCGTCATTCCGGCCTTCGCCGGAATGACAGAGGGGGTGTCAACAGCCTATCCAATAACCAGCCGCCGTGGTTCGACAGGCTCACCACGAACGGGGAAAACCCCTGAGAACTGGGAAATCCTCCCAAACGGGGGACCCCCACGGCAGGGAGAACATTCGCGGGCATGGCCACTTCCCCGTTCGTCCTGACGAGCGTTACGCAATTAAACCTTTCCGCTTCACCTTAGAGCGAGAGCTGGTACGGCGGTAGGCTGAGATGCTCTCTGAGCCGAGAGACATCGATGAGGCGACGAGCCTGATTCATCGCCAACGGTGGACTGAAGGGCTGCCGGTACTTCCCCCGGGATCAAGTAATCCACCGATGGGGTGGCCCAGGGCGGCCCTTTTTTTTGTACTTCTCCACCCCCTATAACCTCCGTATGGAATATGCATATAGGTAAACCCGGTTTTGGGCGGTTTACCTATATGCATATTCCATTGTATAAGGGGGGTTATAGGGGGGAGGGAATATTCAGGGGGGTTGGGACCCGACGCCGTAAACCGCCGGGCACTGGTTCGGAGGGATGTTTGCTCTGAAGAATCAGGGCACCCGTCTTCACTGACGAACATCATGAGAGTCAGATTCCCAGGCACCCCACAAGGCCGTTCTCGACCATCGCTCAGCCACTAGGTCACA
>JASLXV010000059.1:0-57526 GCA_030740155.1 Dehalococcoidia bacterium | reverse complement strand
GATTGCCACCAGCGGTCAGATTACCGATGCGGCAATCGACACCCTGGAGTTTGATACATTGAAGGGCAAGACCCCCAACATCATCCCCATCTCGGGCAACGTCTACGCCATCGCCTCTGCTGGTAATGGAGATGACGGGTTCCTGAAGACCATCACGATTGCCACCAGCGGTCAGATTACCGATGCGGCAATCGACACCCTGGAGTTTGATACAGTGAAGGGCAAGACCCCCAACATAATTCCCATCTCAGGCACGATATACGCCATAGCCTACTCCGGTAACGGCTCCGACGGTTTCCTGAAGACGGTCCAGATATCCGCCGCCGGCCAGATTACGCCGTAGCGTAGGCGGCAGGGCAATAATCGGCCGCGTGGCCCGGCCGGGTCTGCACGGGTCTTACGTGAGAGGCAGCGTCGGCGGGACCTGCCGGGCGAGGGGCATCGAGATGGGGCAACAGGGGTCTGCCGGCCGGGGCCACCGGGCAATAGCCGAGCGGCTGCTGGTGTTCCTCCCGGTGTTCTTCAGAGAAGCTGGGCTACCCACCGGTCGGCGCTCCGGACCATGGCGGCCAGGGCCGGCGGCATTCCGGCGCCGATTTCAGGGCTTTCCTCCAGGGCTTGGAGAAAGGCCTCCCTGGGCAGGAAGTAGCATTGGGTGGGCTCCATGGCGGTCACGTTGGCCGAACGGGACAGACCGTCAATCAGGCCGATTTCGCCAAAACACTGTCCCGGGCGAAGGATGGCCAGTACCGCCTCCGCTTCCCATCGCTCCGCCGACTTGGTCACTTTCGCCATCCCCGACTTGATGATGTAGAGCCCGTCCACCGGGTCGGATTCTTTGACGATCGGCCCCTCCGGAAGGTAGACAAGCCTTATCCGGGGCGCCAGACTCTCCAGGGCGTCGGGCTTCACATACCTGAACAGATCGACGCCGGCTAGGAACTCGGCGATTTCGGAGCCTTTGTTCTCCCCACTTTCCATGAGTCACCTAGAGGAGCGGCCGAAAAATTGTGATGCAAACGGCACTTTACGGGCAACCCGCTCAGCGCTCCTGGTTCTGGCTGCTTGCGCCGGCGCGGTAGTAGTTGCTACCGGCTGTCCGGGCCTACTTTTCCGTCATGTACACGTATCTCAGCTTTGGGATGATCAATGGGAACAGGAAGTAGTCTTTCACGTAAGGCTTCCACAGCACGAAGCCGCTTTCACCGTGCCACAGGGGCACCCATGGGGCGTCTTCCATGATCATCTTCTCTACCGTGTGGTAGATGGCGAACCGGGCCTCTTGGTCCAGCTCCAACCGGGCCTTTTCCAGCAGCCGGTCCACCTCCGGATTTGAATACCCGGTGTTGTTGTTGTCGCTTTCGGAGTGAAAGAGGCCATCCAGGAAATTCTCCGGGTCTGGGTAGTCGGCTATCCAGCCCAGGCCGCCGAAAATCTGGAAACGGTTCTGATGCAGGTCCTGAAGGAATATGGCCCACTCCGTCTGCAAGATCTCCATGTCGATTCCCATGCTCTGCCGCCACATCTGCATGATCGCTTCCATGACCGGGCTCACCGGGGCGCCGAAGGATCCGGGGAGGGTGAAGGTGATGCGAGGGAACTCGTCCATGTTTTCGCCGTATTTCGATTCCAGCAGAAGCTGCTTGGCCTTCGCCGGGTCGTATTCATAACCCTGGATATCCAGGTTGTATCCAGGAAATCCGGGAGGAAGAATTCCCTTGGCCGGCGCCACCAGGCCCTGGTAGAGCGCGCTGGACAGTGTTTCCTTATCTATCGCGTAGTTGAAGGCCTGCCGCACCTTGGGATCGTCAAAAGGCGCCAGGCTGGCATTCATCCCTATATAGGACAGATCGAAGCTGGGAGGCGCCTGATGGAGCTGTTGGTTCAACGGATGGGACGGGTCCAGCATCCCCTCCAGGTTCAAAAGGTTCACGCCGGTGACGTGTATCTCATCGTTTTGGTACATCAGTAACGAGTCGCCGCCGCTGAGAAGGTACCGCACCTCTTCCAGCTTGGGCGCCCCCAGGTGGTACGCCTCGTTTCCCTCCAGCCTCAGCACTTCCCCGGGGATGTACTCCGCCAGCCGGAACGGCCCGGTACCGTTGGGATCACGAAACCAGAACGGATCTCCTTCCACATCGTCCCGGTCCAGCACGAACGCGGTGGGATAGGTGAGCTTGGCCAAGATGTAAGCCTTTGGAGCGTCGACGGTCACAGCCAAGGTATGCTCGTCGATGACCTGAGCCCCGCTTACTTCCGTGGTCTTGCTATCGAGTTTGTCATTGAATCCGACGACATCTCCCAGAAAAACGGCCGCCACGGGGGACTCGGTGCTGGGGTCTCCGATTCGCTCGACGGACCATTTGAAATCCTGGGCGGTGACAGGCTTGCCGTTGTGGAACCTGCCCTCTTCCCTCAGGTGGAAGGTGTAGGTCCGGCCGTCGTCGCTAATCTCCCAGGCCTCGGCCAGGTCTCCCACGATTTCCAACTGCGGGTTGAACAGGTCATGGGGATTCTGGGGCTCGATCGTTACCAGCCCGCCATACACTTCGACGATGTACATCGCGGAGTCGGTATCCACGGTGAGGTGAGGGTCCAAGGTAGGCGGCTCACGGCCCACTCTCACCAGGGTGGCGCCCTCCACCGCTTGGTCCTCCGGGGCCACCGGGACAGCAGCCGCCTCCGGGGCGGCAGCCGGCGGCGCCGTCGCCGCGGTTTTGGGCCTTGGCGTGCCTGTTGGCTTCGCCGCGGTGCCGGTAGCCCGGTCCGGGGTTTTCGCCGGTGTGGATGCGGCGGGCTCCGCCGCCGGTGAAACCGTGCTCGTAGCGGCCGGGCCGGGCGTGCTAAGCTCTTGGCCGCAGGCGACTCCAACCAGGAGAACTACGGATACTATTAAGAAAAGAGTCCTCACGCGCATCCCTTGGCGACGCCATTCGCAAAGTATTGGCCATCCGGCCCGCCTGTGCCTGCCCGGCTCGTATCACTCGGCCGGTCCTGCTCCGGAAGGGGACGCCGCCTATCCCAAAGTGTATTGATGGGCCTCCAGGCTGTCAACGTTTCAGGCGCCGAACCTATGAACCGATCCCCGGAATCTGACCACGTCGCCGAATCGCAAGCCGGATTTCCCGTCCGTCCGCACCGGCCGGCGCATGCTACAATCGAGCCGGGGCAATAAGACGCGCCACGTGAAAGTCAAGCGGATGGGCGACATCCGGGCCGGCCAGTTTAAGTCCTGGGTCCAAGAGGCGGTAGCGCTGAATCCGCGGAATCGATTCAGTTCGCCGGTGCAGCCTATTCTCTGATGCGAGGAGGTTACCATGCGACTAGGGGCAGTCTTCCCTCAGACCGAAATCGGGGCGGACCCGGCCGCGGTCCGCGACTTTGCCCAGGCCGCCGAGTCTCTGGGCTATGACCACCTGCTGGTGTTTGACCACGTCCTGGGCGCCGACCCCAGCAAACGGGAGAACTGGAGCCGGCCCTACCAGCACACGAGCCTGTTCCACGAGCCCTTCGTGCTATTCGGCTACCTGGCCGGAATAACCCGGAGCATCGAGCTGACCACCGGGGTGCTGATCCTCGGGCAGCGTCAGACGGCGCTGGTGGCCAAGCAGGCCGCCGAGGTAGATGTCCTTTCCGGGGGACGCCTCCGGCTTGGGATCGGAATCGGCTGGAACGAGGTGGAGTACTAGGCCCTGGGGGAGAATTTCAACAACCGAGGCCGGCGCAGCGTGGAGCAGATAGAGCTACTTCGCGCCCTGTGGACCCAGGAAGTGGTCGACTTCAGTGGCCGGTACCACCGGGTTACCTACGCTGGAATCAACCCCTTGCCGGTGCAGCGGCCCATTCCCATCTGGTTCGGCGGCGGCGCCGAGCGGGTGGTACGCCGCGTGGGCCGCATGGGCGACGGATGGTTCCCCCAGTTCCGGCCCGACAGCGCCGGCCAAGCGCGCATCGAGCAAATGCGGGAGTACGCCAGGGAAGCGGGGGAGACCCAAATTCAATTGGGATTGAAGGCCGAATCAGTCTCGCCGACGGGGACGGTCCAAAAGAGTGGAACAAATTAGCCCAGGCCTGGACCGAGGTGGGGGCCACCCACGTCTCGGTGAACACCATGAAGGCCGGGCTGGAAGGACCGGACCAGCATATCGAGGCCATACGCCGGTTCAAAGAGGCGGTTTCCGGCTAGTACCGTTCCCAATTGGTACTACGGGCCCCTAGCCTGATCTTCCCCCTTCGCAAGAGAGAGAGAGGACTGTTTCTTCTATCATGCGAAGGGGGAGATTGAGAGGGGGGTTAATCCGCATCCACCGGCTTCAAAGGGCCGACTCCCGTCGCCAATCCACACCACCCTTCTTAACTAAGCGCCTCCGCGGTGAAATGAACCCCTGCCAGTGGGTCTAGGCGCGAAAGAGGGGGATAACCCGGTCCAAGATGCGGTTGCTCACCTCGTACTTGGTCAGCAGGGGCAACTCCTCCACCCGCAAGTCGCTGCCGATCAGCGACACCTTGTTGGTGTCGACGCCAAAACCGCTCTGAGGGTCGGTGATGTCGTTAGCCACGATCAGGTCGAGGCCCTTCTTCTTCACCTTCACCTTGGCGTTTTCCACTAGATTCTGGCTCTCGGCGGCAAAGCCCACCTTTACGAAGCTGCCCTTGGCCGCCTCCAGAATATCCACCGTCTTGGCCAGGGAAATGGTCAGATCGTCGCTGGATTTCTTGATTTTTTGGGCCGCCTCGGTGGCGGGCCGGTAGTCGGCTACGGCGGCCGCCATGATCAGAGCGTCGGCGCCCCCCAGGTGTCCCAGGACAGCGTCGCACATCTCCTGGGCCGATCTGACGTGGACTACCTCGACCAGGGTGGGATCGGGCAGGCCGGTCGGCGCCGCCACCAGAACCACTTTCGCACCCCGGTCGCGGGCCGCCTCGGCCAACGCGTAGCCCATCCTTCCCGACGAGTGGTTGGTGATCACCCGCACCGGGTCAATGGCCTCCATGGTGCCGCCGGCGCTGACCACTACGGTACGCCCGGCCAGGTCGCCATCCCGCCCCAGGGTGGCGGCGATGTGGCCCATCAGGTCTAAGGGCTCGAGGAGCCGGCCCATGCCAACCAGCCCCGAGGAAAACCGGCCCAGCGCCGGCCCGGCGATGACGACGCCCCGCCCCCGGAGCTTGGCCAGGTTCTCCTGCGTGGCCGGGTGGTTGTACATGTTGCCGTCCATGGCCGGGGCCACGAGGAGGGGACAGGTTGCGGCCAAGACGGTGGTGGTCAGCGGATCGTCGGCCAATCCCGCCGCCAGCTTGGCGATGCAGTGCACCGTGGCCGGGGCGATGGCGATGATGCCGGCCCGCTGGGCCAGTGCCACATGCTCATTGCCGTACTCCGAGCTGGCCTCGAAAGCATCGGTCACCACTTCCCGGTGGGTGATGGCGCTAAAGGAAAGGGGCGTGACGAACCGGGTGGCCCCGTAGCTCATCACCACGTCCACCAGGGCCCCCGCCTGGACCAGCTTGCTGGCCAGGTCCACGGCCTTGTAGCAGGCAATGCTCCCGGTGACTCCCAGGACGATGTGTTTATCAGTTAGAGATGCGGCCACGTGTCTCTTCCAACGTCCTGGGCCTTTGCTGGTTCATCTCGTAGATGAGCCGCAGCCCGATGAGCGTGAGGTCGACGTTCACGGCGTCAAAGATATCCGTTTCCTTGGATATGATCCCAGCCAGGCCGCCGGTGCCGATAACCTTCGCATCCTTCCCAAGCTCGTCTTTGAACCGCCCCACAATACCGTCCACGAGCCCGGCGTAGCCGAACACCAGACCAGACTGGAGCGCGGCGGAGGTGTTCTGTCCGACGGCCGTCTTGGGGGCCACCAACTCCACCCGGCGAAGCTGAGAGGTGTTCAGGAACAGTGCCTCGGCGGCCACGTTGACCCCCGGGGCGATGGCGCCCCCGAGGTACACGCCGTCCCGGGAGATGGCGTCGAAAACGGTGGCTGTGCCGAAGTCCACGACGATCAGCGGCGTTCCGTACAAGCTGATGGCCGCCACGGCGTCGACAATCCGGTCGGCCCCCACATCCTTGGGGTTGTCGTACAGTATGCGCAGACCGGTCCGCACACCGGCCGAGACCGTCAGCGGCTTCACGCCGAAGTAGACTTCACAGACCTCGGCGAAGACCAGCGTGAGGGAGGGCGCCACGCTGCACATGCAGACGGCGTCGATCTGGGACGGTTCGACCCCGTTGACGCCCAGCAGGTTGGTGAGGAGCAGCCCATATTCATCGGCCAGCCGCCGGGTCTCGGTGGCTACCCGCAAAGTCGTCGCCAGGCGGTTCCCGTCGAACACGCCCATGGTGACCATGGTGTTGCCGATGTCGATGGTCAATAACATGGAGTCAATGATACCATTCCGTAATACCTTTCCGTGCCCAATTATACGGTACGCCTGTGAGCGGGGCAACGGCAGGGGGGAACCAGCCGCAAGCAGAGGGCCGGCCGAAGGGCCGGGGCGGGCGAGAAAAGTGCTTCCAATTACGGATCAGGGTAGGCCGGTGGCGAACCTACCTCCCAGGTGATTGCGGCCCGGCCTGGCGCCCACCGCCGCCATGAGAGTAATATTGAGCTGAATTCCGGGACAGCCGAATCGAGGGACGCCGGCGTCGAAGACGGTTTTCGGTCCAGGGGACGCCCGGTCGGGTCTTCGCCCAACTCAAACCCGGCCCAGGCGTCAAGGGTGACATCATGAAGATAACCCGTGTCGACATTGAAGTCTTGGATATACCGGCGGAGCGAGAGTACAAGGCGACCGGCCACACGGTTAGCTCTAACTGGCACGTCATGGCCCGCGTGTCCACTGCCGGCGGCGTTCAGGGCATCGGATTCCTCGTGTCTTTCCGGCCCACCATGCTGAAATCCCTGGCCCAAGCGGCCAGCGAGCTGGGCAAGTTGCTAATCGGGATGAACGTCATGGAGATCGAGGCGGCCCGCTCCCGTATGGAACGGGCCGGCGATTGGACCGGGCCGGGCGGCCTGCTGAACATGGCCATCTCGATCCTGGATATCGCCCTCTGGGACGCCGCGGGCAAGTCGGTGGGGCAGCCTCTCTACCGCCTCCTGGGCGGCTACCGGGACCGGGTCCGGGCCTACGCCAGCGACAACCTGTGGTACAACCTGTCGCTGGATGAGCTGGCCCGGTCGGCCCAGGCCCACGTGGCCGAGGGTTACGACATGCTCAAGGTCCGGGTGGGGAACGAGGACAGCCCAGCCAAGGAGGTGGCCCGGGTGCGGGCCGCTACCGAGGCCGCCGGCCCGGACGTCCGCATCATGGTGGACGCCACCGAAAGCTGGAACGAGGCCCAGGCGGTGGTAACCGGCCGGGCCCTGCAAGAGGCGGGAATCGTGTGGCTGGAAGACCCGGTATCCCACGAGAACCTGGCCGGGCTGGCCCACCTGGCCCACGTTCTGGACGTGCCCATCGCGGCGGGGGAGCACCTGTTCGGCCTGGACGCTTTCCAGAAGACCTTCGAGGCCCGAGCCGTGGACATCGCCATCATCGACCTGCCACGCGTGGGCGGTATCACGCCGTGGATGAAGGCGGCCAACCTGGCTCAGGCCAGAGGGATACCGGTGGCGGGACACGTCATGACCGAGGTCAGCGTCCACCTGCTGGCGGCCGTGCCCAACGGGCACCTGGTTGAATACCTGCCCAGGTCCGGCCCCATCCTCAAGAACCGGCTGACGCTGGAGGCCGGGCATTTGGTCGCTCCCCAGGCTCCGGGCCTGGGCATGGAGTTGGACGAAGCGGCGTGCGAGAAGTATCGGATCTCCTACTAGCCGTGGCGCAGCTATCCGGGGCCACGAAAATAGCCGGCCAAGGCCATCTACATCTTCTCTTTACAAAGCGGGGACCGAGGGGTCAGCTCACCCACGCCGCCAGCCAAAGGGCTTTGAATCCGAGAATTGACGCCGGCCCGTCCTGCTCTCCCCAGCCAAAACAGACAACCGGCGTCCTTTTTCGGGACGCCGGTTGTCTTCTGCACCGGTTGCGGGCCTGGGTTTGCCCTACAGGTTGAGCTGCGGGTCCTGGTAACTGTTGTCCTTCTCGTAAATCTGAAGCCGGCTCCGCTGTGTGTCGCAGACGATCAGGCGGTTGTTCTCGCGGTCGAAGGCCACACTCGTGGGAATCCGGAAGGTCCGCTGCTGCTGCTCCAGATCATCGACCCGCCTCCGGGCTTTCGCCACGTCCGGGTTGGCGTCGATGGACATCTGGGCCCACGGCGACGCCTCGACGGCGTCTCCCGTCAAGTAGGCGAGGAGCTTGGCGCTGGGGTCGTAGATGACCACCCGCTCGTGCTCCGAGTCGGCCACGTATACGTCTCCGTCGCCGTCGATCGCCACCCCCGCGGGATGGTCGAGGGAGCCGGGGCCGCTGCCGCCTTGGCCGAAGGTGAGCAGGAATGCGCCATCGGGGCTAAACTTCTGCACCCGGTTGTTGAGCCAGTCGGCGACATATATGTTGCCGTCCTTGTCGGTATTGATGCCCCAGGGCATGTCCAGCTCGCCCTCGCCGCTGCCCTTCTTGCCGAATCCGCTGATGTACTTGCCGTCCTTGGTAAATTTCTGGACGCGGCTGTTACCGCCGTTGACGATGAGCAGGTTTTCATCGGCGTCGAAAACCATGCCGGAAGGTCCCCGAAGCTGCCCTTCACCGTCCCCCGACTCGCCCCAAGTCTTGATTAATTTTCCGTCGTTATCGAAGACGGTGACTCGGTCCAGCCATTCGTCGGTGGTGTAGACATTCTCGGCCCGGTCCAGGGCCACGGAAGTGAGCCAGGTGAACTCCCCGGGGCTGTCACCGTTCCCTCCGAACTCACCGAGGAACTTGTGGTCCAAGGTAACCTTGCTGATCCGGACCCCGACCGTGCCGCCGGCAGAAGCCGCGAGGCCCCGGTTGGCCACGAACAGCACATTGTTCTTGGCTGCGGCGACTCCGACGGGCAATCGGAACCCGTTGCCCGCCGCTGCGCCACGACCCACGTTGTGGCTGTATATCCAGGCGCGCCCAGAGGCTACAGTATTCTGTGCCATGATCTATCCCCCTTGAGTAATCTCCCGGCCGATTCCCCCGCCACGTGCCGCGATCCTTTGTCGACACCCGTCAACATCCCGGATGGCTGCTGCCCCGGAAGCTCCGAACTTGCCCGAACGGGCCGTTCTCACAGCTCCCACGGGCCTTTGACTTGCCCGCCGCAACACGGCGAGGGAAACCTCCGGCCGGCCTAACATTTCCGTAACCGGCCCCTGCATGGGGCCGCTACCGGTGTGAGCGCTGACCTACAGGAAGGACAGCTTCTCGAAGTTGCCGTTGACGATGGGCTTGGCGTCCAGGCCGAGCCAGTCTTCGATGATGGTGGAGTAGGCCCCGCGGAAGTCGTAGTTCGGGACCAGGTCACCCTGCTCCAGGTTCTCTGCCTTCCGGGACGGGTACTCGCCGTACATGCCGCCCTTCACCGGGTCACCGATGACGAATGATACGCCGGCGGCGCCGTGGTCCGTGCCGGACCCGTTGTCGTGGACACGGCGGCCGAACTCGCTGAACAGGTACATGACCACATCGTCGCCCCGGCCGTGCTCGTGCAGATCGTCGAAGAAAGCGGTGACACCCTCGGACACCTCTTTCCACAGTTGCGGATGCATCGGCGCCTGCCCGGCATGGGTGTCGAAGCCGGGCTGCTGGGTGTAGAAGATCCGGGTCCCCAGGTCGGCCAAGTACACTTGGGCGATGTCGCGCAGGTGACCGCCGATCTCTGTGCTAGGGTACTCCACGTTGGAGGAGTACCTCTCGGGCGCCACCTTGACGATGTCGGCGCCCTTGAGGGCGTCCATGCCGGTGCTGCGCAGGTAGTCGCCCACCGCGCCGGCGCCGATGGCCGGGGAGTACATCCGGGCGAACAGGTCCAGGGCCTTGGACCGCTGCGCCTGGTCATTGATGCTGGTGAGCACTCCGTAGGTGCTGAGGTCGGCAATGGCGGCCACGGGGACGCCGGGGACCGTCAGCGCCCGGGGAAGCCCGTGCCCGAAGTTAATGGAGGTAAGCACATTCTCTTTACCGGGGTCCAACTCTCGGGTGACGCGGCCGGCCCAACCCTCGGTACCAACCGAGTCCGGCTCACAGGTGTGCCAGATGTCCATCGAGCGGAAATGGGACCGGGGAGACTTGGCATAGCCTATGCCGTGGATGATGGCCACCTTCCCCTGGTCATACAGATCCTTGATGGGACCCATGTTGGGATTCAGGGCGATCTCATCATCGACCTTGATCATCTGCTCCTGGGGAATGGCCAGGGTCGGACGGTTGTCGTAATAGAGGGGGTCGTTGTACGGTATGACGGTATTGAAGTAGTCGTTGCCGCCGGTAAGCTGCAAGATCACGATTACCGGGTCTCGCTTTGTAGAGGTCATATTCTATCTCCTCATTCCTCCGGTTTCACCGGGAGTTAACCGAATTGATATTCCGTGGTAGCGCCGATCAAGGCCAACATCTCGCCGACCCGAGTTTCCGCGGTGGCCTGGTCATTCCAGTCCAAGTTGCCGGTCGTCTTGGCGTAGCCGATGAGTTGCTCTCTCGTCTCGGGGCTGAGTTCCAGGTACCCCATGCTTTCGAGGGCGGCATCAAGAAGCTCGTCCGCGGTGGAAACCCCCGCGGCCTTCATGCTGTTGATTATGTTTTTTATTCCAGGCAAGTTGGGGTCGGATACCCGGTCGGCCACGAAGTTGACCCGGGCCAGCAATGAGCCGCTGTTGATCCACTCCGGCCCGGTGTGCCAGCCCTCGACGCTGGGCGGGTCGAGCAGCGACTGGCCCATGTAGCCCGGCTGGGAAGCGACTGCCACGAGCCCCGGTTCGGGGAGTTTGAAGGAGCCCACCAGCTTCAAGGTCCCAGCCACAACCTCCGCGGGGCTCTTGATCTTGGAGAACCGGGCGTTCTTGAAGAAGTCGGACGTGAGTATGGTCCGGAGAACGGCCTTCATCTCGTAGCCCGACTCTACGAAGCTGGAAACCATCGCCTCGAGAGCCTCCTCATCGTTGGCGGGTTCAATGGTCCAAGCGGGGACCTGAGGCTCGTCGGCGACGAAGAAGTTGTAGAGGTGGCGGCAAATGAACCGGGCGGTAGCCGGCTGTTTGACCACGATGTCGATTATGTCCTCGCCGTTGAGGCGGCCGGTATGTCCCAGGAAGGTCTTCTCGGTATCGTCGTGGTCCTCCTCCCGGTACACGAAACTCCAGGGAAAGCGGCCGTAAGGCAGGCGCGGAAGTTTGTTGCCAACGGTCCATCCGGTAAAAGCGCGGGAAGCTTCCCGCACGTCCACTTCGGTGTAGTTGGCGACTCCCATGGAGAACAGCTCCAGCAGCTCCCGGCCCCAGTTTTCGTTCACCGCATCCCGGTGATTCTCGTTATTGTCCAGCCAGAAAAGCATCGCCGGGTCCTTGGCCAAATCGACCAGTATGTCGCGATAGTTGCCCATACCGTTCTGGCGGAACAGGTCGAGCTGGATCAGCAACTGGTCACAGTTGTCCACCTTGGCGTTGCCGGTGGCAAAAACATGGTGCCAGAACAGGGCCATCTTCTCTTCCAGCGGGCGCTCGGTACTGATCATGTTGTACAGCCAACTGGCCTGACCCATTGTGGGGATGCCGCCGGGAAGCAAACAACCGGGGTGAAAGCGCAACATGAACGAGGCTTTCCCGCCCGGCTGGTCATCTGGGGGATCGATGAGGTTATCAACCACGGCCTCATACCCCTTGACCACATACCCTTCGAGTTCCTCCTGAGTCGCTCCGAAGCCTGCCCGGCGCATCAGGTGGGCCATCAGGGCCAGATCGTCTTTGTGTGACATGCGACGCCTCCTTCCGCTTTGAATTAACCTTCGCAGTGCAACCGCTCCGCCATCAACCGGGCTGCTGAAAACAGACGTGAACCGGAGATTGCCCGATCAACGGAGTTTCGGCTTTATTGCACCTTGGCTTGTTGATAATAACCATTATTCTTTAATGGTCGACCACATTATAAACACCTCTTGCCGCGTTGGCAACACCTGCATGGACTCGAAAATGGTGCGCAAAAAGGGGGTACCACCACCTAGGAGACCGTGTAACCGAGGGATCGCGCGACGCGGAGTGGCGGGAAAAGGTATTTCAGTGCGGTCTGAACGCGCCCTTTTCGCCGGTCCGTCCGGGCCATCCAACCCGCGAAATCGTCCCCCCGCGGCGACGGGCGGCGGGCTCCAACGATCGGATCCCCACAAATCGCAAGCGCGAAGCCCCTGGCGGACCCGCCCGGTTCAGCCGCCGGGGCGTCCCCGCCGCAAGGCCCTACCGGGAGTGGCGCCGGTGTGGGACCCGGCGTCGATCACTAGGGCGCCGTTGATGATCACGTGATCGATCCCTACCGGGAACTGCTTGGGGTCCCGCCGCGTGGCCGGTGACCTGACCGTGTCGAGGTCGAAGACCACCAGGTCCGCTTTGAAGCCGTCGCGCAGAATCCCCCGGCCGGACAGTCCCAGCCTTTGGGCCGGGAAGGAGGTCATCTTCCGTATCGCGAAGGGCAGGGACATCAACCGTTCCTCCCGGACGTACTCGGAGAGGATTGCCGGGAAGGTGCCGTAGGTACGGGGGCTTGGGTAGTCACCCACGAGCACCCCATCGGTGCCCACCATGGACAGCGGATGGGTCACGAACTCGGGCAGGGTGGGGCCGTTGGCGCCGGGCGTCACGTAGGAGACCTGGAGGCCGTCCTCCAGAAGAAAGTCGCAGAGAACGTCCACGGGGTGTTGGCCCGCCGCCTCGGCGATCTCGCCCAGTGACAAGCCCTCGTAGCGGTGGTTGGCAGGCTGTTTGAAGTAGGTCAACCACATGTCGTGCCAGGAGGTGCCCCGGGGCCGCATCTCGGCGCGCAGCCGTTCCCGGCCCTCGGCCGAGCCCAGGACTTCCCTCACCCGCTTGGGACCGCCCTCCTGGCACCAGAGAGGGAGGACGATCAGGGCCCGGGTGCTGCTGAGGAGGTAAGGATAGGTGTCGAACGTCACGTCCAGACCCTCATCATAGGCATCCTCCACCACCTGGAGCATCCTCCTAGCCCCTCCGGGATGGGTAATCCGCTGGTACAGGTGAGTCAGGTGAGAGGGTATACCGGAGCGCCGTCCGATCTCGATCGCTTCCCGCATCGGATCAAGGAACCGGTCACCCAGGGTGTTCCGGAGATGGGTGTGGTAGATGCCTCCCAGCCGGGCCGCCTCTTCGCTGAGCTGAACCAACTCATCGGTATCGGCATAGCAGCCGGGAGGGTAGTCCAGCCCGGTGGAGATGCCGAAGGCCCCGTCCTCCATTCCTTCTCGCAATATCGCCCGCATGCTCCGTATATCGGCCGGAGAGGCCGGCCGATCCTTCCAGCCCATGGCGCCGATGCGGATGGCGGAGTTACCGATGATGTAGGCGATGTTGACCGCAACCTTCCCGTCGAACAGGTCGAGGTACTCGGCGACGCTGGACCACCGGCCGGGCAGAGGGAGGCTGCCCTCCAGCCCCGAGTTCAGGTCCGCGAACTGGATGAGGTCTTCCTCGCTGCTGAATGGGGCATAGGAGTTTCCGTCGACCCCGATAAGCTCGGTCGTGATTCCCTGCCGCACCTTCGGCTCGTGCCGTGGTTCCCACAGAGGCATCAGCGCGGAGTGGGCGTGGAAATCGATAAAGCCGGGGCTGACCACCTTGCCGGTGGCGTCGATGGTACGGGCAGACTCCAGGCCGGATACGTCTCCCCGCAGGATGTGAACCGTGTCTCCGGTTATGGCGGCCGCGCCGTAGAAGCCGGGGCTGCCCGTGCCGTCGACGATCAGCCCGTTCTTGATCAGCAGGTCAATCATTGGCCTTCCTCCGCTTCACTTTGTTCGGGTGAAGGGTAAGACGCGGGGCGGCCGCACCACCGGACTACTAGCTCCCCGCGGACCGGGCCGCCCGCCGCTCCGCCAGAATCCGCCCGAAATCCTCACGCCGCCAGCGATAGGGCTTGGTCTGTATCTCCCCCGGCAACTGGGCCGAGCTGAGCAACGCCAGGGCGTCCTCCAGCACCACCCGCTGCTGGTCCGGATTTCCCGGCGCGCCGAAGGGCCGTCCGAAGGGGAAGCGGAGCACCAACCCTCGGGGGACCGACATGGTTGCCGCCTTGCGCCGGTCCAGCATCACCACCACGGTGGGCACGCCGGCTGCCTCGATGGCCCGGGCGATCAGTCCGCCGGACTGATGGCACCGGGGTCAAGTGGTGCCGATCACGGCCCCGTCGACCTTGGCCTCCTTCAACCGCTCGCCCACTTCCGGGGCCGTAGCCTCGATGAGGCCGGAAGGATCGGGGATGTACCCCATGAAACTGTAGGCAGGGCTCACGGCCTCGCCGATCAACCCCTCGGCTTCCAGCTCCACCAGGCGATGCATCGCCAGCACGGCGTCAACGTCCTCGGCGACGCCGGTGGTGTCGTAGTGGGTGTGGGCCACCCGGAAATCCCCGGCGGGGGAGTCCAGGGGGATCTCCCGAAAGCTCCAGTCACCGTTGACGTCGAAAGGGGTTTGGCCCTCTACGTATATGCCGCCGGTGGTCAGGACGGCGATCCGGGCCTCGGAAAGCGGCTTGGTGAAGGGGGCCCAGGGCGCTTTGTCGTAACGCATCGGTGGCTCGAGACGCAAAACCAGGAGGTCTTCCCACCGGTCCAGGAACTGCTCCACGGGGGACCAGTCGTCTTCATCCTTGGCCACTGCCGCCAGGTTGAAAAGCTCGTTGAAGAACTTGACCACGTCCTCGTCAGGATTTCGGGCCAGGTACTTCAAACGGGAGAAGGGGATGGTCTCCGGATTGGCCAATAGGTTGCGGACTTCGACCGTCATATTCACTCCAGTCAGCCTGCTAAAGTCGCCGGACCTGCCGGCCAGCGTATTGTACTACGGCCATCTGACGAAGGTAACCCGAGGGTACTGCTGGTTTTCGCCTGGGCCTGACCGGTTTCCTTAGAATGATGGGCCAGCGACGCCCGAAACCCGCCGCGGGACGCCCTCACCCAGCCCAGCCTGCGCCAGGGCATCCCTCTCCCAATGGGAGAGGGACCGAGGGTGAGGGCTCGGGCTCACGGGCCGCCTGGGCCGACAAACCGGTCTCCATGGTTTATAATCAGCCGTGACGACATCCCGTTACCAGCAACCTGCCGGCCAGGGGCCTTGAGGGGTGCCCGGAGAATTCCGGGAGACCGGCGGTGGGAACGGATGGAACGCCGCGAATAGATACAACATCTGATACGTGGAAGGAATGGATGAGCAAGTTTCTAGACCGTTTAGAGCGGATCAGCCTTGGCGCGCCGGCTCCGATGGGATTTGGGGCGCCGCGCGCCCAAAAGACACCCGGTATGGCCCTGGTGGGTCTGATTTCCGGCGACTACGCGGCCGGCCTGGGAGCCCTCGCCGGACTGGCCCCAGACGCCGCCCTGATCTCGTTAGCCAGCGGGTCGCCGCCACTTAGTGAAATAGGCTCGTCGCTCGGTGAGGCAATTCCCTGGGGTCTCTGTGTTTCTTCTTTGACCGACGATGATGCCCGGACCTATGAAGATGGGGGCAGCGACCTGCTCGCCTTCAACTTGGGGGGGACGCCTATATCCGCCTTGGCGTCCGAGGGCATGGCGCGGATCCTCTGCATCGAGCCCAGCATCGAAATCGAGCAATTACGGGCCATAGACGCCCTGCCCATCGACGCGGTGCTCCTGTCCATGACCGGGGTTTCGGCGCCGTGGACCCTGGCGGACCTGGCCACCATCGCGGGGATTAGCCAGCGGGTGGACAAGTACCTGCTGCTGGGGGTGTCCCAGCTTCCGGGGGCCAAAGACCTGGAGGCGATCCGCGAAGTCGGGGTCCAAGCCCTAGTGGCCGATGTGGGTGCGGTGGCCGTCGAAAGCCTGGCCAAATTGAAGGCGGCGCTGCTGGACATGCCCAAACAGCGTCCCCCGGCCAAGGGGCGGGCCGCCGCGCTTCTGCCCAGCTCCGTCTTCTTCCCCGAACCGGCGGCCGGGCACGAGGAAGAACCGCCCGAAGAGGACGAATGAGGCCCGGAAGGCAACCGGCCGTGACCCGGCGATGGCGCCGGGGCCCTGAGCCTCGGGCAGCCGGCCCCTAGCGCCAATGCTGCTCGGCTCTTACCGGCTGATCGTCGACGACCCCGCCGGCTTCGTGCGCCTGGCGGTGTTGGTCAGCTTCTCCCTGATCGTGGCCATCACCGTCCACGAATTCAGCCACGCCATGGTGGCCAACGGCCTGGGCGACAGCACAGCGAAGCGGCTGGGGCGCGTCAGTCTCAACCCCCTCCGGCACCTGGACCCGGGCGGCACGATGATGCTGCTGGTGGCGGGGTTCGGCTGGGGCAAGCCGGTTCCAGTCGATCCGGGCCGTCTGGCCCACGGTAAGACGGGGAACGCCCTCGTGGCCGCCGCGGGGCCGTTGTCCAACCTGGTGCTCGCGTTTATGCTGGCTCTGCCCATCAAACTCGGCCTGCTCGGCTCGACTCATCCCGCCCTGCACCGGATCACCCACGTGATGACCGGCGGCTTCCGGGAGGGCCTGGCGGATATCCTGGGGCTGGTTATTTTCTTCAATTTGCTCCTGGCCGTATTCAACGTGATACCGCTGGCCCCTCTAGACGGCTCCAAGGTGCTGGCCGGCCTGATACCCGCCGACCGGGCGGTGGCCTACGCCCGGTTTCAGCGACAGGGCCCGGCGCTCCTGGTAATGCTGGTCATGCTCGACTACGCTTTCGGCGTGGGAGTCCTCTGGGGCATCATCGGGCCAGTCGTCCAGGGGCTGACCACCGTCGCCATCGGTAGCTGATCGAGCCTCAGGCGCGAAGGTTAAAGAAATAGCCTGGTTTCGCATCCCTTTATTCCATCCCACCGCCGGCCTTCCACCCTTGAGCAGCCGTGTTAAAATAATCGCTGGCTTGTATTTCGGATTCGAGTCAGCTTCAGTTTGCTGGACAGGGAGACAACGGTAAATGGCCGATGACCAGACTGACGCCAGGCACGTAAACCTCCACGGCCAGGTTTTGCCGGACGAGGGCATAATAGAACTGGCCGACACCCTCACCGGGTACATGGTGGAGATTGAACTGGCCAACCTGCCGGACGTCATCGGCCAGGTGCTCGACGACTTTCTGGAGCAGTGCGGGGACATGCCCGAAGACCTGACCGACCCTGCGGCCTTCGACCAGATCGCCCGGAGCCAACTGGCGGTCACCCTTGCTTACCAGTTGGGCCGGCTTGAAGGCCGGTCACCTCAGGTGGTCCGGTTACTGGTCCAGAAGGCAATCGAGAAATGGGGCTGCCGGCCGGTACAGGAGTCCGCCGACATCTCGGACGAAGACCTGGAGCGCCCCAAAGAGCTGGTCTATCCGCGGCTGCGCCGTCTCGAGTACTCGGAGCCGGACGAAGAGGCCTCGTAGCCACCCGCCGATTCGGCCTGCCGCCCTCTTAGCAACGCCACCACCCGGCTCCGGTCCCTTTCCGCCCGCGGGGAACCTCGGCAAGTGCCTGGAGCTGGACCTCACGCCCGTCAGGGACCCTTCTGCCGGGTGAAAGACGGCATCAGGTGAGTTCTTTTGACGGACAACCAGACTGCAAAAGGGGGGGCGCCATGACGACTGCACCGTCAGTGTATGATCTCTTGTTGACCGGGGGCACGCTGCTGGACCCAGCCCAAGGTATCAATGACCGCCGTGATGTAGCTTTCAAAAACGGACTGGTGGCCCGGGTGGCGGACCGCATCGACCCGGCATCGGCGGCCACGGCCATCGATGTGCCGGGCAAGCTGATTACCCCCGGCCTCATCGACCTCCACGGTCATTTCTACCACGGAGGCAACGCCTCCGGGGTTCATCCCGACAACATATGCCTGGCGTCGGGGACCACTACCGGTGTCGACGCCGGCAGCGCCGGGTTTCAGAACTACGTGGCGATGCGGGACTACGTGTTCCCCACCCAACGCACCCGGCTCCTGGCCTTTCTCCACATCTCGGGGATAGGCTTGGCCGCCAACCGGCTCCTGGGCGGCGGGTTGCACGACATGAGGATCATCGATGTGGACCAGACCGCCGACGCCGTCAAGAGCAACCCGGGGTTCTGCTTCGGGGTCAAGGTCCGGATGCACATCAACGCCGTGGCCTATTGGAACGCCCCCGCGGCCATGCAGGCAGCCCGGGCCGCCGTCGACCAGTCGGGGAGCCGCCTCATGGTCCACGTGAGCGGCACGCCGATTCCGTTGCCCCAGGTGCTGGATTACCTGGGTCCCGGGGACATCTGCACCCACGCCTTCAACGGGAACCCCGAGTCGATCCTCGACGGACGCGGGAAGATCCGCCCCGAGGTGCGGGCCGCCGCCGACCGTGGGGTGATCATGGACGTGGCCCACGCCGGGGTACACTGCGACATCGAAGTGGTAAGAGCGGCCCTGAGCCAGGGATTCTTGCCAGACACCATCAGCACCGACATTCACGTTCCACCGCCGGAGCGCACCGTCTACCGGATGAATGACCTGGTGAGCCAGTTCCACGCCCTGGGCCTGCCTCTGAAGGACGCGATATTTGCCGCCACCAGCCGGCCCGCCCAGGTGCTGGGCTTGCAGGACTCCCTGGGTTCACTGGCCGAGGGGATGGCCGGCGACGCCGCGGTATTCGACACGCTGGAAGGCCACTTCACCTGGCACGACATGGCGGGGCACACCGTGAAGGGCGAGATGCGTTTGGACCCCTACCTCACCGTGCGCGAGGGCGCGGTGGCGTGGCGGGAAGGGCACTTGACCGAAACGGGCGAGTGCTGAGGAGCCATCCCGAACGGCCGGCGCCAACCCCAACGGGACTCCGGGCGCTCCGCCGCCGGTCAACTATCGGGTTACGATAGTTGAAACCGTCACCGGCGGCTCCCCGTCCTGCGACCCCCCGGTCAATCGAAACACAAACTCGATGCGCTCTCCTTGCGGAAACAGCGACCGGTCCAAGGCCACCATCGCCATGGGCGCCAGCAGCAAGGGGTACTCTTTACCCTGGGCCGAGTCATCCAACTCCAGGAGCACCTCGGCCCGGCGCCCGTCCAGGGAGAAACCCACGACCGAGAGGGGATCGCCCCGGAGGGGCCGCCAGAGGTAGTAGGCGGCCAGCAGGATGGAGTTGGGGAAATCCACCCGCCCCAGGCTGGTGGCTGATCCCAGGGAACGCCTCAACAAGAAAGCCAGTTGAAAGGCGTCCAAGGCTTCCTGGCTGGTGATGACGAAGCCCCGCAGTTGCTCGGCGAAGACGCCGCCCGGTGCATCACCGGAGGGCAACCCCCAGCCGCTGTTGACGTACCGCCAGGCGGGGAGCGCCGGAGCCCTGGTTTCCGGCACGGCGGTGACCGGAGGCCCGGTAGGGGTGATCGCCGGGGTCATTCGAGGTGTGGCCGTGGGCGCCGGTGAGGGCGTGGGAGTAGGTAGCGCGGTCGCCGTGGCCCCGCCGCCACACGCCGCAAGCAAGAGGGCTGCCAGAGAGGCTACGAGCAGCCGGGCGCGCCGCCCAGCTAGCCTGGAGACCGCTTCCCTGGAGCAGAGCAGCCCGCCGGCGGACCGGCAATGCCGGTCCCGGTTTATCGAGGGCCTGCTCATTCCTTCGTCCACTACTCTCTCTAGATCACCCAACCGGCCCGCCCCAGAAAGCTAGGTGGAGACGCCGCACCTTCGAGCCCCGGTCCATCCGCTGCCGCCCAGCGAGGCATCGACAGGTTCCTCACCCTTTGGCCGGGCCGGACATGAAAAAACCACGCTGCCCAGTCGGCCAGGCGTCTAAAACGGTATCATACCAGAAAGCCCAGGCCCGACACACGGGAGCGCCCGAAGAAGATATGCCGGGCCGGGCCGAAGACCGGGACCGAGCTGTTAAATTCCCATTTGCCCGTATGCGGCTAGGCTTGTAAGTGGCGCAAGGGGCTGTCAAACTAGTGGCATGCGATTGGGTGAATTTGAAATTATCGAGCCGATCCCGGAGCTGAAAGACCCCCATGTCTTGGCCGTCCTGAGGCCGTGGACCGACGTGGGAAGCGTCGGCACCCTGAGTCTAAGCCGGTTGGAGCGGCACCTGCACGCCGAAAAGATGGGCCAACTGGCCCGCCCCGGCCGCTTCTTTGACTTCACGCGGTACCGTCCCCGTTCCTACATCAACAAGGGCCAACGCGAGTACTCCATCCCCAACACTGTAATCCGCTTCGCCAAACGGGAAGAGGCTCCGGACCTCATCTTCGTCCACCTGCTGGAACCCCACATGTATGGCGAAGATTACACCGAGTCGATCCTGGAGTTGCTCAAGTTCTTCCAGGTCAAACGGTATTCCCTGATCGGCGCCATGTACGACATGGTCCCCCACACCAGGCCACTGCTGGTTTCCGGCAGCGGCGGCGGGCCCGAGACGCCGGAAGGGTCCCCCGCGGTCCAGGTTCGCCCCAGCACCTACGAAGGACCGACTACCATTACCTACCTGGCCACGCTTCAAGCCAGGGAACTTGGGATCGAGACCCGGACCTTCGTAGTCCACCTACCCCAGTATTTCCAGGTGGACGAAGACTTCACCGGAACGGCCAGGCTCATGGAGGTCCTGTGCGGCCTCTACAACCTGCCGACCCGTCTGGTGGACCGGCAGCGGGGCGAGCAGCAGTACGCCGCCCTCGAGAACATCGTCGCCGACGCCTCAGAGGTTTCGTCCTTGCTCAAGCGACTGGAGGAACGTTACGACAAGGAGCAGCAGCAAGATCAACCGCCGCCGCCACCCTTGTCTTCCAAGGTCGAGGATTTCCTGAGGGAACTGGGCGGGGACCTCGGCTCTCCCGAGTAGTCACTACCCCGTCTTCCCTCATCTCTGGCCGGCTTATCCTCCGGCGCGGGTCCCGCCTGACCGTCTCTCGCACCCCCCGGACACCCCTTGGCCGAGCGCTTTCATGGTAATGCCCATCCGGAGTAAGGGTGATCCCTGCCTACAATGGCGCTCGACATGGCGGCCGGCTCGCCGGGCTGATATGCTTTTTACAAGCAATGCTCAGTAGCGGAGAGTCAGGAGTGCCAACCCCGTCGCCGATCGCTCTCACCGGCGGGCCCAACCGGATAGCAGAACTGCTGCAAACCCTCATTCGTTTCGACACCACCAACCCACCCGGGAACGAGAGGGAGTGCCTCGCCTACATTCACCGGCTGCTGACGGACGCCGGTTGCGACGCCCAACTCGTCGGTCGCTCTCCGGACCGGCCCAACTTGATCGCCAAGCTTTCGGGCCGGGGCGATGCGCCGCCCCTGCTGCTCCAGGGACATGTGGACGTGGTGCCGGCAGACCCGCGAGAATGGCGGCACCCGCCTTTTGAGGGAAGGATAGTGGATGGCTACGTCTGGGGCCGGGGCGCCCTGGACATGAAAGGCGGCATCGCGATGATGCTGACCGCCTTTCTGCGGGCGAAAGCGGAAGCCCTTCCCCTGCCGGGGGACGTCGTCCTGGCGCTGGTTAGCGACGAAGAGAGGGGCGGCGAATACGGCGCCAGGTACCTGGTGGAGAGCCAGGGGCACCTGTTTCAGGGCATTCGCTACGCCATCGGAGAGTTTGGCGGGTTCAGCTTCCCCCTGGGCAACCGCCGGTTCTACCCCATCATGGTCACCGAGAAACAGATATGCGTGCTGCGGGCATCCGTCCGGGCGCCCGGGGGGCATGGCGCCCTCGCCAGCAAGGGCGGCGCGATGGCCCAACTGGCCCGGGCGCTGCTTCGGCTGGAAAACCGCCGGATGCCGGTACACGTCACCCCGGCAACCCGGCGGATGCTTCGCGCCATCGTCTCGAACCTAGCCTTTCCTCAGGGCGCCCTGCTCCGGCTGCTCCTGAACCCACCGCTGACCGGCCTAACGCTCAAGCTGCTGGGCGGCCGGCGCCGGATATTCGAGCCCCTACTCCGTAACACGGCCACCGCCACCGTTGTCCGGGGAGGCGAAGGGTTCAACGTCGTCCCCGGCGAGATCAGCCTCGGGCTGGACTGCCGACTGCTCCCTGGATACGGGCCCGACGACCTGATATCCGAACTGCGCCCCATCTTGGGCGGGGCGGTGGAACTGGAGGTCGTTTACCACGATCCCAGCCCCGAAGAGCCCGACCTGGGGCTGTTTGACACGTTGGCCGATGTATTGCGCCAGGCCGACCCGAAGGCGGTGCCTGTCCCCATGCTGCTGCCGGCCTCCACCGACGGCCGCTTTTTCTCCAGGTTGGGCATCCAGACCTATGGGTTCCTACCCATGGCTCTGCCACCGGACTTCGAGTTCGCCAAGACCATCCACGGTCCAGATGAAAGGATCCCGATCGCAGCCCTTACCTTCGGTAGCGACGGAATATACAAGCTTCTACGACGATTTGGCGAAGGACAGGCCGGGCCAGGCCCACAGTCCCGGCGCATAGTTGCGGTCGATGGGCCGCTTTCCGGCGCCAAGCCTGGGAATTCACGTCCAGATTGACGTTCGGTTGGGCTTGTGCTAGAGTAAATCGAACAATTACTCTCAGAAGTGTGTGGAATCACCCGGAGGTAGAAGGGCATAGCTAGGAAATATCGGGTAAACGAGCGGATTTCAACTCCGAAGGTCCGGTTGATTGGTGAGGACGGGTCGCAGCTCGGAGTTATGGACCTCCAGCAAGCGTTGCAATTGGCGCGCGAGTCCGACCTCGACCTGGTAGAAGTGGCGCCCAACTCTGATCCGCCGGTGTGCCGGATACTGGACTACGGCAAGCTGCGGTACCTCTCGTCGAAAAAAGAGAGGGAGTCCAGAAAGGGTCAGAAAAGCACGGAACTCCGGGAAGTACGGTTCCGTCCCAACATCGGGACCCACGACCTGCAAGCTAAGACTCGCAAGGTCCGCGAGTTGATCCTAGAAGGTTCGAAGGTTAAGCTGACCGTGCGTTTCCGCGGTCGGGAAGCCGCCCACCAGCAGTTGGGGCTGCTGGTGCTCAAACGGGTGGCCGACGACTTGAAGGATGATGTACGGCTGGAAAAGCCCCCGTCATTGGAAGGTAGAGCGCTGTCGATGATTCTGATTCCCACCGTGCAGCGTCCCGAAAAGGCCGAAGTGAAAGAAGAAGATCTAGCTGATGCCAAAACTTAAGACTCACAAAGGCGCCAAAGCCCGCATTCACATCACTGGAACGGGCAAATTGATGCGCCGCAAACGGATGAACAGTCACCTACGGCGCAAGAAGCCCAACAAGGTTACTCGTAAGTACGCACAGAAGCTTTCTGTCGACTGGGCAGATGTCCCCCGGCTTAGACGGCTGCTTCCTTACGGCTAACCCAACACCTTCTGGTTATTTGGAGACTCACCTTGTCTAGAGTAAAACGCGGGGTGACCAAGCACCGCCGCCACAAGAAAGTGCTGCTAGCGGCCCGAGGCTTTCACGGGTCCAGCCATCGCAACTACAAATGGGCCAAAGAGGCCCTCATACACGCCTGGGACCACGCCTATCGCAACCGGCGGGAGCGCAAAGGGGATTTCCGCCGACTGTGGATCATCCGCATCGGTGCGGCGTGCCGCCAAGCGGGAACCACCTACAGCCAGTTCATCCATGGGTTGAAGCTGGCGGGTCTGGAGTTGGATCGCAAGATCCTCGCAGACCTGGCGGTTCGCGATCAAGCTGCTTTCGAGAAGCTGGTCGGCATTGCCAACCAGAAAGCGGAAGCCTGAACCTTTCACCAGGCCGCAAGTAGAAACGAGTGGGGTATGACCCCACCCGTTTTTTTTGCGTTCCGCCACGCCACGGCTGCCTGGCCCCACGTTCCAACCCAGTCCGGGCCTTTCACCATGGAACAAGATGAAGCCGGCGCGGTGCGGCCCTCGGATCCCTGTTGCCGCGCCTCAGCATCTTGTCAGAATCGTGGTGACATCTGCCTGCGACCACTAGTCAGCGGGAGCAACCTAGAGCCCGGCGACTTCCGCGCTGATCGCTATCCGCGGGCAAGTCCGCCGAGGCTATTAGGCGAACCAACCCGGCTCCCCTATTTGGGGACTTGCTGGAGGAACCCGTAGTAGGTGTCAGCATCGAGTATCTTACGGAGCCCTTCCTCGGAGATGTTTATGGGCCGCATCGGAGTCGCCCACCGCTCAGTCAGCTCGTAGTGCAGATCGTGTAGAGGGGTCGGCGCGTTGCGGCGGCTCAGCAAGATGCGGAACACTATTTCTTGAATGGGCATTTCCGTGCGGATGAAGCTCTCTTCATTGACGCAGTGTTTGGCGATCTCGTTCACCAATTGCTGAGGGTCGGTCAGCTCATGATCCGCCTTCACGTGAGACGGACAGGAGGGAACGCGGCGTTCAGCAACCAGCATAACAGCGGAGCGTTTGAGCTTCGCCAGTCGATCGAAGCTTACGTTGTAGATGGCAGGCTCCTCCTGCTGTTCGGGCGCCTCTGGGTCAGGAGTGGTCATACAAAAACCTCTTCGTTCCAGTCCAACATAATAATCCGGACTTTGTCGCCGGCCTGTTTATGGGGCAAATCCTCGGGGCAGATGGCCAGTCCGTTAGCCCGAGACATAGAAGTCAAGATATTGGAGCCCTGGGGCCCCGTCGGTGTTGCGTAGTAGGTCCCGTTTCGGGTTTCCACTTGCACTCTAGCGTACACCCGGCGTCCATCCTCATTGTAGATCGGGCCGGTGAGTACGCCTTCCACGGTCGGCCGGGGCGACGGCCGCCGGCCCAGCATGGTGCGGATCGCCGGTCGGGCGAACATCTCGAAGGCCACCATGGCGCTAACCGGGTTCCCCGGCAGCCCCAACAGGGGCACTTTCTCGTCGCCGCCGGTCCGCAGGTGGCCGAAGGCCAGGGGCTTGGCCGGCCTCATGCGCACCGACCAGAAATTCATGTCCCCCTGGCTGGTCAAGACGTCCTTCACCATATCGTAATCGCCCCGGGAGACGCCCGCCGAGGTGATGGCCAGGTCGGACCCGGCCACCGCCCGTAGCTTATTCTCTAGGTCCTCCATATTGTCCCGGGCAATACCTAGATGCTTGGGGACACCGCCGCAGGCCACTACGGAGGCGGCAACACTAAAGCTGTTGCTATCGTAAATCTGGCCTCCATCCAGTTCCCCGCCCGCGGCCACCAACTCGTCCCCGGTGGCCAGTATGGCCACCACGGGGCGGCGAATGACCTTCACCCTCTCCAGCCCCAGGGAGGCCATCACCCCAATTTCCGCCGGCCTGACCACGGTGCCCGCGTCGAGCACCCGCTGTCCCCGGCCCACATCTTCTCCGGCGGGCCGGACGTTGCGCCCCACCGGAAGGCCGGAGAGGATGGCGATCTCATCCAGGGAAAGGCCTGCCTGCCGGCGTTGTACCTCGTCCGTTTCCTCGAAGGGGACCACCGTGTCGGCCCCGCCGGGCACCGTGGCGCCCGTCATGATGCGGATGGCGGTGCCGGGTCCTACATCCTGTGAAGGACGCTGGCCCGCGGCCACCAGGCCGATCACCCTCAGTTGCCTCGGCGAGTCCGGGGACGCATCGGGGATATCCTCCGAGCGCACCGCATAGCCGTCCATGCCGGAGTTGGCCAGCGGAGGGAGGTCCAATGGTGAGTCCACATCGACGGCAAGGACCAGGCCAAGGGCGTCCATGAGGGGCGTCGCCACCGGCTCCAGCGGGCCGAAACTGGCCATCACCCGATCGTAGGCCTCTTCCACGCTCAGCATGCCTTGCTCCGCGTGGCCATGGCCGTGGCTGTGACTCCGCATCGACTCCCCTCAACTCCGCAGGGAGGCCTGGACCTGCCGCTCCAGGGTGCGCAGCAGACCCTGAAGGGAACGGTTGACCTCTTCGGTAGTCAATGTACGGTCGCGAGCCTGGAATCGCACATGAAAAGCCAGCGACTTGGTGCCCGGGTCGATGTTCTTGCCGGTGTAGATATCGAACAAGTCTACTCCGGTCACCCCACGGTGTCGAGAGATAATGCTCCGGACTTTGCCTGCCGGAACGTCGGCCGGGATGACCAGGGCCAGGTCCCGGGTGGCCTCGGGGTAGCGTGAAACCGGCGTGAAAACCTGCTCGCCCTTGGGCAGCGCCTGCAACAAGGCATCCAGGCGCAACTCGAAGTAGCCAACCGATTGCTCTTGAAGGCCGAACCTCTCTCTGACTACCGGGTGCAATTCGCCGACAACGCCCAGTTTGACTCCACCCAACACTATTTGGGCACACCGGCCGGGGTGAAAAGACGGATCATCCCCGGGCTCGTAGTCCGCGGCCAATCCCAGACTGCCCAGCAAGCCCTCCACGATGCCCTTGGCGTCATAGAAATCCAGAAGGGCCTCCGAAGGAGTGCCGGCCGGCTGAATCAGCCAGGAAAGCTCCCAGCGCCGTCCCGCCAGAACACCGGCCACCATATCCAACTCGTCGGGTAGTTCATCGGCCCGTGCCTCGAACACGCTCCCGACCTCGAACATCAGAAAAGGGCCCTCGCCATGGCCTTGATTGGCGGTCAGGGTTCCCAGCAGGCTCGGCCTCAGCGTCGGACGCAGCCGTTCCTGTTCCGCGTTGAGCGGGTTGGCTACCCGCAAGGGAAGCTTTTCGTCATCTAGCCGGTTCACCTTCTCCAGGTCGCCCAGACTGATGAGCGGGTAGCTGATGACCTCCTGCATCCCCGTGCCGGCCAGGGCATCCTTCACCTGCTCCCGCAGTAGCCGCCTCAGGTCGGGCCGATGGCTCGGTATCGGCGTGGAGAGCATGGTGGTGGGGACGGTGTCATAGCCGATAATCCTCACCACCTCTTCCACCAGATCTTCTTCGATGCTGATGTCGTTCCGCCAGTAGGGGACGGTCACCTCAAGCGTGTCTGGTGTCTTGCGTTTGGTCTGGAAACCCAGACACCCCAGCACCCGCGCCACCGTCTCCATCTCGACATCCATGCCCAGGACCTTTTTTAGCCGGCTGGCCGTGAGGACCACCGGTGGGCTGGGCTGGTTCCGGCCAGGATAGACATCGATGATATCCTTGGCCACCCGGCCGCCCGCCACCGCATGGATGAGTTGGGTCGCCCGCCGCAGGGCGATGGGCGCCAACTCCGGCTGCAGGCCCTTTTCGAACCGCAGGGTCGCCTCGGTGCGCAGCCTGAAAGCGATGGCCGTCTGGCGGTTGTTGAATCCGTTGAAGGTGGCCGCCTCCAGAAGCACGCTGGTGGTGCCCGGCCCGATCTCGCTGTTCGCGCCGCCGATGACACCGCCGATACCGATGGGCTGGTGGCTGTCGGCTATCACCAGGACCTGGTCGTTGAGCCGGCGCTCCACGCCATCGAGGGTGACCAAGGTCTCGCCGGGCCCGGCCCGCCGCACGATGATGGTCCGGTCATCAAGCAGGTCGTAATCGAAGGCGTGGAGGGGCTGATTGTACTCCAGCATGACGTAGTTGGTCACGTCCACCACATTGTTGATGGGCCGCTGCCCCGCCCGCATCAGCCGCTCCTGCAACCAGTGGGGGGAAGGACCGATCTTCACCCCCTGGATCAGGCTGGCGGTATACCGTTGACACAGGTCCGGGTCCGGGACGGAGACGGATATCTGCTCGGACACCGGCGGACCCTCCTCGGGGTAGCTGATATCCGGCTCTCGAACGCCGGCGCCCGTGAGGGCCGCGACTTCGTGGGCGATCCCCAGGATGGATAGGCAGTCCAGCCGGTTGGGGGTAAGCTCCAGGTTCAGGATGGTGTCGCCCAGGTACCGGTCGAGGGGTGTCCCCACCGGGGCGTCCCCGGGGAGCACTATGATACCGTCCTGGTTATCCCCAAGCCCCAACTCCAACTCGGAGCAGATCATTCCCTGGGAAACCACGCCCCGGATGCGGGCCTCTTTCAGTGGCTCATGCTTCCCGTTATGGGTGTTGAACAGCCGGGCGCCCACCTTGGCGAAGCAGATTTTCTGGCCGGCCGCGACATTGGGAGCGCCGCACACCACCTCAAGCTCCTCGCTTCCGGTGCTCACCTGGCACAACCTGAGGCGGTCCGCCTGAGGGTGGGGCCGAACTTCCTGCACCAGACCCACGAAGGCCTCGCCCCAGTCTCCGATCTCGACTATATCCCCAACTTCAACGCCGGCCATGGTCAGCCGATGCGTCAATTCCTGGGTGGGCAGCTCCAGGTCAACGTAATCTCGCAGCCAGGACAAAGGTATTTTCATAGGCCTTTCGCCAGTGTCAAGTGGTCGGTAGTCCGCGGTCCGCAGTCAGCAACCAGTCTCACTGCCGCACCGGCAGTCCAGAGACAAGCAGCGAAATCTAACGTGCTTTCCCCGGCAAAATCGGAGGACCGGTAGCGGGTTCCACCCTGTATGGGCTGAATGCTGAGGGCTGAAAGCTGAAGGCTCAAAATGATTGTATCAGAATTGCCGCAAAAACCGGAGGTCGTTGGAGTAGAACAGGCGGATGTCATCGATGCCGTACTTCAGCATTGCGATACGCTCCGGACCCAGGCCAAAGGCGAACCCGGTGTACTTGTCCGGGTCGTAACCCACTCCGGCCAATACCTTGGGGTGCACCATTCCAGCCCCCATGATCTCGATCCATCCGCTATCCCGGCAGATGCGGCAGCCGTTCCCCTCGCCACGGCAGGCGAAGCAGTCGATGGACATGTCCACCCCAGGCTCGACGAAGGGGAAATAGTCGCACCGGAAACGCACCTTGCGCTCCTCGCCGAAAAGGCGGCGGGCGAACTCGTACAGGGTGCCCTTCAGGTCGGCGAAAGTGATGCCCTCATCCACGGCCAGACCTTCCACCTGGTAGAAATGCCATTCGTGGGTGGCGTCGGTGGCCTCGTACCGGTAGCATTTCCCCGGCACCACCACCCGGATGGGTGGCCGGCTGCTTTCCATCACACGGGCCTGTACGGGCGAGGTATGGGTGCGGAGCAGCATGGGGTGCTCCCCGGCGGCGTTGCTGTAGTCGATCCACATCGTGCTCCACATGTCTCGCGCCGGGTGGCCCAGGGGGATGTTGAGCATCTCGAAGTTGTAGTGGTCCCACTCCACCTCCGGGCCTTCGACCACCGAGAACCCCATGGCCGTGAAGGCGCCGCAGATTTCCCGGATGATCTGCGTCGTGGGATGCAGCCGCCCAATCGTAACCGGCCGGCCGGGCAGGGTGACGTCGAGCCTATCTTCCGACGCGGAGCGGGCCAGCCGGGCCTCACTGATTTCCTGGGACCGCAGCTCCAGCCGTTCCTCGAGGGTTCGTTTCGCCTGGTTGCCCAGAGCGCCGGCGGTCCGCCGCTGGTCCAGGTCCATTTGGGCCAGGCTTCGCAGCATTAGAGTCAACCGGCCCCGGCGGCCCAGGTAGGCCACCCGCCACGTCTCCAGCGAGTCCGGGCTGTCAATGCTCTCCAGTTCGGAGACCGCAGCCCGGGTTAGCTCCTCAAATGATTGGGTTGTGCCGTCGGTCACCGTGGTTCACCCTCTTCTCTGGTCACTCCCGTGACAAAACATAGTTGTGTTCCGCCACGCCATTATAGGAATCGTAGCTAGGCGGGTCAAGGCGCTTGCCCGCCGGTAACCCCGGGACCCACCGTCCCGGAGAATCGAGACCTCCCGGACCCGTCACTTTCGAGCCCAAGACTGACAGCCAGAGCTTGAATTAGAACGTTTGTTCTGTTAACGTGATACTCAACCACCCAGGCGGGCCGCGACTGTTCCAGCGCCGCCTCCCAGGTCTGCCACGGGCAAGGCAACGGCGCGGATCGGCGCGGAGCGTGGCCGCGCCGAAGAAATGTTCCCGCCTTGCTCCCCTCTACGGTCCCCGCGCTTGGCATCTGGCAACTGCACTGTCTCGGATGTCTGGCGGACAGACCAGCCGGACCAACCTTCCGCCAAGAGGTGAGCATGAACTTGTTTCGTCTCAAAGCCTGCACGAAATGCCGGGGAGACCTGTTGCTGGACGAAGGCGACTGGCTCTGCCTGCAATGTGGTACTTATTACTATACGGGACTGTACCGACCGGCCGCCTCACCGTGTTGGCCGGGCGAGCATCCGGACCGTCAAGACGAAGAGATCAAAACCGCAATCCGCGTCTCCGGAGGGCCGTGGGCTGGGAGCGAGGATTCCTCACCGATTCCTGACTTGCTCCGGCCCGATCCGGGGGCAGGCATCCGGCAGATCGCTGGGTCTATTTCCCTGGCGCTTCAAACGTGACCGCCTCGGACCAACCAGCCACGCTGCTAGCTTTGGAGGCTGGAGTGCGAGAGACCGGGTGGGCCATTTTCCGCGACGGCGTGCCGGTGACCACCGGGACTATTGGCTCGGCGGGCCGGCGCGGCCTGGACGCGTCAACCCGCGTTTCCCGGCTGGTCGAGGCCCTGGACCGTCTGGTGGAGCAATGCCGCCCCGGTGCGGTGGCCCACAGCCAGCCCTCGGGTATCCACTGGCCGGTCCCCGCCCTGAAACTGCTGGACGGCGCGCTGATCCAATGGTCCAAGAGTCACCTGCTTCGCCTCTACTCCTACACCACTCAAGAGGTGCGCGTGGCCATCACCGGGCGCCCCAACACCTCCAAAGACGAACTGGCCTACGAGGTCATGGTGAGCTTGGGGTTGATCGGCCAGGCCAAGACGGTCCACGAGTGGGAGGCCATCGCCGTCGGCCACTACCACCTGTCCCGGAAGTAGCTTCCGCTCGACGCCATCAGCCTGGCCCCGGCCGCCGCCGGCATGGGATACTTGGGGGAATCCTGATCCACGCCATCGGTAAGGGAATGAGGGTCTATCACAGAAAGCAAGCACAAGACCTGTGGGAACACCGATTGGCTGGTTGGAAAACAGACCCCCTGAAGGAGGCGAACATGGAGCGGAGGATTATCAACCCGTGGACGTGGCAGGACCGGTTCGGCTACGTCCAAGCCAATGAGGTCAGCGGAGTTCAGCGCCGCCTAATCTGCGCCGGACAGACCGCCACCGACGCCGACGGCAAGCCGGTATGTGTCGGAGACATGGCCGGCCAGATCGATAAGGCGATCGACAACCTGGAAACGGTGCTCCGTGAGGCTGGATTCAGCCTATCGGACGTGGTGCGCCTGAACTACTACACGACCGACGTGGATCTCTTTTTCGCCTCCGCACGGGCGTCGGGCCGCCGCCTGGCCGCCGCCAACTGCCGGCCCGCCAGCACCCTCCTGGGCGTAGTCCGGCTGGCGTCCGCCGAGTTCATGATAGAACTCGAAGCGACGGCCGAGGCGTAACCGGGATCCAGCCCAAGGGGGAGCACTCCTACCTCTCCCGGAAATCGTTGCGCTAGGCACCCCTGCCTTGCCTTATTCGTCGCCCGAATGGGATACTGTAGAAACCCAACGCAAGTTCCCGGTTGGCCAAAGCGTTTTCGTGTTCCGCCGATCAGCCCACGCCACAGGGCCAGGAATGCGGGCCTATTTCCCAAGACCCACGGGGCGGCCGGAATTTCATGATGGTTGGGAAACAGACCCCTTGAAGGAGGCGCGCATGGAGCGGAGGATCATCAATCCATGGACCTGGCAGGACCAACTCGGATTCGTCCAGGCCAACGAGGTGAGTGGCGTCCAGCGCAGGCTAATTTGTTCCGGGCAAACGTCTGTCGACGCCGACGGAAGCCCGGTACGGGCGGGCGACATGGCCGGCCAGATCAATCAAGCGCTGGACAATCTCGAAACGGTGTTGAGCGGGGCAGGCTTCAAACTGTCGGACGTGATGCGCCTGAACTATTACACTACCGACGTGGACGGGCTCATGGAAGCTGCCGAGGTTCTGGGACGCCGCCTCGGCAAGGCCGACTGCCGCGCGGCCAGCACTCTTCTGGGCGTGACCCGGTTGGCATTCCCCGAGCTATTGGTGGAGATCGAAGCGACGGCCGAGGCTTAGCCGGGAACCAGGCTGACCAGAACTAAGAGCCTATCTCGAAAGGTGGTTCGACAAGCTCACCACGAACGGAGCAGGAGCGCCCTATCCGTTCGTCCTGAGCCCGTCGAAGGACCGCTGGAGCCGGCACTCAGGGTATTGGAATACTTACCAGGAGCCTATCCAGCGAGATGGGTGAAAAGGTCAGTGAGAATTCAGCCACTGCCGAAGGGTGGCCACCACCTGGTCCGCGGCGACAGTCACGGCCTCGGTCTCCTGGCGCCCTTTTAGCTCCACCACCCCATTCTTCAGGTTGCGCGGGCTGACCACCAGACGCACCGGCAGACCCATGAGGTCGGCGTCGTTCAGCTTCACCCCGGCGGCCTGGTCGGGCCGGTCGTCGTAGAGCGTTTCGAAGCCCTGCTCCCAAAGCTCCTGGTACAGGCTGTCGGCGGCGCCGGCGACGTCTTCTTGGGCCAGATTCAGTCCCACCAGGTGCACCTGGTAGGGAGCGAGGGGAGCTGGAAAGACGATGCCCCGCTCATCGTGGTTCTGCTCGATGGCCGCGGCAAGCAGCCGGCCGACCCCGATGCCATAGCACCCCATGGTCATCGGCTGCTGACGGCCATCCCGGTCGAGGTATTGCGCGCCCATGGAATCGCTGAAAAATGTGCCCAGCTTGAAGATGTGCCCGACTTCGATGCCCCGGGTGGATTCCAGCTTCCGGCCGCATTCGAGACAAAGCTGGCCGGGCTGGGCCAGGGCGATGTCGGCCAGGATATCCACCTGGAAGTCCCTGGGGTAGTTGGCGCCGCGCAGGTGGGTATCGGGCTTGTTGGCGCCCACCACGAAGTTGCTGCCCTGAGTTATGGACGGGTCGGCGACCCGCCGGACCCCGTTGAGCCCGATGGCTGACGCGGAGCCGGCCACCAGCCCGGCGGCTTTCACCTCTTCGTCGCCCGCCAGCCGCAACTGGCTGCAATGCAGGACGTTCTTGAGCTTGATCTCATTGACCTCCAGGTCTCCCCTGATGGTCACGAACGCCAGTTCATCGTCTGCCATGTAGAAGACCGCCTTGAAGGTCTTCTCCTCCGGAACGCCCAGAAACTGGGCTAAACCGGCGATGGTCTTGACCCCGGGTGTGCTGACCTCCTCCAGTGGTTGCTCGGGCTCCGCAGGAAGCTCCACATAGCTCGCCGCGGCTTTTTCGGCGTTGGCGGCATAGCTGCAACCGGAACAGATGATGACCGTGTCCTCGCCGGACGTAGCGGGCAGGATGAACTCGTGGGAGTTCTTGCCGCCGATGGCCCCGCTGTCCGCCTCGACCATCAGGACCGGCAATCCGGACCGGCGGTAGATGTTGCGGTAGGCCTGGGCCATCGCCTGGTAGCTGTCATCCAGGCTATCGTCGTCGGCGTTGAAACTGTAGGCATCCTTCATATCGAATTCCCGCACTCGCACCAGCCCGGCGCGGGGCCGGGGTTCGTCGCGGAACTTGGTCTGTATCTGGTACAGGATCAGCGGCAGATCGCGGTAGCTCTGGACGTGGGCTTTGACGATGCCGGTCACCACTTCTTCATGAGTCGGGGCCAGGACCATGGGGCGTCCCCGCCGGTCCTCAAGGGAGAACAAGCTATCACCGAAGGCGGCCTTCCGGCCGGTGTGCTCCCACAGCTCCACGGGCTGCAGGCTGGGCATCATCAACTCCTGGCCCCCGGCGGCGTCCATCTCCTCCCGGATGATGTTTTCTATCTTGCGAAGGGACCTCCAGGCCAGGGGCAGGTAGGAGTAGACCCCCGCGGCCACCTGGTGGATCATGCCCGCCCTCAGCATCAGCCGATGGCTGGCTGTCTCGGCCTCGGGGGGATCGTCCCGGAGGGTTTTGGATACCAGACGGGTAAATCTCATGGCGCCTCCGGGGTATTATTCACTTCTTCCATCAGCGCCGAAAGCATCTCCTCGCCGGGCACCACCCGCACCTTCTCGCCCTTGCGGAAGATGACGGCCCGGCCCGCCCCGGCGGCGATGCCCACGTCGGCATCCTTGGCTTCTCCGGGGCCGTTGACCTCGCAGCCCATGACGGCCACCTTGACGCTCTTCTTGCTGCGCTTGAGCAGGGCATCCACCTCGTTGGCCAGCTTGACCACGTCAACGTCGGCCCGGCCGCAACTGGGGCAGGCCACCAGGACGGCGCCTTTCCGCCTCAAGTTGAGGGATTTGAGGATATCGTATCCGGCTTCGACTTCGTCCCTGGCGTCACTGCTCAGGGACACGCGAATGGTGTCGCCGATACCCTCGTAGAGAAGCACGCCCAGACCGACCGCGGTGCGAATGGACCCCGCCTGGGCCGTGCCGGCCTCGGTAATGCCCAGGTGCAGCGGATAGGGGACCATCCCGGCCAGGCGCCGGTAGGCCTCCACGGTGGTCGGCACGTCGAAGGCCTTCATCGAGATCTTGATGTGGTCGAAGTCCTGCTGCTCCAGCAGGCTGATCTCCCACAATGCGGTCGCCAGCATGTGATCGACGGCGCTGTATTCACCTTTCCGGCCTTCCCCGGCCTTGGGGAGCTTGTTCACCAGGTCCAGGTGCCGGGAAAACCCTTTGGTGCGTCCGATGCCGCCCACGGGGGGCAGACTGCCGAAGTTCACGCCGATGCGGATGGGAATGCCCCGCTCCTTGGCGGCCCGAACCACCTCCCGCACGTGCCCTTCGTCCCTCAGGTTGCCGGGGTTGAGGCGCAGGCAGTCGACGCCACCCTTCACGCACTCCAGGGCCAACTTGTAGTGGAAATGGATGTCGGCGATCAGCGGGATGTGAATCCGCTTCTTGATCTCGCCGATGGCCTGAGCCGCCTCCATATCGGGCACGGCGCTCCGGATGATCTCGCAGCCCGCCTCCTCCAGCTCGTGGATCTGGCGGACGGTGGCATCCACGTCCCGAGTATCGGTCTTGGTCATCGACTGGACGGTGATGTCGGCCCCTCCGCCGACCTTGACGCCGCCCACGTAGACCGGCCGGGTGGGACGGCGCTTATTCATTACTCGCTCTCAACACAATCCAACAATCCAAGGGCGAAACCCAGCCTTCCAGGTAATCTCGCCGCAATATCACCGGCGCCCCAAGTCACACGTGCCGCCAGACGCCGGACACCAGGGTAATGGTACACGAAAGCGAAAGGGTCGCGCCACCGTACCCGTAGGAATCAAAGCTCGGCAAGCGAAAGCAAAGGTGGACCCTGAAAGGGTTATGGCAATGGGGTTAGCCAAGGCGCCGAAGGGGCCGCGAGAAGAGGCAGGGCCGGTCACCCGCCCAGCAGGCTTTCTCCCTGGATCAGCCGGTTGATGTCGTTGGCGCTGATTACCAGGATGGCCGCGACCAACAGGGCGAAGCCGATCAGGTGGACCATCCCTTCCTTCTCCGGCGGCACCCGCTTGCCCCGGCGCAGCCACTCGATCACCACGAACACCAGCCGTCCCCCATCCAGCATCGGGATGGGCAAGATGTTCAGGATGGCTAGGTTGATGCTCAATAGGATGGTAACGGCCAGCCAACCGGTCAGCCCTCCCTCCCGGGTAACCTCCCCGGTGAGTTGGGCGATACCAATAGGACCGGACAGCTCCGGGGTGCCACCCTCGGAAATCGCACCGAAGATCGTCTGTTTCACCAGCACCATGAGTTCCCAGGTGCTGACGAAACTTTCCGGGACCGCCTCCCATATCGGCTGGGAGCGGCTCACCATCCGCGTGTCGATCAGCGTGGGCAAGACGCCGACCAGCCACCGCCCCTCGGATGAATTGAACCTGGGTTTCACATAGGTGACCTGCTCCACTCCATCGCGGATGATCAGCCACTCCATCTCGGCGCCCCCGTTGAGGGCGATGGCCCGGGTCAGGTCCAACCGGGTCTCGATCTCGTGTCCACCGGCCAGCACCACCAGGTCACCGGGCTGAACATTCGCCTCTTCAGCGGCAGACTCCGCCACAATCTCGGAAATCAGCACCCGGCCAACAGTCACGTCCTGGGGGATCATGAAGAGCGCCGTGAAGATGGCCAGGGGAAGGATGGCATTCATCAACGGTCCCGCCACCAGCACCACGAAACGGGTCCCGACTCCCTTGCCGGACAGACTGCGGGGCACGTCCGGGTTGCTCTCTCCCGCCATTCGAACGAACCCTCCCAGCGGAGTCCAGTTCACGGAGTAGAGCATGTCCGCCAGGATGAAGGAGCCGGCCTCCACTGCCCGCACCTTGCCCTCGTGCTTGAGCAGCCCTTCGGGTTCCAGGCTCTCTTGGAAGACTTCCGTGCCGGCGCCCCGGCTCACCGGGCCTCGCCGGGATTCCGGCACCTCGATGATCCGGGCCACCAGGTTGCCGTGGGTGTCTTCGGTGGAGCTGACCTTCACGATCTGTCCCGGCCGCAGGTCCGCCAGGCTTTCCAGGTTGACGAAAGAGGTGTCGGGGTCGATGAGCACCCTGGTCCGGCCGGTGTAAAGGCCGAAGGCCCGGGGTGGAAAGCCTACACCGAACTCCAGGACCTTTACCCCCAAGGCGCGGGCCGTGAAAAAGTGGCCGGCCTCATGCACGACCACCAGGAACAACAGCATTGGGACCAAAGTCCCGATGGCAATGAGAGCAGATTCCATTCCGCTAATGCCGGATGATCTCGCGGGCTCGCACGGTTGCCCACCGGTCCGCTTCCATCAACTCCTCGGCGTCCCGGCCCGGCAGCAGCCGATGTTCGGAGAGGACCGTTTCAACCACCCGGTAGATCTCGGTAAACCCGATCTTCTCTTGCAAAAAGGCCTCGACCGCTACCTCATCGGCGGCGCTCAACACCGTGGGCAGAGTGCCTTCTTTCCGTGCGGCGGCCAAGGCCAAATCGAAGCACGGGTAGCGCTCCGGAGCCATCGGCCCGAAGGTCAGAGAGTGAGAGATGCCTGTATCTAGCTTTGGGATCATATCGTTGGAAACCCGTTTCGGGTAGAAGAGAGCGTACTGGATCGGCAGCCTCATATCGGGTGGGCCCAGTTGGGCCTTCACCGAACCGTCCGCGAACTCCACCATCGAATGAATCGTGCTCTGGGGATGAATCACCACTTCTATATTATCCCAGGGAACATTGAATAACCAGTGCGCTTCGATGACCTCGAAGGCTTTGTTCATCATGGTCGCCGAGTCGATGGTGATCTTGCGGCCCATGCTCCATGTTGGATGGTGCAGGGCGCGAACCGCCGTGACTTGGGCCAGCTCTTCCAGGGGGGTGGTCCGAAACGGCCCTCCGGACGCGGTGATCATCAGCCGGCGGATGGTGCTGTCTTCCCCTTGCAAGCACTGCCAGATGGCGCTGGGCTCGCTATCCACCGGCAGCACCGCGCCGCCGTAGAGCGCCTCGTACTCTTTGATCAACCCACCGGCCATCACGATGGGCTCTTTGTTCGACAGAGCCACCGATTTTCCTTGCTTCAGGGCGTTGAGCGTGGGGATCAGGCCGACGCTGCCCGTGGTGGCCACCATGACCAGGTCCACCTCTTCCAGGCACACCATTTCGGCCATTTCGGTAAAGGTCACGCCTTTCGGTATCTTTTTGGGGGGATCCAGGCAGAACACGTGTTTGGGGTGGAATTCCGCCATTTGCTGGACAAGCAGGTTTGAGTTCGAACCAGCGGCCAGGCCAACCACCTCAAACTCGCCCGGGAAAACCCTTACGACATCCAGCGTCTGCCGGCCAATGGAACCGGTCGAGCCGAGAATAACTATCTTCTTCATGGCTTAAATACCGTGGCAAGAAGATAGTACACCACGGGAACTGAGACCACAACGCTGTCCAGCCGGTCCAGGATACCGCCGTGTCCCGGGACGATGCCGCCCGCGTCCTTGACCAGGGATAGGCGCTTGATCTTGGACTCGAACAAATCGCCCCATTGGGAGACCGCCCCAATCGTGGCTCCGATGGTTCCCTGCTGCCAGCGAGGTATCGCCAGATCGAATATCAGGCCCAGAGCCACTGTGGCAAACACCGCCCAGATCAAACCGCCGGCCGCTCCTTCCCAGGTCTTGTTGGGGCTGATGCTGGGCGCCAGGGAGTGCCGGCCCAGCAAACGGCCCGAAAGGAAAGCGCCGGTGTCGGTGGCGAAGGTCACCAGAAGGGCAAACAGGAGCCAGTTCCGGCCCAGGTCGCCGGCGCCCCCTATTTCCCGCAGGGGCAGGCTGTGGCTCAGCAGAAAGGCGACGTACACCGGCCCGCCCACCAGGAAGATCCCGGCAACCAGATATCTGCCCCCGGAGTAGAAGGCGATGAACCAGAGGATCGCAACGAAGGCGCCGGCAGCTAGTATGCCGGCGGAGATGAGCAGGAAGCTGCTGAGACCGGACCCGGCTTGGGCGCCCACCACCAGGGCGATGGCCCACAGTATTCCCAGAGCGACGGGGAAAGGACCGATACCGGGGGGTAACATTCGATAGGCTTCGCGAACCCCCAAGACCGCGGCCGCGGCCACCAGGACGGTGAGCCACGGCGCCCCCAACCAGATAGCCCCCACCACGACCGGAATCCCCACCAGGGCCGAGATCATCCGGTGGAGCAACAATCAGCCCTCGGGACTTAACCTGCCGAAACGGCGCTGGCGGTTACTGAATGCCTCTAAGACCCGTTCCAGTTCAGCCGTGTCCAGGTCAGGCCAGAGGGTGGGGGTATGGTAGTACTCGCTATAGGCGGATTGCCACAGCAAGAAGTTGCTGATCCGCAACTCGCCGCCGGTGCGGATTATCAAGTCTGGATCTGGGGAGTGAGACGTAAAGAGATAGCTGCTAAAGAGCCCCTCATCCACCTCTTCCGCCGGCACCCCGTCCCTGATGATCTTCTTTACCGCGGCCAGGATTTCGTCTCGCCCGCCGTAATCGAAGGCCACGTTCAGGGTGATGCCGGTGTTTTGCCGGGTCAGATCCTGGGCGCTGGACACCGCGTCTTGCAGTGCCCGGCTGAGCCGGTCCGCCTTCCCAACGTGGACGATGTGGACGTTGTTCTCGTGCAGGGCTTGGGTCCGCTCCGCCAGAGCTTCATAGAGAATTTCCAGAATGCCCTCCACCTCTGGCGTGGGGCGGTTCCAGTTCTCCGTGGAAAAGGCGTACAGGGTGAGGAACTTTACGCCTTTGGCCGAGAGGGTCTTCACCACTTCTTGAATACAGGCAACTCCGGCCCGGTGCCCGTCCAGACGAGGCAGGCCCCGCTTTTGAGCCCAGCGACCGTTGCCGTCCATGATGATGGCCACATGGACGGGGACCTTCGAGGGTCCTGACGACGGTGGTTGAGAAGAGGCAGTCCGAACCTGCATGGCTAGACCTGTAGGATCTCCGTTTCTTTGGCTGCTCCGACTTGATCAATCGCCTTGGTGTGTCCGTCGGTCATCTTTTGCAACTGATCTTGGGCCCGCCGGTTCTCGTCCTGGGAAACAACCTTGTCGCGCTCCAGCTTCCTGAGGTTTTCCAGGCCTTCCCGGCGCACGTTTCGCACGGAAACTTTCCCGTCCTCCAATTTCCGCTTCAGCAGGCGCACCATGTCCTGGCGGCGCTCCTGATTCAGGGGAGGAATGGGGACCGTTATCATATTACCGTCATTGGAGGGATTAAAGCCCATCTCCGACTTCATAAGGCTCTTCTCGATCTCGCGCAGCGACTGTTTGTCCCACGGTTGCACCATGATAGCTCTGGCATCAGGCACGGTAATGGAGGCAATCTGCTTCAAAGGCGTCGGGACCCCGTAGTAGTCGACAGAAACGTTCTCGATCAAAGAGGGAGTGGCCCTCCCGGTCCGTAACGAATTGAGGTCCCGTTTTAATGCCTCAATGGCCCGGTCCATCTTGCGGTCAACTCCTTCCAAGACCGCTTGAGAGGTTAAAGCGGTTTCACCTTCCTTGTCGGCAGGCATTCTTGCTCCCTCCCGCTGATGATTGTCCCTAAGGGCTCGCCGCGCAGAATGCGGCTCATGCTTCCCTTTTTGAAGATGTCGAAGACGATGATTGGCAGCTGGTTGTCCATACACAGGGAGACCGCGGTGGCATCCATCACTCCCAGCCGCAGGTTCAGGGCTTCCATGTAGTCCAGGGACTTAAAAAGGGTGGCCTCCGGGTTCTCGTGAGGGTCCGAGTCGTACACGCCGTCGACGTTATGCTTGGCCATCAGCAGGACGTCCGCACCTATCTCCAGGGCCCGTAAAGCCGACGCGGTGTCCGTGGTCATGAAAGGGTTCCCGGTGCCGGCGGCGAAGAGAACCACCCGGCCTTTTTCCAGATGGCGCATGGCGCGGCGCCGGATGTACGACTCGGCCACCGCCTGTACTTGAATTGCGCTCTGGGTACGGGTGGTGATCCCCCGCTTTTCCAACCCGTCCTGGAGGGCCAGGGCGTTTATCACGGTGGCCAGCATTCCCGCGTAGTCGGCAGTCGCCCGGTCCATTCCCTGGGACTCCGCGGATTCACCCCGCCAGATGTTCCCACCACCGATGACCACCGCGATCTCAACGCCCAAGGCGCTGGCCTCGCCAACCTCCTCGGCCAGGTATCTTACCGCATCAGACTCAATGCCATACGCAGCGGAGCCTTTAAGGGACTCGCCGCTGATCTTGAGCAGAACCCGGCGATAACTAGTCTGACCCATCGGTTCGACGCCGATTACTCCCCGAGGGCCAGCCGGGTGAACCGGAGCACTCGAACGTTCTCGCCCATCTTAGCCGCCAGTTCTTTGACCACTTCTCCCACCGAGGAGGAGTTGTCCTTGATATAGGGCTGCTGAAGCAGGCTCACCTGGGCCACGGGACGACTGTCTTCCGCCGTGATCTCGCTTTCATCCAGGTAGACGGGGGCCATGGCCACAACCTGCATGGCAATGTTATGAGCCAGGTCTTTGAACTCATCGGTGCGAGCCACGAAGTCCGTCTCGCAACCTATCTCCACCATGGCGCCCACACGGCCTCCGGTGTGGATATAGGCATCTACCAATCCTTGGTTGGTGGCCCGGCCGGACCGCTTCTCCACTTGGGAGAACCCCTTCTGCCGCAGGGCCTCGGCCGCCTTGGCCAGGTCGCCTTCACTCGCCTGCAGGGCCTGTTTGCACTCCATAATTCCGGCGCCCGTTTGTTCCCGCAGGGTCCGGATCAGATCGACGGTGACCACCAGTATTGCCCTCCTGAATTACTCGGCGCCGGCCTGGGTTGGGCCTGGCTCGCGGTCATCCGCCCCATTGGCTTGACCATTCGATAGCGAAGCGCTGGATCCCGGCAGTTCCGACACACCAGTATCCGTTTGCGGTGGCCCCTGGTCGAATTCGGCCGCCTCGAATTGCCCCGCCGATAGCAACTCATCCTCCAGTTGGTCCAGGCCTTCCTGTCCCACCTGTTCGGACAGTGCTAGCTCTTCCCGTTCCGACAGAGCCAACGCCTCGGCTTCCTCGGCTTGCGCCGCCTCCACGAGGGCCAGTTCTTCCCGCTCGGCTTCGAGCAACGCTTCCCGTTGGGCCAGGCCTTCCAACACCGCGGTGGCCATTCTGCCGGTAATAAGCCGGATGGAACGAACGGCGTCGTCATTGCCCGGCATCGGATGGCTGACCTTCGCGGGGTCGCAATCGGTGTCCACGATGGCGAATATCTTCACGCCCATGCGCTGGGCTTCGGCGATGCAGATATCTTCCTTGCCGATGTCGATGACGAACAAGGCGGCGGGTATTTGGTTCATTTCCCGCATACCCAGGAAGTACTTCTCAAGCCGGGCCAAGGTGTCCCTGAGCTTCACCCCTTCCTTCTTGGGCAAGACCCGGAAATACCCTTGATCCCGTTTTTGCTGCAACTCGAGCATGTAGTTGATCCGCGTGCGGATCGTCTGGTAATTGGTGAGGGTGCCCCCAAGCCAGCGTTGGTTGACGTACCACATGCCGCAACGCTCGGCCTCGGCCAGCACCACGTCTTGGGCTTGCCGCTTGGTGCCGACGAAAAGGACCTTTCCGCCATCGGCCACCAACTGCACCATGGCCCGATAGGCATCGTTAATCATGCCCAGCGTCTGCTGCAGGTCAATGATGTGGATGCCGTTACGCTGGGTGAAAATATAGCGCTTCATCTGAGGGTTCCACCGCCGGGTCTGGTGCCCGAAGTGGACTCCTGCTTCCAGAAGCGACTTCATGGTTAGGGGTTCCCTGATTGGAGCAGGTCGAGGCTCCACCGGCCGCTCTAGGGACTGCACCATAAGACCTGCCTTTCCAAACTTACCTACCTCGCTCTAATACCGTTTTCGTTCAAACATGCCGGTAGACCCGGACCTCATGCTAAACCTCGGGCCCCTGCGCCTTTGGCCCAAGCGACAAAAACCCCCCTCATCTGCTGAGAACCGCCTCCTCTGCTTCTCTCCCGGCCAGCGGTTCCCGATAAGGCAGGCATTATCAGGTGGAGTATATCACAGCCGCCGAAGCTGGGCAACGCGGAAGGCCTGGTCCAAACCGGTCCGCGCCGCCTAGATTTACCGCCCCGGCAATGACGGCTCAGTCGAAGAATATCAGCCTCACGCCGTTGAGCAGGGTCAAGCCGTATACCCCCGCCAGCAGGTCGTCCGCCATTATTCCCCACCCTCCGGGGAGACGCTCCAGCCGGCGGATTGGCCACGGTTTCACTATATCCAGAATGCGGAAGCAGATGAAGGCCGCGGCCAACCAGGGGAGGGTTTTGGGAAGAAACAAGCAGGTGGCCCATACTCCCACGAACTCGTCCCAGACGGCCCGCCGGGGGTCGGGGTCGGTGGGGCGGCTCAGGCTGCCCGTTGCCCAAATCCCGGCGGAAAAGCCAACCCCGATCATCAGGTACAGGGCTACCGAGTATCCGTCGATGGGGAGATAGTAGTATATGACCAGGGCCACGAAGCTGCCCGCCGTGGCCGGCGCGACCGGGGCCAGACCTGCTCCCAGCCCGGTGCCCACCAGCCAACCCAGCGGGCCCATGATGGCGGCCAGGCGGCTCGTCATGGTAGACCGCAACTGGCTAACCATAACCCAGCCGATCCAAATCTTCCTCGTTCATGCCCAAGTAGTGGCCCACCTCATGCAAAAGTGTAACGCGAATCTCCCGCACCGCCTCGGCGCGGGTGGAGCAGCTTTCCAGAATTGGCCGGCGATAGAGGACGATCCGGTCGGGCAGCAGCGGCTCACCGCCTTCCCGCTCGGGCAGCGGCACCCCAGTGTACATCCCGAACAGCGTGGCCCCCGCGTCGGCCAGGTCCAGATCCTCCGGGCGGGGCCTCTCCTCCACCACGATATCCACGTTGTGCATCGCCTCCCGCATGGCAGGCGGCACCCGGCGGTACGCCTGGCGCACCAGGCGGATGAACTCTCGGCGGGACAGGTGAATCAACTGGCGATCTCTAACCTTTGGCGTAGGCTTTTTAACAGGTCGATGTTTTGCCGGTCCGGTCCCTTGCCCTCGAAACCGGGCACCTCCAGCAGGAACGGCACGTCCCGGAACGCCGGGTTTTCCATGATCGCCGCGAAGCCGTCTTCTCCAATGAAACCTTCACCGATGTTGTCGTGGCGGTCGACGCCTGAACCGCAGACGCGCTTGGAGTCGTTGGCGTGAACGGCTACCAGGTTGGCCACGCCAACGTCCCTGTCGAACTCGGCTATCATCGATTCGATCCCATCACGGTTGGTCAGGTCGTAACCGGCCGCGAAGCAGTGTTGGGTATCCAGGCACACCCGGAGCCTGGAGCTGCCCACGCCTTCCAAAATGCGCCCCAACTCCTCAAACTTGGCGCCGATATGCTGGCCCATGCCCGCCATGTTCTCCAGCACCAGCGTGGAGTTCTCCGGAGAGCCCTCCAGCACCCGCTGGATGGACGACACGGTTTGCGGGTAGACGGCCTCGTAGCCGGCGCCCCCGTGGCTGCCCGGATGAAAGATGACCCCCGCCGCGCCGATATCCGCGGCCAGATTCATATAGTTCACCAGCGACTCGATTCCCTTTTCCAGCAACTCCGGCTTGGGCGTCCCCAGGTTGACCAGGTAGATCGCGTGGAGGAACACCGGCCCTATTCCCGCCTCGGCCGCACTCTGCCGGAAAGCTTTCACTTCCTCCCCGGAAATAGGCTTGAAGGCCCAGGCTTGGGGCGACGACCCGAAGATCTGAATGGTCTCGGCTCCGATTTCCACAGCGCGGCCCACCGACTTGCTGATTCCCCCCGCGGTAGACACATGGGCGCCTATTTTCATGGGTTCTCCCTCCAGGATCGATTAGCACCTGGGAGATGGTTCTCTGGGAAGAGCGCCCTGAGACCTTTCCCAATTAGTTGTACCCTCTATCAAATTATAAGCCAAATGGCGGCTAGACAACCATCGACGCCGGACTATAATACCAGCAACTATGCGCGCGTTGATTGTGGAAAAACCCGGCAACCCCCCGGTTCTATCCGTTACCCAGGTGCCCGATCCGGTTCCGGGCCCCGGTGAAGCCCTAGTGCGGGTGGCCGCCTGCGGGTTCTGTCATCACGACCTGCTGGTCATGAAAGGGGTGCTCCGGCGGGGCGTCAAGCCCGGATCGATTCTGGGACACGAGGTGGCCGGTACGGTGGTCCAAGTGGGCGAAGGTGTCAGCACGCTCCGGGCCGGAGACCGGGTGGTAAACATTCTGACCGACGCGTGCGGCCGTTGCGACCGCTGCAAACAAGGCCGTGAGCACCGTTGCCGGCGGGGCACGGGCATCGGCCACGGCCGGGACGGTGGGTTTGCTGAATTCCTGGCCGTCTCCGAGCACAGCCTGGTCCCCATCCCCGAGAGTGTAGACTTGACCGGCGCCGCCCTCTTCGCCTGCCCCATGGGAGTATCCCTACAGGCGGTCCAGCAAGTGGCGAAGGTCCAACCCGGTGAGACCGTGGTGGTTACCGGCGCCGGGGGCGGCCTGGGAGTCCATGCCGTGCAGATCGGCGCGGCGATGGAGGGCCAGGTGATGGCGGTTACCTCCTCACCGGAAAAGGAGGCGGACCTGACGCTGCTGGGGGCGTCGCAGGTGCTGGAAACCGCGCCTCTGGACTTCGACGAGATGGTACTGGCCTTGACCGAGGACGAGGGCGCCGGCGTGGTCATCGACACCGTCGGTTCAGCCCTGTTTCCGGCCACGTGGCGCAGCCTGGGCCAGTACGGACGCCTGGTCCTGCTGGGGGAGATCAGCGGAGTTCCGGTGAGTCTGGACTTGGCGGAGGTAATCTTCCGCGATGCTCGAATCCTGGGCTCCTCGGGGGTCTCCCGCGCCCTGGTCCGGCGGGTCGCCGACATGGTCGTCCGGGGCGCCCTCAGACCGGTGGTGAGCCAGAGCCTTCCCTTGGACCAGGCCGCAACCGCCTTCGATCTCCTCTCCAGCCGTAGCGTCTTGGGCCGCCTGGTCCTGTTACCGGGCTAACGAAGCGGCGCGGCGGGTGCTGTGCCGGGCCTCGACCGGTCCAGTACTTCCTTTTCGATAATGGGCGTTATCAACACCGTTCGTGGCAAGCTTGTCGAACCGCCGGCACCAGGTGGGATCCACCTCCACCGTTCATGGCAAGCTTGTCGAACCACCGGCACCAGGTAGGAATCCACCTCCACCGTTCGTGGTGAGCTTGTCGAACCACCGACACTAGGCGCTTCGACAAGCCTCGGGCGGACGAGTCAGCCTAACCGCAATTCCCGAAACCAGGCACTGGCATCTCGGAAACGGCTTGATGCCCGGTCCGTCATCCCGGCGAAGGCCGGGATCCAGTTGAAACTTCCCTGGGTTCCGGCCTTCGCCGGAAAGACGAGAAAATGTCGCCCTAGCGAGGGGAGTGTCGCCGTTGCCGAGGAAGGGTGCCGGATTGACGAGAGGAGCGCCGCCGTTACAAGGGGAATGTCGCAGCTGCCGTGGAGGGGTGCTGGATTGTTGAGGGGAGCATCGCCGAAACGAGGAGGAACACCCTTATGCATCACCATCGTCGTTCCGGCGGAAGCCGGAACCCAGGGCGGCAAAACCTTGCGTCTACCTCCTGGCCAGCAGGCGAAACGGCACGCTGTACGTGGGAGTCACCTCCAATCTCGTCCAACGTGCCTGGCAACAAAAAGGGGACCTGGCCCAAGGGTTCACTCAGCGATACGGCGTGCACGCGCTAGTGTGGTACGAAGCGCACGTTACGATGGAAAGTGCCATTGGGCGAGAGAAGAGAATCAAGGATTGGAAGCGGTCCTGGAAGATCGCACTAATTGAGGAATCGAATCCCCGATGGCGCGACTTGTATGAGGAGCTTGGTTAGCTGGGTTCCGGCCTTCGCCGGAAAGACGAAGGCGGAGAGAGAACGTCGCGCGATTCCGGTGATGTAGCGCTAATTACCTATCAGCACGCTAGCGGCCGATGAGGTGAAGTAGACCCGCGGCAGCGGCGGCCGGCCCGCGCCGGCCCCGGCGCAGCAGCTTTCCGATCTCGCCGCGGTCCCAGATGATCAGGAACTGGCTGGCAATGAAAACGGAGCTGTAGGTCCCCACCACCGCGCCCAGGGCCACCACCAGCAGCATGCCCTGAATGCTGGGGCCGCCGATCAGCAGCATGGCCAGGAGCACGAACAGGGTGGTGAAGCTGGTGTTCAGAGACCGCCCCATGGTATCCAGGATGCTCAGATTCACCAGCCCGGCCAGGGGGCGATCCGGATGCCGCATCACATTTTCCCGAATCCTATCGAACACCACGATTGTATCGTTGACGCTGTAGCCGGCTACGATCAGGAGGCCGACGATGAACATGGAGTTGACCTCCATGTTGACCACCCTCCCCAGGATCGAGAACACCCCCAGGACGAACAGGACATCGTGGACCAAGGCCAGGATCGCGCTGAACCCGTAGCGATACGCCTTGGGGACCTTGCGAAAGGCGTACCAGATGTAGAGCATTATGACCACCGATGCCGCCAGCATCGCGTAGAACGCGTTCTTGACCGTTTCCCTCGCGATGATCGGAGAGATCGAGGCGAAGTCCACGCTTTCAACGGCACCGACAAACTTGTCCAGGTCGTCCTGAATGCACTGGCGCTCGGACCGGCCATCCTCGATGCACTCGGGCCGGAAGGGACCCCGGTCACTGGAATCCTCATCATCCAACAACTTGGTGCGGATGAACACGGACCGGCTGCCGATCTTCTGAATCAACGCTTCCGGATAGCCCAGCTCATCCATTCGCGCCTGGATATCCGCCTCGTCGATGCGATCCTCGAAGGTCATGTTCAACACCGACCCGCTGGTGAAGTCAATTCCGGCGTTGAGCCCCGATTCCAGCGATAGCCAGCCGGGCGGATAAATCAACGAGATAAGTCCGGGAAGAATGATGAGGGCCGAGACCAGGAAGTACCAGCCCCGCTTGCCTACAATATCGAGCACGTTTACCTGCCCCCCCCGCTAATCTGGGCGGTGCGCGGCACCCCTTCCGGTGTGAACAGGCCGAGGTTCTTACCCAGGCCGATCCAGGCCAGTAATTGGAGCAGATTGCGGCTCAGCACCACCGCCGTGAACATGCTGGCCAGTACGCCGATGCCCAGGCTGATGGCGAAGCCGGTAACCAGCCCTCCTCCCAGCCGGTCACCGAACCAGAGCAGGACGAGACACGTGAACAGGGTGGAAACGTTGCCGTCCCTGATGGCCGGCCAGGCCCGGTTGAACCCGACCTCCATCGAGGAGGCGAGGGTCCGCCCAATGCGCATTTCTTCTTTCATTCGCTCGAATATCAGAATGTTTGCGTCCACCGCCATACCAATGGACAGAATGAACCCGCCGATATGGGACAAGGTGAGCGTGACCGGGATGAGCTTGAATATCGCCAGAACGACTATCGCGTAAAAGACCAGCGCCACGGCCGCCACCACCCCGGCCATGCGGTAGTAGGCGAGCACGAAGACGATGACCAGCCCCAGCCCGACGATACCGGCGATGAGGCTGTTGCGCAGTGACTCCGAGCCCAACAGGGCGTCAACATCGTTCTCCTGGATGAGCTTCAAGGGCACGGGCAAGCGGCCCGCTTCCAGCTGAATCGCCAGGGTCCGGGCTTCTTCCCGGGTGAAATTGCCGGTGATCCGGGTGACTCCGTCCCGTATCCACGCCTGGGCCACCGGGGCAAGAAGCTCCTCGTCGTCCATGAAGAAGGCGATTCGCTTGCCGGGCTGCCCGACGATTTTGCGGGTCAAATCGGAAAATATCTCGGTACCCCGATCGTTGAAGTTGATTATCACCACCCAGCCGAACCCCACCTGATCGGTCCTGGCGTAGGCCCGGGACAGGTCATCACCGGTCAGGCCAATATCGGCATCGGTGAACTGCACGCAGGTTACGTCGGTGCAGGTCCGCTCTTTGAACTCCAACTGGGCCGTCCCCCCGATAAGGGCCTTGGCCTGATCGATGCCGCTGGAGACCTGGAACCGGCTGACCGGTCCCAGCCGCTCTTCAAGGGCCGGTCTGGCCGCCTCACGTTTCAGGTTGCCCACGGTGGCGGAATTTACCCTGAAGGTCCGGTCGGACTCGCGCTTAACCTCAACGTCATCGAAGCCCACGGCCTCCAGGAGGCTTCCCACGATCTCCACGGCGTTTGCTTCATCGGCAACGTCAGGTACCGGCTCCAGGAACCCGATCTCCGTCACCGAGCCGCTGGCCCCCGGTAGCTGAACCACGATTCGGTCGTCGCCGAAGCGCTGAATGATCGGCTCTTCGGTGCCGAACAGGTTAACCCGGCGGTTGATTGTGTCCAGTGCGCCTTCCATCTCCTCAACGGTCGGTGCATCGGTATCAGTGATGGTAACGGCTTCGATGGATCCCAGCTCCTCCACCATGGTTTCCTGAAATTCGGTTCGCCTGGGGTCGTTTCCGTCCAGCAATCCGGTCTTGATCCGGATTCTGCTGGCCCCCAGCGAGTCGACGGCAAAGTTCTCGAAGGCCAACTGCTGTTCACCGAACCGCAACTCACCCAGGGCGTTCTCTACTTGCTGGGTGAAAATCGGGTCCAAAAAGGTTACGTCGAACCGAGTCCCCGTATCGGCCTGGTAGACCAGGTGGGCCCCTCCGCGGAGGTCCAGGCCCAGCTTGAGGCCCAAGGGGCCGGTACCGCCACGTTTCAACTCGGGAAACCCTGGGAGGTCGACGTTTATGTCCTTGAAACCCAGGGAAAGGAGGGCAAGACCAAGAAGAAGGAGGATCAGTATGGATAGCCGGATGCTCCTAGCTCGCATCGCTTAGGCCCGCTCCCGGTGACGCTCTATCACCTCGGCCGCCGAGGCCAGAGCTTCTTCGCGCGTGGCGATCTCCCCCGTGGCCCACGCCTCGTCGATGATTGCCAAAATCGTACCAATCAGCGGTCCGGGATTCAGGTTGAAGTATTCCATAAGTTCGTGCCCGTTGACCGGGCAGCCTTCCTCCTTGGATGTGGGCGGCTGCATGCCCACCTGTAAAACGTGTGCCACCATTCTAGCATGGTTACCCCAGTCGTCCAGATCAAGTTCAGGGCCTTTTGCACCCAAATAGTCCGCCAGGGACAGGTACAGGGTGTCGACGGCCGCCTCATCCAGGTCCCGGAAAAATCTGTAGATGGCGCGGCCGGTGGGCCGTTCTACCCCTTGCATCATGTGGCCCGGGCGCAGGTGATGTTCGATAATCTTCCCTACCAGCGCGATGCCCCGGGACCCAATTCGAAGCTGGCTCAGCCGCTGGGCGGCCACGGCCGCGCCCAGTTCGGAATGGGCTGGAAACCGGGTGCGGCCGGTCTCATCCGTTTGCTTGGCCTGGGGCTTGGCGATGTCATGAAACAGGGCCGTCAGCTTGAGGAAGGTCTTGCGATTGTGGCCGTCGCTGATCTCCCGGCTGAAGTAGGCGTCCGTTTCCGCCGTCCAGTGGACCAGGCTGTAAACCGGTGAATTCTGATGACCCTTGGTAATCCGCTCCGCCGTTTCCACCGTATGGATCAGGTGGCCCCAAACGTCCCAGTAGTGCTCCTTGGGCTGGCTCACGCCCTTGGTTTCGGCCAATTCCGGGATAATTCGGCACAAAAGGTCCAGCCGGTCCAACACCTCCAGGTGCCCTCGGGCGCCGTCCAGGGCCAGAATGGCCAGCAGCTCGTCCCGCACCCTCTCTCCGGAAACCTGGGTCACCCGGCCGGCTTCCGCCCGGACCAGGCGGGCCGTCTCCGGCTCCAACCGGAAGCCCAGGCCCGCCGCCAGCCGGACCGCCCGCATCAGCCGGCCCGGATCGTCCCGAAACACCTGGGGAGTGACCGCCCGGATGCTTTTTCGGCCCAGGTCCTGCCGGCCGTTGGACGGGTCGATGACCAGGTCCGATGGCGCCGGCAACGTCCAACCCTCAAGTGGAAGGGCCAGGGCGTTGATCGTGAAATCCCGCCGCGCCAGGTCCTCTTCGATGCTGCCGGAGAAGCCGGCCAGGTCGACGGCCCACCGGCCGCCCGGCGGCGCGGCTCCGGCCTCCGGGTCCGCCACCACCACCCGGGCGACACCGTGGGCCGGGCTGAGGGGGACGAAAACACCGCCCAGCACCCGAGCTAGCTCCTGTCCAATGCGCTGGGAGTCCCCCAATACCGCAATGTCCAGGTCCCGTTCGTGGGGCCTAGATAGCAGGGAGTCACGGAGGTAGCCGCCAACCAGGTAGGCTGAGTATTGGCGGGAGGAAAAGAACTCTTTCAGCTTTGCAAGCACGATCAGAGAGCCGTCCGCCGGTTACTCCGCCTCGTTACCCAGCTCAAGGCTGGCTGTGGTATGACCGGCCTCTTCATCGCCGGCCTCTTCATCCTCATCATCAGCCGCATAGACTATTTTCCAGAGGCTGTCCGGAGAGACCAGGTGGTCGATATACAGAATACCGTTGAGGTGATCGGTCTCGTGCTCCAGGGCCTGGGCAAACAGGTCCTCGGCTTTGAACCGGACGGTTTTGCCATCCAGGCCGGTGGCCCGAGCCTGCACCTTCACCGAACGCGTGACCGTGCCCCGATACCCAGGAATGCTCAAACAACCCTCCTCCACCTCCCGTTCCCCCTCCCGCTTCACGATCTCCGGGTTGATCAACACGATGGCCTCTTCCCAATCCGGAAGCTGTATGACCGCTACTTTCTGTAACGACCCCACCTGGTTGGCAGCCACCCCCACGCCAAATTCGGCATGCATGGTCTCGATCATGTCCGCGGTGAACTTCTTCATGGTTGCGGGAATCTTCCCAATCTTCTTGGCCTTCCGCCGCAGGACCGGGTCCGGCAAGATCCGCATGCGCATTACCGTCACTCTGGTGTACCTCCCCCGCACCTCGGGCGGGACCCTCTTCAAAACCCTTCGGGAAAAACCTCTGAGAGAACCTTCAGGCGGACTATTATATTCAAGACGCTTCGAGGGTGTAAAGCCGGACTACAACAGGTGGGCCGGGTCCACATCCACCGTACAACCCTTGGGAAAGCCGCTGCTTTCCAGGAACCGCTGGAGGTTGCGCCCCCGCAGGACCAGGTGCCACCGGTACCGGCCTCGCAAACGGGCGGGAATGCCCGGAGCCGGGCCGATAACCTCGATATCGGTCAGTCCCTGGGCATAGGAACTCCGCCGCATCTGCCGGGCGGTGGCGTCGGCCTGCTTCTGGCAGAAGGTGGCGTCGGCGTCCTGATATACCAGGTGGACCATCTGGTTGAACGGCGGGTTGCCCATTTGGCGGCGGGCCTGTATCTCCCGCCGGAACATGGCGGAATAGTCTTGGCTGGCGGCGGCGGCAATGGCGTAGTGTTCCGGAGTGTAGGTCTGAACGAAGACCTTCCCGGATGCGGCGCCCCGTCCGGCCCGGCCCGCCACCTGGCATAGCAGGCTAAAAGCGCGCTCACCGGACCGGAAGTCTGGCAGATACATGCCGATGTCGGCGAGCACCACCCCCACCAGGGTTACGTTGGGCACGTCCAACCCCTTGGCCACCATCTGGGTGCCAACCAGAACCTGGGTTTCGCCATCGGCCAGCCGCCGCATGGTTTCCTCCGGGCCGCTCCCCAACCGGGTGGTGTCGGCGTCCCACCGCTCAACGCGGACCCCTGGCAGCAATTGGGAAACCTCTTCCACGACCCGCTGGGTGCCGATCCCAAGCTGGCGGATGTGTCCGCCGCCGCACTTCCGGCAGCTCTTGGGCAGCCGAGTGCGACGGTTGCAGCGATGGCACCAGAGCCGCCCGTCGACGGAATGATAGGTCAACGATACCGAGCAACTCGAGCAGCCGGCGACGTAGCCACAGTCCCGGCACTGGACGATTGGAGAGTTGCCCCGCCGGTTGAGGAACAAGATAGCCTGGTGGCCGTCACGAACGCACTCTTTCAACGCCTGTGCCAGCCCGCGGCTGAAGATGCTCCGGTTACCCTCCCTCAGTTCCCGCCTCATGTCGCAGATTTCCACCTGGGCCAACCCCGTTCCGGCGCCGGGGCCGATTCCCCGAATCCGGTGGGGCATCTCCAGGAGCCGGTGCCGGCCCCGTTGGGCCCGATAGTAGGTTTCCACGTCCGGCGTCGCGCTGCCCATGACCACCACCGCGCCGATGAGCCGGGATATCTGCAACGCGGCAGTGCGGGCATGGTACAGGGGCTGAGCCTCTTCCTGTTTGTAGGTCCACTCGTGCTCCTCGTCGACGACGATCAGCCCCAGCCTGGACAGTGGCGCGAAGAGGGCGCTCCGCGGACCCACCACCACGTCGTAGTCGCCGTCCCGGATCTTCCACCACTGGTCGAACTGCTGCCGGGGCGTCAGACCGCTGTGGAGGACGGCTACCCGTCCGGGGAAGCGGGCGTTGACCCGTTGCAGGGTTTGAGGAGTCAGGGCGATTTCCGGCACCAGAAAGACCGCTTGCTGCCCGCTCCGGACCACCTCCTGGATGGCCCGGATGTACACTTCGGTCTTGCCGCTGCCCGTAACCCCGTGCAGCAGGAAGCTGCGGGGGGTTCGTGCCCGATCAGCCAGAGTCTCGGCGATGCAGGCCAGGGCGTCGCTTTGCGCCGCGGTCAAGGTTACCGGGGGTCCGGCAACTCCCGGGCCCGGAGCACCGGCCGGGCTTGCTTCCATCCGGACCCACTCCTGCCCCAGAAGGCCTTTTTCGACCAGAGCATCGGCGACGCCATGCCCAAACTGCTTGTTTGCCTCCGAGGTCAAGTACGACCCGGTTCGGTCCCGGATGGCGCCGAGCAGGTCCCGCTGCCGGCGGGGAAGACCGTCCAACGGCCCCGGCCAGACCCGGCCCGGTCCCCAGTGGCCGGGGGGCCGTAGATAGCTCTGGTAACGGGGAACGATCCTAGCCCGGGGCAGGTCTACCCGGCGGCGGATTAGCCCCTTTTCGAGCAACCGTTTCAGCTCACGATCTCCGCCCTTCCCCAGGAGTTTGACGAACTCCCGCTCCCGAAGTCCCGCCTTACCCTCCAGGACCTTCAAGGCGTCACGGGTCTGGGGTTCTAGGGAAGCTGGGTCTAATTCCGGAGCGGGCACAAAGATGACCTGGGAGCGGACTTGGGCCTCGAAGCCGGGCGGCAGCATCGGCCCCATCGCGGCGAAAAGGGAGCAAAGGTAGTAGCGGCTCAGCCACCGGGCCAGGTCGATATGAACCGGACTGACGAGGGGAGCAGGCTCAACCGGCTGAAGAATGTCGCGGGTGATCTCCACCTGCGGGGAGGCCGCCAGCTCAACGACGACGCCCTGGGCCACCCGGCGGCCGAAGGGTACCCAGACAAGCTGTCCCGGCTCCACCGAGAACCGTCTGGGAACACTATAGGAGAAGGTGCGAGAGTGGGCGACCGGAGCGTCCACCGCCACTTCCGCGTACCTCATGCCAACCCCCGTCATCGGGAACCCCGCGGGCCTTTGCGGATCGTGACCCTGGGCAATGGCGCCGGGGGAAACCCTTAGCAGGCCCGGCTAGGCCTGGTTACGGGACTGGCCCTTTGGGCGGCGGGGCGTAGACTTCTCTTTGATACGAGCCGCTCGGCCTTGCAGGCCACGAAGGTAGTACAATTTGGCTCGCCGGACGGCGCCGCGGCGGGTAACCTCCAGGGAGTCGATCAGAGGTGAGTGAATCGGGAAGATCCGCTCGATCCCAATGCCGGCGGTAATTCGCCGAACCGTGAAGTTAGCGGCGGGGCCTTTGCCGTTTTGCAGCCGGATCACCACGCCCTGAAAGGCCTGGACCCGCTCCCGCTCACCTTCCCGAATTCGGAAGTTAACCCGGACGGTGTCGCCGGGGCCGAAGGGCTCTATCTTCGGGTTCTTATCCGTTGAAATCAAACTAGGGGCGTCCATATACCATTGCCTGTCCTAAGATAATGTCCGCTAGGTATTGACCGCAAGGCGGGAAATGCTCTTGCAACGACCAGATTAGCCGCAAAACTGGCCTCGATCAACAAGGATAGCACACCCCTGGAGAATTTGGTACTCTCGTGCGGTCACTGGGTCCTCCGATTGGCGCCTCCCGGGTGCGGCGTCCGGTGACCCAATCACGCTGCCAGCGACCCCTTAAATCACACCCTCGGCCTTGAGATGCTCCCGCTGGTCCCGGCTGAGCCCCAGCAGTCCGCCCAAGACCTCATCGTTATCCTGGCCGAGGGCCGGTCCGAGGTCCTCCACAGTGAGGGGGGTGCGGGAGAATTTGATGGGAGCGCCAAATATCCGGTACCCGGAGCGCTCGATGATGGTCTCCCGCTCCCTGGTGTTCGGGTGCTCCACTACCTCATCCATTTCCTGAACCAGCGCCGCGGGCACCCCCGCTGCCTGGCACCGGCTGACGACATCCGCGGCCTTCAGGGAATTCGCCCACTCCTCTACCAACCGGTCCACCTCTTCGATCTGCCGGACCCTATCCTCAGAGGTGGCGTAACGGCTGTCTCCCAAGAGGTCCCGCCGGCCCATGGCCCCGAGCAATGCCTGCCATTGCCCGTCCTTCTCCACCCCCACCACCACTGGCCGGTCCTGAGCCTGGTACAGGTTGTGGGGGGCGTGAAACCAGTGGTGGTTCCCCACTCGGGACACCTCCTGGCCGGCCAGCGGCAACGGCCAGACCTCGGCAGAGAACCAGGCAGCAACGTCGGACATGGCTACGTCCACCAGTTGGCCCTCGCCGGTGTCGGCCTGGTGCTGGAGTGCCGCCAGGACCGCCGCCGAGGCGAAGAGGCCCCCAGCCAGGTCCACCAGAGAGACCCCCACCTTCAAAGGAGGGTTTTCCGGGAATCCTGTCAGGTCCATCACCCCGCCCAAGGCCTGGAGAACTGTATCGAGGGCGCGGCGCTGGCGCCAGGTCCCTTCGGAGCCGAAGCCGGTGACCGAGCAGTAGACGAGGCCGGGATTGACCTTCTTCAATGAAGCATAGTCGATGCCAACCCGGGCGGTGAAGTCCGCGGAGAGGTTCACGGCGAACACATGGGCGTGCTCGATAATCTCCAGGAATAGCTCTTTGCCCCTTGGGCTGGATAGGTCAAGGGTCACACTCTTCTTGTCGGCGTTGACCAGGTGGAACACGTAGGAGTCCCCGCTTTCCCCGGCAAGGGGGACCGCCATCTGGCGCATGGGCTCTCCGCCAATGGGCTCGACCTTGATCACGTCGGCGCCCAGCAAGCCCAGCAGCCGAACCCCGTAGGGGCCGGCGGTGAACTGCCCAACTTCCACCACCCTCACCCCCGAGAGGGGCTTGTCGCCGTTGTGCCTGGGCATTGGCCCGTTCCGGGTCCGGGGCGCCGGCGCCTCGCCCCGGGGGGCGGAAGAACCCCGGGCACGCGGTCCCAACCCGGGGGCGCTCCGGTCTACCCTGCCGGGGGTGGCGCTGAGGTTCAACATGGTGCCGGTGGTTAGCGCGTTGCCGCCTTCAGCCTTAGGCACCTCCATCAGCATGTTCCGCTCCCGGAAGTAGGGCTGCTGGAAGAGCTGGGCCACGGGAACCACCGGGCCGCTGGGAAGGTTGTTCTTCGTCAGAGTATCGGTCACCTCGGCAACCGTGCGCGGCCGGACCCACGCCGCAATAATCGCATCGATCTCATCAACGTACTGGAGCCGCTGGGAAGTGGTCTGGTACCTCGGCTCCTCTTTCAGCTCGGGACGGCCGATGACCTCCATCAGGATTGGCCAGAGGCGTTCCCCCGCAGTGCAGACCTGTATCCATCCGTCACATGCCTGGAAAGCGTTCCACGGAACGATCAGCGGGTGGCGGTTGCCAACCCCATGAGCAGACTGGCCGTACCGGAAGTAGGGTACGACGTGGTTTACCAACGTGGTGATGGCCACGTCGTACCCCGCCACGTCAATAACCTGGCCCAGGCCGGACCGCCGCCGCTCGTACAGGGCGGCCTGGATTGCCGTCGCGGAGTAGAAGGCGGTCATGCCGGTGATGACGGGGACTCCGCTGCGGGTCGGCGGGTCTCCCGGAAACCCCGTGGTGGCCATTAGCCCGGCCATGCTTTGAAGTATCAGCTCGCACCCGGTCCACCGGCTCAGGGGGCCGTAGAGCCCGAAGGGGGAGGGAACGCACAGCACCAGACGGGGATTGTCCTCCAGCAGCCGTTCCCCGGTAATCCCTTGAGAGTGGAGCTTCCACCACTCCTCTCCGTCCACCAGCAGCACATCCGCCCGGCGAGCCAAGGCTTCCAGCGCCTCTTTCTCGCCTCCGGAAGGAAGGACCATGCTGTCCTTCAGGGCTGCGGCTAGCTGAAAAGAGTAGCTCGATCCGTCTGAGTCGAAGGGGCCGCGGAGGCGCAGCGAATCACCCGCCTCGGGCTCCAGTTTCACGACCTCCGCCCCCAGTTCGGCTAGAAGCTTCCCGGCCAGGGCGGTCGCGGTCCAGCCCTCGCCGATCTCCAGGACTTGTACCCCGGAAAGTGCCCCCATAACAGGTCACCTCTCAGCCGAACGTATTTCCCTGGGAGGAGACGGCCCAGGCCGTGGATCAGACGGTTTGCGATAGCTCTCCGGGTCCGCCGAGGCGCCATGGAGGAGAGCCTTCAGCGCGAGCCACCGGGGTCAAGCGCCGACAGTTGACGACATGGCTAGCCCGGAAGGTTTCCAGAGCGGTGGTGGTCGATCCGCTAAAAATTACGCTCCGGCCACATTCGAGGCCGGTTGGCGTTCTGTAGGTCTACACCGGAATTACCCAAGTGCCGGACCTCCGAGGGGGTTTGACGTCGATACCATCGACCGAGGACCCCGGCAAGGTATCGCGCTCCATTATACCCGAGTCATCCAAGAGGGCTTTCAGGCCCTCCACCCGGACCGTCTGATAGCCCAGAACGCCCTCGGCCTCGGCCCGGCTTGCTTCGGTCCGCCACGATAGGGAACAACGATCTGATTCCCGAGGCCGGCAAATCCTTGAAGCCGTGGGTGTCAAGGGCGGCGTTCAGTGGTATAGTTTTGCTCCGCCCCACTTGTCGCCGTCAAGGGAAAATGTCAGGGTTTTCGGTCAAGGGATTATGTCAGTTGCGTTTACTCCGGTGGTTACGCTGGGCTGGTGTTTAGGATAGGTGGGCGGAATGGTAGCCGCAGCATACTTGCGGGCAGTGTTCCGATGGATACCGAGTTCCCTGGCGATAGCACGAAGGCCCAGTCCACG
>JASLXV010000058.1:0-88711 GCA_030740155.1 Dehalococcoidia bacterium | reverse complement strand
AGCCTAATCACGTCATCCAACTTCACGGCGTGGCGCAACGGCTTGGGCACTTTGGGAGCTTTCATCTTGCTTAAGGGGCTAGCTTCGATATGGTCATTCTCCAGTGCCCACATGTAAAAGGCCCGTATCGCTCGGTAGTAGGCGTGCTTTCCCCCTGGGCTGCAGGTGAGGGACGCGAGAAATTCAGCTACGTCCTGGGTGTTAACAACAATAACCGGCTTTCGGATTCGTTGGATGAACTTCTGTAGGTAGCTACGATAGAATTCGATACCACCATGACTCAAATTGCGGGCCTGCCGGTCATGCAGAAAGCTTGCCAACCACTCGTGATCTTGGTAGTCTTTGTTTCTGCCGTGGTGGACTGGCGGGGCGGGACTCTTAATCCGTAGGTTCTCGGTTCGACCCCGAGGCGGGTCACCACCCCCGGCCCGGTCACCTCGGGCATCCAGCAGGGGGAAGTGTCGGAACTGGTAGACGAGCATGATTTAGGATCATGTGCTGAAAGGCGTGGGAGTTCGAGTCTCCCCTTCCCCACCAGGCCTAATTCAATGCTCCGCTCCGAAGTTTGACTGCAGTTCTGAGCGGTGATCCCGCTGCCCTATTGCCACCCCCGGCGTTCCCGCCGGACCCGGCATTCCAGGTCGCGCTATTGCCGGTGCCGGTTTAGCCGGTGGTCTCAAACTTTGATTCGGACGACTGCTTGCCCCACATGGTAGAATTGGGGCACTCTACGCGTGCGTCCGGAATTCGACGGAGGTCACACCATACCAGCCTCAGGTCACCTCCTAGGATGCCAGTGCAGTGTGCATATTCCGCTCCGATGGAGGGCAAACCGCCCCAGACCCACACCCCCAGCCAGCCCTCCCCAAAGTGCCGCCAACCCAGTCGTCAAGCAAGTCATGCCCGGGCACAAGAGGATTGACCCAGATTGTGGCTGCTCCGGATGCACGCTGCTGCGCACTGTTCTCCTACCTAACAAATCGACCGCAACGCCCTATTTATTGGGCGGGATTTTGACAAGTGTAGGTGAGACCATGAAAAACTTGCTGAAATGGCCTTTCGGGCTCTTAATCGTCGCCTATCTCGCCGTGACCATAGTTCATCTGTCCAATGGCATCGGGTTTGGACGGAGTTTGGCAGGGGGGGTTATCGATGCACGGGTTGCCGTCACTTGCCCGAGCAATACTGGGCTACTTTGGGACATTGTCAACCGGGATGCGCTCCAGGATTTTGGGCTCAGAGCAGTCTTTGCGTTTGGCGGAAGCTACTCAGACCTTTGCGAATTTGGCCTTGACTCTACGTTCGGTTCTTGAATACTCCATGCTCAACGGGCGGCACCCCGTCAGAAACCCACCCCAGGCATTCCCGCCGGACCCGTCCAGCTTCGTCTCGGTTCCTCCGGTACTTGTGAGGCCCGCCGGCTTCGAGAGCCACAGGGCTATGGCGAATGATATGGGGATTTCGCTCCGTTGCCACGGTTATCCACCTTTTTACGTGACCAACTGTGCCTGTTCCAAGAATTCTCAAGAATCTTAACAGGGTCCGGGTGCTGACTCCATGGAAGCGCAGGGGTTTGATCTGGCATCATATTGGTATAAATATTATATTTTGGAGAAATTCTCAATATGGTTTGGTCCGAGTGGACGTTCATAGGTTTTGTACTCAGCGGAATCAGCATTTCCTACGCTCTTGTAATCCTCTCCCTCAACGTGGAGCGGATCGCAGACGGTTTCCGAAACCGGCCATCGAGCAGGCCGTCCCCTTCTCAGCCATGAAGGTCTGGCATAAACGGCCGGGAGCTACCTGCCCCCCAGTAGCCTCTTAGTGAATCGGGGATAGGCCTGGGACAGCCCTGGGCGTCACAGGGCTATGGGAGCGAGACCAACATGCTGTCCCGAGGCCCGCCCGGAACCTCGGACCTCTTTCCCAGCCGCCGCGAGGGACTGGAAGGACCGGAAATCGGCCCAGGAGCAGGGATGTTCCCGAGGACCTATCCCCAAGGAAAAGAGCGCGCCGGTGCGAATGGAGGCCGATCCCTCTCCTCAAGTCCACCGAAGGCATAGCCATCGAGGAACCGGTCGGTTTCCTGGTGGACGGCCAGCGTCAGACCGGGATGTCCCACGGGACAGGCTGACATCTCTACGAAAGGCAACGTGAGGCTCCCATATCCTCCAACCGTGCTGCATCAGCAGGTTGGCTCCCTGCCTGGTGGGCCGCAGGGTACTGTGGAAGTGGAAGCAGGCGTCGGGGGCAGCCTTGGCCTCCGCCTGTTCGAACGGACCTTCGAGTCCACATCTGGGTGCTTCGCCGTCCGCCACTACCGTTCCCCGAAGATGTATTCGCCGGACCGCCCCTTCCCGTCAAATCTCCTTCTACCCGGCTCGACACCATCGCTCGCTATTGCTCCCTCGCATTGAATGAAACTATCTCCCTTCTCATGGGGTGACATCTTCACTGAACTGTTACCCGGTGTCATTATCTCTGAACTACCACAATGGACTTGGCCCTAGCTGGCACATAGTTTATACTGTCCGCAGTTTTGACCGTATCGGGGAGAAACGCTTGGGGCAGTGTGGTATGATCTCCGCCACTCGACGGGGTATCTTCGTTTCAACAAGTACGATAGAATACACAGGCAATCGGCCGGCACAGGACTTCGAATCATCTGACAACAGTGATAACAGGCGCGGGATTTCGAGTTTCCCGCTGCCCACCAGGATACCTGGCGCCGGAGTTTCGGGTTGAGATGCGCTGGGAACATGGGCCCGATTTTGGGCAGGTAGATTGAGGATTGATTCCATCAGCCAAGGAGGTAGGTTGGTAACTTTACTAGATGTGAAAGACCTCAAGACTTACTTCTTCACCTATGAAGGCGTCGTGAAGGCGGTGGATGGGATTTCCTACGAGTTGGAGCAGGGCGAGACCCTGGGCCTGGTCGGAGAGAGCGGTTGCGGCAAGAGTGTCAGCGCCCTCTCACTGATGCGTTTGATTCCCGATCCCCCGGGTAAGATTTTGAACGGCGAGGTTCTGTTCGAAGGTGAGGACATCCTCAAGATCGAAATGGACGATATGCGCCGTATCCGGGGCGGCAAGATGTCTATGGTTTTCCAGGAGCCCATGACCTCGCTGAACCCGGTGCTTACTATAGAAAAGCAGCTCACCGAGACACTCCAACTCCATAAGGGAATGAGCCGGGAGGAGTCTCGAAAGGAGAGCGTCAACCTGTTGGCCAGGGTGGGTATCCCCGACCCGGACAAGCGGGTCAAACAATATCCCCACCAGTTCAGTGGCGGGATGCGGCAACGGGTAATGATCGCCATGGCCCTAAGCTGCAACCCCCGCTTGATCATCGCCGACGAGCCGACCACCGCCCTGGACGTGACCATTCAGGCCCAGATCCTGGAGTTGATGAAGTCGTTGACCACCGAGTTCGGGGTGGCCCTGATCGTCATCACCCACAACCTGGGCGTGGTGGCCCGCTACGCCGACCGGGTGAACATCATGTACGCGGGCAAGATCATCGAACGGGGTTCGGCGATGGAGATTTATTCCAACCCGCGGCACCCCTACACCGTCGGGCTGCTCCGGTCGGTGCCCCGCCTGGACCAGCCTCGCCGGGCCAGGCTGGACCCAATTGAAGGCCAGCCTCCAGACCTGATAAATCTGCCGCCGGGATGCTCCTTCCGGGAACGGTGCCGTTGGGCCATCGACAAATGCGCCACGGAACCCCCCGAGTTGATGCAGGTGAACGACGGCCACGTCTCCGCCTGCTGGGTTCCCGAGGAGTTGGGCACTGAAGCCGTGCTATCCGGCGTCAGCGCGGAACCTTCCAGCAACGGCGACGGCACCTAGCCGGCTTCCTGCTCCAACGCGCCACCGGACAACCAGGAAACGGAGAGCGGTGAACAATGACCACATTGTCAGGCACACAAGCCAGCGAACAGTCACCAACCGCGACCGGTGAGGTTCTCGTCGATGTCAAGAACATCAAGATGTACTTCCCCGTCTCGTCGGGAATGCTGTTCCAGAGATCCACGGCCTACATCAAGGCGGTGGACGACATCTCCTTCGCCGTCCATCGTGGTGAGACCTTGGGGCTGGTTGGAGAAAGCGGCTGCGGCAAGACGACTACCGGCCGTTGCATTCTCCAACTGTACCGGCCCACCGCGGGCCAGATCTTTTTCGAAGGCCAAGAGTTGACCGAGCTTTCCAGCCGGCAATTGCGAAGCATGCGGCGCCGGATGCAGGTCATCTTCCAAGACCCCTACAGCTCCCTGAACCCGCGCATGACCGCCGGGAACATAATCGGCGAACCCCTGGTGGTACACCGGATGGTGAGCAACAAGGCCGAGTACCGGGAGAAGGTGGCGGACCTGTTGCAAAACGTCGGCTTGAACCCCTACATGGCCGACCGGTTCCCCCACGAGTTTAGCGGCGGCCAACGCCAGCGTATCGGAGTGGCGCGGGCCCTCTCGGTGAGCCCCAACTTCATCGTAGCTGACGAACCCGTGTCGGCGCTGGACGTATCCATCCAAGCCCAGATCATCAACCTGCTGGAGGACTTGCAGGAAAGGTTCAACCTTACCTACCTGTTCATTGCCCACGACCTTTCGGTGGTCCGTCATATCAGCGACCGCGTGGGCGTCATGTACCTGGGCCATATTGTGGAACTGGCGGGAAGGAACGACATTTACCGCGACCCTGCCCACCCTTACACCAAGGCCCTGCTCTCCGCGGTGCCCATTCCGGACCCGATAGCCGACTCGAAGAGGGAAAGGGTCCTGTTGACCGGTGAGGTCCCCAGCCCCTTGAACCCTCCCAGTGGATGCGTGTTCCACCCCCGCTGTCCCGTTGCAACGGATGAGTGTTCCCAGGTGCTGCCGGAGCTACGGCAGGTACGGCCCGACCACTGGGCCGCTTGTATCCGGACGGAAGGTTCCGGGCCGGTCTAACACTCCGCCATGGACCCATCGCAAATACGCAATTTCTGTATCATCGCCCATATCGACCACGGAAAGTCGACCCTAGCCGACCGCTTCCTTGAAATCACCGGCACCGTCCGCCCTCAGGACATGAAGGCCCAGTTCATGGACCAGATGGAGTTGGAGCGGGAACGGGGCATCACCATAAAGGGCAAGGCGGTAACCATGTCCCATCGGGCCCCCGATGGGCAGACGTACCAGCTCAACCTCATCGACACCCCCGGCCACGTGGACTTCAGCTATGAGGTATCCCGGGCCCTGGCCGCCTGCGAGGGCGCCCTGCTGGTGGTGGATGCCAGCCAGGGTATCGAAGCCCAGACCATCGCCAACACCCTGTTGGCCATGGAATACGACCTGGACCTGGTGCCGGTCATCAACAAGGTGGACCTTCCCCAGGCCGAGCCCCAGAGGGTGGCCGCCGAGCTACGCCAGGTGTTCGGGTTCAAGGAAGATGAGGTCCTCTTCGTCTCGGCCAAAAAGGGCACCGGCGCCAGAGATATCCTGGACGCGGTTGTGGACCGAATCCCGCCGCCCCAGGGCGAAACAGACCAGCCCCTGCGGGCCCTGGTGTTCGACTCCGTCTACAACCCCTACAAGGGCATCATCGCCCACATCCGCGTGACAGACGGCTCAGTATCGAAGAACGAACGGATTCAGGTCATGTCCTCGGGGAACGTGACAGAGGTAGTGGAGACGGGCGTGTTCGCCCCGTTCCCTTCACCGGTGGACACGCTGTACACCGGGCAGGTGGGGTACATCGCCACCGGCTTCAAGGATGTCCGGGAGTGCAGCGTCGGCGATACCCTAACCGGAGTCCGCCGGCCCGCCAGCGAATCCCTCCCCGGCTACGTACAGCTTAAATCCATGGTCTTTGCCGGGCTCTATCCCTCGGATGGCGAGGACTACGGCCACCTGCGGTCGGCGTTGGAGAAGCTTCAGCTAAACGACGCCTCCCTGACCATGGAACCGGAGAGCAGTGTCGCCCTGGGTTTCGGCTTTCGCTGCGGGTTTCTGGGGCTGATGCACCTGGAAATCGTCCAGGAGAGACTGGAACGGGAGTACGACCTGGACCTGGTCCTGACCGCCCCCGGAGTGGCCTACCAGGTGGTGCTCACCAACGGGGAGACCATCCTGGTGGACAGCCCGGCTAAACTCCCGCCACCCACCGAAGTACAGGAGATCCGGGAGCCGATCCTGAATTTGACCATCGTCGCCCCCAACCGGCACGTGGGAGTCATCATGGAGTTGATGCACTCCCGCCGGTCCGAATACCAGCGGATGGAGTACATTCAGGGGCAACAGGGACCGGGGGAAGGAGAAATCACCGGCCCGGATCAAGGGCGGGTGGTGATGGAATACACCATGCCCTTGGTGGAGTTGCTGGCCGATTTCTACAACCAGCTAAAGTCGCGAACCCAGGGCTACGCCTCCTTGGACTACACGTTGAAAGGCTACCAGGCCGCCCCCCTGGTAAAGATGGATATCCTGATCAACCAGGTGCCGGTGGAGGCGCTGTCGATGATCTTGCACCGCGGCCAGGCGGCCCGCCAAGGCCGGGCAGCGGTCGAGAAACTACGGTCGGCCATCCCCCGGCAGCTCTTCGAGGTTCCGATTCAGGCGGCCATCGGCGGCCGCATAATCGCCCGGGAGACGGTGCGCGCCATGCGCAAGGACGTGCTGGCCAAGTGCTACGGCGGCGACATCACCCGCAAGCGCAAGCTGCTGGAGAAACAGAAAGAAGGCAAGAAGCGGCTGAAGATGGTGGGCCGGGTGGAGATACCCCAAGAGGCGTTCCTGTCGCTTCTTAAGCTCAACGCCGAAGATTGATGCCCGCCACGGGTGATCGACTGTCCACTCGCTCTTACGGCCCGCACGCGGCTCACTCGCTACGTTTCACGTCAGATCGGGAGTTGGCGAGGCCGGTCGCAGGGCCTAAGCCCAGGGGGGTATTTCGCCACTTGCCGTCTCAATTTCCCGGCGCCGCCTTCTGGCATCCGGCTCATACCCTTCGACGAGGCTCCAGAACTTCTCGGAGTGGTCAAGCTGCTTGGTGTGGCAAAGTTCGTGCACCAAGACGTAGCGAACGAGTTGCGGGGGAAAGAACAGGAGATTTCGATTCAGGTTGATGGAGCGTTGTTTCGAGCAACTACCCCACCTGGTCTTCTGCCTTCGGATGGTGACCCGGGCAAAAGGGATGGACAAATCCCGGCTGAGTTCTTGAAGCCAGGGAACTAATACCTTCCCGGCCTTTGCTTGCAGCCATTCGTTCAGGGCTCCGGCAACTCGGAGTGGGTCATCGACGGCGCCCTCAACCGCCAGAGTGCCGTCGCCGCCCTCATAGACCGTCAAGCCGCCTCCAGAAGTCGCCAGGTATTCAACCTTCCAGCACTCTTGAATGGATTTCAGATCGATCGACTCGGGCCGCTGCAACTTCTCTACGGTAGGGGTCTTTCCCAGGTGTTTGGATATCCATCCAGCCTTTGATTCGAGAATCTCGGGTATCCGCGCCTCGTCGAATCCCAAGGGAACGACAACCTCCAATCCAGTTGTCCTTGAGAGTTTCAGAGTGACCCTTTTGGCCCTCGTGCTCCGGCGAACGCTGTAGGGCCAAGGTACCTTTCTTCTGGGAATCGCGCATACCCCCGTCGCGGCAGGCTAGGTCTGAAGGGCTCAGTTTTCGAGGCCGCTCCAAGTCTTGAGGGAGTGGTCAGATGGAAAACACGGACCGGCGGGGCCTCTCCCAACTTGGGTTGTGATCGGCCCGGCCAGGCCATCCAACGGCCTCCCAGGCGTCTGAAACGCTCCCTCCGGGCCTACGCCCGGTCCTTTATGATGGCGGTGGAGGGAGGCGCGATACACCGGTAGATCAGGTTCTTCCCGGCGGGGCCGCCCACGACAACCATCTCAATGTTACTGGCGCTTCCCATTACCGGCAACATTATCTGGTCCTGCTCCCACTCTGACAGCTTCAATAGCCATTCCCACTGCGGCCTGATCTTATCCGGAGTGCAAAGCACCTTGTTTAGCAGCCGCCGGGCGCTGGTCCGGCAACGGTTGTAGACGTACTCCCGCACCGCGTTCTTCGACCAACCGGCCGTGCCGCAAATGTTGGCGTGCTCCGGGCCGAACATGAGCAAGAGCCTGTAATACGGGTCCCATCCGGGGTGACCCTGGTCCAGATATTCACCACCGGGGATGGCGCTGAAGAAAGCCATGCTGTTGAGCACTCCCTCCGGCGTCCAGTTATCCAGGTCGTTTACATCTATCTCATCCCTGGTGGCGAAGAGGGTTACGGTGCTTTCTTCCTGATCAAACCCCTTCTCCACGTGGAGAGGCTGCCAAGGGGTCTCCTCCTCATTTTCCGCGACACACATTCCGAACTTGCGGGCCGTCCCAATAGTATCCAGGTCCATGTGTCCGGGGTAGCAGTGTCCAACGTTCATCATGATGAGCCGCAGCGCCCGGCCCAGGACTATGTTGTGGCGTGACTGGGCGCCCGGCCCCATGGCACAGCGCTTGGAATTGATGCCTATCTCCCTCCCGATGGGCCCGTTGATGACCATGAGCGGCGCGTGGGTACTGGTGGACATGGCCATGGCTCGGACCCGGTCGCCCAGACCTGTATAAGCTTCGCAGGCGGCGATGAGAATCGGCAGGTGGGCGGGTTCACAGCCGGCCATCACCGCGTTGATGGCGATCTTTTCCACGGTCGCCAGGCCGTTCCCGGGCTCCAGCACCGTTACCACGTCTTCGGCGCTTCGGGTGGCGCCTTTCAGCATCCGCTCCACCTTCTCCGGCGTGGCGGGTATGATGGGGAAGCCGTCGCTCCACTCAAGCTCCAGGAACTGCCGGTTCATCTTCTCGAAGGCATCGTAGGAATCCGTTGCGTCTATCTTCAGCCGGTCGGTGGCCTTGGGCTTCGCCGCGGTGGTGTTGCCGTTGCCGCCGGCGTCGGTGGTGAGGACTTCCACCATCCGGTCCACCGCGTCGGCCGTGTCCCGCTTGATCCGTTCGGGAGTCAGTCCGGTGAGGACCTCCGGGAACAACGCATAGCGGAACTGGGGCAGGCCGAAGGCACGGGCGGTGGCCATGGCGTCCCGCTCGAAGCCGACGGAAACGATGCCGACGCTGGGCTTGCCCGCCTTCTCCATGACGACCAGGTCGTGGACAATCCACGACGTGCAAGAGCCTCAATCTCCGGTGGAGCCGATGAATACATCGCACTCCTGCTTGGCTCTCTCCATCAGTTCCTTATCGCAGGGCATGGAGCCGTCGTAGCGAATCACCTTGACGTCTTTGAACCGGTTGCTGATCAGCTCGCCGGCCTTCACCAGCGCAATTTCACCACCGCGCTTCGAGTTCCACAGCAGGCCCAGGGTCAGGCCGTCCAGGGAGCGGGGCCGGCGCGCGGTTCCGCTCACCTTGATTTCGCCCTCGCTCTGAGCGACGGGATTGAGTACTTCCAGGGTAAACATGGCTGCCCTCCTTTGCCGGGTGCTCCCAGCCTACCGACCCGCGATTTTTCTGTCAATGTTGGGAACCGGCATCTTGGTTGCGGCACGGAGAAGGTTGAAAAGACCCGGCATCGATTCCCGCGCCGCCCTCACCTCAATCCTCTCCCTGAGGGAGAGGAGGCCGAGCGGTCCAAACCGGGCACATGGGTAACACTCGCCGCGAGGAGGACACGCGTTCCTTCTCCCCGGACGGGAGAAGGTTAGGATGAGGGTGAAAAGCACGTCCGCCTTACCCGTGTCGACCTGGCATTCCAGGCAACCATCAGCGGTGAGGGTGACCAAGCCGGGTAAGCCCCGTCCATTCTCGAAGCACCGGCGGGGACACTAGAGGGACCGGTTCGAGACAATGCCCTGATTTCCAACATCCGTCTCCTCAAGGCAGGAGATTTTGAATCAGCGTTAGAATAGAGTTAGTAGAACGACGACGGAGCATCGGGTAGGCCCCGAGCCGGCAAACTGGAATCCACCCAAAAGGGACCAACGACACGAACATGCTGCAAACCCACGTTGAGAAGATATCCGGTGAATTGAGGGTGGCTGCCCGGCGGATCGCGGCCGCCGCCAACCTCCTGGATGGCGGCGCCACCGTGCCGTTCATCGCCCGATACCGCAAGGAGGCGACCGACAGCCTGGATGAGGTGGAGGTCACCCAGGTGCGGGACCGCCTGGAACAGCTCCGCGATCTGGACCAGCGCCGGGAAGCCATTCTGGCCTCGCTGGAGGAGAGAGAGCTTCTCACTCCGGAACTGGCGGCAAGGATCAACGCGGCCCAGACCATGGCCGTCCTGGAGGACATTTACCTGCCCTACCGTCCCAAGCGGCGCACCCGGGCCACCATTGCCCGGGAGAAGGGTCTTGAGCCGCTGGCGGAAATCTTGTGGCGTCAGGACGAGACCGACCCGCCGCGGGCGGCCGCCGGTTATGTCGACCCGGCGAAGGGCGTCGAAACGGCCGGGGATGCCCTGACCGGGGCCAGAGACATCATGGCGGAGTGGGTCAGCGAGGACACCACCGCGCGGGCTACTATGCGGCAACGCTTCCTTACCCGAGGGATCATTGTGTCCAAGGTAACCGACGGTCCGCCGGACCAAGCCATCAAGTACCGGGACTATTACGATTGGCGGGAGCCCGTGGCCGCGGTAACGTCCCACCGGCTGCTGGCCATGCTCCGTGGCGAGCGGGAGTCGATGCTCACGGTCCGCGTTCAGCCGGAGGAGGAAGAAGCCCTGCTCGGCCTGGAAGCCCGGTTCGTCAAAGGCGACGGCCCGTCTTCACAGCAGATGAGGCTGGCGGTCCACGACGGCTACAAACGGCTGCTTTCCCCCTCTATGGAGACCGAGACCCGCAAAGTCATCAAGCAGCGAGCCGACGAGACGGCGATTCAGGTGTTTGCCAGCAATCTTCGTCAGTTGTTGCTGGCGCCGCCACTGGGTGAAAAAAACGTGCTGGCCCTGGACCCGGGTTTCCGCACGGGCTGCAAGCTGGTCTGCCTGGACCGGCAGGGAAAGCTGCTGCACCGGGAGACCATTTACCCGCTGCTGGCCCAGCAGCGGGCGGAACAAGCGGGGCAAACTGTCAAGGACCTGTGCTGGAAATTCGAGATAGAGGCCATCGCCGTGGGCAACGGCACCGGCGGCAGAGAGACGGAGGCTTTCCTGCGGTCGATCGAGCTGGGGCCGCAGATTCCAGTGGTGATGGTGAACGAAAGCGGTGCATCGATATACTCGGCCTCAGAAGTCGCCCGGGCCGAGTTTCCGGATGAAGACCTGACGGTTCGCGGTGCGGTGTCCATTGGCCGCCGCCTCATGGCTCCCCTGGCCGAGTTGGTGAAGATCGACCCCAAATCCATCGGCGTAGGGCAATACCAGCACGACGTGGACCAGAAAGCCTTGAGGGGCCGTCTGGACGACGTGGCCGTGGGCTGCGTCAACCGCGTGGGAGTAGCGGTGAACACCGCCAGCATGCAGCTCTTGGCCTATGTGTCGGGCCTGGGCCCCGGCTTGGCCCAGGCCATAGTGAAGTACCGGGACGAAAACGGACCCTTCAAGTCGAGGGAAACCCTCAAGAAGGTCCCGCGCCTTGGACCCAAAGCCTTCGAGCAAGCGGCGGGCTTTCTGCGCATCCGAGAGGGAGAACACCCCCTGGACGCCAGCGCGGTACACCCGGAGAGCTATCACATCGTCGAGGCCATGTCTCGCGACGCCAACTGCTCGGTGGAAAGCCTGCTGCGGGACGCCTCACTGCGGGAGAAGATCGATCCAAAGAAATATGTCAGCGAAGAGGTAGGTATGCCGACCCTGGCGGACATTATGGATGAGCTGGCTCGGCCCGGCCGGGATCCGCGCCAGGAGTTCGCGCCCTTCAGCTTCGACCAAGGCGTGCAGCGCATCGAGGACCTCACGCCGGGTATGCGATTGCCCGGGATTGTCACCAACATCACCGCCTTCGGGGCCTTTGTCGACGTTGGAGTACACCAGGACGGGCTCATTCACATCAGCCAACTCGCTGACCGTTTCGTTCGCGACCCGTCGGAGATAGTCCAGCTGCAGCAGCCGGTCGACGTCACCGTGCTGGAGGTGGATCTGGGCCGAAAGCGAATCTCCCTGTCCCTGAAGGCCAGTCCCGGCCGCTAGACCGGCCATCGCCGCAACTGCCACCTGCTCCTGCAACAGGAGCGGAGGCTCGGGAGCGCGCCTGGGTTGTGATATGATCCGACCGCCAAATACTGTAGCGGAGGCGCCACCATGCCACTCGTAGGCAATGACTGGCTGGCTCTAACCCAAGAGCCCACCCTGGAGCCGGAGATTCCGATCTGCGACCCCCATCACCACTTCTGGGTGCACCGGCCCGAGCCGGCGGCCTATCAGCAATACCTGCCGGCGGAGCTGGCGGCCGACATCAACAGCGGCCATAACGTCCGTTCCACCGTATTCATCGAGGCCCGGTCCGAGTACCGCATCGATGGCCCCGAGGAGTTGCACTCGGTGGGCGAGGTGGAGTTCGTGCAGAAACTGGCCGATGAATTCGCCACCGGGGCTCACGGACCGGCCCGCGCCGCCGTCGCCATCATTGGCAGGGCCGACTTGAAGCTGGGCGACGGAGTGCGCCCGGTCCTTGAGGCACTCCAGGCTGCCAGCCCCAATCGGTTTCGCGGCATCCGCCACTCGACGGGCTGGGACCCGAGCCCAGAGGTGCCGGACCGGGAAATACAGGGCGTCCTGGCCACCGATGGCTACCGGGCCGGCGCGCGGGTCTTGGCGGAGATGGGGTTCCTGCTGGAAGGCTTCATGTATTTCCCCCAACTGGGCGAGTTGGCCGATTTCGCCAACGCCATACCCGAACTCACCATCGTGCTGAACCATAGCGGCGGACTGCACCGGATAGGCCCCTACGCCAACCGCGACGACGAGGTGTTTCCCGAGTGGAGACGGGGCGTGGCCGCCGTGGCCAAATGCCCCAACATCGTCATGAAGGTGGGCGGCATTGGCCAAGCCCGGTACGGCTTCGACTGGACTAAGCGGGAGGTCCCCGTGGGGTCGGAGGAGCTGGCCGGAACGATGTCGCCGCTCCTGAACTACTGCATCGAACAGTTCGGGCCCGACCGGTGTATGTTCGAAAGCAACTTCCCGGTCGACAAAGTGGCTTACTCATACAACGTGGTATTCAACGCCTTCAAACGGCTGTCGAAGGGCTACTCGGCCACGGAGCGCGCCGCCATGTTCCACGACACCGCCGCTCGTGTATACCGCATAGAAGCTTGATGCTAAACGGTGGCCAGAGCGAGGTTTCGGAGACGTGTTTCGGGGCATTGGGGCGCGGCAGTGTGGCCAGCATCTACGGGGGAATATCGCCGGACAGCAGGCCAGGCTAGTGTCTCGTAGATGGATTGATGCCCGGTTCGTCATCCCGGCGAAGGTGGGCGGGAATGTCGCACACTTTCGCCGATGCAAAGCTATTGGCAAGACGGTGCGTTAGCCCTGGAACGGGCGGGCAGTCTAAGCGGAGACTGTTTCGGGGGGGGGGTAGAGGAGGAGTTCCAAGGCGCCGACAACGGTCAAGCGCCATGGAGGTTACCGGCGGGCCCCTTTAAGTTGCTTCTTCAGCCCGTTACGCACAACCACTTGCTGGTTCATGCGCTTGACGAATTCCTCGGTCGTCTCTTCTCGCTTCGCCCGCTTGGGCTTGCTCTCGGCCATGGTCCCCCCTTGTTTGCTGGACCGGAAGGAGCTTGCTTCCCGCGGGAGCGCCCTCCCAGGCTTTCTCGGCTATTTGAGACCGCCCTACGAGACGGTCACCTCTTATCATACACCAAACAGTTCGCTCAAGCCTACTGGCATGAACGCCATAAGCAGGCGCGTTGAGCCGGCCGGACCGGTATTTTGATCACCGGCGTCCCGGGAGTGCCAAAGGCAAGTTGCAGGCGGCTACATCCCAAGCGAGGTTCGAAGTTCCCTGATCTGGTCCAGGTGGCTCCCCCAGTGATGGGCAAAGATCCCGTCCAGCAAGTCCTGTAGGGTGCGCTCATTTTCCCGGCCCCGCACCCTATGCCGGGCCAGGATCGCCTTGGTGTCAAGGTCGTCGTCGGTGGCGGTCCCGAGGACTTCCGCCATCCCCCGGAAAAACTCGCCGATATCCTCGCGCAACTGTTCGGTGTCGTAGGCCAGCCGGTCCGGGGTCAGGTTGTCCAGGTCGGCCCAAATGTCAAATTCCGCCATCTCTCCGGACAGCATGCCCCAAAGGACCTGGTGTAGGCCGCCTTCAGGGGTTTCCAGCAAATGGTACACCACTTGCCGAGCCGACCAGGCGGAAGAATCGGGCTTCCAGTCGAGGCAATAGTCCATGCCGTCGAGGAGTTGGAGAATCTGGGACTCGATGGTGCGAAAGTTTTCCAGGTGTTCATCTATTCGGGTCGTCAAATTCACGCCTGCCTAGCTGCGTTCTGCTGATTTCCGGACCGCCGGAGGGGCTTGCTCCAGGACATCCTGCACCAGGGTCCGGGCCGCCTCGCGGGTGTCCTCCCGGGCCAGGGCGAACTCCAGGGACGCCCGCAACAGCCCCAGGGGGCTGCCTCCATCGTAGCGGCGTCCCAGGAACTCGTAGGCGTATAGCTCCTGGCTCTCCAGCAGCAGAAGCAGCCCGTCGGTCAACTGAATCTCGCCCTTGGCGCCCGGCGGGGTGCGCTCCAGGCAGTCAAAAATCTCGGGGGTCAACACGTAGCGGCCCACGACGGCCAGGTTGGAAGGGGCCTCGTCTCGAGGAGGTTTCTCCACCATCCCGTGGATACGAAACACCCGTTCCTCCACCTCGGTGGCATCCACCACCCCATACTTGTCGATGACTTCTCTGGGCATCTCTTCCACGGCGACCACGCCGGCGCTGGTCTTCTGGGCCACCGCTTTCATCTGGGCAACCACGCCGGGGCTATGGACGACAATGTCGTCGGGCAGGATGACCACGAAGGGCTCCCCGGCCACCGCTTCACGCGCCATCAACACCGCATGGCCCAGTCCCAGGGGTTTCTCCTGGATGACGAAGGACACCTGGACCAGGCTGGTGGCGTGGCGCACCCCTTCCAGCAGGTCGACGGCGCCGGAGGCGGCCAGGTGGTGTTCCAGCTCGGGCTCCGGGTGGAAGTAGCTGGCCACGGATTCCTTGCCCGGTGAAGTGACGACTATGACCTGCTCGATTCCAGCCTCTGCCGCTTCCTCCACCACGTACTGAAGCATCGGCTTTTCCAGGATGGGCAGAAGCTCTTTGGGGACCGACTTGGTGACGGGCAGGAACCGGGTACCCAGACCCGCGGCGGGAATGACGGCTTTTCTTATGTCCACAACACGCCCCCTAACCGGGACAATTCTACCACCCGGTTCCAGCGCCGCACAAGAAATCGTAAGCCGTCAGCGCTCAGCGGTCAGCACACGCCCAAGCGGCAAGGTGTGCCGCAAGTTTCCGCCCAGGTCCTGGAACGTCAGCTTCCCTTCCATACCAAGGAGGGGACCGAGGGGAGGGGCGCCTGGCGGGGCTGGATGCCCTCTTGCACCTCGACGCATCAAAGAGATTGTGCCTGGCAGACGCCCATTACAGAATCTCAGGGTGTTTGTTGATGTAATCCCAAGCCCAATCATGGATGATATAGTCAAACATGGGAGAACTTTGGTCCACGGTGTCGCTCGGTACGGCATCGGCGGAACGATAAATGATTCGAGCGAATCTCAACCCTTTAACGGCACCATCACCCGATGGCAGGGTTTGAGTTTTCGATTCGATCATGATAAAGCGTCTCAGGATTGCCTTTTGCGGTTCAGTTAGGTGATGGAGGCCCTCTTGGCGGGTAGTGATGACGGTACTTCGGCTGTGAGCGATCAATCCCCAGTGGATAGCATGAACTCCGAACCGAATAATAATGGCGGCGCTTGAGAAGACCAGACCAAGGCCGAAGCCCAGTGTATAGACGGTCCGGTTATCCATCATCCCCAAATCGTCCAACGTGTTGTCCGAAGCGAACACGAGAAACAACAAAGCGCTGGCCGTCACGAACGATACGGTAAGGTGGATTCGAATGGGATACCCGATGCGCCCAAACAGCATTCTCAACACAACGCCATTATAGCCAACAAGAAAATGGGTGTCGAAACTCCCGAGCCTGACAGCGGTAAATTAGTTTGCCAACAACGGAAAGGGACCGTTTACATGCACACGGTTAGCCTAAAATGTTCGTGCGAGGTACCTCTTGAGTAATAAAGTAGCGTTCTACTGGTGGCCCCGTTGATCGTCCTGCCGCAAAGTGAGAGAGTTGCTCTTACAAAAAGGCCTGGAGCTGGACGAGCGGGACTTCTTCAAGGAACCGTTCACCGAGGGTGAGGTCCGGGAGCTGGCCTCTGAAGTGGGTTTCTCTCAGCTATTCGCCTGGCGCAGCCCCAGCTTGAAGCAGAAGGGCATGGCAGGCCGGGAGCTGTCCGAGGAGGAGATGCTCGCGCTGATTCTCGAGGAGCCCCGGTTGGTCCGCCGGCCCCTGGCCCGCATCGGCGGGCGGTTGGTGGTGGGAGCGAACCTGAGGTCAATCGAGGCCGCACTGGAGGGTACCGGATGACCCGGCGCCCCTCCATTCCAACCGGTGCGCTTGGCTGGGGAATTTAACCGTTGATTCGTGCATAATTATTCATGCTGTAATCGGCGGCGATTATGCGTTATAATCACCCACGGATTTGCAAATCGTTTTTCGAGGAAAGAAGGCAGATACCCATATATGAAGATCTTTTTCGATGTGGATTACACGATTCTGGGGCTGGACGACAGCCTCCGGCCCGGTACCAAAGAGAACTTTGAAAAGCTGATAAGCGATGGCCACGAGATATACATCTGGTCCGGCATGGGGGAGCGCTGGGAGGTGGTGGAGAAACACGAACTGGGCCCATTTACCAGCGGTGTTTATGAAAAGCCCACCCACCATTTTCACGAGCGGCTGGCGGAACTGAAGGTCCCCTTCGAGCCGGAGTTCGTGATCGACGATTACCCTGAAGTGGTTGGCGCCTTTGGAGGAGTCTGGGTGCCGCCCTACTTCTTCAAACGCAACTTCGATGAAGAAATGGACCGGGTCTACAAGATCGTCTGCGACTTTATTCAAACCGGCACTTCCGAGGAACGCCAATACCGGGCGAAGGGCACCACCGTCCCCCTGATCTAGGCTCTACCATGCCCATCAAAGTGCTGCCGCCGGAACTGGCCATCAAGATCGCCGCCGGAGAGGTTGTGGAGCGGCCGGCTTCGGTGGTCAAGGAGTTGCTGGAAAACTCCATCGACGCCGGGGCCTCCCAGATCATCGTGGAGATCAAGTCCGGCGGAGTGGAGTTGGTCCGGGTCACCGATGACGGCAACGGCATCGACGCCTCAGAGGTGGAACTAGCCTTCGAGCGGCACGCCACCAGCAAGCTGGATACCGTCGAGCAACTGGAGGCCGTGGCCACGCTAGGCTTCCGGGGTGAAGCCCTACCCAGTATCGCCGCCGTATCCCGCTTGACCATGACCACCCGCCCCCAGCAGGCCCAAGCGGGCCGCCACGTCGAGCTGCGGTGGGGCCGGGAGGTCCGGTCCGGCACTCAAGGGTGTCCGCCCGGCACCTCGGTCGAGGTTTCCGATCTTTTCGGGAATATGCCGGCCCGGCGCAAATTCCTCAAGACCAACTCCACCGAGACTTCCAGGGTCCAAGAGTTGGTCGCCCGCTACGCCCTGGCCTTTCCCACCATCCGCTTCCAGTTGATCGTAGACGGCCGCTCGACGCTGGCCACTCCGGGCAACGGCCGGCCCCGGGAGACCTTGCTGGCGCTGTACGGCGCCGAGGTGGCGGAAGCCATGCTGGAGGTGAGTGGTGAAGACCCGGAGACCGGCTACCGGGTGGAAGGATTCGCCAGCCCACCGAGCCTGCACCGGGCCAATCGCACCTACATGACCCTCTTCGTCAACCGGCGTTGGATCAACAGCCGCATGCTGTCCTACGCCATCGAGGAAGCCTACCATGGGCTCCTGCCCGACCGGCGTTATCCCCTGGCGGCCCTCAACCTGGACATCCCCTATGCCGAGGTGGACGTGAACTCCCACCCGTCCAAGCGGGAGGTCCGGTTCCACCGGGAAGGCAAGGTATTCTCGACGCTCCAGCGAGCGGTACGGGCCGCTCTGGTGGCCGACTCCCCCGTCCCTCAAATATTCCCTCCCACGGGCCGGCCGCCGGGCCTGGCGCCGCCTTGGCCGGCTTCGCCAGGTTCAACCGAGCGGATGGGCTCGTTTTATCCCCGCGGCGCCTTTACCGGCCAACAGCAAGACTACCCCGCTCCCCCGGGCGCTGCTGTGCCCCGGCAAGACTTGCCGGCCCTCAAGGTTGTGGGCCAGGTCAAACTGACCTACATCGTGGCCGAAGGACCCGAGGGGATGTTCCTGGTGGACCAGCACGCCGCCCACGAGCGGGTGTTGTTCGACCAGATTCGGAGGCGGGCCTCGGAGCGCACCGCCCAGTCGCAACCGCTGCTGGAGCCCGTGACGGTGGAGCTGACGGCCGGGCAGGCCGGGGTGTTCAAGAGCAACGCCGAGTTCCTAGCGTCGTACGGGTTCGATGTGGAGTCCTTCGGGGAGAATGCCTACCTGCTGCGGTCCGTGCCCAGCGTCTTGACCGGCCAGGACCCGGCCCAATCGCTGGTCAATGTCCTGGACATGGTGGCCTTCGAGGGGCTGCTACGCCAGCAGGAGGATGTCCTGGCCGCCTCGATAGCCTGCCACAGCGCCATTCGCGCCGGGAAGTCTTTGACCGAGGCCGAGATGGGCGCCCTGTTGGAACAGCTGGAGGCAAGCGACAACCCTCACACCTGCCCCCACGGCCGCCCCACCATGCTCCACTTCAGCTCTTACCAGATGGACCGGGAGTTCGGCCGGCGCTAGCGGCGGGAGGATAGAGTACCTGCCAGTACCGGCGCCCCTCGGCTCGCACCACTCGTCCGAACCCACTGTGGTGGCAGATGGCCATCACGGCATTCTCGGCCTCCGCCCGGTCCACCAGGCGCGCCCTGGTCTGAACAGCGAGGGCGGGGTCCGAGTCGAAACTGAAAACCCAATCGGTTTCGGTAACCTGGGCCGGGCTGTGGAACACGTCGCCCATGATCAGGGCACGCTCACCTCCCGAAACGATGGCCAAACTCATGGAGCCCGGCGTGTGGCCGGGAGTTGAGATGGCCGTGACCTCGCCGGTCAGGGGGTGTTCTCCCGTCAGGAGGTCGAGGACACCTAATTCCTCCAGGGGGCCGATCGTCTCTTCCCAAAACTTGAACCCGAAGATTTCCTCATCTTGGGGCGATTTGAACATGTCCCAATCGGCCTGGTGGGCGACGTACCGGGCCCTGGGAAACGTCGCGGCGGGAGCAGGGCTTCCGGGAGTCAGGTTCCAGCCCACGTGGTCGGGGTGCAGGCGGGTGAGGAACACGGTGTCCACGTCCTCAGCCCGCAGCCCGGCGGAGCCAAACTCCTCCATCAAGCGGCCGTCCTGGCCACCGGCGAGGGAAGTGACCGTACCCGGGTTGGAAGCGTTGCTGCCGAGACCCGTGTCTACCAGAATAGTGCGGCCCTGGGAGCGGATCAGGTAGCACTCGAAATGAACGCGCAGGCTGTCGGTCCCGTCGAATCCTTCGGGGTATTGATGCTGGTAGGGGGTCCATGCTTCAGGGGGAACGTGGGGAAGGGTCTGGTTCAGGGGCAAAGCCAACTTGGCATCGTGCAGGACCAGGATATCAACATTTCCAACTGAAAGCCTGGTTTGTGGCATGCTCCAACACCTTCCATCCACGGGCCTACGCCGAGAAAGGTTCTTCCCCGGAATCACGGAGCAGCCTTCTTGGAGCTATATCCAGTCCCACCCCCTAGGCCGGATCAGCCGTTCCACGGTGCGCGGAGCGGACTGGAAGGGAGGGGATGTCCTGTTGAACCTCGGCCCGGATGGCGAGTGCCCCCGGACCGGGCGAGGCCTTACTTAGCCCTGCCGGCGGCGAGGATCCAGACGGGGGTCGCTGGCCGGGTGAAAGATGGAATCTTCGCCCGGAAACGCCATGGTCATCTCGGCAGGGGCGTCGTTCTTGCGGCGTCCCATCCAAGCGAGGGGCGTCGTTACGGCGGCCAAGGCGGCCGCGCCCAGTCCCAACTTGGTCAGGAAGTTCCGGCGCGATTCACGGGCGTTGGTCGATCCGGCGTTCTCTTTCGGCACGCTCAACTCCTGGGGTTTGTTTTTCGCGGAGTCACCGGGCCGCGGGTTATTCCCATTCGGGCGCCGCGTCCCGGTAGCTCATCGTTAATCTCTCGGTTCCGGTGGATGCTTGGCGTCGCACCCTCATGGCCGCGAACTGATTTTACTCCCTGGCTCAGATTTTGCAAGAGCAAGGTAGATATTCAGCTAAACCTGCCCCGCGTCCTCCAAGACCATCCTGGCCACCCGGCGGCCGAGGCGCACCGAGTAGTTGGTGCCCCGGTCCTCCGGGTAGATCTGGGTGGTGTTCGCCAGGTACAGGTTCTTGAACGGCGTCCGATGGTCCGGAATGCGCTCGCCGTAGTTGACCCCGATGATCGGCTGGGCGCCGTCCAGACGGTGGTGGTGGTACTCCAGTATCCAAGTTCGGTCAAAGTCCGGGTTGATCCTCCGCAGGTGGGGGATAAAATCCTCCAGAAGCTCCTCGGCGCTCTTCCGGTAGAGTTCGCTGTCCCGGTTGGGGTAGTTGCTCAAATAGACGATGTGATTTCCCCCGTACAGCAACTTGTCGATGATGTTGGTGTGCTCGATGACGGCCACAAAGGGCACGCTGGTGTCGGCGATGTTCATCCAGTACTTGGGAGATAGCTGCCGGTCCAGCACCAGCACCATCAAAACCGCCGACAGGTACTTGACGCCTTCCAGCTTTTCCCGGTAGTCGTCCGGCAGGGGAGGCACCAGCCGGGTGAAGATGTAGGAGGGGGTAGTGGCGATCACGGCGTCATATTCCCGGATCTCCGGCTCCTGGCCCGGCAGCACCACTTCCAGCCCGGCGGCGGCACCGTCCGCCACGGCCACCCGCTTCACGCCGGCGGAGATGTGGACGTCGCCACCCTGCTCCACGATCCGTTCCCCCAGGGTGTCGATGACCTCGCCAAAGCTGCCCATGGGATAGCCCAGGCGCTCCTTCTGCAGTCCCTTGCCCCGGGATGCCACCCGCAGGTAGATCTTGCCCCATAGCCAGGTCATGCTCACCTGGTCGTGGTATTCACCGAACTTGCCCCGCAACAGCGGCTCCCAGATGACCTCGTAGGCCCGCCGCCCCATGTGGCCGGCGATCCAGTCTCCGGCGGTGATACCCTCGAATTTGCGCCAGTTCTTGGTCTTCTGCAGGACAAAGGTCCAGAAGCCCACCCGAAGCCGCTGGAATAGAGATAAGGGCTTGAACCGGAGCAGGTCCGTGGGGGTACTGAAGCTCCAGATCTTGCCGTCGTGGTACAGCCCCACCTGAGACTCCAACCAGGCCAGCTTCTCTCCCAGCCCCAGCTCGTGGATCAGGCCGGTCATATCCACGTCGCTGACAAACAGGTGGTGGTAGCCCTTCTCCAGCCGCCCGCCGCCGACGTCGAAGGTGGAGGCCTGCCCGCCCAGAAACGGGGCCTGCTCGAACACCTCGGCATAGTGGCCCTGCTTGGTCAGTTCGTAGGCCGCGGCCAGCCCGGCCGCGCCCCCACCGATGATACCGACTCTCATGTCAAGTCTTCCTTCGCGGGCTGGGTGGAGAATTGCCCGGCCCCTGCTGGGTGCCTGGCCGCCGTTTCCGGGTCAGTGGGCCCTTCCTGAGGCGGGCCGGTCAGCCCTTTCAACGAGATGTTCTGCCTCCACAGGATGGCCAGGCCCACCAGGTTGACCGGAAGCCACAGGGCCACCAAATGCACGAAGGCGGCGTAGACCCCGGCAACTGACGCTCCTACCCCCATCGCCATCAACGTCTGCTGGGCTACCAGTTCGAAGGGGCCGATGCCGCCGATGGCGGTGGGGAGGGCAGTGACCAGGTTCGATGTCGCCGTGAGAAAGACTATCGCAAGAATCAACGCCCCCACCGAGCCCAGGTACTCGTCGATTCCGAAGGAATAGGCGATCAGGAAGTACATGGTCCCCTCAAGGAGCCATATGGGCAGGGAGAGGAAGAACAGCTCCAGGTGCTTCCGGGGAGAACTGAGGACGCTCAGGCCGTCGACAAAGGTGCCCACCAGGGCCCGGACCTTGGGCCGGAACCGGGCCGGGACGATGATCAGTGTCCGGTAGAAGAATTCGATGAACCGGGGTGTTGTCGCCAGCAGCGTGAGAAAGACCAGGGCCCCGGTAAACAAGGCCACGATGAGACCGGCCAGGACTATCCAGGTGGCGCGAGAGGTATCGCTGGTACCGTCGAACTCCCCCATCAGCAGGAGTACCGGACCCGCCAAGGCGGCGAAGGCGAGGAGCGTCAGCCCGTCGTAGACCCGCTCCACCGCCACGGTGGCCAGCGCGAAGCTGGTGCTGACCCGTTCCCGCCGGGCCAGGTAATAGGAGCGAACCAACTCCCCCAACCGGGCCGGCAACAGGTTGTTGGCCATGTAGCCGATGACCACCACCGGGTAAAGCCGCCCAACCGGAAACAGGCGCAATGGGGAGAGCAGGAACCGCCAACGTAGAGCCCGGAAATAGACCGCCACGAAATACAGTGCGATCGCCGGAATCACGTAGACGTAGTTGGCGTCGGCCAAGGAGTCGGCCATCTCCCCCAGGTCCACCTGGAGGACGAGGACCAGCAAGAGGGCGATGCTCACGCCCAGCCCGATCCAGAGTTGCCAGTTACGGGTCAGCAATGTGCCAAATCCTGCGTTAAGGTGAGGGAAGACCTGAGTGTCTGCTCGGAGCCCCTCCCGGCGCCTTCGCGGAAGGGTGCCGCGGTACCGGAGCCGGGATTCCAGTATACGAGAGCCCGCCGGGCTTCCACAAGGCAAATGCGGGCAGACGCGGAGCCCTTTACCCTCGCCCAACCCAAGCTGCGCCAGGGCATCCCTCTCCCCAGTACAGTTTCAGGAGAGACGTTCAGCGACTCCGCTTCTGGATGGATGTCAGTAGGGGCGCAATATATTGCGCCCCTACATGATGGTGCCCGCCAAAGTTCCGAAGAAGTCTCCTGATAATGCACCAGGGAGCGGGAACGAGGGTGAGGACGCCATCCAGCAACCGGGCGGTCATCCCAGATGCTCGCGCCGTCACGGGGAAACGTTTGCCGGCGTACCGGCCCCGTGGCAGGCCTGAGCGAGAGTCCCGAAGCGTCGGAGAACCGGGTTGGTGAGACCTGGAGCGGCATGTGAAGAAGGCGTTTCCGGCTACGGAGGCAAGAAGCTGTAGTATTTGGAATCGTACCAGTTGTTGTCGAGATTGCGGAAGATCACGTAGTCCAGGGCGCCGAACCAGGCCTCCCGGTCGACGGCGACCGACTTGAAGTACCGGAAGTCTTTGGTGACTTGATCTTTGCCAGGAATCCGGCCAAATAGATGCCCTTCTGCTTGCCGGTTCTCTCCCGGCCTGCGGTAGGCCTCTTCGTAGAACCACAGGAGGTTCGTGGAAGGTCCGACCTTCTCGTAATCGGCGTAGGCGTCGCAGTTGTGGTTGGCGTGATCGTCGCTGAGGAGCACTATCGGCGTGTTGGGCTCATCCGGCAAGGCGTCGCAGAGGGGTTTGTCCTTGTTATCCTCCTTCTTGGGGAAACTAAAGTATCTCAAGGTGTCGTCTTTCGCCTCCTGGCGGACGTACCACTGCAAGGGATACCAGAGATCGTAATCGACCTTGACGGCCCCCGGCGTAGGCTGGTTGGCGAAGGCCCGGCTGTCGAGGTCCTGGAAAGTATCCCGAAGGTCCTTGCTGCCCTGGGCGTAGACCAGCAACTCCAGGTTGGAGTCGTCGTAGGTGTAGGTGGCGCGCACCGCGCCGATGGCGCCGAAACCCAGCAGCAGGCCCGCCAGTCCCAGGCCAGCCAGGGCCGTCCCCCGGCCCGGTTGGGCCAACCTCACCAGGTACGCCGCCGCCAATGCCAGCAGGGCAGTGCTGGCCACCAGTGCCCAGTGGGGAGTCGAGAACCGCTCTCCCGGGTCGGTATAGCTGTAGAGCAGGTACACCATCGCCACCATCGCCAGGGGAGGCAGGATCAGCAAGACCCCATGTCCCCGTCGCAGGGCGTTCCACCACCGGACCCGCTCGGCCAACTCGCCCAGGTATTTGGCGGAGAGCCAGATGAGGGGCAAAGAGACGTTGACCAGAAGCCAGGGCATCTTTTCGCTGGCCACGGTGTAGGCGATAAAGGTCAAGCTCGCCCAGAACGCCAGGGCCAGGCCCAATACGTCCCCCTTTTTCACGAAGTACACCGCCGCCGCCACGCCGAAGACTACCGGCAGCAGCTCGTACACCGAGAGGCCCACGAAGTAGTAGTACCAGGGCTGGTTCCCTCGGCCGACATCCTGCTGGGCGTACCAGTACCCCATCCCTTGCCACACGCCGCTGAAAGCCCCGGCCAGGTTGGTGAACAGGGTCGTGTACAGAGTGAGCCAGATGGCGTAGAAGATCCCGGCGCAGGTCAACCACCTTCCACCCAGCCAGAGCACCCCAAAGTAGACGGAGAGGGCGATGGCAGCCAGCAAGAGCCCGCCCGCCACCAGGAAGTTCACCGGCACCGCGTTGGCGCTGGCGTCCACGTTGATACCGCCGGGGAGCACGCCGTTGACAATGGAATCCACGTTCACCACGCCGGTAAACCAGAACGCGTAGGCCACGGCGGCCAGGGCCGGCAAGATTATCAGCAGCGCCGCCTGCCTCCAAGGGTGCCTGGCCACGGCCAAGGTGCCTACGGCAAAGCCGGCCACCACACCGGTGACGATAAAGTCCAATACCGGGACCTCAGCCAAAGACCAGACCTGGTCGATCGGGCGAAACACCACCACCAGAGTGGCCGCCACCATCGCCAGGGGAACGGCAACTCCCGTCACCAGACGGCGCGGCGTCAACCGGGGGCCATTGGAGCCCCTCCCAGTCCTGGTGCTCATCCAGGTCAGGGTACCCGCCAGTAACGCGACGGCCAGCCCATGGAACCACCACGGGGCGGCGTAGACCGGCAAGGCCACAAAGGACCCGCCCCAGTCGGGGGCACCCACCAGGCCACCGGTAACCCCTTCCGCGTTGCACAGAGTCAGGCCCACCGCGTCCTGAGCCAGGCACGCCATGGGCGCCCACTGGGGTAGCGTCAGAGTAACCAGCAGCAGCAGAAACCCGGCCGGGCCGGCCATCTCGGTAAACTTGGTCCGGCCCAAAGCCCAGGGGACCAAGTCCTGCAACGCCGGTAGAAACATCATCGCCCCAAAGATCAGGACCACGATGTACGCGGTCTCCTTGGTGGCGAACATGAAAGCCAGCACGGCCGACGCCAAATACAGGTAGCGGTGTTTGCCCTCGTGAATAAAGCGCCACATCAAGACCAGGATCGCCGCCGCCCAGAAGGCCATCAGAATATCGTTGCGTCCGAAACGGCTGAAGTAGAGCAGCGTGGGTGAAAAGGCAAGCATTACCGCCGCCAGCAGGGCTCCGGCCCGGCCCAGGTAGTCCCGGAGAAAATAGGGCAGTCCCACCAGAGCCACGCCGAAGATCACATAGGTCAGCCGGGCGGTGAAATCGCTATCTCCGAGCAGGCGAAAAACCAGGGCGGTAAGCTCGAACTGGAGGGGACCGTGCATCCAGGGGGAGTGGATGAAGTCGGTGCCGAACACCCAGGGCCAGCCCCACAACGCGCCGTCGCTGTTGAACAGGCGCCAGGCGTAGTGGACGTGGATACCCTCATCGTAGTGCATGGCCCGCCCGTCCAACTCCCACAGGCGCATGCCCAAGGCCAGGAGCACCACGGCCAGGACGCCCGCCTCCAGCCAGCCGAAAGTCCGGTCGTGCCAAAATCCGAGGGCCCGGCGGGGCAACCTTCGGACCCCGCCTACCCCAGTTCTAGTCATAGCCGGCTGAGCCAACCTGGCCAACTCCATCAGTTAGTTCGTAGATTACTACGCCCTCCCACTCATTGGCGGTTTTCAAGAAGCTACCGAAGCCCGCCAGGTGCGCGCCGCCGTATTCAGCCCGCTCCCGGCGGCCCAGGTAAACGTACCGGACATCATACCATTCCAGCAGTTGGCGCACCTCCTCGGCGTCGTCGCTTTCGTAGATTCGAGCCACGTCTTCCTCCCGGCCTTCGAAGGACCGGCTGCTTCCTCGCCACTGAAGTTCGTGGCCCTTCCAGCCCAGGACGGTCGGCAGGCCGGTGGCGGCGGAGATCCTCCCGTAGTCAGAGTAGTCGTCACCCACCGCCTCGACGATCCGGCCCCAGGAGGCCTCATCCCGCAGCCACCGGATGGCCGCGTACTCCCCGGGGTTCCCAGCCTGGATGAACCGCAGGCCGTCCAGCGTGTTGTCCTCCAGCGTGTGGCCCGGGCGCAGTAGGCCCGTCCGGTCCAGGACCGCTCCCACCGGATAGTAGGCCGAGGCCACCAGCAGCAGCGCTACGGCCGCGATCCAGGCGTAATCACCCAGGCGAAGGGCCCAACGGCCGAGACCGGTGTGTCCATCCGGGCCGGGCCCGACCCGAGGCCGGTGGGAGCGCCAGAAATACAGCCCGTAGGCCCCGGCCAGGGCCAGAAGCAGCCAAGCCTGATAGTAGATCTTGAAAACCGTGTTCATCCGCCGGAGGCCGCCGCCGAAAGAGTCGACGACGTAGAACAACTCGGCTCCCACCAGCAGATAAAAGGCCATCGCCAGCAACAGCAGGGTGAACGCGGCCGCGGGCTCCCGGCCCAGCCGCACCCGCTGAGCCGCGCTGAACGCGGCAACCGATACGATGGCGAGACCCGGCAGGACCCACAGGGCCCGGCCTCCGACTTTCCTGATGGCGGCAGCGGCCCCGTCGTCGACGATGGTCAGGAACAGGACAATCATGGCCCAGACCACCAGGGGCAACAGGACCACCACCAGTATCAGGCTGGCGGCGGGCGCCTCGTCCTGGCTGGGCCGGGCCAGGCCGGACAGCTGCCGCAGGACAAACGAGACCGCCAGCATGGAAAAGAGGCCCATGGTCAGAAAGAATAGGAACGGCCGCGTGCTCACGTCACGCGACGGCAGTATCCCCGAGGCCTGGCTGCTCAGGGTCAAGTAGAAAGGCAGGAACAGGACCACCGCCACGATCAGGATGGGAACCAACACAGCGGCCCCGTTGAGCGCCGCCCGCGACAGGTCTCCCCGATGGTCACCATAGCTCTTAACCAGGACCACGATCCCCAGGATCCCTGCCATCAGGGGCAGGTCCCAAGTGTTGATGAACGCCAGGGACCCGACGAACAGGGCGATGGCGAGGGACTCCAGCGGGTGGCGGAGCAGCCAGCCGGGCCCCAGCCTGGCGGGTGACAGGAGCAGGTTGAGTCCCAGGGACAGGCCAAGGACCACGAACGGGAGGCTCATGACGTGGGGATGCAGGTCGCCCAGCAGGAAGCTGAACATGGGGAACTCGGTGATGGTGTAGTCCAGACTTCCGCCGTCCGCCAAAGTATCGATGACCCGGGTAGCGCGCCACCACCACCAAGTTTGGTCGGGAAAGCCACCCGAGCTGGCGGAGCCCCCTTCCAGGCCTTTGATGCCGACCCACTCCCAGAAGCCGTCACCGCCCCAACCTTGGGCGTGGAGGAACTCCATCGCCCCTTCAAGGTTGCCGATCAGCAAGACCAGGGCCGGCGCCGCCAGGCCGAAGCCCAGGGCCGCCGCCCGGCTGCCGCGCGACAGCCGCACCAGGTTGTACACCAGGCCGAAGGCGCCTATTCCCACCAACGCGGGCACCAGGGATACGGCCAGGTTGTAACCCACGCTGGACGGTATGCCGGTCAGCTTGACCAGAAAGGCCATCATGAAGTGGCCGAAGTAGTAGTAACTGATGGAGTGGCCTGCCAGCCAAGGGTCTTCCGGAGGGAAGAACCTGCTCTGCAACACGGCGTTCATGAAGCCGAAGTCCATCGGCTTCTCGGTGTGGCTGATGGCCGGCGACTCCGAAGTTATGCCCAGCCACAGCAAGAAGAAGGCCAGGAACACGGCCTCGGCGACCACCAAGGTCCGCCATTCTTCCCGGAGGAACACCTTGACCCGGCCGGCCGTGGCCCGGAACACCAGGCCGCTGGCGGCCGCGCCCAGGACGAGGATCACGATGATGGTAACGCGGGTGTTGGGGATCAACTGGGTCAGGCCGGCGACCCACAGCACGTAGGAGAAAACCACCAGGGCCAGGGGCTTGGCCAGCGTGAACCCCCGGTCGGGCAACCTCTGGAAGAGGACAAAGGCCAAGGGGAAGGCCAAGAGACCCAGAAGCTCGATGGCCAGGAGCCAGGTTAGCGCGTCAACCACTGCTCGACCCGAGTGCGATCAGCCATCGGCCGTCAACCGGCGCCCACTCGCGGGTATCCGACGGCGGAGAGTTTGAAGTCACGATACGGGAGCAAGTAACGACTCGACGAACTCCCTGGAGTCGAAGGGCGCCAGATCGTCGATGCCTTCCCCCGTGCCAATGAAGAGGATCGGCACCTGCAACTCCTGTTTGATGGCAAGGGCAATTCCTCCTCGGGCCGTGCCGTCGAGCTTGGCCAGGAATATACCGGTGCAGTTCACCGCCTCTTTGAAGGCCTTGGCCTGGGCCAGGCCGTTGTGGCCGGTGGTCGCGTCCAGGGTCAGGATGACCTGATGCGGCGCCGCCGGATCCAACCGTTTCAGGACCCGGTTTATCTTCCGTAGCTCCTCCATCAGGTTGGATTTGGTGTGCAACCGTCCGGCGGTGTCGACGATCAACACGTCGGCGTGCCGGGCCTTGCTGGCCCGATAGGCATCGTAGGCCACCGCTCCCGGGTCGGCCCCGGAGCGATGGCTAATTACTTCTACGCCCACCCGCTCTCCGAGGATTTCCAACTGCTCGGCGGCGGCCGCCCGGAAGGTATCCGCCGCGCCCAGGACCACCTTCTTGTCCATCTGCAGAAAGTGGTGGGCCAGCTTGGCAATGCTGGTGGTCTTGCCAACTCCGTTGACCCCCACCATCAGGATGACGTAGGGGGTATCCGAGTCGCCGATCTCGAGCCCCCCGGAATCCGGGCTTTCGAGGTCCAGGTCTTGGACCAGGGATCGCTTCAGGTCCTCGAACACCTGGTCCGCGTCCTCCAGCCGGTTGTCCTTAACCCTGGACCGCAGGTCCTCAACGAGCCGCAGGGAGGTCTCAACGCCGACATCGGCAGAGATCAGGATCTCCTCCAGCTCTGCCCACACCGAGTCGTCCAGTCGCGAAGATCGTAGCACGCCGAGGATGCGCCCGAACCAGCGATCGCGGCTGGGCTTGACTGCCGCATCCGTGCGTTTCTTGGTTTCTTCCTTGTTGCGTTTGAAAAACCTGAGCATCAATGACCCTCAAACTTTCTAGCTGGCTGTCTGGCTGTCTGGCTGTCCGGCAAAACCCTTCACGGAAAACGAGGAGCGATGACTATTCTTGGAGCAGGTAACAAGACTGGAAGCCGTTGTTCTGGCCACTTCGTCATTCTGAGCAAAGCGAAGAATCTCGTGGTTACGCTGAGATTCCTCGCGGCTTCGCTCCCGCTCTGAAAATAGCCCCTCACCCCCGGCCCCTCTCCCGGTGGGAGAGGGGGGCATCAAGTGTCTGAAGCTGCCGGAGGCGCCCCACCGGGGCATGACAACTCGGAATGACCTGGTGGGAGTTTTGCTATCCGCTCTCAACTTGATTTCCCGAAGGTTTCGATGACCGGATTGCAGTGCGGCATGGCGAAAGGCTTCAGCGCCGGCGGGCTTACTTCGGATCCTCGGCGGACGAGCCGGTACCGGACTCCGAGGTCAACTGCTGCAGGGCGATCACGGCCGCCGTCCGCTCGGCGCCCGCTTTATTGCCGCCGTGGCCCACGCCTATCACCTCGCCGACGACCAGGACCTCGACGGTGAAGACTGGATCGTGATCGGGGCCTTCGCTGGATATCACCCGGTAGACAGGGGCCGGCAGGCCCTGGCCCTGCACGTATTCTTGGAGGCTGGACTTGGGGTTCTCGGGCAACCTGCCCAGTCGATAGGACCCTTCAAGCTCTTCGGCCATCACCCGAAGGACGAACCGGCGGGCCTCGGCGTAGTCTCGGTCTAGGTACACCGCCGCCACCAACGCCTCGAAGGCCGCGGCCAGGGTGGATTCCCGGAGACGGCCACCGGTGGCCTCCTCGCCCTTTCCCATCAGGAGGCGGTCCCCCAGGTTGAGCCGGCGGGCGACCTGGGCCAGGCTCTCACGGCACACCAGACCGGAACGGACTTTGGTCAAAGCCCCTTCGCTCAAGTCGGGGAAGCGCCCGTAGAGGTCTTCGGAAACCACCAACTCCAGCACGGCGTCGCCCAGGTACTCCATACGCTCGTAGGAGTCGGTGGGCGACCATCCTTGCTCGTTGACAGAGGACCGGTGGACCAGGGCCTGCTCAAGCAGTTGCCGGTTCCGGAACGTCAAACCCAGAGCGGATTCCAGTTCCTCGGCCGCCACTAATCCCTCCTAGATGACACTGTGCGGCCAGGGCGGCTGGGGACGCTTGATCTCCCCAACGTAGGCAAACTCGCTCATGACCTTCATAAGCGAGTCGTACATTTCCACCGCCTCATCGTCGGGAGGGATAAACATCTTGAGGAACGCCGTCTTGCCTCCGGGGAAAACGAAGGTGGGCACTCCGAAGGCGCCGAACTCTTCCACGGCCCTGGTATGACTTTCGCCCAACTCCCGCAGTAGATCGGGGTCCGCCATGTCTTCCCGGAGCCGGGCCAGGTCGATCCCGGCCGTTCCCGCCGCTTCTTCCATCACCGCCCGATCGGTCAGGTCCTTCTTATCCTCGTGGCGTGCCCGGAGCAAGGCGATGAAGAACGACTTGAACGCCTCCTTGCCCTGGCGTTTGGCCGCCAGTCCGGCCCGGTGAGCCAACAAGGTATTGTCGGAGCCGTCCAGCACCTCAGGCTGCTCCCAGTACTTCAGGTTTGACTCATCTTTCCTGTTAACCTGGGCCAGCGAGAACGGTTGCCAGTCCACCTCGATGGCCTCTCCGGAGCCTTTCTCCACCTTTGCCAGCCACATGGCGGCATTGTACACGAAGGGTCAACGAAAATCGTAGTAGGTGGTTATCGCACTTTCAGCCATGATATCGCCTCCGGACGGCTTCGTATTTGGATTGTACCATGCGGGAAAGGGTTGTCAAAAAGACCGCCGGGCCTGTCCGCCGCGGCCCGGCCCGGGGTTGACCCGGTGACCCTCCGCCATAGCTCCAGGGGTCGGCGGTACCGCCCCGGAGATCGCCGGAAACGCGCCATCCCTATGCTATAATACCCTCGACAGGAGGCCTTTCACGCCGCGATTCCAGCATATTAACGCTCTCCTGGACGCCCTTGAAGGCAGTTTGGGCGGAGAGAACCTGTCCGTACTGACGGCCCTCCGCCGCCGAGCCTTGGAGCGATCACCGGCGATATTCCTGGTGGGCGGGCCGGTGCGCGACGCTCTGTTGGGTGCGCCGGTCCGGGACCTGGATTTCGTGGTGGACGGCGACGGGCCGGAGGTGGCTCGCCAACTAGCGGAGGACCTGGGAGGACGGGTATTGACCCACCCCCGGTTCGGAACGGCAACGGTGGCCCTGACCGGCTGCCGCGTCGACATGGTCTCCGCCCGCAAAGAGGTCTACCCTCATCCGGCGGCCCTGCCACAGGTCTTCCCAGGTACTATTGAAGACGACCTGGCCCGTCGCGATTTCGCCGTGAACGCGCTGGCCCTGCCCCTCAGAGAGACCCGGCCGAAGGTTCTGGACCAACATGGAGGAGTGGGCGACCTCCGCCGTGGCCTTATCCGCACCTTGCACCCTAACAGCTTCGTGGATGACCCCACCCGGATCCTTCGAGCCGTCCGGTACGAACAACGGCTGGGGTTTCGAATCGAGCCCCAAACCCTGGCCCGGCTCGAGGGCGCCATCGCCGATGGATATCTGGCGGCCCTTGGCGCCGACCGCTTCCGGCACGAGTTGGAGATGATCTTCCGGGAAGACCGGCCGGGACCGGCGCTGACCCGGGCCTGGGACCTGGGTATAATGGCTGCTATCCATCCTGCCCTGGGAAGCGGGAAAGCCCCGGCGGGGCTCTCGGCAGCCGCGGATTTGAACTCCGCCGAAGACGTAGGGACCCGAGAGGATCGGACCGGCGATACCATCCCCCTGGTCTACCTCGCGGGCTTGACGTACCCCCTCTCTCCGGAGGATGCGGAAACGGTGATTCACCGGCTGAACATGCCCAAGCCCTGGGCGCAGGTGGTCCGGGATACAGCTGCGCTGCGGCAACGGGAGGCGGAGCTTGCCGGCCCTTCCCTACCGCGTTCCCGGCTGTTCTCACTGGTGGAGGGCTCGTGTCCGGAAGCGGTGATGGCGGTTTCCCGGGTTGCCGGGTCACCCAGGGTAGCCGGCCGGCTGGCGGAATACTTGAACGAGCTACAGTTCGTGGCGCCCACCTTGAGCGGCCGGGACCTTCTGGCGATGGGCGTGCCCGACGGCCCGATGGTGGGCCGAATCCTGCGGCGTCTCCGGGAAGCCAAGCTGGACCGGAAGGTATCGACCGAAGCGCAAGAGCGGCGGCTGGCGCAGGATATCCTTGGCCGAGGTGATGGCTAGGCCGTGGTGGATGAAGAGCTAGAAGAAGAGTCCTGCGTCATCTGTGGAGCGGTACTGGACGGGGTGCACCAGACCACGTGCCAAATGTGCGGCGGGGAGTTCCACCAACCGTGGAGCCAGGACAGCGACATCCCCTCTTGCGGGCGCATCGGCAGCCACGAAGAGGCCCTGGCCATCGTCTTTCTGTGCAACGATTGCTACTTCGGGCGCAGGCCCTAGCGGCGGGGCACGGGCGGCCAACTCAATACCGCAGAGACGCAGAGTGCGCTGAGAATTCCGCCCAGATCGTTCAACCTTTGCGGTCTCAGCATGATCGGCAGTGAGCAATACGATCGACGAGCGGCTCCCGTGCCGCCTAACGAATACCCTTGGCCGTCGGCCGGCAGAAAGCTGACGGCTGATAGCTCAAACACACGGAGGCAGTTGCTATGCAGGCAGTCTACATCGAAGCCCACGGCGGCCCAGACGTCTTGACCTACGGCGAGCGTCCCGACCCGGCAATCGAGGCCCACCAGGTAAAGATACGAGTCCGGGCAACCGCGTTGAACCGGCTGGACCTCTACACCCGGGAGGGTGGCCGGGGGCTTCGCCGCGAGTTTCCGCCGCCGCTGATACTGGGAGGCGACTGCGCGGGCGACGTGGTGGAGGCCGGCAGCGGGGTGAGCGGGCTCAAGCCCGGTGACCGGGTGGTGGTGAACCCCCGCTTTAGCTGCCAGCAATGCCCGGCTTGCCTGGCCGGCCAGGATGACCTGTGCCCCAGGCCTCGCTTCATGGGCAGCGCCATGGACGGCAGCTACGCCGAGTTGGTAGCCGTGCCGGCGGCCAACGCCCACATAATTGCCGACTCGGTCTCCTACGAGGAAGCCGCCGCCGTGCCCACCACCTTCCTGCCCGTCTGGAACATGCTTGTGCGCCGCCTCCGGCTGAAGCCATGGGAGACGGTGTTAGTCCTCTCCGCCTCCGCCGGTGTCGGCACCGCGGCGATCCAGGTGGCCAAGAACATCATCGGCGCCAGGGTTATCGCCACCACCAGCACCGCCGAGAAGGCGGCCAAGGCCTTGGAGTTGGGGGCCGACGAGGTGATCAACTACAACGAAGAGGACATCACCGAACGGGCCAAGGCCCTGACCGGCGGGACCGGAGTGGACGCGGTAGTGGACCACGTGGGGGCCGACTTTTTCTCCAAGGCTTTCGGGTCGCTGCGCGCGGGAGGACGCTACGGTACCTGTGGCGCCACCACCGGTCTGCGCGCCGAATTGCACCTGGGCCTGCTGTTCAGCCGGCAGGTGGAAGTGCACGGGGTCTTCATGGGCACCAAGGAGGACATGCGGGAGATCGTGGCGATGCTGAACCGAGGGGCCATCCGACCCGTCGTCGACCGGACCTTCCCTCTGGCAGAGGCCGCCGCCGCCCACCGCGCCATGGAAGAGACCAACTTCTTCGGCAAGCTGGTGTTAAAGCCGTAAAGTCGAATTTGTTACGCAGTGGTATCTCGGTCCGTATGGCTCAATAATAATTGGAGTCCCAAGACGGGACAAGACTATCGTCAATGTTTTGCGGCTGGTTTCGTGGGATTCTCACCGATATTGGATTGGTCGGCCCGTGGGCAGACACAAGTGAATCATCGTAGAAATGAACACCGTTTTGTTTTAGCAAAGCAAACCGGGGATCGGCTAACACATAGTCGGTACCACCAGGCAGGGGCAACCAGCCCTTAACATTAACTTCGTATGCGAATAGCCACTGATTTCCTTCAAGCTCGGCTTGGCTCATGTTGGCAAGCCATTGACTGAACGTAACTTGATTGGAGATCAGATTCTTATTCTTCGCGTCTAATGCAAGCAAGGCTACCACCGGGTCAATCATCTTCTCGAGAACTTTAGCGGACATTTGGTCAACAGGTATATTGAAAAGGATGGCGCCCCATAAGGCCCAGGCGACTTCATTACCACAACCCAAAGGGCCACGGGAACTCATCAGGGTGTTCAATACCGTTTCTAGCTTGACCTTATCAATTGGATAGCCCGCTGCTTCGTATCTATGTAGATGATCGATGACCAAATGCAACGTAGCAGGCTCAACCATGGAACATTGAAATAAGAAATCCTGAAAGAACCCCCATTCAGAACTTGCAATTACTATCGAATTCAGTCGGCTAATAGAATATTTCAACACATCAGCTCCGGGATGCTGGCGAAATAGTTCAAATGCTCTATCGACATAGCGTAAAAGGTCGCGATATTGTGACCGCGTGCCGATAGAGAGTGCTCCGAGTTCAGTTCCCCATGGCGGATCAAGATATGCTGGGAGTTCGATGATCTTAGTCTTGGAGGTATTGATCTGCAACTCGTATTCCGCTAGCACTCCTTGGAGGGCGGCAAGACCGTTTTCTGCATCAGCGTGGGATCTAAATCCGAGTTCATAGTCATCGTAAGATCTAAATCCGATGACCTGGATAAGTTTGGCAAGCTCCACGTCAGCTCTTCCAAGGAGGATCTCCGCAATAACAAGTGATGTATCGGGGCTAATTGGGATGCCCTTGGTTTGTTGATCTTGCGCGTATTGGAGGCAACGATCGATTTGATTACCCAAAAGAGCATTAGGTTTCCTATTTGCTTTAGCAGCGGGTTTGGTATGAATAGCCCAAGGGATGCTGTGGGTATATACAGACGGGTAGAACCCATCAATATCTGATTTCAGGATATATTTTGATGTCGCTCTTAAGGCCGCTCGATGTAGCGGGTGGCTGCTCCACGGATGGCTAGGAATGACCGCACGAGCCGCTGCTGGATCAACGCTCGGTTTGCTCAATGATATCTTCGAGCTGTTCCAATTGGGCAGCAATCCACTCCAATTCATTTCCAATAAAGATGCAATGTGATAGAAGTTCACGGGGTTTGGAATCGAAAGCTGGCGTCTCACTAATCCAAATCTGGTCAGATTATGAATTGCATGTCTAGTGATTATTGGTCTACGGAAATCTAATGCGAATCCTGGTGGCGTCTGGCCTCGCCATTGTTTAGTTAAATTGCCGAACGGTTTGGTTGTGAATGGAGGGGGAAGCTCTCTTGGGAAGTACCCTTTCGGAACAAGCTCGAATGCGGTCACCATAGCTGGTCACCCACCAAAGACGATTGAAAATCAACGCCGCCTGAATATTATCACTCGCAAGAAAAGGCAGCGATATGTCGAGTTGTCCAGGACTGGGTTTATCTCCCCCAAGCTCTGCCCGAGGGAGGGCGTTTGCCTTCCCTCGAGTGGTTGACCCTAGATCGGCTAGCGAGCTTTAAACGTGGGAGCCCGCTTCTCCAAGAACGCCGCCCTCGCCTCCTGAGCGTCTTCCGACCCGCTGAGGATGCCGCCGGCGTTCGAGGTCAACACCATCGTGGACTCCAACGAGCCGTCAAGGGCGGTGCGCATGATCCGCTTGCTTACCCATTGGACCAGCGGAGGGACCCTCATGATCCTGGCGCACAACTCTCTGGTGGTCTCCTCCAGCTTGTCGGCGGCGACCAGATGGTTCAACAAGCCCCACTCGTAGGCTCTCTGGGCATCCAGTTGCCCCGTGTAGACAAACTCCAACGCCCGGCCCAGGCCGACCATCTTCGGCATGTAGTAGCTGCCCCCGTTCTCCATGATCTGCCCCAACTGCTGATAGCCGATAAACCGGGTGTTCTCGCAACCCACCCGGATGTCGCAGTGCAAGGCCATGTCCATGCCGGACCCGACGGCGGGCCCGTTCACCATGGCGATGGTTGGCTTCCGGATTTGCGAGATGTCTCGGTGGAGCTTGGTGAAACCATGGAAGAAGTGCTCTCTGGAGAAATCGGGGCCTTCCACCGATCCCCGGTCCCCCACAAAGTTATCCGCTCCCTGGAGTAGGTCCCCGGTATCTCGCCTCATGTCGGCGCCCGAGCAGAACCCACGGCCCACGCCGGTGAGGACGATGACCCGGATGTTCGGGTCGTCGTCGCCGGCCCGCATGTATTCCCCAACCTTCGCCACCGTGCCGGTTTCGTGGGAGGACCCGGCCAGGGCGTTCATGCGCTCCGGGCGATTGAACTTGATCCAGAGAATGCCGGAGTCCTCGGGTTCGTACAGGAGGTAATCTACCAGGTTCGGTCCCATTTTCTCCTCTCCTTCAGTGCTAGATTGATCGGCGGGTGTACCGAAGCGCGCACCCGCCGGGATGGCTCACGGGAGTGCGCGACCAGTATAACAGAGCCAATACCTCTTGAATTTGAAGCTGGTGAATGCGGGGTGACCCTCTCTCAACCTCCCCCTTGATAAGGCATACGCTACCCGTAAGTTTGCCGGAGTTCGTGGGTAATGCATAGCTTCGCGAGGAGGTAGAGGCGGTTCCTTCTCTCTTGCGACGGGAGAAGGCCAGGTTGGGGGTCTCGGGCCAGGCGTCTAGCCTACTTGGGAACGGTACCGGGAGCGGCTTCAGCAGATTGCCGCTCCAGCCTCCGCCCGTAGAACAGGTACTGCTGAGAGTAGCCGCCGAAGCGGCCGAAGTGGTTCTGCGCCCACTGGCGCAGCTCCCGGTCGGGCAGCACTTTCCGGCCCGGGAAGTACCACTCGGCCAGGGCTCGGCGTACCCACACGTCCACGGGAAAGGCCTCCGTCTTGTCCAACGAAAAGAGGCAGATGCAATCGGCGACCTTGGGCCCGATGCCGGGACATTCCATCAGGCCGGCCCTGGCCTCCGCGTAGGGCAGCCGGGCTAGGGCGGCCAGGTCTAGCCTGCCCTCAAGCGCCATCCGTGTTGCCTTGGCCACGTAGGGAGCGCGGAAACCCAGTCCCAACCGGCGCAATCCCTCCTCTCCCGCCTCGGCCAGTTCCGCGGGCGTGGGGAAGGCGTGCCACACCCGGCCTTCGAACCGGATGGCAGTCCCGTAGCCTTCCGCCAGGTTCTCCATCGACTGGTGGATGCGGCGGAGGTTGGAGTTGGCGGAAAGGATGAACGAGACGACGCATTCCCAGGGCTCTATCCGCAGCAGGCGCAGGCCGGGAAACCGGGCGATCATGTCCGCCACCTTCTGGTCCCGGCCGATCTCCGCGTAGATGGCGCTGATGTCGTCGTCCAGACGGAAGTAGCTGTTGAGCAGGGGAAGGAGGGAGGCATCGGAGTAGGGGCCGCCGCGAAACTCGATGCGGCCGGCGGTTTGGCAGAGCTTGATGACGCTGCCCCGGACGACGCCGTAGTACCATTGCCCTTCCCGCTCCCAGCGGTGGGCTTGGCCGCTTTCCAGGCTGGCGGCTAGGTCGAAGGGCCCTTCAGTGTTTAGCTCCACGGCTCTCATCCACCCACCGGGCCGCCAGGTTGCCCACGGTTGCCAGGCTACTGGGCTGCAAAGTACAGGGCGGAATGGAACGCAAGAAAGAATGGCCGTAGGAGCGCCCGGTAATTCGCCGGTCCAGCACCACGATGGCCCCCTTATCTCCCTTGCTGCGGATCAGCCGCCCGATCCCCTGCCGGAAGCGTAGCACCGCCTGGGGGATGGAATACTGCTTGAAGGCGTCTTCGTACTGGTCCGACCGGGCCCTCACCACCGGATCGGTGGGCACATGGAAGGGCAATCTGGTCAAGACCAGCGCCTTAAGCACGCCGCCGGGCAGGTCCACCCCTTCCCAGAAGCTGCTGGTCCCCAGGAGAACACTGCGCGGGTCATCGGTGAAGCGGTTGATGAGCTGTTGCGGGGGGCCGTCCACACTCTGGGCCAGCACCTGTATACCCTCGGCCATCAGGGTGGCTCGCACCCGGCTGGCCACCGCCCGGAGGGCCGCGTAAGAGGTGAACAGGGCCATGGTCCTGCCGCCCAGGGACTTGCCCAGGCCGGAAATGACCAGGGCGAGGGAGTCCAGGTAGGCGGCCGCGTTGGGGGGCGGCATGTCTTCCGGAATGAGCAGCAGCGCGGCCTTCTGGTAGTCGAAGGGCGACCCGACGAGCTGTTCGTCACAGTCATCGGCCACCCCGGTCCGCCTCTTGAAGTATTCGAAGTTGCCCTCGGTACTGAGGGTGGCGCTGGTCATCACCACGCACTCTTTCCGGGCGTAAAGCTGCTCGGCCAGGGTGGCGCCGACGTCCAGGGGGGCCGAGTGAAAGGTGATTTCGCCCTTGAATGAATCGCGGTTCATCCAATGAATGTTTTCGTCGTCCGGGGCATCCAGGATCGATCCCAGCTGGCCCCGCAGCAGCTCCAGGTTGTCCTGGACATTGGCCGCTTCCATGGCCAGGGCGGGTTGATCGCCGGCCGCGGACAGAGTGGTGGTTTCCAAGAACCGCTGCAACAACGAGAGTGCTTTGACCGCCTCCTGCATCCGCACATCCAGATTCTCCCACGCCAGGGCCAGGTCGGACCAGACCTGCTGGCCCCGGATCTGCTCGGTGAGCATCACCTGGTTCTGCTCCTCCGAGGTGGCCTGGCGGCAGGCGGCCAGGAACCGGTCCGACGCCGCCCATAAACGGGCCCAGTTGTCCCGGACCGCGGCGGCCTGGGTTTCGACTCCGGCCACCGCCTGCTCTCCCTGCTCGCGCACCGGCGATGCCATGATTTCGGCCGCCAGCGCCATCCGGACCCCTGTAACGAGGCGGCTCTGGGGCTCCGACGCCTCCTCCAGACGCTCCGAGGACACTTGAAAGCCCAGCTGCCTGGTGGCTTCATTTTCCAGGTTGTGGGCCTCATCGATGACCAGGTGTTGGTAATCGGGGATCAAGCTGCCGCCCCGGACCAGGTCCGACAGCAACAGGGCGTGGTTCACCACCACGATGTGGGCCTGTTCGGCCCGTTCTCTGGCGCTGCGCAAGAAGCACGGCCCGCCATCGCGCAGACCGGGGCACCACGACTTTTCGCCCGCGGAAATCCGGTTCCAGGTGAAACCGTCCCGCCCGGCGAGGTTGATCTCGCCACGGTCTCCGGCCACCGTGTCCTGAAGCCAGACGGCGGTCTTGCTCAGCAGCCGGGCATCCTCAATCGTAGGGGTTTCGGCCCTGGCCAGGAAGTTCCAGCGGTGCAGGCACAGGTAGTTGTTGCGTCCCTTGAGGAGGGCCGCCTTCGCGACACCCTCTTCCACCAATCCCGCCTCCGCCAGCACCCTGAACAACGCGGGGATGTCCTTGCGCAGGAGCTGCTCCTGGAGGTTGATGGTGTTAGTGGAGACCACCACCCGCTGGCCCTGAGAGACGGCAAAAATGAGGGCGGGCAGCAGGTAGGCCATCGACTTGCCGACGCCGGTGCCTCCTTCCACAACCAGGTGCCGGCTCTGGTAGATGGCCCGGGTCACACCCTTCAGCATCTCCTCTTGCTCCGGGCGGTATTCGAACCCGGAGAAGGTCCGGGAGAAGGGGCCTTGAGCGCCGAGGAGGGCGCATATCTTGTCTTCGTCCAGGGAGCTGAGGCTTGGGTCCGACCGCCGCTTTTCAGGACGCCCGAGCCGGGTGGCCAGGTTGTCCATGTCCAGGCCGGTCAGCCCGAACATCGCAGGCTCGCCGCCCTGGGGAGTGTCGCCTTGTAGCCCGGCCAAGAGAGGCGCGATAGACCACCGGCTGCGGGTGGCCAGGTGGACAAGATAGGCCAGAAGGCCGCTGTCCAGGGCCTCCGCCCGGCGCAGGAACTCCAGAAAGATCCCCTGAGTAGCCTTGGCGTCAGACAGCGCCCGGTGGGGGTTGTTGTGGCCGACCCCGAAGAGATCGGACAGCCGGCCCAGGGCATACTGCCCGACTCGGGGCAGCAGCACCGAAGCCAGGTCCCAGGTATCGTAGGTGGGATTGTTCAGCGGCAGCCCGTTAACGGCCAGGAACCCAACGTCGAAGGCCACATTGTGGCCGATGACCGGATGTTCCTCGATGAAGTCTTCCAGCGGGCCGAGGACGGAGTTGAAGTAGGGGGCGCGTTTGACGTGGGCCGGGGTGATGTGGGTCAGGCGTTGGATGAACTCGGGGATGGCGCGCCCCGGATTCACGAAAGTGTCGAAGGTGTCGAGAATCGTGTCTCCCTGGAACTTTACCGCCCCCACCTCGATGATGGCGTCACGGCTCGACTCCAACCCGGTGGTTTCCAGGTCGAGAGCAACATGGATCGACTCGAAGGGAGAGGGCGTCGGTAGGTGCAAAAACATTGCTGGTAAACCAATGATGCGGTGGGATAAGAGCTGTCGGCTATCGGCCGGCTGCCGCCTGCAACGTGTACGGGCGGAGGCGCCCGAAGCGGAGCCCCACGGCGGCGTGGTATCTCCCCGAGTGGAGAGCGGCCAGAAACTCCTGCTCGTTGTTGATCTCGTCGTCGAAGTCGGTTACGAAGCGGCCCAGGCCGTGGGCTGAATGGGCGTCGCTGCCGCCGGTCACCGGCAGACCCAGAAGGCCGGCCACCCGCATTGCAAAGTCGTTTTCCTCGTCAATCGTGCCCCCGTTGGCGACCTCAACAGCGTGGGCCAGCTTGAATACCGGGTGCCCGATGGCGTCCTCCGGTACTGTGGGCAGCGGGTCGGGCAACGCTTTGTACAGGAGGGAGCCTGCCTTCCCCTGGCTGAATACCCCGCGGAAGGGGTGGGCCGACACCACGAACCCGCCCTCCAGGTCGGCGGCTTTGCGCAGCCCGGAGGCTTTGTTGAAGCCGCCCTGGTATTGGTCCATACCGAAGGCCAGCATGTGGCCCATGTCGGTCTCAACTTCCATGGCCCGCACCAAGACAACGTTGTGGCGGGCGGCGAAGCGCTCGAACTCGTGGCGCTCCCAGGGGCCGGCGTGCTCGGTGAGGCAGAGGCCAAAGAGCCCAAGCCCTTCCGCCTCCAGCACCAGTTCTTCGGGGGTCAAGCTGCTGTCGCTGCTACCCTTGGTGGTGTGTATGTGTAGGTCAAACAGTTTAGCCATAGGGCAGCAAGCCATTCTCCATTGATTCAGTAAGGATGTCTCGGGTCATGAGAGGGCGCACCACCCCCTGCCGCCGCCGCACGAACCCACGTTAGTCTATCGGGCGTGGCGATTATCGTCAATGGGGCGGTGTCTTGGGGGCCTTATCATTGTAGCTCCATCCCTCTCACCTATTGCGATCTTCCTTTGAAAAAGCCAAATGACCATGAAGCCAGGACGCGTTGGTTGACGACGTTCGGTGGTGTCACTACAATTCCAATCAGCGCGGGCAGTGCCTTTCTTGAATCCGGGCGACTCGAAATAGGTAGCCCGGACACCCCGGCGAAAGGCCGCCGCGAACAAGCATCTTGGAGCAGCAAGACAGGGCCATGACCGCCCGGAGGCGAAAGCAATGACAACACGCAAGACGGTGGACCAGTATGAGATCGGCGAGGAGTTCGAGCCCTTCGAGTTCACGGTTACCCCGGAATTCAACCAGCGCTTCATCGACGCGGTTGAAGACGACGACCCCCGGTACGTCGAAGGGGGAGACGGCGGCGGACCGCTGGTACATCCCGGCCTTTTCCTCAACCAGACCAACTCGACCAGGAGCCCTTCGTACTTTCTTCCGGAGGGCGTGGCCGGCATCCATGCCAGGGATGAGGTGGAGTTTCTCGCCCCGGGCCGGGTGGGCCAGACCTTCCGGGTGACCTGGAAGATGGCCGGCAATTACGAGAAGCGAGGCCGGATATTCCGGTTCATCGATTGCGTTGTCGTCGATGAGAATGGGGTCACGATCATGCGCAAGAAGTTGACCACAACCTATACCAAGAGGACGTAGGCCGCGAGCACTACATCACCGAATATTTCCGAGGGCCACAACTTCTCAGGCTAACCCGATACGTTGACGTTGGAGTTGACGACGTTCGGCACTGTCACTACAATTCCAATCAATCCGGATAGGGCCTTTCATGAGTCGTGGCGGCTCGGTTTAGCTTGGCCGGTCGCCTTTGAGGTAGGGTCGCCGCGAAACAGCATCCCGGACCGGCAAGACAGGGCCATGACGGCCCCGAGGCGAGAGCGATGACAACACGCAAATCGTTGGACGATTATGAAGTGGGCGAGGAACTGGAGCCCTTCGTGTTCAAAGTTACCCCGGAGTTCAATCAGCGCTTCATTGACGCGGTTGAAGACCACGACCCCCGATACACCGAAGGAGGATACGGCGGCGGACCGGTGGTCCATCCCGGTCTTTTTCTCAATCAGACCAACTCGACCAGGAGCCCATCCTACTTCCTCCCGGAAGGCGTGGCCGGCATCCATGCCAAGGATGAGGTGGAGTTTCTCGCTCCGGGCAGGGTGGGCAAGACCTTCCAGGCGAACTGGAAAGTTGCCGACTGTTATGAGAGACGAGGCCGGGTATTCAGGGTGATCGATTGCGTTGTCGTCGACGAGGATGGGGTCACAATCATGCGCAAGAAAATGACCACAACCAGTAGCAGGAGGAAGTAGACTCATGAGTACCACGGCACGGAATACTACCGAGGGTCACACTTTCTCCGGCAAACCCAAGACGGTGACGCTGGAGCGGATGCGCGGGTTCTCCGGGTGGCCGGTCAAGAACATCCACACGGACGTGGAGTATGCCAAGGCCTGCGGCCTGTCCGGACCCATCGCCTCCGGAACGATGTTTCAGACCTACCTGACGGAGTTGATGATCGACTACTTCGGAGCGGACTGGCTGGGAAACGGCGGGATAAAGGTGGCCTTCACCCGAGCCGTCGAGCCAGGCGACATCATAACTCCGAAGGGGACCGTGGAGAAGCAGGAGTCGACGGAGGCCGGAAAGCGCGTGGATCTCCGAGTCTGGTGTGAAAACCAGCGCGGCGAGCCGGTGGTCGTCGGGACCGCTTTCGGCGTGGCCAGGTAATCGCCGGGCGGCCCGTCGTTGGGGTTTTGCATCAGGAGTGATTTACGGGGAATGGCCACAGGGGCACAGAGGACACCGAGTTAATACGTCCTTTTTATATCTCTGTGTTCTCTGTGCCTCCGTGGCTAACCCCACGTAGCTCCCCAGCAGCTTTGCCGGTGGTTCAGGGGGCCGGTCCGGGCTCAGGGGGATACATGAACACCTGGTTGCGCTCCAGGGTGTAGACCGGGATCTCTGGGGTGAGACGGGTCAGCAGGCCCATGGCCCGGACACCCGCGGCCGGCGGCGTGATGGCATAGGACACCAGAACCTTCGGCTGCACCAGCCGGGCGATTCGCGCTCCATCTTCCAGGGCTGTGCCCATCCAGAGCAGGATATCCACATGCATCTCCGCCTGCCGCCCGTCCATGTTCGAAGATGAGGAGCCTGGTATAGGCACGTGTGGGAGCCGGGTCATGGTCGGAAAGGGAGTGCTGTCCCCCGGAAGATACACCACCAGGTTGTCGTCGGTCCGCACCAAGAAGGACAGCGGCTCCTCGGCGGCGTGGTCGCAGCGAAGGGCGGCGACGGTTACGTCTCCGACCCGCACCCACTCTCCCGGCTCGAGGGCTACTACGCTACCCGGAGGCGGATTCTCCGCACTGCAAGTGGCCCCCGGGTCCGGATGCGTGCCCGGGTGGGGGGTGCTTCCAAAGCTGCCTTGCCCAGCCGAGGTGGGAGCTGTTTCAACGGATTGAGGAGGTATGGCAGGCACTCGAGAGGCCAGGAAATGCGAGGTCGCCACCACCGCCCGGGTGCGTTGGTGGAGGGCGGTGACCAGCGGCGGGTCCCAGTGGTCGGTGTGCCCGTGGCTGATGGCGATCAGGTCCAGGCAGATGTCCTCCGGCACTGCAAGGCTCACCGGATCGAAGAGCAGCGTGGCGCCGGGGGTCTTGATCACCGTGCCGGAGTAGCTGTTGACCCAGGCCAAGGCCAGGCCGCCGGCCGGGTTTATATGGTATACGTCTGGGCTGTTTTGATTCATCTGCCGCTCGCAATCAGCCGCCAGCCATCGCCTAGAAGGCTGGCGGCTGATTGACGGTTGCGCAACTCCTAGGTGTACCGGTCGTCGCGGGCGTGGAAAGCGGCGCGGGCGCCTTGGTTGCGCCGCTCCCGGAAGAAGCTGAATTCCCCCGGCTCGAAACGAATGTTGGTAAACAGGGTGTGGGTCTGGTATCCCTGGATCATACCGGTCGTAGCGCCCAGGATGTCCAGGATCCAGTGGTTGGTAGCCTTGCCGATGGAGATGCCATCAAGCGGAAGCCGGACCATGTCATCGACATATTCCTGCACCGCGGCCTCCAACCGCTCCAGGGGAACGGCCCGATTGGCCAGGCCCATGGCGGCGGCTTCGGTCCCGCTGATGGCGCGGCCCCGGAGCAGCAGCTCCCTGGCCCGCTTGTACCCAACGGTGAGGTATAACGGCAGCAGGTTGCTTCCGCTGCCGGAGAAACCCAGCCGCTGCTCCGAGTGGGAGATCTGGGCATCCTCGGCGACGATGGCCAGGTCGCAATACTCCATCATGAGGGTGCCCTCGCCGATGCAGTGGCCGTGTACCTGGCAGATCGTGATCTTGGGAAAGGTGAGAAGCTTGAGGTGTAGCTCCATCCACCTCCGGTCCACCTTGAGGCGGATCCGCTGGCTGGCCCGGCGCTCACCGGGTTGGCCGGTGCCGAAGCCGTAGATAAAGCCCACGCCTTCCAGGTCGTGCCCGGCGCAGAAGGACCGGCCTGCGCCTCGAATCACCACCACTTTCACATCGTCGTCATCCTCGGCCTCGGACAGTGCGTCGTAGAAATTGTCCAGGATGCCGCCCTGGCCGGGGAAGTCTATTACGTTCAGTTTTTCCGGCCGGTTCAAGGTTATCCTGACAGCCTGGCCTTCTTTTTCGTACAACACGTATTTGTAGTCCATTACCCGGTAACCTCCATAGATTTTCTCTCCCTTAGCCCATGCCGAGGGAGGGTATTCGCCATTTACCGAGCCTCCATTCCGGACAGGCACACGGCGCCGCGGCCACCAGCCCGATGGCGGCGGCTGATCGCCTACTCGTACCGGTCGTCGCGGGCGTGGAAGGCTTCGCGGGTGCCGGCGCCGCGCCGCTCCCGGAAGAAGTTGTACTCCCCCGGCTCGAAGCGCAGGTTGGTGAACATGGTGTGGCTGATGTAGCCCTGGATCAGCCCGGAAGTGGCGCCCAACGTGTCGAGGATCCAGTGGTTGGTGGCCTTGCCGATGGCGATGCCGTCCAACGGAAGCCGGGCCATATCGTCGATATACTCCTGCACCGTTGCTTCCAACTGGTCCAGGGGAACGGCCCGGTTGGCCAGGCCCATGGCGACGGCCTCCGTGCCGCTGATGGCGCGGCCCCGGAGCAGCAGCTCCCTGGCCCGCTTGTACCCAACGGTGAGGTACAGGGGAAGCAGGTTCAACCCGCTACCGGAGAAGCCAAGACGCTGCTCGGCATGGGCGATCTGGGCGTCTTCGGCGACCACGGCAAGGTCGCAAAACTCCATCATGAGCGCGCCCTCGCCGATGCAGTGGCCCTGGACCTGGGCGATGGTGATCTTGGGGAAGGTGAGCAGCTTCAGGTGGTTCTCCATCCACTTCCGGTCCACCTTGAGGCGGATGCGCTGGCTGGCCCGGCGCTCGTTAGGCTGGCCGGTGCCGATGCCATAGATGAAACCCACGACCTCCAGGTCATGCCCCGCGCAGAAGGACCGGCCGGCGCCTCGAATCACCACCACTTTTACTTCGTCATCTTCCTCGGCCTCCCCAAGGGCGGCGTAGAAATTGTCGAGGATGCCGCCCTGGCCGGGGAAGTCTATTACGTTCAGTTTTTCCGGCCGGTTCATCGTGATCCTGACGACCGGGCCATCCTTTTCGTACAGAACATGTTTGTATTCCATCTACTGAACCTCCGTGATGTTTTCCTCTTCTGGGCCGACCCAGAGGAGATCGTACGCATTCGTCCGGACCTGCCCCGTCAAAGTGAGGGGCGGCTCGCCGGTACTATAATAAGGGGAAAGCCGGGTACAGGCAACCGAGGGCCCGGCGGCCCGCTATTTCCCCGGCCCAGTGAACCTCGAATCCGGCGTTAACGGGCCGCTTCGGCCAGTTGGGGAAAGCGTTCCAAAGGCAGCACCTCGCCGGTCGCCTCGAAATGGTTCACCAACTCACGAATTTCGCCGGGCACCGGGCGGGTGGTAACCGTCTCCGCGTGGAAGCCCACGTACACCGCCTGCAACGTGCTCGTCAGCCGGTCGGAGTCCTCGGGATATACCTCGATATCCAGGTGCAGGCTGGTGTTGCCGATGTGGCTCACGCGGACGTAGAGGTCCAAAATGTCTTCGACGCGAGCCGGGGCCTTGAATTCCAGGACGGTTCTGACCACCGCGCTGTCGAAGTAGCCCCGCCGGGCGATCCGGTAGATGCTGAACCCCAGGTTTCGGAAGTACGCCGCCTGCCCCTCTTCCAGGTAGCTCATATAGGACCCGTTAAAAGCGATCCCCTGAGCGTCGCACTCCCCCCAGCGTACTCGAAGTTGCGTTCGGAACTTGTATTCGGCTTTGGCCATTGATTATCGTCCTGTGGCTGACGGCTGCTCTGGCCGGATCAAGCGGCCGGGGCGCATTCCACCGGTGTGCATTCCAACAAAAGTCAGCTCGCGGTCATTGGTTCGCAAGGAGCCTTCATCGCTGATAGCCCAGAGACCGGAGAAATTCCAGGTCCTCGGCGGTCAAATCGGCGAATTCCAAGAGGTCGGGGCGCCGCTCCAGGGTGCGCCTCAAAGACTCCCGGCGGCGCCAACGGGCGATCTCGGCGTGGTGCCCGGAGCGCAGGACTTCCGGAACGGCCAGGCCCCGGTACTCGGCCGGACGGGTGTACAGCGGGTGCTGCAGCAGGCCTGAGGTTATGGAGTCTTCCTCCACGTTCTCCTGGGAGCCCACCACGCCGGGAATCAGCCGGGCAACAGCATCCACCATCACCATGGCCGGCAACTCCCCGCCGGTGAGCACGAAATCACCCATGCTGACCTCGCGGGTTGCCAGGGGGTGGCGGATCCGCTCGTCTTCGCCGGCGTAGTGGCCACAGATCAGCACCAGGGCCGGGGCCAGGGCCAATTCTTGCACCATCTTCTGGTTGAACGTCTCGCCCTGGGGCGTGAGCAAGACTAACGGAATGGTTCCCTGCTCCTCCGGTGGATACCTCTTCAGAACGTCTTCCACCGCCTCGAAGACGGGCTCCGGCTTGAGGACCATGCCGTGGCCTCCACCGAACTGGTAGTCGTCGGCGGTGCCGTGGGCGTCGTGGGTGTAGGAACGGATGTCGGTGATTTGGATGGAGATCAGGCCCCGCCGGCACGCCAGGCCAAGCATGCTGTGCTGGAAAGGCCCCTCGAAAGCTTCAGTGAAGAGGGTGAGGATGTGAAAGCGCATTTGTTGGTACACTCAGCCGCCGGCAACAGGATACCGGGTTGACGGCGGCTGACAGTATACCAGAGCTACCCGCCCACCGGCTCGGGCACCGAAGAAGGCAACCGGTTAACGAATGCCTCGCCACCTTTCATCACCAGCTTGATGCGACTATGGTCACGCAGCACTCCGACGTCCCGTAACGGGTCCCCGTCGACCACCAAAAGGTCGGCCAGCTTGCCCGCCTCCAGGGTGCCGATCTCTTTCTCCAGTCCCACGCACTCAGCGGCCCAGCCGGTGGCGGCCTGGATGCCCTGCATGGGCGACAGCCCCCGATCCACCAGGAGCTGGATTTCGTGGGCGTTATCGCCGTGGACGTACCCGCCGGCGTCGGTGCCGGCCACCACCTTGACCCCGGCGGCCAGCGCCTGCTGAATGCTCTCCCGGTGAATCTGCAACAGGGCTTTGGCCCGCTCCTGGACGTGGGGCGCGCTGACCGTGGAGTGAAACTCGTACACTTCAAGGGTGGGCACGAAGAAGATACCCTTGTCCGCCATCATCTTGAGCAGGTCCGGCTCCTCCGCCAGGTAACACCCGTGGTCGATCGACCCGGCGCCGGCCTCGACAGCCATGCGCAGCCCGGGCCCCGCTAGGGCGTGGCACATGGTCTTGCGGCCCAGGGCGGCGGCTTCATCCACCAGGGCTTTGACCTCATCCGGCCCGAAGGCGATGTCCCTGGGGCCGTGGCCCCGCCGGGAGCTGGCCCCGCCGGTGGTCCCGAACTTGATAACGTCGGCCCCCACGCGGACCATCTCCCTCACCTTGGCCCGAACCGCGTCCACGCCGTCGGCAACGCCGGAGGGCAGCAGGGGATCGGTATGGAAGGGGCGGCGGTGACCCGCGGGGCAAATGTGATCGCCGAGGCCGCCGGTGGGGGAGATTATTACCACAGAAAGGACCAGCCGGGGCCCCGGATACAGCCCCTCTTCCACCGCCTGCTTGAAGCCGGCGTCCAGCCAGGCGGCATCGCGCACGCAGGTGTATCCGGAGGCCAGGGTCTGCTCCAGGGTCTTGGCTACCCGCAGATGCCGCAGGGAGGCCGGCTCGCTGAGGCCCCAGCGGCTGGCCAAGTCGTAGTTCCGGGAGGCCAGGTGGTCGTGACAGTCGATGAGGCCGGGCAGCAGGGTCAGCCCGGATAGGTCCACGACGCCGGTGTTCGGAGGCAGGATCACGGCCCCTCGCGGCCCGACAGCTTTGATGCGTTCACCATCGATGAGCACCGTGGCGTCGTTGACCACCGGCCCTCCGGTTCCATCAATGAGGTTGGCTCCGACTAACGCTTGCATGAGACACCTCCTGCGCCGCATTTCGTCAAACAGCCCTGCTGATATGGCTCCGCCGGGGTGTGTCAGGGGCAGGATTGACTGAGGAACGTTGTGATGCTAATCAAGCGCGCCTCCCTTGTCAAGCCGGGCCGACATCCGCACTCGCTGCCAGCGCCTATCCCCGGTGGACGCTTCCGGGAGAGAGCCGTACACGGCCCGGATCTTCACCGCCCGCAACGTCGCCGGCGGCTAGGGGGAACTCGCCGGGGATGCCCCGTCCCACACCTGGAGCCGGTAGCTGCCGGTGGCATCCGATCCGCTCTCCCCAACCGTAATGGTGTAGGCCCCGCCCCGTTCCAACAACCGGTCACCCGGGCTCCCGCACCTCATGCAGGTTTCAAAGATCACCGTCCCGTCCTGGTCCACGGCTTTCCAGTCAACACCACTCAGCCCCGACACGTCCTGCAAATCGAAGAACACCACCTGTCCGGCCTCCGCCGTAAAGGTATACACGTCTTTGACGCCGGGACTCTCAATTGCCCCGGCCCGGCGGGCTCCCCCAACGGCGATCTAACCTTGGGTTTCGCGATAGCCGTCACCAATACGGGACTGCCGGCCCCGTCTCTTTTCAACAGGATTGGCCCGAACCGGCGGTAATTCCTCCGCCGGCTCGTTTACAATAGGGGGAGAGCGGTTAAGGGATTCTGATTCAAACCCGGTCGAAACGAAGGGGATGAATTGGAAGGCTTTTGGCTATAATCAACTTAAGCGGCCGGGAATGAACAGGGCCCCGCGAAGAGCGCCCGCCGCGACCCGCGTTAGCCACTCCAGGGGTGTGTGATGGACGGATTTAGCAGCGTGCGGAAGTTGATATTGCTTCTGGCTTTGGTTGCGGCCTTGGCCGTTTCCGCCTGTGGGTCGTCCTCCGGCAGCATGATCGTTTTCGTCTCCGTGGTGGACGGTGACGAGGAGATCTACTCACTGGACGCCGAGTCGGGCGAGAGTACCCCGCTGACCGACAACCGGGGCCGCGACTTCGGTCCGCGTTGGTCTCCCGACGGCAAGAACATCGTCTATCTGTCCGACCAGGCCGGTGATTTGGAAGTCAACCTGGTGGACCGGGAAGGGGAGACCCTCACCCGGCTGACCCATAGCGTCGGCGATGAGCGCTCCCCACGTTGGTCCCCGAGCGGCGACCGGCTCGCCTTCGTCTCCCAACGGGATGACAACCCGGAAGTCTACCTGATGAACTCCGAGGGCGGCAATCTGACCCGGGTAACGTCGAACACCGCCGAAGACCGTCTGGGAGACTGGTCGCCCGACGGCCAGTGGCTGGTCTTCTTCCGGAAACCGGACGACCCGGAGAAGGGGCTGTGGCTGCGCAACCCAGATGGAGTGAACCTGGTTCACCTGACCTTCGAGGAGGACTCGGACCCCGCCTGGTCGGCCAACGGCCGGGAGATCGCTTTCATGCGGACCGTTGACGGGTCGGCCGATATCTGGATCGCCCGCAAACCGAAGAACGGCTCCTGGCAAGACCAACCCGAAGTGGAACGTTTGACCTCGCACCAGGAGAACGATGTCTCGCCGGTCTGGTCTCCCGACGGCAAAACCATCGCTTTCGTCTCTTACCAGGACGGCAACGCCGAGATATATTCCATGCCGAGCGATGGGTCCAAACAGCGCCGCCTGACCAGCAACGGGGCGGACGACCTGACCCCGGTCTGGTCTCCGGACGGCAAAGGGATCGCGTTCGTGTCCCATCTGTACGGCGCCGGGGAAATCTTCGTGATGAACGCCGATGGCAGCCAACAACGCCGGCTCACCAACAACACTTCCGAGGACCATTCACCGGACTGGTAGCTCGGGCCTGCCGTCATCCACGAAGCTACCTGGCCAGCAAGGGCCGGCGCCACGGCGAAATTGTGCGGCTTTCCCTCTTAAGTTCGTCGTTCCGGCGAAAGCTGGAATCCAGGCGCATCATCCGCCACTGGGGCGAGAGCCGCATGAGAGCCTGCCTTCCTGGGTTCCGGCCTGCGCCGGAACGACGGGTGGGACGCCGTTTCCTACCGTCGTCATTCCGGCGAAAGCCGGAAACCAGAGAAGCCGAGGCTGGGTCCCAGCCATCGCCGGGATGACAGAACAGGTATCAATCCATCTTCGAGACACTTGACTAACATTCACTCACCAGCGGTCCTACTCGCCCACTTGATTCTGCCGAGGCGCACGGCCTTCCCTTGGAATGCCCCCAGTAGATTCCGTGCCCGCTTACCCCCGGAAGCGGTACCCGGGCAGGAACGAACAGGCACCGAGTGGGCGGTAGACCCTCCGCCACCGGCGGTGTTAAACTCCGGAGAAGCAAGGCCGGGAGCGTGGCAGGGAAGGAGCGCTCCAGCGGCGCTACAGAGACGGAAACCGTGAAGGCATCCCATGGACCATAGCCGCATTACACGCCTGATGGGCCACCTGTGGTCTCCCATTGCCGTGGTGACCAGCCAGTGGCAGGGGAAACCCAACGGCCAGATCGCGGTGGCCATCGGCGCCGCGTCCATCGTGCCCAGCATGCCCCGGGTGATCGTGCAGATATACAAACGGAACTACAGCCACGGCCTGATCTGCGGCAGCGGGGCCTTCGCGGTGAACTTTCTCCGCCAGGACCAACTCGATCTGATCACCGGATTTGGTCTGGTATCGGGCCGGGACCAGGACAAGCTATCCAAGGTGGCGTACGATCTGAAATCATCGGGCAGCCCGGTCCTCCAGGACTGCTGGGGGTATCTGGACTGCCGGGTGGTCAACGCCATGGACGCCGGCGACATGACCTGTTTCCTGGGTGAGGTGATCGAGGGCGACACCGTCACCGAGGGCGAGCCCCTATGGTGGCGAGACGCGGCCCGCCGGTTGCCTCCTCAGGTGATGGCGGCCTGGATGCTGAAGATTGGCAAAGAGATGCAGCACTCCATGTCCCGGATGGGCGAGATTGATTACACCCCCTGGCAGCCGGGCGGCCAGCCCCATTGATTGCCGCGAAACCACGCCCAGTTCGACCCTTACTCTCCGTGCGCCCGCCAGCCTCCGGCTCAATCGCCGGCCCGGCGCTCCGGCCATCGGAGCACGTTCGGAGATGAGTGCCGTCGAAGACGTGATCCGCAGGATCCATGATTCGCCGGGGCAGGCGGTACTAGCCGTCTCCGGCGCGGGCAGCCAGGCGGTTGCCTGGCTCTTGGGCGTTGCCGGAGCATCCCGCACCGTCCTGGAGGTGGTGGTGCCCTACGGGCGGCTTTCGATGATCGACCTTCTCGGGGGTGAGCCGGACCAATTCGTGTCCCCGGAAGCCGCCCGAGCCATGGCCCGAGCCGCCTTCCGGCGTGGGATGCGCCTCAGGGAAGGTGATCCTCCGGTTATTGGCCTGGCCTGCACCGCCACCATCGCCACCGACCGGCCGAAACGGGGCGCCCACCGCTGCTATATCGCCACCTGGGACGAATCCGGAGCGGCTTCCTACAACCTCCGCCTGGCCAAGAGCCACCGGGACCGGACCGGCGAGGAAGAACTGGTGAGCCAACTGCTGATCCACGCTCTGGCGGAGGCCTGCGGGGTCGAATCGGGCCTCCCGGGCTTGAGCGACGCCGACGACCTCACCCACCGCCACGCGGGCCACCCCGATCCCCTGAAGCGTCTGCTGTCCGGCGAAGCCGATACCGTGACCCTGGAACCCGACGGCCGGATAACCGTTGACGGAGCAGCTCCCGCGGCCGTGCTGTCGGGGTCCTTCGGGCCGTTGCACCGGGGCCATCGGGAGTTGGCTCGCACCGCCGCCGAAATCCTGGGCGCCGACGTGGCCTTCGAGCTGTCGGTCACCAACGTGGACAAACCGCCCCTCGCCGAGGCCGAAGTCAGGCGGCGGCTGAAGCAATTTACCGGCGGGGAGAGGGTTGTGCTGACCCGGGCAGAGATTTTTCGGAAGAAGGCCGACCTGTTTCCGGGGTGCACCTTCGTCATCGGCTGGGATACGGCGGTACGGCTGGTGGCGCCCCGATATTACGGCGGAGACGCGTCTGAAATGCTTCTGGCGCTGGCCCGGATATCGGTTGCCGGGTGCCGCTTTCTGGTGGCTGGCCGGGAGGAGGGCGGCGCTTTTCGCACCCTGGAAGACGTGGGGATCCCCTCGGTTTTCGGCCCCCTTTTCCAGGGCATCCCAGAATCCCGGTTCCGGGCGGACATCTCTTCCACTGCCCTGCGTTCCAGGGCTTGACCGGGCCGTGGCGAGCGTGGATGCCGGGCATTTTGAATTGACACTAAACCCCAGCCGATGTATATTTGTTCCAAGGTCTCGGCCCCGGATTTCCTGTTGACTGCCGGGTACCCAACCCCGAAGGTGTGGCACTTCACCCCAGTATGATCCTCCTAGCTTTCAATGCAGACCTGTTCGCCGAGAACTGGACTGCGGTTGCTTTCGCCGCGGCCATCGCGGTGGCGGCCATCGGTGGTATGTTCGGGGCGTCGCGGGTTATGTCATCCCGGCGGCGGTCCGAGTTGAAGCTTACCTCCTACGAATGCGGCATCCCCGCCGCCAAGTACGTATGGTCCAACATCCACGTCCGGTTTTACATCTTCGCCATTCTCTTTCTGATCTTCGACGTGGAAGCCGTATTCCTGTTCCCCTGGGCCGTCATCTTCTTGGAACAAAAAATCACCGAAGCGAACTCGGTCCCTTTCTACGCCATGATGCTGTTCCTGGGCGTGCTCTCCTTCGCGATAGTTTACGCCTGGAAGAAGGGGTCCCTCGAGTGGCAGAGGTGACTCCGGGACAGGGAAATCGTCCCGCTCCGACCCTGTTGAATCAGGTATTGGCCGGAAAGGTACCCGGCGTAATCACCACCACCACGGATCAGTTGTTTGCCATGGCCCGGAAGTCCTCCCTCTGGATGCTGAGCTTTGGGCTGGCTTGCTGTGCCATTGAGATGATGTCCACCTATATGGCCCATTACGACTTCGACCGGTTCGGCGTGGTAACGTGGCCCTCGCCCCGCCAGTCGGACGTGATGATAGTCGCGGGGACGGTGGTCAAGAAGATGGCGGACCCGATCCGGCTTCTCTACGAGCAGATGCCCGAGCCGAAATGGGTTATCGCCATGGGCAGTTGCGCCACCAACGGAGGGCCCTACTACCGGTCCTACTCGGTGGTAATGGGGGTAGACCACGTTATTCCCGTGGACGTGTATGTCCCGGGCTGTCCTCCTCGCCCAGAGGCACTGCTGTACGGTATCCTCAAGCTCCAGGAAAAAATCATGCAGGACGCCAGAGAGAGTGGCGGAAAATAGTAACACCCAGCCATCGGATATGGCTCAGGCTGAATTCCAGAGCCTGAGCCAGTCCAACCGGAAGCTGCTGGCAGTTTCCGAAGACGTGTTAAAAGAATTCCATCCGAAGCCCGGCGTCCTCCACGACCTCCCGCAGATAACCATCGAACCTGGGAACACCGCGATGGTGTGCCGGTTGGCCAAGGAGGACTCCAGGCTGGCATTGCATCAGCTGCTGTGCCTGGCCTGCGTGGACTACGAGGAGTATTTCCAACTCGTCTACTTCCTGCGTTCCTTCGAGCCGGAAAGGATTCTGGTTGTCAAGACCAATGTACCCAGTGATGATCCCCGCGTGCCGTCGGTGGCCCCGGTCTGGAGGGCTGCGGAGTGGTACGAGCGCGAGGCCCACGAACTCTATGGCGTGCAGTTTGACGGCCACCCCGGCTTGACTCCTCTCTTGCTGTACGAAGGGTTTGACGGGTTTCCCGGCCGGAGAGAGTATCCATTCCACGACTATCAGGAGTTCTAGCGGGTGATGGAACGGTTGGTCTTGACCGCCCGGGTGGTCTGGGAGAACGACAGCTTCGTGGCCAGCGTGGACCAACTGCCGTTGAAGGGCTCGGGGGATACGGTGAGGGAAGCACAGGACCAACTGGTCCACGTCATGCGAGGCTGGATCGAGACCCACGACGGGCAGGATGGCCTGGAACAGGCTCTGGCTCAAGCCGGATTTGTCGGGGTGGAAGAGGATACGGAGTTGCAATTGGAATTCGTGGAGTAGCCCGGCCGGACTCCAGGCTGATGGGGCCCACCCCGGCGGTCAGCCGCCGGTTGGATCGAAAATCGGGGCCTGAATGGCCCTAGCTGGCGCTCAACGCGCCGAGTAAACTCTTCGATATGGCAGAAATTCGCAGCCAACCAAAACCGAGCGGCGAACCCCTGGAGATGCTGCTCAACATGGGCCCACAACACCCGTCCACCCACGGGGTGTTTCGCCTATTGCTATGGGTTGATGGCGAAAAGATCGTGGACCTGGAGCCCCATATCGGCTATCTCCATCGGGGCTCAGAGAAGTTGTGCGAAGGGGAGCAGTTCCACCAGGTTATTACCCTCTTCGACCGGATGGATTACATCGCCAACTTCAACAACGAGCAGGCCTATTGCATGGCCGTGGAAAAGCTGATGGGGCTCAAAGTGCCCGAGCGGGTCGAATACATTCGGGTCATACTGTGTGAGCTGAACCGCATCGCGAGCCATCTGCTGTTCGTGGCCACCATGGGCCTGGATGCCGGGGCCATGACGCCATCCATGATCTGCTTCCGGGGGAGAGAGCGCATCCAGGCGCTCTTCGAGGCCGTCTCCGGCGCCAGGATTATGCACAACTATTTCCTCATCGGAGGTCTGAAGGAGGACCTGCCGGAAGACTTCGATGAGCAGATCGCCACACTTCTGCCGGTAATCCACGAGGACGTGGCGGAGGTGGACCGGCTCTTAACTTTCAACGAGATATTCCTGGCGCGGCTCAAGGAGGTTGGGGCCATCTCCGTAGAAGACGCCATCGATTACGGTTTCACCGGCCCTTGCCTCAGGGCCTGCGGGGTGTCCTACGACCTGCGCAAGGCTGAGCCCTATGGGGTTTACGACCGCTTCGACTTCGACGTGCCGATCGGGCTGGACGGCGATTGTTGGGATCGCTACTACATACGGGTCCAGGAGATGTACGAGTCATTGAAGATCGTTCGTCAGGCGGTGGAGCAGATGCCCGGAGGGAACGTCGCCTCTTCTCTGGGGCGGCGGCTAATCCGCCCGCCGAAAGGGGAGATCTTCGTACGAACGGAAAACCCTCGGGGTGAACTGGGCGTTTACCTAGTCTGCGACGGCACCGACAAGCCCTACCGGGTTAAGATCAGGCCTCCCTCTTTCTGCAACCTCTCCGCCATCAAGCACATGCTGAATGGCGTCTGGCTGGCCGACTCCGTGGTGATCCTAGGGTCGCTGGACATCGTGCTGGGCGAGGTGGACCGCTGATGCCGGCCGTACCAATACTTGCCGTCAGCCTGGCAACCTCCGGATGGATTGTGGTGGGGTTGCTGGCCATGTTCGTTGCGTTGGCAGTGGTGGTACTCTCGCTGACCTGGCTGGAGCGCAAGGTGCTGGGCCGGTTGCAGCGCCGGCTGGGCCCAACCCGCACCGGTCCCATGGGCTTGATGCAGCCCATCGCCGACGCGATCAAGCTGATTGCGAAGGAAGACATCATTCCGTCTTCCTCAGAGAAAGCCATCTTTTGGGCGGCGCCGGTCATTGTGATGCTGGCCGCTTTCATGATCTGGGTCACCATTCCGGGGTCTGAAGACGCGGTGTTGAGAAACCTGGACCTGGGACTATTCTACATCGTCGCGTTCACCGTCATCGGGATTCTCGGCCTGGTTCTGGCCGGATGGGGCTCCGCTAACAAGTACGGGACTCTGGGGGGACTGAGGGCGGCGGCCCAGCTAATCAGCTACGAGATCCCCGTCATCATGGTGGTCATCGTGGTGGCCATGCTGGCCCAATCCTTGGATTTGCGGGAGATAGTCGCCGGTTCGGCGCTGAACGCGGGGCAGAGCAGTTATCCCTATGTTTTGATCCAGCCTCTGGGCCTGGTCGTTTTCTTCATCGCCGGGCTGGCCGAGGTTGGGCGCACTCCCTTCGACATCTACCACGCCGAGTCGGAAATCGTGGGCGGCCCTTTCGTGGAGTACAGCGGCGCCCACTGGGCAGTGTTCTTCCTGGCCGAGTACATCAACACCTTCGCCGTCGGCGCGCTGACCACCTTGCTGTTCCTGGGTGGCTGGTTGGGACCGGTCCTGCCCGGCATCGTCTGGTTCCTCTTGAAAACCTACGCCGTCGTCCTGGTGATTTTCTGGGTGCGGGGCACCTTCCCCAGGCTGCGGGTCGATCAGCTCATGGGCTTCGCCTGGAAGGTGCTGGTGCCCCTCTCGTTCCTGACCATTGTCATGACCGCGGTTTACCAGTTCTACGGCTGGCCGGCCTGGTCTTTGACCCTGATGTCGCTGGGGGGCCTGCTGTTGGTGGCCTACCTGATTTACCGCAGCCTGGTGGCCCCGGCCCACCGGGTGGCCGAGGTGCGGGCCCGCCAAAAAGTGCTTCAAACCTCCGGACGTGGGGTGAGTCAAGCTCGGGGGGCTGGATTGGGTGAGACCGAGGGTGCGGCCCCGCAAGGCCGGACCGGGCTGGACTCCGGGTAAGAGCCGGAATCATCAATTCGAGTTTAGATCAGTGATTGGCCGATGAAATACAGCATTAAAGGTCTCTGGGTGACCCTCCTATCCACGCTGCACGGGTTGCGGGAGCCTGTGACGCGCCAGTACCCCGAGACCGGCCGTTTCTGGAAAAGGACCGGCGTCCCGACACCGGTGCAACCCCGGTTCATGGGTTTTCCCGCGTTGACCTGGGATGACCAGGTTGGCGAGCCCTACTGCACCGGCTGCATGGTCTGTATCCGAAACTGTCCCACCCGGTGCATGTCGGCGAACATGAAAAACAACCCGCTCCAGGAAGACGGCCGGAGCCACCGGCGCAAGATCATCGACAGTTTCGAAATCAACCTGAACCGGTGTATAATATGCGGGATTTGCGTTGAGGTATGTAACTTTGACGCCATCGTGATGAGCCACGAGCACGAGATGAGTACCTGCCAACGAAACGGTGACCGGGTGGACTTGCCGGCCCTGTTGGAGACCGGGAAAAAGTTCCAGCGGGAGACAGACTGGATTGCTCCCACGGTGCTGGCCAAACGGAAGAAAGAGAGTGCGGCCGCCGCCGAGCCCAAGGGCGAAGTCCCCGCGGCGGTCGCGGCGGCTGAAGATTAGCCCGGGGCCATGGCTGCGACGTGGTGCAGAATAGGGGCGGCTTGCGAGTCCTTCGGGCGTCGCAGCCGTCGATGATGTATCGGACATGCCGAGACGGGAAGACGAACGGGTTCGGAACATGACCGGAGGGCACCCTCCGGCCTGTACCTGCGTTGATTGCACCGAGCGGTTCTTGAGAAAGAAACGGATTGGACCCAGGCATGAAACGCGAGGCATCGGAGGATTCTTGAGGAGGATATTCGGGAGGCGGTGAGAATCGATGGGTATCCGTAAGGATACGCTGTGTGGAACTGATTCCCGTTGGAGCCGCCGTCACGGTGGCTCATTATTTGGTTGGGGCCGGTAGCCGTGTCTTGGTTTTTATTCATTTTGCTGGCTGTATTGACCCTTGGCGGGGCTTTGGGCGTCGTGGTGACCCGGAACGTGGTCCATGCCGCCCTGGCACTGCTGGTTTCTCTGGCCGCGGTGGCCGGCGTTTACCTCATCCTGTTCACCGAGTTCCTAGCTCTGGTTCAGGTGCTCATCTACGGAGGCGCGATCATCATCGTGCTTCTGTTCGCCATCATGCTTACCCGTACCGCTGAATACCCGCGGATTTCCGATAACCGGCAGTGGCCCCTGGCGGCGGTGGCCGCCCTGGGCCTGCTGGGGGTGTTGATTCCGTCTTTCTGGATCCGGCGGGTGGAAGACACCGAGCCGCAGAGCCCGGTGTTCACCGAGCTGGCCAACTCCCTGTTCACCCGGTGGGCAATCCCCTTTGAGGTAGCGTCGCTGGTGCTGCTGGTGGCCCTCATCGGGGCGATACTCATAGCCCGCACCAGGAGGGACGAAAGGTAACTTATGGTCCCTCTGGTGGCATTTCAGTTGCTGAGCGCCGGGTTGTTCGCCATCGGGCTCTACGGTGTGCTGGCCCGGCGGAGCGCTGTCCTGATCGTTATGTCAATCGAATTGATGCTGAACGCGGTGAACATCAACCTGATCGCCGCCGCGTCCCACCTCAACGGCACCGGCAAATTCGTCCACTTCGACGGCCAGATCATCGCGATCTTCGTGATCACCGTGGCCGCCGCCGAGGTTGGCCTCGCGCTGGCCATCATCCTGCGCATGCACCGGAACCGTTCCACGGTGAACGTAGACGAAATAGACCTGATGAGGTGGTGATCACGCAAGTGATACGCAGATCAACCCACAGCGATCAGCTATCAGCTATCGGCTATCAGCCGCCGGCGAGAGACTGCTAGCCGATGGAATGGGCCTGGCTCATACCGGTCTTCAGCTTGGTTGCCGCGCCGATTATTGTCGCATTCGGCAGGTACTTGCCCGGCAAGGGCGCTATCCTGGCCATCCTCGCCATCGCCGCCGGTTTCGCCGTCTTCTGGGTGGTATTCGGCAGCTTCCTGGATGCCGGGCCGGCCACCGAGCACTGTTCTACCAGCGAGGACACGGGTGCCCTTACCTGCCAGTACGAGCGGACCTGGTTCAATGCCGGTCTGCCCGGCGTGGGCGACAGCGTACAGCTCAAATGGGGTATGCTCATCGATCCTCTGACGGTGTCCATGCTGGGGCTGGTCACCTTCGTCGCCCTGATGGTGCAGATCTACTCCTGGGGTTACATGAAGGGCGACCCGCGCTTTGGCTGGTACTTCGCTGTCCATTCTTTGTTCGCGGCGGCCATGCTGACCCTGGTGCTGGCCGACAACTTCCTGCTGCTCTACGTGGCTTGGGAGCTGGTGGGGATGTGCTCCTACCTGCTCATCGGCTTCTGGCACGAGAAGCCATCGGCCCGGGAGGCGGCCAAGAAGGCCTTCGTCGTCACCCGAATCGGCGACGTAGGGTTGCTGATTGGGATTCTGGTTCTATGGCGGGAGGTGGGCAGCTTCAGCATGGCGGATACCTTCGAGGCGGTGCGCACCGGGGCCATGAGCCAAGGAACCGCCACCGTGGCGGCCTTGCTGCTCTTCTTGGGCGCCATGGGCAAGTCGGCCCAAGTGCCGTTCCACGTTTGGCTGCCTGACGCCATGGAGGGCCCATCTCCGGTCAGCGCCCTGATCCACGCCGCCACCATGGTGGTCGCCGGGGTCTACCTGGTGGCCCGGGCCTTCCCCCTCTTCGAAGCGTACGATGGCGATGCCCTGCTGGTGGTGGCCATCGTCGGCCTGACCACCGCGCTGATGGCTTCAACCATCGCCCTGGTGGCCACGGACCTGAAGCTGATGCTGGCCTACTCCACCATCAGCCACCTGGGACTGATGATGCTGTCGTTGGGCGCCTTTGGCTATACTGCCGCCATTTTCCACCTGCTGGCCCACGGCTTCGCCAAGGCCCTCCTGTTCCTGGGGGCCGGCAGCGTGATGCACAGCACCGATCACCAGGACATGAGGAATATGGGAGGGCTGCGGCGGGTGATGCCGCTGACCGCCCTGGTCTTCTCCATTGGGGCACTGTCCCTCGGCGGGATACCCGTACTGGCCGGGTTCTGGAGCAAGGACGAGATACTGGCCGCCGTCGAGGAGGGCCGAAACCCGGCCTTTATCGTCCTGGCCCTGGTTACGGCGTTCATGAGCGCCCTCTACATGGCCCGGGCCATGTTCGTACCCTTCTTTGGCCGGTTGCGGCGAGAGCTTCAACACGTTCACGATGCCCCGTGGCCGATGGCTGTGCCGATGCTGGTGCTGGCCGTTCTGGCGGTGGGGTTCGGGTTCTTGAGCTTCAACTGGCCGGGAAGCTACGACGGCTTCGCCGGATTCGTCTTCTTCGGAAAGAAGCACGGTTTTGAGTTCAACTGGTGGCTTGGCATCGTCTCCATCGTTCTCGCCGTGGGGGCCTTCTGGTTCGCCTCCCTGGTCTACGTGAAGGGAAGCATTTCCCTGGACGGTGTGCGGTCCCGGTTCGCCCCGGTGCTCCGGGTGGTGGAGAACAAGTACTACTTCGACGAGGTGTACCAGTGGGTGGTGGACCGGGTGGTGCTGGTCTTCTCTGGCTTCGTCGCCCTTTTTGACCGGGCAGTCATCAACGACGTGGCGGTCAACGGACCAGCCAACTCCGTCTGGCGCCTGGGGTACGCCCTGCGGCTTCACGTGACCGGCCACGTGTACAGCTACATGCTGGCCATGGTGTTGGGGACCATGGGGCTGGCCATACTGTGGTGGGTAAGGTCCACCTGATGGGCGGGGAATGAGCAACTTCGACGAGATGTCGCTGGTCCTGATTATCCTCCTGCCGTCGCTGGGGGCCGTCTTGGCTATGTTCATGCCCCGCGACCGGCCCAAGGAGGTGTGGCGTTTCGCGGTCTTCGTCGCGTTTCTGTCGCTGGTGCTGTCCCTGGTCATCTTCGCCCGCTACGACTATGGGGTGGGCGGCTTCCAGTTCGAGCGCTCCTTCGAATGGTTGGACGCGCCGCTCAACATCGACTTCTCCCTGGGCATCGACGGCATCTCCGCGCCACTGATCTTGCTGAACGGCATAGTCCTGTTCGGCGGGGTGCTCATCTCCCAGAACATCCGCCACCGGCCGCGCGATTTTTTCGTTCTGTTGCTGGCCCTGAGCGCGGGCGTCTACGGGGTGTTCGCGGTGCGGGACCTGTTCTTCCTGTTCTTCTTCTACGAACTGGCGGTCCTGCCCATGTACCTTCTGATCGGCGTCTGGGGCAGCAGCACCGACTTCGGCACCTTCCTCCGCACCAAAGAGTACGGGGCGATGAAGCTGTTCCTGTACCTGGTCGCCGGCAGCGTGCTGGTCTGGATCGGGATACTGGCGGTCTACGTGGAGGCGGGGGAAGCCGGGTCCCCAACCTTCTCCATGCCGGCCCTGGGCTCACTGGCCGAAGAGGGCCTGCTCAGCGAAAATTTCCAGAATTGGGTGTTCCCCCTGTTCATGGTCGGCTTCGGCGTGCTGGCCGGCTTGTGGCCGTTTCACACCTGGTCCCCCGACGGCCACGTCGCCGCGCCCACGGCGGTGAGTATGTTGCACGCCGGGGTCTTGATGAAGCTGGGGGCCTACGGCATTATCCGAGTCGGCATGGTCCTACTCCCGGAGGGCGCCGAGAACTGGATGCCGGTGTTGATCAGCCTGGGGACCGTCAACGTGCTCTACGGCGCCGTCTCCGCCATGTCCCAGACCGACCTGAAGTACGTGATCGGCTATTCCAGCGTCAGCCACATGGGATACGTGCTGATGGGCGTCGCCACCCTGGACCGGATCGGGGTGGGCGGCGCCGTCCTGCAGATGTTCTCTCACGGAATCATGACGGCCCTCATGTTCCTGCTCGTCGGGACGATTTATGACCGGACACACGTTCGCGACATCCGGGTCTTGAACGGCCTCTTCGGCCGGATGAAGGTCACCAGCTTCTTCTTCGCCATCGCCGGATTGGCGTCGCTGGGGCTGCCGGGACTGAGCGGCTTTATCGCCGAGTTCATGGTGTTCACCGGGGCGTTCCGTACCTACCTGCCCCTGGCGGTGCTGGCGGTGATCGGCGCCGCCCTCACCGCCGTCTACATCCTGCGGCTGCTGGCCCGGGCCTTCTTCGGAGAGGGAGACACCCAATGGGAGCATCTCACCGACGCCAGCCCCGTGGAAAAGGCGGTGGGCGGGGCTTTCGTGATGATCTTGATATTCGTGGGCCTGTGGCCCGAGCCGTTGATGCGGGTAATCAACGTCGGCGTGAACGAGATACTTGGAGCGTAGAGTTTGATTAGCCACGGAGACACTGAGGACACAGAGACTTATGTTTGTTCTCTGTGTCCTCTATGCCTCTGTGTCAACTAGCGAGAACCAATGCCTGACCTGACCGAAAATCTGCACCTGCTGACGCCGGAGTTCGTGTTGGCGGCCCTGGCTTTCGCGGTCTTCGCCATCGATCTGGTGCTGCCGGACGATCGCAAAGAGTTGCTGGCCTGGCTGTCCATCGCCGGGCTTCTGGGCGTGATCGGCGTTTCGGTGGTGATGCTGTGGGGCGAGGATGAATCGCTCTACGGCGGGCTGCTGGCCATCGACGACTACTCCTTGTTCTTCAAGGTCTTCTTCCTGGCCATGGGCGTTTTCATCATACTCAGCTCCATCGAGCACGTGAGGAAATTCCTCGACAACCCCGGAGAGTTTTACGGGCTGCTCCTCTTCTCGATCCTGGGCATGAACCTGATGGCCCAGTCCCGGGAGCTTTTGACTGCTTACATCTCTCTGGAGCTGCTCAGCTTCAGCCTGTACGTGCTGGCCTCCTATGCCCGAGGCAACGCCAAGTCCAACGAGGCCGGCCTCAAGTACATCATAATCGGCGCCTTCTCCTCGGCCATCATGCTGTACGGCATCAGCATGGTGTACAGCACCCTCGGGGTAACCCGGTTTGAAGACATCAGCATCGCCCTGGGAGCCGCCACCGAGGTTAGCCCGGCGTTGTGGGTCGGCGTGGCGCTGATCGTGGTGGGGCTGGGCTTCAAAGTGGGAGCGGTACCCTTCCACATGTGGGCCCCTGACGTGTACGAGGGCGCGCCCTACCCCGTCACCGCCTATCTGACCATCGGGTCCAAGGCGGCGGCATTTGCCCTGGTGCTGCGCCTGACCGCCGAGGGGTTCGTACCCGCAACCGACCGCTGGGACCAGTGGCAGATTATCCTGGCGGTGCTGTCGGCGGTGACAATGCTCGTGGGCAACCTGGTGGCCCTGGCCCAGAAGAACATCAAGCGGATGATGGCCTACTCCAGCATCGGGCACGCCGGGTTCATCCTGGCGGGCTTCGCCGCCCTGTCTTCGGACTCGGCCCTGGCCTCCAACGGCATCATGCTCTACCTGGTGGGCTATTCGATCACCAACCTGGTGGTATTTGCCGGACTGATCGCTTTCTTCAACATGACCGGGAAGGAGCTGATCGCCGACTTCGCCGGTCTGGCCGACCGTCAACCCTTCCTGGCCGCCGCCATCGCCATGGGGCTGTTTTCCCTGAGCGGCCTTCCCATCTTCGCCGGGTTCGCCATCAAGTTCTACCTGTTTACCGCCGTGGCCAACGATGGGTTCCTCTGGCTGGCCGGCCTCGCCATCTTCACCAGCCTGATTTCCCTCTACTACTACCTCCAGGTGATACGGCAGATGTACATCGAAGCCGGCCCGGAGCCCGAGGCGGACGAGGTTTCCCAGGGCCTGACCGGCCTGGCCGGGAAGCCCCCGGTGTTGCTGTTGGCGGTGCTGGCCATCGGGGTGGTAGCGATGGTCTGGATCGGGGTTTACCCGGCCCCGATTCTCGATCCTATCGAGGCGGCGAGCCGGGCTATTTTGCCGGGAACCTAGAACGAGGGTTAGCCACAGAGGCACGGAGACACAGAGACACAGAGGTTTTTCTTTGTGACTCCGTGACACCGTCCTTATTTCCGTATCTCTGTGCCTCTGTGCCTCTGTGGCTCCGCAACCTCCGAACTCCGCGGGTGTTGGCGGCAGGATATAGGGGCAAGCTGCTATAATGCCCAGTCCCATACTCGGGTTATTTCGTACAGTACCGAGGTGTTTCGTTAGATGATCATATCGGTTATTGGAAGTAGTGAAGGGGCGACCGAGGAACTCAAAGTCCTGGCCGAGGCCGTGGGCCGGGAGTTGGCCAAACGAGGGGCCACGGTGGTCTGCGGCGGACTTTCGGGGGTGATGGAAGCGGTCTGCCGCGGCGCCAAGCTGGAGGGAGGGCTCACCATCGGCATCCTGCCCGGCGGCTCCCCATCGGAGGCCAATTCCTACGTGGACATACCCATCATCACCCGCATGGGGTACTCGCGGAACGTCATCGTGGTCCACAGCGGGCGAGCGGTCATCGCCGTCGGGGGCTCCTTCGGCACGCTGTCGGAGATCGGCCACGCTCTGGGCGACGGGATTCCCGTCGTGGGCCTGAACACCTGGCCCCTTACTCACAGCGGGGAAGGCCGGCCCGTCGACGGAGCGATTATCCAGGCATCCGATCCGGTGGACGCGGTGGAGAGGGCGTTGGCCGCCGCCGCCGCCAGAGACAAATCCGAAAGAATCGCAGGGAAACTCTAGCGTGGGACATCCGGCCGATCAGGTGACCATCACCGGCGTTCGGGGCCGGGAGGTTCTCGACTCCCGGGGGAATCCCACGGTTGAGGCCGAGGTCTGCCTCTCCAACGGCGTGCTCGTCCACGCGGCAGTGCCTTCGGGCGCCAGCACCGGCAGCCACGAGGCCCTGGAACTCCGGGACGGGGACCGGGAGCGCTACCACGGCCGCGGGGTGCTGAAAGCGGTGGCCAACGTGAACGACGTGATCGGGCCCTCCTTGGCCGGCCGCTCCCCGTTAGACCAGGCCGCCATTGACGAAAGGCTGATCGAGCTGGACGGCACCGCGGACAAGAGCAACCTGGGGGCCAACGCCATCCTGGCGGTGTCCATGGCGGCGGCCAAGGCGGCCGCTTCTCTACCAGGCTCCGGGCCCGGCGCCGGCGCCTCGCTCTGGAGCTATCTGTCCCAGGGTGGAGATGTCAGCCTGCCGGTGCCGATGTTCAACATCTTGAACGGCGGGCAGCACGCCTCCAGCTCCACGGACATTCAGGAGTTCATGGTGGTACCGGTGGGCGCCCCCACTTTCTCAGAGGCGTTACGCACCGGGTCGGAGATCTATCACGAACTGCGGGCGCTGCTCCGCGCCGGCGGGCACAACCTGAACGTGGGTGACGAAGGGGGCTTCGCCCCTACCCTTCCCTCCAACCGGGACGCCCTCGAGATGGTGGTGCGGGCTATCGAGGCGGCCGGGTATTCGCCGGGCCAGGACGTCTACGTCGCCCTCGACGTGGCGGCCACCGAACTGTTCCAAAAGGACACCGGAAAGTACGCCCTAGAGCGGGACGGGATCTCGCTGACCTCCGTGGAATTAGTGGACCTGTACGCCCGATGGGTTGCCGAGTACCCGATCATCAGCGTAGAAGACGGACTGGACGAGGACGACTGGGATGGCTGGGCGGAACTCTGCCGCCGAATTGGGGGTTCGGTGCAGCTGGTTGGTGATGACCTTCTCGTTACCAACATACAGCGAATTCAACGGGGGATCGACGGTAAGGCCGCCAACGCGGTCTTACTCAAGCTCAACCAGATCGGGACCCTGACTGAAACCCACCGTGCTTTCAAGCTGGCCAGGGAGGCCGGCTGGGGCACCGTCATCAGCCACCGCTCGGGAGAGACGGAGGACACGACCATCGCTGACCTGGCCGTGTCCTGGGACGTCCGGCAGATCAAGGCTGGATCGCCGGCCCGGTCAGAGCGTGTTGCCAAGTACAACCGGCTGCTGCGCATCGAGTCCGAGTTGGGGGACCGGGCCCGCTACGCCGGGCGCGGCGCCTTCCAGTATCTCAGCGCGGGATAGGGCCCTCGTTTCAGCCCGGCGCCCTCCCGGCCGGGACGGCCTCCCGCCTGTCCAAAACCGGCGCACTCAGGGCGAGTTTTCTCCAATTATCCCGGTGGAGCGCTGGCTTACGTCAACCTTTTCTTTCCCCGGCAACGGGTTTATCATATACTGGCCTGAGCGCGGCCCGGCACTCTGACCGGTGCGGGGCAGCTGGGAGGGGAAACACAAGAGGATGCGGAGGTAGAGAATGGCGACGCGAATCGGCATCAACGGTTTTGGCAGAATCGGCCGCCTGGTGCTGCGAGCGATCAACTCGCTGCACCCGGACAAGCTGCAAGTGGTTGCGGTAAATGACTTGACCGACGCCAAAACCAACGCCCACCTGTTCAAGTACGATTCCACCTACGGAACGTACCCCGGCAAGGTGGAAGCCGGAGATGGGGAGCTGGTTGTGGACCAGGCCAACATCCGGGTCTACTCGGAGCGCGAACCCGCCAAAATCCCGTGGTCGGAGGAGAATATCGACCTGGTGATCGAGTCCACCGGGTTTTTCACCGATTCAGAGAGCGCCTCGGGACACCTGAAAGGCGGCGCCAAGAAGGTGGTGATCTCCGCGCCGGCCAGCGGTGTCGACCTGATGGTGGTCCTGGGGGTCAACGACCAGCTGTATGATGCGGCCAAGCACACGATTATCTCCAACGCCTCCTGCACCACCAACTGTTTCGCTCCCATGGTGAAAGTTCTGCACGAGGCCTTCGGCGTGGAGCACGGCCTCATGACAACCGTTCATTCGTACACCAACGATCAGGTAATTCTGGACCAGCGCCATTCGGATTTACGCCGGTCCCGCGCCGCCGCCCTGAACATCATTCCCACCGGCACCGGCGCGGCCCGCGCCGTGGGGGTGGTGTTGCCCGAGTTGAACGGCAAGCTCCACGGGCTCGCCCTCCGGGTGCCCACGGCCACCGGTTCCATCACTGACTTCACGGCCAACGTATCGAAGGATGTGACCATTGAGGAGGTCAACCAGGCCTTCCTGAAGGCAGCCCACGGCCCTCTGAAGGGCATTCTTGAATACGCTGACGAGCCGTTGGTCAGCTCAGACTTCCGTGGCAACCCGCATAGCTGCATTTACGACGCCCTCTCCACTCTCGTCATGGAAAAGCGCATGGTGAAGGTGATGGGCTGGTACGACAACGAGTGGGGATACTCCTGCCGTACCGCCGATTTGTGCGCCCTGATAAGCGACAAAGGCATCTGAGCCGCTCCCGGGTCCGTAAGACCAGGAAGGGGTCTCCTTGGCCGAATCAGGATGGACCGCGAAAGAATCCCCCCTGGGCCCCTCTCAAAGGGGGGCCGGGGGGGTTCATATTGGGCTGGTTGAAACACCCCTTCCTGCCTCCATCCCCGCCGGACAATCGTCCTGCCGCCGGCCTTCACCGGTGGTTACAGCACCTCATCGGAGAGATGACTGCTGGATGCTGACGGCCGAGCGCTGACCGCGGATGCACTGGCTGACACTTAACGGCCGCCTGACCTGGCCCTTCTGGCTCTTGGTCCTCATCCTCGCGGTAGGCCTGGGGCTCCGCCTCTACGGGACCGACTGGGACTCGGGCCGCGGTTTTCACCCGGACGAGCGGGACATCTACATGCGCTCCGGGTGCATGTATGACCTGCTCACCGAGGTCCCCGGCTACGAGAACTGCGGCTACGTTCGAGACCAACCGGACGCCGAGCCCAGATTCCCCGGCATCGGCACGCTGCTGGACGCCGAGCGCAGCCCGCTGAACCCCCACTGGTTCCCCCTCGGCAGCATCCTGATCTACGTCATGGTTGGTTTTCGCTTCGTGGTGGAGCGGTTCACCGACATCAGCGCCTTGGAAATGCGTTTCGTGGGCCGGCCGCTGTCCGCCCTGGCTGACGCGGGCACCATCTTCCTGATATACGTCCTGGGCAGGCGCATGTTCGGCCGGGGAGCAGGCTTGCTGGCCGCCGCGCTGACGGCCCTGGCGGTCATCCACATTCAAAACAGCCACTTCTACCGGCCCGAAACCTTTTCGGTCCTGTTCACGCTGGGCAGCTTCTGGGCGATGCTCCGGATGGTGGAACGGAGACGGCTGCGGGACTCGGCGCTGCTGGGTCTGATGATCGGGCTGGCGTTGGCGCCCAAGATCAGCATCCTGCCGCTGCTGCTGCCCCTGTCCCTGGCCTACTGGTACCGAATCCTGGACTCGGTGGATGGCCGCTGGCCGGACATCAACGTCGCGGTGGTGCGGCGGACCTTGGGCCATGCCGCAGTGGCCGGAGCCGTTGCCGGGGCCATGTTCCTCCTCACCACCCCATACGCCATTCTGGATGCCGGCGCATTCTTCGGTGACATCGGGGCCCAGGCCAATATGGCCCGCCACGCCGGTCTGTGGCCGTTTACCATCCAGTACATCGACACGCCGGCGTTTCTTTACCAAATCCAGCAGAGTTCGGTCTGGGGGTTGGGCTTGCCCCTGGGTATCGTGGCCTGGATCGCCATCCCCTTCACGGCAATTCTGGCCCTGAGACGGGGGAAGAGCCGGCGGGCCGATCTGCTGCTCCTGGCCTGGGTGGTCCCCACTCTGTTGTTCTTGGAGAGCTTTGAGGTCCGGTTCCTTCGCTACGTCTTCCCGTTGATGCCGTTCATGATCCTGATGGGGGCCAGGATGCTGCTCTGGCTGGTGGATGTGTTCAGGTCGCCGGTTCGGCCCCTCCCCCTAGAATTGCCACGGAGACACAGAGTCACAGAGAAGATCGACTCTTTGGCTCGACGCCTCCGCGGCTCATTGCCGTCTTTGGCCTGGCTCCCGATGGGTCTGGTGGCCGTGGTGGTCGGCGCCACCGCCTTTTACGCCCTGGCCTTTGAAAAAGTGTACGTCAGGGACCACCCGGCGGTGACGGCCTCCAACTGGATCAAGGCCAACGTAGATCCGGGGACATCGATCCTGAGTGACAACCACTGGGATGAGTTCATCCCCGACCTGTACCGGTACCGGGTCTGGCAGTTCCCAGTGTACGATCCGGACAACGCGCAAAAGATGACCACGTTGGCCCAGCACCTGGCCTCCTCCGAGTATCTGGTGTTCTACAGCGGCCGGCCCTACGGCAGCGTGGCCCGGGCGCCGGAGCGGTTCCCCCTGAGCGGCAGCTACTACCGGCAACTGTTTGCCGGCGGGCTGGGCTACCGCCTGGAGAGGGCATTTACGTCCTACCCGAACCTGGCGGGCGTGGCTTTTCGCGATGACCCCTTTGGGCGCGCCGGACTGCCCCGGCCGGAACCCCGGGTGCCCGGCCAAACGTCCGCGGTTACCTTGGACCTGGGCTACGCCGACGACAACGTGGTGGGATACGATCACCCCACGGTGCTGGTGTTTCACAACGATGACCGCCTGACCGAAAGGGAGCTAACCCGCCGGCTGGTGTACGAGCCACCCCCACCGGCGGTCGGGCTGATGCTGTCGAATGAGGAAAAGGCGGTCCAGCAAGGCGGCGGCACCTGGTCCGACATCGTGCACCGGGACAGTTGGACCAACCGCGTGCCGATCCTGGCCTGGCTACTGGTGGTGGAGCTGGCGTACCTGGTGGCGCTGCCCCTGTCCATGTTCATTTTCCGGCCGCTGCCCGACCGGGGCATCGTCCTGGCCCGAGTGCTCGGGCTCCTGGGAGTCAGCTACGTTGCCTGGCTGTCGGTGAGCCTGGGTTGGATCGACTTTTCCCGCACCGCGCTCCTGCTTGGGTTCCTGACCATCGGTTCACTATCGGCGCTGGTTTTGGTGACCCGCTGGCGGGAGATCAAGCAATTCTTGATCGAGCATTGGCGGTTGCTGCTCCTGGGAGAGGTGTTGTTCATCGCCGCCTTTCTGGCCTTCGTGGCCATCCGCGCCGCCAACCCCGATCTGTGGCACCAGTGGCGGGGCGGCGAGAAGCCGATGGAACTGGCGTACCTCAACGCGGTGGTGCGTTCCACGTCGCTACCCCCATTCGACCCCTGGTTTGCCGGGGGCTATCTGAACTACTACTACTGGGGCTACTTCGTGCTGGCCGGCCTGATCCGGGTTACCGGGATTCTGCCCGCCACGGCCTTCAACCTGGCGGTGCCGCTGTTCTTCGCCCTGGCGGTCACCGGGGCCTACTCCCTGGTGTACAACCTGGCCGAAGGCGTGCGCCGGACCCAGGAACCCGCTCCCGTTGGGGAGAGCGCCGCCGCTGGGGAGTCCCCAGGACGGCGCCGCCGGTGGACCCTCTGGACCCCGGCCGGCGCCGGGTTGCTGGCCGGACTATTCACCGCAGTCATGGGCAACCTCGACGGCATGGTCCAGATCGTCCAAGGGACCTGGTACAAGTTGGTGGACGGCCGGGTTTTTCCCGCCTTCGACTTCTGGCGCAGCAGCCGCATGCTGCCTTTCCAGGAGAATTTCGACCCCTCACCGCTGCTCTTCTGGGTACCCGACAAGATACCGAACGCCCCGGACATGTCCTCGCACATCACCGAGTTCCCATTCTTCACCTTTCTGTTCGCCGACCTTCACGCCCACATGATGGTTATACCGTTCACCCTGCTGGTCATCGGACTGGGGCTGAACCTGGTGGTGGGGCTAAGAAACAATGGGTGGCTCTGGACCGTGGCCGCGGCGGGCGCGCTGTCCCTGGCCCTGGGGGCGCTGTGGGTCATCAATAGCTGGGATTACCCTTCGTACCTGCTGCTCACGCTGGCCCTGCTGGGTCTGGCCGTCTACTTCAAGCCGGGACCCGTCCCGCTAAAGGTGACGCTGTTGATCAGCCTGGCCGCCGGCGTGGTGGCGCTGAGTCTTCTGGCCTTCCTGCCCTTCCACCAATCCTACGAGGCGTTCAACGCCGGGATCGAGGCGTCCAAGTGGCGGACCTCCATTGACCGGTTCCTGGGCATCCACGGCCTGTTCCTGTTCATCATCGCCACCTTCCTGATTTACCAGGCCCGTTTCGTTTTGAAAGAGGCGGTGCTGGGCATCTGGCTCCGGCCTCCGTCCGAATGGCTTGGCGGAGGCGGCCTTCAACTCACCTGGCTCCAAGCCGGGCTGGGCTTCGCGTCGCTGGCCGCGGTGCTGCTGGCGGCAACCGGATACTGGACAGCGGTGATGCTCCTGGTTTTCCTGATGCTTGCCGGAACGGTCGCTCGGGAACTCCTGAGGTCCCGGGACCGGGACCTTCCCTTCGCCTCCGTGCCGCTCGTGTTGCTGGGCATGGCTCTGGCCATCGGCATCGGGGTCGAACTGGTTCGCCTGCAAGGCGACATCGGCCGGATGAACACCTTCTTCAAGTACTACCTGGAAGTTTGGGTCCTGCTTAGCATCGTGTCGGCGTACATGCTCTGGCGCCTGGGGTCCCAGGGGGTGTTCCGGCGCTGGAACTGGTGGAAGGGCGCCTGGATGGTGATGCTGGTGCTGCTCATTGGGTCCAGCTTGATCTACACCGTGATGGGGACCCGGACTCGGGTGGGCGACCGGTTCAATCCCGGACCAGCCACCCTGGACGGCACCGCCTATATGGAGCAGGCGGTCCACCGGGAAAGGGATCAGCCCTTCGGGCTCAGGTCCGACCGGGAGGCCATCTTGTGGCTGCAGGACAATGTCGCCGGCTCCCCGGTGGTGCTGGAGGCCCACGACGAACAGTACCATTGGAGCGCCCGAATCTCTATTTACACCGGCCTGCCCACGGTGCTGGGCTGGCCGTGGCACCAGATGCAGCAGCGCTGGGATTATCAAGGCGAGATTAGGGAACGGGCGTCCCGGATACGCGAGATGTACGAGACCACCGACCCCAGACGGGCCGAAACCCTGCTGCGCCAGTACGACGTCAAATACATCATGGTCGGGGAGCTGGAGCGGATCTACTATAGCCATCCGGGCCTGTTGAAGTTTTCCCGAATGGCGGATGCGGGTTTTCTGGAGCCGGTTTTCCGGAGCGAAGAGGTCGTGATCTACGAGACCAAATGGATGACTGAGGCGGCCCAGGGGCCGGCCCAGTAGTCTGCGGCCGTTCCCTCCGGACTCCGCTCTTTCCAGGGTGTCGACAAAGCCGGCCCGGATGAAAGACGGCCGGCTCACTTCTCGAACCGCCTCGCCGAAGCGGCGGCCTCGGGCGGGACCTGGGACGCCCCCTGGCGCCGGTTGCCGACGCCCGCCAATCGTCCAGTTTCTGAAGCTGCAAGCTCCGGGTGTTCTCAACCCCGAACCGCGAAGAGCACTCCAACAGCGATCAGCATGACGTTGATGAGGATGGGAAACAGCCTCTGGGGCATCAGCCGCAGAATCCGCTGGCCCACGTATGATGCAAAGAATGCGACCATCCCGACGGCAACGCCAACGGACACCGTATGGGCATCCAGCAGTCCGTTGCTGCCGAAAACAGCCAGCTTGGGTATCTGCACCAGCAGCATTCCCACGGACGAGGTGCCGATATACGATCTGGGCGAGAGACCGTAAGCCAAATAGAATGGCGCGTAGAATGGCCCAGGAATTCCAAGAACAGCGGAGAGGAACCCAGCCGTCGCCCCAATGGGAGCAAATCCCCTCAAAGTCATTCTGACTCTCGGTGCCCGAGGGATCTGCGGCAGCACGACGAGCAAGATGAGCGCGACCCCCAGGACCCGAACCAGGATCGTGGTGGGGATGGCGACGAAAAGCAGACTGCCCAACGCGGCCGGTGGCAAGGCGCCCAGGGTAAACCACTTGACCACCGGCCAGGATATATCCTCCCGAGTGAACCACGCCCTCGAGATGCTGCCGAGTATCTGGGTTATGGCCAGCAGCGGAATAGCCTCGCGTATCCCGAAGGCCCACACCAGCACGGGCAGGGTGGCCATGCCCCCACCAAACCCGGCCATGCCCGCCATGGTAAATCCGATGAAGGCGGCAAGGACGATGGCGGCAAATACAAGAATCTCGGGCAGAATTTCGGGCAAACTGTCCCTACTGAGGTTGCTGGATGGTCAACGCTGAAGACTGTCTCAAAACCGCGGAGAGCGCGGAGTCGCAACCGGTGTCGGATGCCATGACGACGGACTCACCGGAACTCCGCCGGTTATCCTAACACCAAAACGGGCCTGCCGGTTATTTTCGTGGGCCGCGAGAGGGGCCCGGCGAGGTTAGAAAGCGCGGACCCGGCGGAGCAGGGTTGACGATCCACAACCCTTCATCAAAGCCAGGGTTGACAGGCCAGGGGGCCGCGACTAGTCTTCAGGGAAGATCAGAACCGGCACGGGCAGGTGTTTTATGGCAGATATGAAGACAGTTCTCCTCACGGGGTCGGCCGGCAAGATCGGCACCGCCTTGCGGGGAGAGCTGGGGAGCAAGTATCACTTCAAGGGTGTCGACCGGGTGGCGGGACCCCAGGCCGACTCCATCGTTGCCGACCTGACCGACCTGCCCGCCATTCTCCCAGCTTTCCAGGGGGTGGATGTGGTGGTCCACATGGCGGCGGAACCCAGGCACACGCCGGACATCTGGTGGGACATCCTCATCCCCGACAACATCCTGGCCACGGCCAATGTTTACGAGGCGGCCCGGCAGGGTGGAGCGAAAAGGGTGATCTTTTTCAGCTCGATGCACGTCGACGGGCTTTACGAGGGCGACCACCCCTACTCCGCCATCGCCCAGGGCGAGTACGGCGGCCTCAAGCCGGATCAGGTACCCCTGGTAACCCACGAGATGCCCGTTAGACCCGATGGCCCTTACGCGGCCAGCAAGATCTTCGGCGAGGCCTTGGGCCGCTACTACGCCGAAGATCTCGGGATGTCGGTCATCTGCCTTCGTCTGGGCACCATGGGCCGGGACGACCGGCCCGGCGCAGACCCGCGTAGTTATGTCAGCTGGCTAAGCCGCCGGGACCTGGCCCGACTGGTGGAGTTGTGTATCGAGACAATGGAGACATCCTACGACATCTTCTTCGCCACCTCGAACAACACCTGGAAGATATACGACACCCCCAGGGCCCGCCAAGTGCTGGGCTACGCCCCAGTGGACAACGCCGAGTCCTTCCGGCCATCCGGCTCCTGAAGGAGTTCCCCGCCACCGGCCGGCTTCAGGCCCACGAAGCCCACGGAGCGAAGATGCCACGCTTCGGTCGGCCGGGCAATTCCTGGCTCGCGGTGAGCCCGGCGCTGGCCCGCGGCCGGAAGGGGAAATGCCCGGCTAACGGCAATGTTCCAATCGTTCGCCCCTCGGACTTTTCGCATCGCGTGTCCAATCAGATTTTCTCGTGAAGGAGGCGCCCATGATGGAGAATCGACGGCCGGCCAGCGAAGCACCCGCGCTCCAGGCGTTGGACGCTTTTTTTGCCGCCCTGAACGCGGGTGACGCGAAAGCGTTGTATGAGAACATCAACCTGCCCCATGTCCGGATCTCCGCCGGAGGAGTCGCCATCTGGCCAACCCTGGCCGACTTGGAGGAGTCCTACCTGCGAGACTTTTCCTCCCGCGCCGGGCCCGATTGGGACCACAGCACCCTCGACTCCAAAGAGGTGATCCACAGCTCCGAAAACAAGGTGCACGTATTCATCCAGTTCACCCGACGCGACAAGAACGGCGGCAAGATCGCGACCCACCGTTCACTGTGGATCATGACCCGGGTCAGCGGGCGCTGGGGAGTCCAGGCCCGGTCGAGCTTTGCGCCGTGATGCCTGCCGGGTGAAAGCCTCCCCGGTGTTCCAACCAGGAACGAACGAGCCCGCGGCATCGGAGAATCGCTGTCCGGAGTGACGGTCCCGCCAGGCGGACAGCCGGGTCAAGAGCGCGGGCACACAGACCACCGGGCGCCCTCACCGGGACCGGCCTCACGCCTCGGGCACCGGTTGCCCAAGTTAGGGTCCACCGCCAGCCCCCGGCTCACCGCCGCGGTTGGGTGATTCAGGCGAGGAATTGGGCAAAGCACCGTTGACATAATCTTGACCAAGCTGATAAACTTTAGGTGTGGTTTAAGAATAGTTTAAAAACACCGCATCGAGTGGCTGCATCGAGACAATAGCGACAATTCGAGACATCTTTGTGATCGTTTTCACCGGCGTGCTCACGATGGTGGCCTTGGTGGTTGCGGTGATGGTGTTTCGATTGTACCGCCCGTTGCGGAGGACCACTCAGAATCTAGAGGTGATTTCAGACATCTTCGCGGAGCGCGTGGCGCGCCCATTGAGCAACATCCCCGCCCTTCTGGAGGTAGTGAAATACGCGGTGGGCTGGGTGCAGGGGCTACGGCCGGAGGAGAGGAGGGGTGAAGATGGCGAAGTCGAGTAGGTTGGTTTCCGGTATGCTCTTCGGGGCAGCGGTTGGGGTTATAGCCGGGTTGCTGTTGGCGCCCAAGCCCGGGAAAGATAGCCGGCGGGTGGTGTCGGTCCAGGCCAGCGAGTTGCGGCAGAAAGCAGTCGAATACGTGACTACCATGCGCCACAAGATGCAGGGCAAAAGCGGTGAGGAGGCCCCTGAAGGGACCGTGGACCAACAGGTGGGGACCCCCGGATAGCCCATTTACTCCGGGGGTGAGCAGTACCTGGAATCACCCTCTGGGTCCCTGATGCGAGATAGGCCCCAGATGCAACGGATGGCAACCCGGACCTACACCAGGGCCTGATTCGGCTGGCCCTTCTCGGATCGTTTGTCGCTAGATGTGTGGGGCGCTGGTGGGGAAGGTCAGTGTTAGCGGCGGCGGCCGGGAAGGGCCAGCATTATTTGGCATCACCTTGGTTCCAGCGGGGGTAAGACCCGAGCACCTTCAGCATGCTCACCGAGCGGCGAAGGGCCTCGATGGCTTCCCGAATCAGCGGATCCTGGCGATGACCCGCGCAGTCAATCAAGAAGATATACTCTCCCAACGACTGTTTGGTGGGCCGGGATTCAATCTTCATCAAGTTGATGTTGCGCGTGGCGAACTCGCCCATGGACCGGTAGAGCACGCCCGGCGCGTCTTGATGGAAAGAGAAGCAGATCGAGGTCTTGTCGTCGCCGGTCGGGGGATGGTCCTGCCGGGCCAGCACGGCAAACCTGGTGACGTTGTTGGCCGCGTCCTGAATGTCCTTTCCGAGAACCTCCGCGCCGTATAGCTCGGCGGCCCGCCTCGGTGCGATTGCGGCGGCCGGCAGGCTGCTATCTTTCATGTCGGAAACCGCCGCCGCGTTGCTCAGAGAAGCAATCTGCTGGGCGTTGGGAAAAGTCCGCTCCAGGAACTCCCGGCACTGCGCCAGTGACTGAGGGTGGGAGTAGACTACCTGGACATCGGCGATCCAGGTGCCGGGCTGGGCCATCAGGTAGTGGTTTATGGGCAACACCACTTCCCTGAATATGGATAGGCCGGACTCCCGGATTAGCAGGTCCAGAGTAAAAGTCACCGAGCCTTCGAGGCTATTCTCAATGGGAACCACTCCCTGATCGGTGGTTTCCGACGAGACAGCATGGCCTACAGCGGAGATGGTTGAGAAGGGTTGAAGGTCGGCGCCGGCGTCATAGAGGAGCGCGGCCTCCTCGGTGTAGGTGCCGGCCGGGCCGAGGAAAGCGATGCTATTGGCCATCACTGCATCCCAGTCAGAATGTCGTACAGAGTCTGCTCATCGCCCGTGGGGGTAACCGCAACCACCTCGTCTTCCGCCTCCAGGACCAAGCCACCAGATGGGAGTTCCGCCCCGGCCGTTTTGATCACCAGGGAAATGAAGCTGCGGGGCGGCAACTCGATATCTTCCAGCCGGCTGCCCACGATGTCGGCGCCGTCCGGAATGGACACGCTGACCAGCTCCATGCCGGGCACCCGGAGGTTCATCAGGTGGACCAAGGGCCTGCCGGGGACCCCTTCCTCGAAACTGGCCAGGATCTGGTGGATGGCGTTGACCACCACGTCCACTCCCAGAACGTGGAAGATCGGCTCATTCTTGGGGTCTTTGATCAAGGCCATGGTGCGGGGCACCTGGAAGATGTGCTTGGTCATCTGGCAGATGACCAGATTGGTCTCGTCCCGGCCGGTTACCGCGATCAAGACTTCCGCTCTGGAAGCCCCGGCCTGCCGAAGGGTCGGTTCGTCGGTCCCGTCCCCGTGGAAAGCGACGCTTCCCAGTTCGCCGCTCAGAAGCTGATACCGGGCACGGTCCTTCTCCAGGACCACCACCTCGTGCCCTGAAGCCAGTAGCGCCTTGGTGAGGTGATACCCCACCTCGCTGCAGCCCACGATCAACACGTACATCGAAGCCTCGCGCTAACTCTCAATGGCCTGGCGAATATCTTGGAGCAAGCCAAAGGAGTAGCCGACCACGTCGAGTCCCAACGCGGAGTAGAGGATCTGGAGCTGAGGGTTGTCCAGGTGGCAGACTACTTTGGGCACATTGAAGATGTGGAGAGCAATCTGGGCCGCCAGGGCGTTCTGGTGGTCGTCGTCAGACAAGGCCAGGAAGACCTCGGCGTTATCGATCCCCCCCTGCTGCAAATAGTCTTCCATCTGGGGCTCGGTGCTCAGGATGACCTGAACCCGCGGCGCATCGGCCAGGTGCTCCAGGCACGGACGGTCATTCGCTACGACGGTTACGTGGGAACCGCCCTGCGCCAGGTCCAGCACCAGATTGGTGGTCAGCTGGTTGCAACCCAGGATCAGCACTCGCATCCGGTTAGCCCTGGGGCGCGACGGGAGCGGGGGAGCGTTCCCGCCAGAAAATTACCTGGCAGCCCGCGTTGTGAAAAACGTAGCCGGCGGTTGCTCCCAAGTCGCAGGCGCCGAAGCGGCGCCGGTAGGGAATCCCCAGAATTACCAGGTCCATGTACCGGTCATCGGTCTCCAATACGATGGCGGGCCCCGCCTGCCGGGCCCGCATGAACTTGGCCTTCACGCCTTTGCACTTTTCCTCGATCCCGATGGCTTCGACCCTGGCCAGGATCTGCTCTCCCCGTTCGATGTCCTCGGCGATCTCGGCCTCCAAGGGCATTTCGAGGGGAACTTCGATCACATAAATGGCGTGGAGTTCGGCCTTCGTTTCTCGTGCCATCTGACAAGCCCAACGGAAGGTGCGCTCGCTTGCCAGGTCCCCCTTTACGGGGACCAAGATTCGCTTGGCGTCCAGTCGCATGAGGAGATTCCGGCCTCTACGCTAAGAATGGGATTAGTGCTCTGAACATCAAGGGGAGATTATAAGGATGGCGTCCGCTTATTTCAACTGACTTTTGGCCAGAACTGGTATGAATTATCCGGAGTGGCGTGACTCGCCCGTTTCGGCAGCTACCGGCGACGGAAGCTCCCGCGCCATATCGTAGAGGCGGCCCACGTTCTCGTTGGTGCCGGCCACAATCAGCACGTCCCCGGGCTTGATCTTCTCGTCTCTGGCAGGGTGGAGGAATGAAGTGCGGCCTCGCCGGATGGCCAGAACCGAGATCCCATGCCGATCCGGGTAGCCGCCGAGGCCCACCTCTTCCAAGGTGTGGCCCAGCATCCGCTCCGGGGGGCGCACCTTGCTGATTCCGAAGTTGGGGACGATGGGCATATAGTCGATGACGCCGGAAGTGAAGCTCACGTGGGCGGTCCGGCGGGCGCTTTCCATTTCCGGGTAGACCACCCGGTCGGCGCCGACCCGCTCCAGGGTTGACCCATGCAGTTCGCTGGCGGCGCGGGCGATAACGAAGGGCACCTCTATGCTCTTGAGCAAGACGGTGGTTAAGATGCTCGCCTGGACATTATCGCTTCCCAGGGCCACCACGGCCACGTCGAAGTCGGCCACGTCAAGCTCTTTGAGCACCGATTCGTTGGAGGCGTCGGCCCGAACCGCATAGGTCACATGACCCAGCATTTCCTGAATCTTGGCCTCGTCGATGTCGATCGCCAGCACATCGTGGCCAGATTGGTACAGCTCTTGGGCCACCGCTGCGCCGAACCGGCCGAGGCCGATGACGCAGACCTGTTTTTTCATCATTCTCCTCCGTCAGCCTATTTTAACCCTTTCCTGGGCAAAACGATATGCCGAGGCTTCCTCTCGCGGGGCCAACGCCAGCGCCAGCGACAGGGGTCCCAACCGGCCGATGAACATGGCGACCATGAAGATGCTCTTGCCGGCCAGGCCCAGGCCCGGCACGATCCCGGTGGAGGTGCCGTTGTTGCTGAATGCGGAGACGCTGTCGAACAACAGGTCCATGAAGGGGATGTCCGGCTCCAGCACCGCCAGAGTGGGCAGCAACATCATGATGACTCCCATCCCCAGCACGCCGACGGTCAGCGCCCGGAGCACCTGAATCTGGGCGATTTCCCTTCCGAAGGCTTCAGCCTGGGGGCGCCCGCGGACCGACGATATGACCGCGGCGATTATCACGGCGAAGGTGGCGACCTTGATGCCGCCGGCCACCGAGCCCGCGGCGCCACCGATGAACATCAGACCGGGGTACATCAGTTTGGTGAACTCCCCTGCCCCACCGAAGTCGACGGTGGCGAACCCGGCGGTCCTCCCGCTTATGGAGTGGAAGACCGAAGACAAGACCTTGTCTCCCCAGGCCAGGCCCCCCGCTGTTTCAGCATTGGCCGATTCGGCCAGGAAGAACACCCCGGCGCCCAGCAACCACAGGACCAGGCTGGTGACGATGACCAGCTTGGTATCCAGGGTGAACCGGGCAAAACGGCGGTGCCGGGAGATATCCACCAGCACCGTCCAGCCGATGCCCCCCAGAATGATCAGCACCATCATCACGCCCAGCAAAGCCCGCTCCGTCGCCAGCCGGGCCAGACCGCTGCCATCTGAAAGCTCGGGCAATATGGAGAACCCGGCGTTGTTGAATGAGGACACCGAGAGGAAGATGGATTGCCACGCCGATTGACCCAGGCTCATCCCGTCCATTCCGTGGATGCGCCAGAAAATGAGGCCGGCGCCGCCTACATACATGAATATGACCACCCCAATGATGAAGACGGTCACCCGGCGCAGCCCCTCCATCCGGTCCGCGGCCATGGTCTCCCGCATCACCAGCCGCTCCCGCAGGGTGGAGTGCTGCCCGATCAGAGCCAGCAGGAAGGTGGCCACGGCCATGAAAGCCAGGCCGCCCACCAACATCAGGGAGAAGATGACCCCCTGCCCGAAACTGGTCCAGTAGGTACCGGTGTTGACCACCGTGTGCCCAGTCACGGTGACGGCGGAGATGGCGGTGAAGAAAGAGACCTCCGGCGAAGTGAATCCGCCCTGATGGCTGGCGACAGGCAGCGTCAGCAAGGAGCCGCCTACGACTATGAGAAGAACGAAATTGAGGAACAGGATGAACGGAAAGCTGAACAGCCGGCGAGGACGCCGGAGACGCGCCATTTGCGTCACCGTGGGCCGCACCTCGCTCAGCCGGGGTTGGCGAATCACGGAATCTCGCGATCGTTGACGACGGTCCTGGGCCACGGTTAAACGCCAATCCCGGCGCCAGGGCGTTCCCTCAAGAGTGCCCTAGAACCGGTCACTCCGAACGAAACGAGGGGTTTGGGGTGGTGGGTCCAGGCCCCGATGGGCAAACCCTCGCACCAGATTCCTCGTCGCTCGCTCCTCGGAATGACAATTTTGAGGCAAGGCCCAGCGCCAGGGACGCCTGGCCCGGCCGCGTTATGGCCGCCATGTCCCGGACGGCCCTGCCGCTGCCGGAGCACCGGTCCCCTGGGATGCATCGGATTCTGTTCCATGGGTTTTGAGAGTGGCAAACGCCTAAGAGCCGTCGATGAAATGGGTGGATGGGAGGTCGAATATCATCTGGAAGGGATTCCGAGGGTATGCGCCCATCCCGGCAAAAGCTCTGACGAGTCCGGTTCTCGATGTGACCGGGTTATTCACCGGATTTTAGCATTATGGCAACACCGCCGCGCTGCCGGCTGGCGGAGGTTGGCCGGCCGGACCGATGGCCCCGTCCTTGGAGGCGACGTTGCACCATGCCCGCCCGGCCCTCTAACCCCCTATGCGGTGGGAAGGCCGGGCTCCGGCCCGTTCCAAATTTCGTGCCAAGAACCAAGTGCATGATGTGACCACTGGGATTCTAGGTTCTCGCGGTATTAGTGTCAATGAGCCACTGATCTTATTAATAGCGAGTTGGAGCACCGGCTGGGCACGGCGGATCGCCGGCCTCCGGGCGACTGCGGCTTCAGCGGGCCCAGTTGGGCCGCGCCGTGCCCTGGCTTGGCACCCCGGTTTCTATGCTAATATATTGGTCGGGTGTAGCTTCTTTGAGGTGACCATATATGGCGACCAGCCCCAGGCGGGTGGAACTGCGTTTCGACGCGGTGGCGATCGATCGGAAATGGCAGGCGCGGTGGGCCGAAGACGGCATCTACGAGGTCAAAGACGGGGACCCGCGGCCCAAATGGTTTGAAATGACCATGTACCCCTACCCGTCGGGGGACCTGCACATCGGCCACTGGTACGCCATGGCGCCCGCCGATAGCCACGCCAGGTTCCGGCGGATGCAGGGGTACAACGTGCTCCACCCGATCGGATTCGATGCCTTTGGGCTCCCCGCCGAGAACGCCGCCATCAGCCGGGGCATCCACCCCTACACCTGGACGATGAGCAACATCGAGAACATGCGGCGGCAGCTTCGGTCCATGGGCGCCATCTACGATTGGGACCGGGAAGTCATCTGCTGCGCCCCCGAATACTACCGCTGGAACCAGTGGTTCTTCCTGAAATTCTACGAGCGCGGCCTGGCCTATCGGGGCAAGGCCCCGGTGGTCTGGTGCCCTTCCTGCCAGACCGTGCTGGCCAACGAGCAGGTGGTCGGCGGCGCCTGCGAGCGGTGCGGGACGAACATCACCCGCCGCGACCTGGAACAGTGGTTCTACCGGATCACCAGCTACGCCGACCGGCTGCGGGACTTCAGCGGCCTGGTGGACTGGCCCGACAAAATCCTGACCATGCAGCACAACTGGATCGGCCGAAGCGAGGGCGTGGAGATCAGCTTCGACATCTCCCATCACGGTCTGGAGGAGCAGCAGATCTCCACCTTCACCACCCGGATCGACACCATATTCGGGGTAACCTTCCTGGTGCTGGCGCCGGAGCACCCCCTGGTGCCGCTTCTGACCACCGAGGAACGGCGGCCCGCGGTGGAAGACTATATCAGCAAGGCACGGCGGACCTCCGAGATCGACCGGCTGTCCACCGAAACCGAGAAGACCGGCGTCTTCCTAGGCGCCCACGCGATCAACCGGCTCAATGGCGAACGGGTGCCCATCTTCATCGGCGACTACGTGCTGATGACCTATGGGACCGGGGCCGTGATGGGCGTCCCGGCCCACGACAGCCGGGATTTTGGGTTCGCCGGGAATTACGAGCTTCCCGTCCGCATCGTCATCGCACCCCTCTCCTGGGACGGGAGGGAGCTGACCGAGGCCTATCTGGGCGACGGGTTCATGACCAACTCGGGCCCCTACGAGGGTATGACCAACCAGGAAGGGACCGAGGTCATCGCCGACGACATCGAAAAGAACGGCTGGGGCCATCGCGCCGTGTCTTACCGGGTTCGCGACTGGCTGATATCGCGGCAACGCTATTGGGGCACGCCCATTCCCATCGTATACTGCGACGAATGCGGCACGGTGCCGGTGCCCGAGGAAGACCTGCCAGTGCTCCTGCCTCCCGACGCCGACTTCAAACCCACCGGCGACTCTCCCCTGGCCTCCAACCAGGAGTTCGCGCAGACCTCCTGCCCCCGCTGCGGTCTCCCGGCGCGCCGGGAGACCGACACCATGGACACTTTCATGGACTCCGCCTGGTACATGCTGCGCTACGTCAGCCCCCACTACAGTGACGGCCCTTGGGACCCGGCCGCGGCCAAAACCTGGCTGACGGTGGACCAGTACACCGGCGGCGCGGAACACGCGGTGTTGCACCTCCTCTACTCGCGCTTCTTCATCAAGGCCCTCCACGACATCGGGCTGCTGGACTTCGAAGAACCCTTCCTGCGGCTGTACAACCAGGGAGTTATTCTGGGCGAGGACCACGAGAAGATGAGCAAGAGCCGGGGCAACGTGGTCAACCCCGACGAGGTGGTCGGCCAGTTGGGCGCCGACACCGTGCGCTGCTTTCTCATGTTCATCGGCCCGTGGGACCAGGGAGGTCCCTGGAGTGAGGTGGGCATCAACGGGATGGCCCGCTGGCTCAACCGGGTCTGGGATATGGTGGACCGCAACCCGGCTGACCTGGACGCCACGCATAAAGCAGCGCCGCGGGCGACCAGCGATGATAATGAAGAACGGCAGACGCTGCGCGTCCTTCACCAGACCGTCCGGAAGTGTCACAATGACCTGGACCGCTTCAAGTTCAACACCGCCATCGCCGCGTTGATGGAGCTGTCCAACCACCTCAACCGGGTCTGGGCGGACGCCAGCATCGGCCCGGACACCTGGCGGGAATGCGTGGAGAAGTTCCTGCTGATGCTGGCCCCCATGGCGCCCCATTTTTCCGAGGAACTGTGGGAGCGGACCGGGCACCCCTACAGCATTCACCAGCAGCTGTTTCCCACCTGGGATGAGGCCCTGGCCTCCGAGGAGACCATCACCCTGGTCGTGCAGGTCAACGGCAAGGTTCGGGACAAGTTGGAGGTCCCCGCCGGCATCGAGGAGGAAGCAGCCCAGCAACTGGCCCTGACCAGCCCCCGGGTCAAGACCTACACCGAGGGCAAGCAGGTGAGCAAGACCGTCTACGTCCCCGGCCGCCTGATCAACGTGGTCGTGAAATAACCGGTAGGTGACGGATTTCGGCCTTGAGCGGGCACGGACCCGAACGCGACGGACTCGGGCCGGCTTCTCGGCGAGGCCGGCAAATGTTGAAAACATCTTCAGGTGGGCTGAACGATGAGCGAACAGGGAAATACCAGCCAGCACGGCCGCTTCTTTGGGGTCGGAGTGGGCCCCGGCGACCCCGAGTTGCTGACGGTTAAGGCGTCGAAGCTGCTCCAGCGGGTCCCGGTGATCTGCGTCCGCCAGTCGGAACCGGAGCGGGGGAATTATGCCCTGGACGTGGTCCAGGATCTGTTGGATGATGCCCGGCAAGAAGTCCTGCGGCTTGCCTTGCCCGCCGACAGTTCCCTGGAGACGACGCGGGCGTGGCGCAACGCCGGAGAAGCCATCGCCGAGCGACTACGGCGGGGGCAAGATGTCGCCTTCATCACCGAAGGGGACCCGATGCTATATAGCACCTTCTCCCACCTGCTCGAGACGGTGCTCCTGGCCGAACCCGGCGTACCGGTGGAGGTTATTCCCGGCGTTTCGTCGGTGATGGCCGCGGCGGCCAGCTCCGGCGTGCCCCTGGTCACCCACGGCCAGCGGTTGGCGATCCTGCCCGCGGTCTACGGCATCGACGACCTTCGGGAGGCTATCACCAACTACGACACCATCGTGCTGATGGAAGTGAACCGCACCCTGATCGACGCTCTGGCCAACCTGGAGAAGCTGGGCCTGGCGGGGAAGGCCATCTACGTCCGCCGGGCCACCACCCTCCGGGAGGAGGTGGTGCAAGACATCCACCAACTCTCGGAGGAGGACTTCGACTACTTCTCCTTGCTGATCATCAAGAGGTAGGCACCGGCTGCCGGATAGGAACGGACCTCCGGCCCGATCGCCGCGGTCCGGCCCCAAGATTAGCCCGGATTATGTCACCTCGAGCGCCCTGCAACACGTCACTTCGAGTGAATCGAGGCGCCTGGGGCGGTTGGTCCAAGTTGCCTTTGAGGAACCCCGCACCAGATTCCTCGTAGCTTCTCTGCCCGGATTGACCGTTTTGAGGCAAAACCGGTTCGGTGTCTTTGGCGACCTGCCCGGTAGCAAGTCTCGAAAATTGCCGTCAGGGTCATCCGTCCTTGGTTAGCATGACAAAGGGCTCGGGGCCGGTGGTTCGACAAGCTCACCACGAGCGGGATCAGCGACGCGGATCGCCAATATCGGGAGTGCGGATCGCCGGCCGTCGCATTTAAGCCCGCCAGATTCGGTATCGGTATCGGCCTGCCCGGCGGCCGATTGCCGGTGGCGCCACGCCCGCACTTTGGTGTACCGTCTTGTAAATAGCTTCACATCGGCGAAACTAGCCGACATTCCTTCCTCCAACCGTCATTCCGGCGAAGGCCGGAATCCAGAAAAGCGTCGGCTGGATCCCGGCCGTCTCCGAGTCAACGCACTGGCAGGCCGGCCCACGCCGACCAGGAGTTCGTCTAAGGAGTTCAAATGGGTACTACCGAAACGCTGGCACGGTTTGTGGTTGAGACCCCTCCGGAGCGAATCACCGAGCCTCTCCTCCACGAAGGGAAGCGTTGCCTGATCAACTTCCTGGCCGTCGCCCTCTACGCGGCCCGCGACCCTTCCCTGGACCTCCTGTTGGACCTGTTCCGGGAGGAGGGATCCCGGCCCCTGGCCACCGTACTCGGCACCGGGGTCCGCACGTCGCTGCAAAACGCGGCGCTGGCCAATGGCTATCTGGGCCACCTGGAAGACTACGACGACACCCATTTCCCCACCGTAATCCACCCGTCCTCTCCCACCATTCCGGCCGCCCTGGCCCTGGGTGAGCGGCAGGGCGCCAGCGGGAGAGAGGTGCTGGCCGCGTCGGTGCTGGGAATCGAGGTGTGCTGCCGGATAGGCCTGGCGGTCTATCCGGCCCACTACGACGCCGGCTGGCACATTACCGGCACCTGCGGGGTGTTCGGGGGGACGGCGGCGGCCGGACGTATCCTGGGGCTCGAAACCCTCCAGTTGGTCCACGCCATGGGCATCGCCGGGACCCAAGCCGCCGGCGTGCGGGAGGTGTTCGGCTCAATGGCCAAGCCGCTGCACCCGGGCCGCGCCGCCCAGAGCGGCGTCCTAGCGGGCCTGCTGGCCCGGAAAGGGTTCACCGGCTCCACCACCATCCTGGAGGGGCGCCGTGGTTTCCCCGCCGTGGCCTCCGCCTTCTACGACCTGGATAAGGCAACCGCCGGTCTGGGCGAGGATTGGGTGTTGTACAACAACGCCCTGAAGCCCTACTCCTGCGGCGTGGTCAGCCATCCTCTCATCGACGCCATGGCCGCGCTGCGGAACAGGGAAGGCGCCACCCCCGATGCCGTGGAGCGGGTCACGGCGCGGGTGCACCCGCTGGTGCTGGAGTTGATGGACCGGCCGCACCCCCAACTGGGCCTGGAAGGGAAGTTCTCCTACCAGCACTGCATGGCCGTCGGCTTCGTGGACGGTGCGGCCTTTCCCGCCCAATACACCGACGGCAAGGCGACGGACCCTGTCATCGTTTCCCTGCGCGGCAAGATCAGCGCCACCGTCGACCCATCCATGGCCGAGGATGCGGGCGAGGTAACGCTCACCCAAAAGGACGGCGCTTCCCACACCGAGACGGTGACCCATGCCACGGGGTCCCTGAAGAATCCCATGACCGACGGCCAGCTCAACGACAAGTTCCGGAACCTGGTGGGCGACGTGCTGCCCGGCAAGCGGGTGGAGCGGCTGCTCGAGATGCTCTGGGACCTGGACAAAGCCGGCGACATCCGGGACCTGATGGCTCTCACCCGGACGACCCGGCGCACCATCCGCCGGTAGTGGCGTTGGGTGCCTGAGCGTGAACCAGTGGTCAGTCAGCCTCGTTTTGGCAGGATGTCATTCTGAGGAGCGCAGCGACGAAGAATCTCAGCGTAACAACGAGATTCTTCGCTTCGCTCTGAATGACAACTATCAGCATTAAGTTGACTGAGTACTAGTGCCGTTGATATTGAGGGCCGGAAACTCCCCGGCGCCACCCTTCAGGTCACATCTGCAACACCACTTTGAGCACTTGGTCGCTCCTGGCCGCATACATCTCGTACCCCCTGGGAGCTTCGGCAAAGGGAAGGCGGAGGGTTACGAGCCAGGAGAGATCGGGCGTCCCCTGCTGCTTCAGATCTACCGCCAGCCGGATGGGACGGGCCGGGGCCTCGCAGGTGGCGCTGACCGTGCCCACGAAGGTGAGCTGCTTGGTGATGGCGGAGAAGTAGTCGAAGGGAACCGTTTTCTCCTCGGGAATGCCGAAGAGCATAACCGTGCCGTACATCCGTGCCATCTGGATTCCCTGCACCAGCGCCGCCGGGTCCCCGCTGGCTTCCACCACCAGGTCGGCCCCCTGGCCCCCGGTGGCCTCGTTCACGGCCTCCACGGGGTCCTCCTCCAAGGAGTTGACCGCCAGGTCGGCCCCGCGACGGCGCGAAGCCTCCAGCCGGTGGCCGATCCGGTCGACGGTGATAATCTGGCCCGCTCCCATACGCCGGAGGGTCATGGTGAAGAGGAGGCCGATGCAGCCCTGCCCCAGCACCACCACCCGATTGCCTACCACCGGCCCGATGCGCTCCAGGCTGAACAGTACGGTGCCCCAGGGTTGGCACATGAGCCACTCGTCCAGGTCGCCGTCCCGGGGGAGCGCCACCAGGCTGGACGACCCGCCCAGCACGTACTCGGACCCCCCATCGAGACTCAGGGCGGGGAGGTGGATGACCCGCTGCCCTTCCGGCCATTCCGGGGCGCGGCTCTCCACGATGGTGCCGGCGCACTCGTGGCAGGGAGTGCCGGGCGCCAGAGGGTATGCCTCCTCCGGTTGGGGGTGCCGGTAGGCCGTCATATCCGTCCCGCAGACCGAGAGGGCTTCCAAACGGATCAGCACCTGCCCCGGCGCCGGGCTGGGCCGGGGCGCCTCCACCATCTCAAGACGGCGGGGTCCGGTCACCTGCATGGCTCTCATTGTTTGGTCCATTGCTTCGCTTGCCGCTCCACTCAGACCATATCCCAATACCTAACAATATGGTTCGATGGGTCTATCCGGTAGGGGCGCGTGGCCCATCGCCCCTACAACGCCCGCACCCGCGCGTACTGAGCTTGTCGAAGGACCGGGATCGGCCGAATCT
>JASLXV010000057.1:0-6886 GCA_030740155.1 Dehalococcoidia bacterium | reverse complement strand
GGCACGAAACCAGCTTCAGATTCGCAGAAGAACCACGATGCTTTGGAGGCCTGACGCTGTCCTCAATGTATCTGCGTTTCTCGCCTCGCTCGCGATCCTAGCTACGGCAGGCAGTCACCTCAGGAGGTCCTTTCCGGCCAGGAGCTCTCACTGCGACTTCGCCCCGAGCGTTGGTTGGCGCGGATGAATCGGTGTTGACGGCACTCCGGTGGTGGCCACAGCCAAGCTGGTTGGCTGCCCGGGCAGCAGGACGACAGAGCGCCGGTGCTTAGATCAGAGAGGTGAGCAGCAGCGGGTGACCCAGGAGGAGATACTAGCATGAACCGAGAGACCGCACCCAATGGCCCCCATCGGGGGTACAGGCGTCGTGGTGGCCGTCCACCCCTAGATGTGGATATTCTGGCTATCAGCGACGCCGTGGAGGCCGTTTTGAACGGGAGCGGCGAAACGATATCTGGCATAGCCCTGAGGTTCGGGGTTAGCCGCGGCTGGATCCACGCTAACGTCTACCCTGTCCTAGAATGCCGGAGCCAGGCGAACTCGGAAAAGCCCCCTCCAGGTCCCGCAGACGTGGGTTCCTAGACCGATCTCTCTCGCTACGTTATTGACAGGGGCCGGATCTCGAACCGCCGGAATCGTCCGGGCAGGCCGTCACCACCAGCGGCGTTGCGTACCGAGAGCCCCCAGGAACCGAACCAGGACCCTGCGATACGCTCCTTTCCATGCCCTACTCCGCTAGGTCGCCGGAGATCGGGCCCTGGGGCACTGCCAGCAACTGCCATCAACCCCGTTGGACCCGCATCTGCCGTCACCCCCATGGCGCCCAGTCCCTACAGACACCTCTCCGTGGTCCTGAGCCCCATTCCTGGAGGTTTTGGGGTAAACCCGGGCCTGAGATCCGCCCCGGACCCCGTGGTAGTCACCCTACCATCGATATCGATCCCCCAGGCATCGAACCCAGTCGCGGTCAATGCTCCCCTCATCTCGGACGATGGCCTCCAGCAAATCCTCGACGGAGATGCTCAGGAACCTGTCCTCGGGCACGAGATCTTTCCAGATATCCAGCGTGCCCTTGCCCGGCAACATTGCCTTCAGCTGGGGCGAAGTCACGTGTTCTCTGAATTCCCCATTGGCTGCTGGGCAGATATGCAGCACGCTCACCACGTCGGCATCCATTTCCCTGCCCAGCTTGCCGGTCTCCATCTCCTGGGCCAGCAACTGTAGGCGCATCAGCTGATAGAACGGGTCGAAGAAGAGGGCATCATATAGGTCTCGGCGCTGCGGCCCGAACACGCCATCGGCTCTGTCGAAGGCACGCTGGTAGTTGGCCTTACGCACCGGAATCCCGAGGTCGCTGGATCCGTACGACTCGGTGTACTTCCACTCGCCGAGCACCAGCTGAACCTTGCCATCGTTCCTGATAAAGCGGAAAGCGAAGCCCGCGCTGGTGAAGTTCGCCCCCCGGGTCCGGCGGCCGCCTTTGCGCTTTTGCTCTCCGAGGTAATCCCGACTGCCAATCCACTCGAAAGCCATGTATGGCGCAGAACCGCTGGGGAGTAGACCGTCTTCGTAGACTGGCACCGCCTTAGCTAACTCCGGAAAGAAGACACCCAGTACGGCCTCCACGAGGGCGGGGTCGCCAGCCATGGGGTACAGGAAGTTGACGCAACAGGACTGGGAGCAGCAGAGGTGGTTACTCGGGACGCGACGCCGATCAAGGCCGTCGTGCCAGGAGATTCTCCGGTCCGCGAAATACTGGATAGCAGATGCCCTGATGCCGCTGTAGAGGTTCTCGCTGGAACAGTCGTCAGCGAGGCAGAAGGAGCGAGGACGCCCTCGATAAGTTCCATCCCTCTGAGCATTTTCGCTGAACAACAGGGGCTTGAGGGCTTTGTACCGCTCCTTTTCCCGGTCCCGAAACGTCATACGGTCACCCCCTCCGGATGCCTGTACGGCCAGCTGTCCCTAGAAATTCCCATGGCCTCGCCTGACATGACGAACTTCCCGTTCAACCTTCCGAGGGCCTTATAACCTCAATTCGACTGCAACCAGATGGGGACCTCCACGATCATACACTACCGCTCTGGTCTGGCTCGTCGCCAGGGTCGAAGGTCAACCGGTTCAGACCTCGCACCGTCACTAGGGGTATGTAGCTTTGATCCGGGTTTCTGCGTGTGCATCAGCAACCTCGGTACGGACACAACGAGGCCAAGGCTGGCGATAAGACGTTGGCACATGGAGATCCTACCAATCTAGGTAATCTCCCAGCATCAGTTTTCATGGGTTTATCTGACATTGACCGAAGCCGCCACGATGTATCTATAATGGCGTTGACCGACGATGGGGTTACGATCGATGGCCGAGGAAGAGGGCAAAAAAGAAGATAAGCTCGAGTTCACCCCGGAAGGGGAGACCCTGGGCTACATCTCATTGGACCAGGCCCGTGTCCTGGCTCTCCGGCACGCGAGAGACAATCGGGAGTTCTACGGGCGCTTCGCGAACCGTGAGCTCGTCTGGGATGTCCTGAGCGTCGACGAGACCGAAGTGTTGGCAACCAGCACAAATGGGACAGTTTGGGACCCGAGAGATCAGAGGTGTGGAAGAGCTTGGGTGAACTGCCTGAGGGTCCGGTCATGGAGTCTTCGCCTGTCGATAGTCTGAGCCTTCACATCGACGGCTGTGTCTTTGCTGATTACTGACTCGGACACATCTGCTCCTTTCTGGAAGTAATTTACCTTCACTCCAGGAGCTCACGCCACCGCCCTTCTCTCGGGTTTTCTTACCCCCCAATGTGTCCCATTATCGCTGACGGCCTACAATGGTCTTCGGCCACAGCGATAAGTATACCTCTATGTTATCTCTATAACGCGACTCCCGTTGGTATGTTATTGCCTTTACCGATATAACTACGTTCCTATTATCAATAATTGCGGTTTCTGTTGACACGTAGACTTTGATAGATTATATTCCCTTGGGGTGGTATTGTGGACATGCGATATGACTTTGCGGGAGGCCTGCGTCAGGACGGTTGACGAGTTGGGTTTGATGTGGAATCGGCGGTTAGTCCCGTGGCAGGGCTGGCGTGATCCGCGCATATGAGCCTCGATCGCCCCCGGTCATCGAAGGGCGTGGGTCTCCAACACTTTCATACGAGGAGGTCCGACAATGCATTACCGTTGGCCCGGAAGTCCACGAGCAATCCTACTCACCTTCGCGACCCTGCTTTTGATGTTCGTCTTGGCCTGCGGAGCGTCGGCCACGGCAACACCGCAACCAACCAATACCCCCTTACCCGCAGCTACCGCGGCGCCCGCGGCTACTACGGGACCCGCCCCCACCACCGCCCCAGCGGCAACAATGGCGCCAGCACCCACAGCCACCCCGGTGCCGACCTCAACCACCGCGCCCGCACCGGCCAAGCCAAGGGGCACCCTGAACATGGCGTCGCCGGAGACGGGCACATTTGAAGCGCACCCCAAGTTAACTTCCTCTCCCCGAATATCGGTGACAAACACAACCGTCGGGGAAGGGATATTCTTGATCCAGCAAGACCTGTCGGCCGGCCCTATGCTGGCCGAGTCGTGGAGCGTCTCCGAGGACTTCTTGACTTGGACCTTCAATATGCGTAAAGGGGTCCAGTTCCACAAGGGCTACGGGGAGATGACCGCCGAAGACTTCGTCTACTCCCAAAACCAGCTCTTCGAAGGCGCCAAGCACGCCAGAGCCAAAAGAATAGGGGACTTCTGGAACCACCCCGATGGCTCCGTGGAGTTCCCGGACACCTACACCGTCAAAGTGAACACGGGCGAACCCTGGGTGGATGGCCAAGTGTTCGAGTGGATGGCAAACCAGGGAGGGGCCAGTTCCTGGGTGGTCAGCAAGAAGCAGTCCGAGGAATTGGGCGTTGAGGCCGCCAGTAAAGATATCGCCGCCACCGGACCCTGGGAGATAGTGGAGCACCAGAGTGCAGCGTTCTGGAGGATGGATGCCGTTGAGGATCACTGGCGCCATACCCCTTATTTTGCCGAGTTGGTCCTCTGGTCGATCCCGGAGGAGTCGAGCCGGATAGCGGGCTTCCAGACCGGCAACCTGGACACCTTTGAGATGGACTTCGACAGCATACCCGTGGTAGAGAAAGTTCCAGGGGCCAGGCTAATGTCGGTGAACAATGCCGGCCAGGCTGGACTGAACATGTACGGTCAGACCTACACCAGAGTGGGCACGCCAGACCAATCCCCTAGCTATGACCCGGACCTGGCCTGGGTGTCCGGCAACCTCGACCCAGCCTCTGAGGAGTGGGAAAAGGCCACAAAGGTCCGCAAGGCCATGGCCATCGCCGTCGACCGCCAGGCCATCGTGGACACCATACTGCGAGGCTTCGGGAGACCTCTGGTCCTGAGGGACTGGGCCGGCTACGAGAGTCGGATCCCGGAGCGGTGGAAGCATGATTTTGACCCGGACCGGGCCCGGGAGTTGCTGGTCGAGGCCGGCTACCCCGATGGCTTCTCCATAACCCTTACCCCGGCCATCCGGGGCGCCCCTGGCGAAGTGGAGGCCTGCCAAGCGGTGGCCCAGATGTGGCGCGACGTGGGCATTGACGTGAAGGAACAGAACGTCCCCTACGCTACCATCCGTCCCACCTTCATATCCCGGTCATACCAAGGGGTCACCTGCCACTCCGTCGCCATACGGTTGGTGGTGTCCGTCGGCGCCGGCAACTACCATGACGACTCAACATTCAGCTACGGCACCCATCACCCCATGCTGGATGACCTCGTCTCCGCCGCCACCAGCGAGATGAACCCGTTGGAGCGGGCGCAGCGCGAGGTCGAGATCTACGACTTTATGTACGATAACGTAATGGCGTTCGGCCTGTATTCCTACGACGCCGTATGGCCGGTGGGTCCAAACATTGAGAAATGGGAGCCGGACGGTTATGGGAACCTGCTAAAGGTTTCAGGATACCAGTTCATTCGGCCCAAGGAGTGATTCGCGGAGTCCTCAAAGGCACTACAAGAACCACATCAAGCGCGGCGACCTGAAGCAACTGACGGCTTCGATTGGATCGAGCCCCGCCGGTGGAGGCCGGTTTCAGATCCTAGCAATACCGGGCTGGCAACCGAACCAGAAGGGCCCCAGGGAAGAACCTGGGGCCCTTCTCTGTGTGCCAGGCATGTCATGCATCTAGGAGGTGAAAGTCCTCTGCGGGCCGTGATGACCGGAACCGCAAGCCTAGGCAAGGGTGCCCACCGCGAGGTGGGATCTGAAGGAAGCTGGCGGCGAAACCCGGACTCGACGAACAGGAACCGGATAAGAAGCCGGCCCGGTGGGGTAACTCGGCATTGGACGGGGAGGCCCAAAAGTCATTCGGACACGCCGGTTGGTAAATCCGGCGGGGACCGGGGGAAAGATGCAGGGCTTACCCTGGGAGGTCTCCGTGACCGTCTGCCTGGGGGCGGACTACCGCAACGGCAACGGAGCGGGAAGGGAGCGGAAAAGTCAGCAGAGGCTATAGTAGTCCCGACGAGTCGGGATGAAGGGCCGAATTCTCTACTGCAAGGAGCCAGTCGAGAGGACTCGATGGGCGTAGAGCGGCAGCAAGGCAGGGCCTACCAACTGTCCCTGTTTGAGGGAGAGGAGGGGGCCGTGCGCCCCGGCGTCAGCGGCGAGGGCGGAACCGGGACTGCGGCGTACGAGGAGTGTAGACCGTCAGCGATTGTTGGCAACCAGCACAAATGGGACAGTTTGGGACCCGAGAGATCAGGGGTGTGGAAGAGCTTGGGTGAGCTGCCTGAGGGTCCGGTTATGAAGTCCTCGCCTATCGATGGTCTGGGCCTTCACCTTGACGGCGGCGGCCTGGCTGATTTCTGACTGAGACACATCTGCTCTTTTCTGTGAGTACTTTACCTTCACTCCAGAAGCTCACGCCACCTCCCCTTTCTCGGATTTTCTTACCCCCGATGTGTCCCATTTCCGCTGACGGTTTATGCTCATTCCCTGGGGTTATTCTTTGCTGTAGTTGCCGCGGGCGCCACATCAGGGCAGCTGTTGGCACGATCGTAGGCGTGAGCTCAAGGGTCGGGTGAGGGGTAGGCATGGCCTCAGGCGTCACGGTCGACATTACACTCTGGAGGATCGTCGGTCACGGAGCCGAGAAGGTAACATCATCATAATAGATCGAAGTCACTGTACCCTCGGGGATCCCGAAGTGTTCGTAAAGCAATGACAGGCGCACTCCCAGCTTGACGGCCGCCATGTCGGGGTACGACTCTTTGAAATGGTTAGTGTCAAGCGCCTTGGTCATCTGCACCCATTCACCGCCTTGGTCCAGCAGAATGCTTCCCGAACTCGTTCCTATCAGGCTCCTGCCAGCAGAATCAAGTATGTCTATGTCCATCCAGCATATCGCCTTGTCCTCTATGTAAGCCCAAACCGAGAACTCGTACACCTCTTCAGGTTCTATTGGGATCGCTGCCACGGTTTCCCACCCGGGCCAGCCCTGATTTGCAGACCGGCTGGCCGTAACCTTTAATGAGCGGTTCCCCCGGTGGGTGATTCTATCGTCCCATTCAAGAATGGCATCAGTCCCTCTGACCTCAGAACTCCACCCACTAGGGGCTCTTGCGCCCCGTTCGAATGAAGGATTGGGGGCCAAGTTCTCAGAAATGCGTGGGCCTGTTGAAGGCGTTGGTGCAGTTGTAAGCAGCACCGATGTTGGCGTAGCCGGCGGTACCAAAGTGGGGGTTGATGGTGTCGGGGTTGATCGCTCCGCCGGAGTAGAAGTGGGAGTAGGTGTGACCGTTGGGATCATAGCCTGGGGTATGGGGATATTGATCTCGCCCTTTTTGGCCTCGGGTAGTTCTTTGAATGCGAAGCTTTCTTCCGC
>JASLXV010000056.1:0-41578 GCA_030740155.1 Dehalococcoidia bacterium | reverse complement strand
CGGTTGAACATGATGTAGCCGATCTTGCCTTTGCGCTCGTAGGTCATCGTTTCGTACTCGGTCATTGGCGATACCTCCAGTGCCGGCTCTCCCCGGCACCCCCGGCGCCGTCCGGAGCCTCAGGTTTGACGTCCCGCCCATGGGTCCCGGAGGCCCGCGGGGTAATGCTACCGGTCAGCCTCCAGCAGTCCGAGCGAAACTCCGGGCTAGACTCCGGGCGAACAACGCCCCGGTGCAGGAGTATTGCAATGTTGCTGACGAGGATCTAGTCAGACGACCGAACGCGGCGCCTGTGGATCCCTCAGAGGACGGGACACAGACCGTATAGGAATATACCAAGGAGGAAACTAGCCGTCAATTTGGCAGGAAAAGGTATTGACGTATTAAGAACGCCTGTTCTATAATGAGCTTGGTTATTAGAACATCTGTTTTGGAGCATTGAGATGTCTATGTCGCCAACGGCCAGTTTCCTAGTTGACTCGGTCCCCGAATTCTGCCACTACGAGGATACCGGGTGCGAAGTTTCGGCGTCGTGCCTCGACTGTCCCCTGCCCCAATGCAAGTACGACGACCCCGAATGGTTTCAGCGGCAACGCCGAATGGCCCGCGACCTGACGGTCTGGTCGACGATGCAATCAGAGGACCTTACCGTGGAAGAGGCGGCGGCGCGTTTCTCGGTGACGGTGCGGACGGTCTTCCGGATCATGCGCCGCTGCCGGGAAGCGGCTCCGGACCTGGACTACCTGGCGCTTCAAGTCTTCGCGGCCGCCTAGCAACCGGCTGATCTGAACGTAACCGGGGTGAAGGCCGCAAGTGTTTCACCCGCCGGTGGCGCCCCGCCACCGCGTGGGGACTCAGGGCAAGCCCCGCGAAGGGTCTGAAGTTGGGCCGGCTCCCCGGTGCGAGAGGCGGCCGGTTCCGGCCCCGGCTGGACCTCAGCCCCGGGGAAGGCCCAGACCCCTGCTGGCGATGATGTTTCGCTGCACTTCGGAGGTCCCCGCGGCGATGGTGTGGGAGAAGCTGATCATCCAGTTTTCGGGGACCTGGCCCCGGAGGGGCGCCAGTCGGTCGCCCTGTTTCAGCGCTCCGTACGGGCCCAGAATCTCCACCGCGGCCACCGTCGACCGGTGCTGCGTTTCGCTCCCGAACACCTTGCTCATGGAAGCCTCTTTGTTGGGCACCTGCCCTTCGCCCTGCATGTAGGCCACGTTATAGGCAATCAGGCGGGCCACTTCGCATTCGATGTACCGGTCGGCAAGCAAGTTCCGCACCCAGGGGGTCTCCAGCAGAACCTGGCCGCTGCGCCTGGTCTCGGCAGCGTATCCCCGCACGTCGTCCAGCAACCGGCGGGCGCCGGCCGAGTAGTCGATGCCGGACCGCTCGAAATCCAGGAGAGTCACCGCCACGTACCAACCCCGGTCTTCCTCGCCCACCACGTTCCGGCGAGGTACCCGGACGTTATCGAATACCACCTCGTTGAATTCCTGGCCTCCGGCCATGTTGCCGATGGGCCGCACCTCGATGCCCGGAGATTTCATGTCCACCAGAATGAAGCTGATCCCCCGGTGTTTGGGGGCGTCGGGGTTGGTGCGGGTCAACAGCATGATCCAGTCCGCCCGATGAGCCAGGCTGGTCCAAATCTTGCTGCCGTTGATGACGAAGTCGTCACCATCCCGGACGGCGCGGGTGCTGAGGGATGCCAGGTCCGACCCGGATTCCGGCTCGCTGTACCCCTGGCACCACTGAACCTCACCCTTGGCGACCAGGGGAAGATGGGCCTGCCGCTGCTCCTCAGTGCCGTGAATCATCAAAGTGGGGCCCAGCATCCGAACCCCGAATATGTCCCGGCCCGGGGCCCGCAGGTAGGCCATTTCCTCGTTGTAAATGGTCGAGCGGACCGGCGAAGCGTCCTGGCCACCGTAGGCCTCCGGCCAGTGCATGGTGAGCCAGCCCCGGTCCGCCAGCTTCTTGCGCATCTGGCGGGTAAGGTCCCAATCGTGTCCGCCAGGGAACCGGTCGAAGCTCTCCCAATCAGGAGGAAGTTCGGCCCGGACAAAACCCTGGAGGTCATGGCGAAAGGTATCGTCTTCCGGGCTGAACTTGAAATCCACGGCGACTCTCCTGTTCAGGTATGGGGGGCGGCTACCCAAGGGACACGAGGCGAGGACCTCGAAGGCAGCCGCCCGGGAGGCCTACGACCCTACAGCCACGCAGGTAACCGTCCGGACCACACCGGGGACGGTGTGGATGTGACCGGTAACCAGGTTCCCCACCACGGTCATATCGACCGCGCCGATCACCGCTATTATGTCGTAGGGGCCGGTCACCACGTCTACCGACTCTATGCCTTCCAAGCCTTTCAAAGTGCCGGCTACTTCCCGGGTCTTGCCAACCGCGGTCTCCACCAGCAGATACGCTCTAGTTGTCATTCCTACCCCTCCGAGACTTGTCCAGGGTTGGAGCCTGGCCTCTAGCCGCCACCGTCATCCGGGGACTCAGGTTGGTTAAATTGGGGTGACCCAAGCAATATGGGGCTAATTTTACGGCCCGCCTCCGGCCCTGTCAATTCGCGCCGCGCCCGCCGGCCCGCCGGGCACGAGGCGGCTGCTTCGACGATGCTCACCGTCTTTCTCCGTATCTGACTCGGTCGAGCGGCCGGGCCATCGGCCTCGATCCAGGAAAATCAGCTTGACATCCCTCCCGGCTCACGCGGGGACCCCGGCATCCGGATCGATTTCTCCTTCGGTGCGGCCGGCAGGGGCGTTATAATATCGGTAATGTCCCAAAGGATGGAGATACTAGCCCTGGGGGCCGCCCAATTGGGCCTGGCGCTGACGCCGAGGCAGCTAGACCAATTCGAGGCGTACCACCACGAGCTGGCCCTCTGGAACCAGCGGGTGAACCTGACCTCGATCACCCGATACCCTGAAGTCCAGTCGAGGCATTTTGTAGACTCCCTCACCGTTTGCCTGGCGTTCCCCGGCGGCATGGCCCAGCAGCTCCGGATTGTTGACGTGGGGACGGGCGCTGGGTTTCCCGGCCTGCCTTTGAAGCTCGTTTTCCCCGACATCCAGCTGTCCCTGGTAGAGTCGGTGGGCAAGAAGGCCAGGTTCTTGGAGCATCTGGTGGCCACTCTGGGCCTTGCCGGCGTCGAGGTGCACACCGCCCGGGCGGAGGAGCTGGCCCACCGGCCCGAGCTGCGGGAGACCTTCGACCTGGCGGTGAGCCGGGGCGTAGCCTCGGTACCGGTCCTCCTGGAGTACACTCTGCCATTCTGTTGCCTGGGCGGCCGGGTGGCGCTGCTGAAGCACGGCGGCATCGAGGACGAGCTGTCCGGCGCGACCCCGGCGCTGGACCTGCTGGGAGGACGCCTGGAGAAGGTGCATCCGGTCCGGGTCACCGGCCTGGCCGGCGGCCGCGTGGTGGTAGCTTTCGAGAAGGTGTATTCAACCCCGGCCAAATACCCCAGACGCCCTGGAATGCCGGCTAAACGGCCGCTCTAGGCTAGCGTCTTGCATGAGGCTTGATACCTCCTCCGTCATCCCGGCGAAAGCCGGGACCCAGTGAACGAATTTTGGATTCCGGCCTTCGCTGGAACGACAGGTAGAAGACGCCGGCAAACGCCAGCAAGACGAAGGCGGAGATCGACCGTCAAACATTATCGCTGATGGCAAGCTATTCACAAAGCAGCGCTCTTGGCCAACCAGCTGAAGACTGAAATCGACCTCAAAATAGCTCACCATACCCCTACGGAATGGCCTCGTCTCGGGATAGATGGCTGGGGATTGCACCCCTGCGCCCATATTTGTATGATGGACGCGACCTCTGAGGAAACGTTCAATCTCCCCTGCCAAGCCCGTTCAGCCAATACATCTAGCAGGAGGACTCTCTATGTCCGTGATGGTCACCGGCGGCACCGGCTTCATCGGCAACCGAATCATCCGCATGCTTGTCGAGCGAGGCGAGGACGTGGTCTGCTTCGACGTGGCCCCACCTCGCGCCAACCTCCAACCCTTCCTGGACCGCATCAAGCTCTACCGGGGCGACATCACCCAGATACCCCATCTCTTGGAGGCGGTGAACACCCATAAGGTTCACAAGATAATCCACATGGCCGCCATGCTGCCCCCGGACACCGAGGAACGGCCTCATTACGCGATGCAGGTCAACATCTTGGGCACCAACAACGTCTTCGAAGTGGCCCGATGGACCGGGGTGCAGCGGGTGGTGTACGCCAGCTCCATCGCCGTGTTCGGGGTCCAGGAGACCTTCGGCGAGCGGCTGATCAACGAGGAGGACCTGAATAGCCCGGCGAACGTTTACGGGATGACCAAGTCGGCCAACGACTTCGCCGCCGCAAAGTACACCGAGCGCTACGGCCTGGACCTGCGGGGTATCCGCATCTGCACCGTTTTCGGCCACGGCCGGGTGACCGGGATGACTGGGATGATCGGCGGCCTGATGATGTCACTGCCCGCCGTGGGCAAGCCGGTCTCCATGGTCTTTGACCCGGGTGAAAAGTCGCCGATGATCCACGCCGAGGACGCCGCCGAAATTTTCGTCCGGGCCGCCCTCAGCGACCGGCTCAATCACCCGGTATACATCAGCGGGGGACACCTGGCCACCGTCCAGGACATGGCCGACATCGTCCGCAGCTACATTCCCGAAGCCCAGATCACCATGGGCGACCAGGCCGTGCCCCATGTCTACCTATTGGACAACAGCCGGATGCTGGCGGACCTTGGCTACGAGCTGGCCCCTCTGCGGGTGCGGATACTGGAGCACATCAATGACGCCCGACGGGAAGCGGGGATGCCGCCGCTCAGCAGGTAGCGGGCCTCGAGTTCCCAGGGCGCCCTCCATACGACGGGAGCAGGTATGGGGCACCCCATATAGGACTCCGCACCGGATATCAATTGGCTTTCGCTGGAGATGGCCGGCTGATCGAAGTACGCTGCCATCGGTGTTCTCGCGGCCTGACGGCCTGGGTGACTAGCGCTCGTTGGCGGGAAGGAGAAAAAGGCTCCTCCCCGCTGGCTGAGCCGGTACAGCCGGTACAGTTCCACCAATCTAGCCAATTGGGTTTCGATCGTCAACATGGCGGCACTCCCGGACTCAGTTGATCAAAGGTCTATGGAGCCAGTTTCCCGAGGGCATGGGCTTCCGGTCTGTGCCGTTTCTCCTGGATCGGTTGTGACGCCGGTCACATCTGAAACCGGCGGGATTGAGTAACCGGCACTTCGCCGCGTCGAAGCAACGTGTCTTGCGTCGGCCGGTGGGGTCACTGCCGACCCGCTTTGACCAACCCCCTCGCCTGGCTCCCAGCCGGGATGGGAACCGCGGAGCGTGCTTCCATTACTCGCCGCCCACAGACTATAATGTGGTTGAAATAGCCGGCCGGTGAGAGAATTTCGCCGAGAAGGTGGTGTAACTTGAGCAGGTTCGCCGAAGCTTTGAGGTCTGACAAGTTCGTAGTCACCACCGAGATGGTCCCACCCAAGGGCACGAACCTGGCTCCTCTGCTGGAGAAAGCCGGGGCGCTCAAGGGATTGATGGATGGGTTCAATCTGACCGACTCGGCCAGCTCGCGAATGACCATGGCGCCGTTGGCGGCGGCCCACCTCTTGCTGGACCGGGAGCTTGAGCCGATTCTCCAGTTCACCTGCCGGGACCGGAACCGCATCGCCCTGCAAGGCGACCTGCTGAGCGCTCATGCCCTGGGTGTCTCCAACGTCCTGTGCATGAGCGGTGACGACCCCGCCGCGGGTGACCACCCGGAGGCCAAGGCCGTCTTCGACCTAAACGCCATCACGTTGATTCAGGCCATTTCATCTCTGAACTCGGGGGCGGACATGAGCGGCCACTGGCTCCGGGGCGCGCCAAGCCTCTTCGCGGGAGCCGTGGCCAACCCGGGCGCGAGCGACCTGGACCAAGAGCTTCGGCGCATGGAGGAGAAGGTCAAAGCGGGCGCCGGTTTCTTTCAGACCCAGGCCGTCTACGACCCCCGCGCCTTCGAGAAGTTCATGGAGGAGGCGCGGCGATTCGGCGCGCCGGTCCTGGCCGGGCACATCATGCTGAGGTCCGCCGGAATGGCGAGAAGGCTGAACGCCACGCTGCCGGGCTTCCATGTCCCCGAGGAGATCATCCGTGAACTGGAGTGGGCCGAGGACCGGGCCGCGAAGAGCGTGGAGATTGCGGCACGGGTGATAGAGCAGATAAGGCCGCTCTGCCAGGGGGTCCACATCATGGCCGTCGGCTGGGAGTCACGGGTACCCGAGGTGCTCCGGGCCGCCGGAATCAAGCCGGCGCCGGAGGGCTAGTACTCAGCCAACTTGATTCTTGTAGCCTGCCATTCTGAAGAGTAGAGCGACGAGGAGTCTCAGCGTAACAACGAGATTCCTCGCCTCCGGCTCGGAATGACAAGTTTCAACAATTAGGTTGACTAAGTTGACCGTGTACCAGCCGTCCCGGACCGGTCCTCGTTGCTGCCGATTCTGGATGCCGTACCCAGTACTTTTCCCCAATTACCGGCGGTAAGAATACCGTACGTGGTGAGCTTGTCGAACCACCGGCCCCGGGCCCTTCGGCAAGCTTAGGGCGTACGGAATATAACAACGGCTATTAGCGACACCAAGTCCTAGCCGCCTCGGCGTGCTGGGCTACTGGAAACAGGCGCCCGCCGGGGCATCGTCTACCCGGAGTAGGTCCCCCACTGCCGGGCCGCTTTGTACATGGCCATCATGTTCTCCGGGGGCACCTCGGACTGGATGTTGTGCACGGAGGTGAGCACGTAGCCGCCGCCGGGCGCCAGGTCGCCGATGGTCTTTCTCACTTCGGCTTCCACATCCTCCGGGGTCCCCATGGGCAGGACTCGATGGGTGTCGATGGCCCCCCAGAAAGCGAGGTGGTGCCCGAACTCCCGCTTCAGGACATCCGAGTCCATCTGCCGGGCCGAGACCTGGATGGGATTGAGGGCGTCCACGCCGATATCGATGAGGTCCCCGATGATGGGGTAAATGGAGCCGTCGCTGTGCATGAGCACCTTGGCCTTGGTCTTGCTCTTGATGGCGTCCACCAGCTTTCGGTGCCGGGGCTTCAAGAGCCGCCGGTACATGTCCGGCGAGACCAGGCACATGTCCTGCATTCCCATGTCGTCGGGGAACAGGGCCACGTCCACGTACTCGCCCACCTGCTCCAGGGCGGAGATCATCATGCCCGATGTCAGCTCGGCCATGTGGTCCAGCAGCGCCTCGGCGAAGGCGGTGTTGTCCACCAGGTCGGTGAAGAACTCGGCGAAGCCGCGCAGCCGCGCGCAGTCGGCGACGATGCCGTAGGGCAGGCTGAGGACCACCGCGTAGTCCGTCTCATCGTGCAGATACCGGGCCCTTTCCAGCATGCCCCTGGTGCGTCCGGGGTCCCTCGGGTCGGGCCAATTGAATCGCTCCACGTCGGCCACGGTCGGCTGCCCCTTCTGGAAGGGGGACTCTATGGCCAGGTAGTGGCCTCCATCGGGCCTGTTCCAAACCACCCCGAACTCATCGGATAGGGTGTTCTCGTCGATCTTTGTCTCCGGGGTCTGGTCGGACCCACCGAACCACATGCCTCGCAGGTCGATGTCCAGGTACTGGAGCAGGGTCTCGCTGGGGGTGGCGATTTGGGACCGGGGGCGCATCACCACCGTGCCGGGCTCATCCTCCATACCCAGGTGCTTCAGCAGCCTGGGGTAGGCGTTGATGTTGATGGTGGTGACATAGGTCGAGCCGAGGTCCACGGGGACCCGATCGGCCTCCTCGTGGTTCAGCGCTTTGACGACCCTCTCTCGGTGGCTGAGCGTTGCCATGGCTGCCTCCCTGATTAACCTGTGGAAGCCGGAATGCCCAAGATAGCCTTGGCCGTCTCCACGGCCGAGGCTGACTCCGGGGCATAACCGTCCGCGCCGATCTCGTCGGCGTAATCCTGACTCACGGGGGCGCCGCCAACCATCACCTTCACCGCGTGCCGAAGCTCAGCAGCCTCCAGGGCTGCCAGGATCGATTGGAGCCTCGGCATAGTTGTGGTCAGCAACGTGGACAAGCACACTAGGTCCGGGTTGTCGTCCTGAACCGCCTGCACAAACTGCTCCGGGTAAACGTTGGAGCCAAGGTCATTAACGGCGAAGCCCGCTCCCTCCAGCATCATGACCACCAGGTTCTTGCCGATGTCGTGGAGGTCCCCCTGCACCGTGCCGATGACCACCCGCCCCACGTAGGCTGTGTTGGTGTCGGTCAGCAGGGGTTTCAGAATGGCCAAGCACGCGTTCATGGCCTTGCCGGCCACCAGTACCTCGGGCAGGTAGTACTCGTAGTTCTTGAATTTCGTTCCCACCTCGGCCATTCCGGGCAACAGCCCCTGGTTGATGATCGCCTGGGGGTCCATCCCCGCGTCGAGCGCCTGGCGGCTCCACTGCGCGGCAGCCTCGGTTTCCCCCAACAGGATGTGCCGGGACAGTTCCTTCGGTTCCACCTGTGCCTCCTTACGCGGGTCACGGTGGCCCTCCAACCGGCCACCTTGGGGCGAGAGTAATTGTCTAAACCGCACCCTGGCCTCGCTGCCCTTCGAGGCGATCCCTCGCCAGGCGTCGCGGGCCTTCGGTGTCGCTGTCACAAGACCTGGAAGAGGTGAGACTCGGTACGAGCTGCCATCGTGGCGGCGAGACGGTCTCCGCAACGGTGTCAGAGAAGGGGCTTGGGCCTCAACAATCCGGGTGGGAATTGCCGGGTTGGTCGGCCGGGTCTCGAGAAAGGCACCCCTTCCGACGCTGAGAATGCTATCGCCCAAGGGCCAGCGTGTCAAGCTGATGTCTCGGGCCGGAAACACCCCGGCACCTCGTTAAAGTGAAGAGTTGTGGCGAGGGCCGCGGCGGTGCACGGCATCCGGGCTCCGGCCTGGTCGTCGGACGCCGGAAAGCGGTCGGAAATGGCCCCGGCCCGAGCTACTCCAGCTCAACCAGGGGGTCGTTGGCCTTCACCGAATCCATGGGCTTGACGAGAACTGTTTTGACCACGCCGTCCCGGTTGGAGCGGATGCTCTGCTCCATCTTCATGGCTTCCACCACGCACACCTCGTCGCCCTGGGATACCCGGTCGCCGGGCTGCACCAGGACGGAGATGACCCGCCCCGGCATGGGCGAGCGTACGATGTCGTCGGAAGGTGGGGCCGCCCCCGCTTGGCTTCGGGGTGGCGCGGCGATATCGGTGGGCCGTTGCCGGCGTCGCCTGGACTCAGGAAGTTTCTTCGGAGGGAGGCCTTCCACCTCCACGGAATAGGTCTCGCCCTCTACCGTCACATCAACCGGAGAGTAGCTTAGGTCCCCCACCTGGACCGCATACCATCGGTCCCCAACCTTGATTCGAAAGGTGGCTACCTCCAACTCCGGTTCCCCAGAGTACGGGAGAGGAGCTGTTCCCGGCGGCCGTAGATGCGCCAGGGGCTGATCTCCGAAGCCGGCGAAACGGGCTGCTGCGACCCTTTGAGCGCCATCGCCGTGGCCACTCCGATAGCCGCCGCTATCTCCCGGCCCGCTTTCCCGTTGCCGTTGAGTGACCCGGTCCCGTTACTCGACGAATGAAGCTGTCGCTTCTTCCTGTCCTCCACCCACAAGGGCATGGACCCGGTGTGATAGGTCGCACCGGCGAACTCTTTGGTGGACAGTATGTCCCGAAGCAGCGGAATGTTGCACTTGACCCCCTCCAGACGGAAGGCCAATAGGGCTTTCTGGAGGCACTTCACCGCTTGTTCACGGGTCTCCGCCCAGGCCATCACCTTGGCCAGGAGGGGCTCATACTCTACCGGGACCTCGTAGCCGTCAAAAAGGGCGCTGTCTACCCGGATGTGTTTCCCGGATGGCAGATGAAGCTCGGTGACCGCCCCGTCGTTGGGCGCAAAGGTGTCGGGGTCTTCGGGGTAGACTCGAGCCTCGATGGCATGACCCTGGGGCACGATATCGTCTTGCCTCAGGGGAAGAGCTTCTCCGCAGGCCACCCTTATCTGAAGCTCCACCAAGTCGACGCCGGTGACCATCTCGGTGACGCCATGCTCTACCTGGAGCCGGGTATTCATTTCCAGGAAGTAGATCTCGCCATCGTCCGAAACCAAGAACTCCACGGTGCCGGCGTTGGTGTAGCCAATGCGCCGCGCCAGCTTCAATGCTAGCTTGCAGACACGTTTCCGGAGTTTGGGTGTCAGCTTGGTGGCGAGGGTTTCTTCGATCAACTTCTGGTTGCGGCGTTGGACGGAGCAGTCCCGGTCGTACAGGTGGATCAGGTTCCCTTTGTCATCGCCGATCAGCTGTACCTCGATATGAGAGGCGTCCTTCAGGTAGCGCTCGAAGTAGAGCCGGGGGCTGCCAAAGGCGTGTTCAGCCACCAGGCGGGTGCGCTCGATCAGGGGCAGCAACTCGTCGGTGGAATCGATAATGTGGATGCCGATGCCGCCGCCGCCCTCAGCGGCCTTGACCATTAGCGGAAATCCCAGCTTCCACGCCCGGCTGACGGCTTTGTCGGTCTCGATGGCCTTGTCGGTGCCGGGCAGCACGGGCAGCCCCGCCTTCTTCGCCAGCTTGCGGGCCAGCAGCTTATCGCCCATTTTCTCCATTACTCCCTGCTTCGGGCCGATGAAGCGGATGCCGGCCTCCTGGCAAAGGCGAGCGAAGGCAGGATTCTCGGAAAGGAACCCGTAGCCGGGATGCACGGCCTCGGCGCCGGTCTCCCGGGCCACTTCGATGATTCTTTCGAGGTTCAGGTAGCTATCGTGGGGCGGCGACTCACCGATAAAGCAGGCTTCGTCGGCCAGCCGGGTGTGGAGGGCGTTGCGGTCTACCGTGGAATACACGGCCACCGTCTTGATCCCCAATTTCTGGCAGGTCCGAACGATCCGGCAGGCGATCTCGCCCCGGTTCGCGATCAATATCTTGCTAAACAACGGTTTTCCTCTTGCGCATCGATGAGCGGTAACCCGCTCCAGGTCACGACCGGGCCCTGGGGCAACTCCAACTGTCCCGGCCGGAGCCCTAAGTATACACCCCGGACTTGGACTCCTGGTATAGCTGCTCCAGAAACGAGTTAGACCTAATTTCACGGTCCAGCCAGTACCTGACGGTGATGGTGAGCAAAGACTTCAACTCCCGCTCCAGGCCGCCAACCACCTGCAAGGGAATAACCTTCGGCAGCGGTCCCCGGTGCAGCAACCGCAGCACTTTGAGGGCCCGCAAAGACAGGGGCCGGACGTTGGCCTCGACGGGATGACAGTCCAGACACAGGGTGCCGCCCAGGCTGGCGCTGAAGCGGTGCCGGCCGGCGCCGATGGGCTGGCGGCACTCCACGCACCGGTACAGCTCGGGCATCAGCCCGGAGACCCGGAGCAACTGAAGCTCGAAGAAGCGCAGGGGCCACTCGGAGCCAGGGTTCTGGCCGATGGACTCCAGGGTTTCGACGGCCAGATGGTAGAGGGGTTCGTTGGGGTTGGATTCGGCGCCAAAGCCGTCCAGCAACTCCGCCACGTAGAGCCCCTTGGTGATTGCCGCCAGGTCGTTCTTGAGGCGGTCGAAATTCCCCATCATCTGGGCCTGGGTAATGAGGTCCATGCTGCGCCCCTGGGCCAGGGAGAGCTTGACCCGAGTCAACGGTTCCAGATGGCCGACGAGTTTGCTGGTGGACCGGCGGGCGCCCTTGGCCATCACCCGCAGCTTGCCCCATTCCCTGGTGTAGAGCGTCACCATCATGTCGGCCTCGCCCATGGGGGTCTTCCGGAGAGTCAGGGCCTCGCAGCGGTACGAGCGTGGAGGGGCCACCCTACAGCTCCTGACGGCCCTGGAAGGCCCGGCTCAGCGTTAGGTCATCGGTATATTCCAGGGAGCCGCCGACCGGCAACCCCCGGGCCAGATGAGTAACCTTGATGTTGGTTTGGGCCAGGTAACGGCGGATGTACATCGCCGTTGCCTCTCCTTCCAGGGTGGGATTGGTGGCAATGACCAACTCGGTGACCTCGTCTCCGGTGAGGCGGGCCAGCAACTCCTTCAGTTTGAGTTGGTCCGGCCCGATGCCGTTGATGGGTGAGATAGCTCCGTGGAGCACGTGGTACAACCCCCGGTAGCAACGGGTGCGCTCCAGGGCCAAGATGTCCAACGGGTCCTCAACCACGCATATCTGGGTCCGGTTCCGCCGGGTGTCGGCGCAAACGGAGCAGGGAGAATCGTCGGTCAGGTTCTGGCACTCCTGGCAGAAGACGATGTTCTGCTTTACCGCGGTGACGGCGTCGGCCAGGGCAAAGGCCTCTTCCTCGGGCAGGCGGATGATGAAGTAGGCCAGGCGCTGGGCGCTCTTGGGGCCGACGCCGGGGAGCTTATTAAGCTCCTGGATCAGCCGGGCCAGAGACGGCGCCGCCGATGGGATCTGGTCGCTGCTCATGCAGACGCCGGCAAGAAACGAGCCAGAATTTCATGCTTCGCAAAATCTGTGAGGACTGCACGGTTCTGTTGGAGAAGCGAGTCTATCTGATCCACCGTGGCCGTGTTATTTTGGGCGCTCTTACCCAGACCGGCAGCGGCTGCCGCCATGGAGGGTAGCGGCAGGCCTGGCCCAAAGGCCTCAGGCAGCCTTTTTTCTGGCAGTTCCCATCCCACCTGCTTACCAGGTGTTGCTATGGTCATAAGCGCAACCGGTTCCGGGAGATCAGGTGTCTCACTAGAAGCCGGGGATCTTCATGCCGCCGGTGATGGCGCCCATCCTATCGGCCGCCATCTTCTGAGTCTGGGCAAAGGCGTCGTTGACCGCCGCCGCTACCATGTCCTGGAGCAACTCTACGTCCTCCACCGCTTCCGGGTCGATGACCACCGACTCCACCACTTGCTTGCCGGACATGGTTACCTTGACCACACCGCCCCCGGCGCTGCCCTCCACGGTGAGGGTTTCCAGCTCCTCCTGGATCTTTTGGATCTGGGCGAGCTGTTTCTGCGCCTGGCGCATCATGTTGCGGTTCATTCCGCAGCCTCCTCAACAATGATTTTGGCGCCCATTCCCATCGCGGCGCGTACCAGAGGGCTGTTTTGGGCCGACCGGGAGGAGTTGCCGCCGGCGCCGGCGTCTTCCACTAGCGTTAGTCTAAACTCATACGGCTGGTCGAAAAACTGTTCCACCGCGTCGGCTACCAAACGCCGCCCCTTGGGGTCGTCCATCTCTTCTTGCATCCGAACCATGTTGCTCTTGTTGGTAAAGGCCAGGACCAGGGTATCCCCTTCCAGGGAGATGGCTTCGGGCTTGCAGTCCCTCAGCAACGCGCCCAGGTTGTACTTCTTGCCTTTGTGCCGGCCAAGGGCCTTTACCGTTGCTACCCACTGGCTGGCCAAGCTGCCTCCTTGGGCTCCCGAGACAGGGCCCGGCCCGGCGGGCAAGTCCGCCGCCGGTTGGGGGGCCGCCTCAGCCGGGGCGAGCCCGGCGGATGGGTCCGCTGCCGGCTGGGGTGGGGGAGAAGGCGCGATCGATGGTTGCCCCCGCGGGGTCCGGGCTGCGGGAGGCGGCGGCCGGGCCGTAGCGGGGCGCGGCGCAACGGAGGCGGCGGCGTCGGACCCGGCCCGAGGTGGGGTGTCGCCGGTCTGCTCCTCCTCGCCGGCGGCCGCCGCGGCTAGGTCCTCGCAAATCTCCACGGCCGCCAGCTCCAGGGGCAGGGTGGACGGCGCGTCGTACCGCATGTTGACCTGGCTCCACAATTTGAGGGCCTTTACGATCCGCCACGGTGGGAGCTTCCCCACCAGCTCCTCTAATTGGGAGACGATGTGGTCGGGAAGGTCCAGAGCTTCCCGGGCCCCCCATCGCAGCAACATGGCCGCCCGCAACAGATCGAGGGCCTGCCGGTGGAACTGGCGCAGGTCGGTGCCGTCCCAGGCTGCCTGATTGATGACACCCAGGGAGGCCGAGGTGTTGCCCATTAGCAAATAGCTGGTCAATTCCAGCCATTGCTCGCCATGGCCCAATCCCAAGAGGTCCTCGACTTGATGCAAGCCCACGCCGTCCCGGTAGGACACCACCAACTGCTCCAGCAGGTTCTGAGCATCACGCAGGCTGCCGGCGGCGGAGCGGGCCACCATGCGCAGGGCCTCGGGCTCCACCACCACCCCTTCGGCGTCAACGATCTCTTGCAGACGGCCGCAGACCAGGTCCAAGGGCAAGCGCCGAAAGTCGAATCGTTGGCAGCGGGAAACGATGGTGGGCTCGATCTTGTGAACCTGGGTAGTGCACAGTATGAAGATGACGTGGGCCGGCGGCTCCTCCAGGGTTTTGAGGAAGGCGTTGGAGGCCGCGCCGGTGAGCATATGGGCCTCGTCGATGATGTACACTTTGCGACGGCCCTGGGCCGGGGAGAAGTTCACCTTATCACGGATATCCCGGATCTCGTCGATGCCCCGGTTGCTGGCGGCGTCCAGCTCAAATATGTCCAAGAATCGGCCATCGTTGACGGCCAGGCAGACCTGACAAGCGTTGCACGGATCGCCGTCCTGGAGGTCCAGGCAGTTGGCGGCCTTCGCCACGATGCGGGCGGTGGTGGTCTTGCCGCTGCCCCGGGGCCCGCAGAAGAGGTAGGAGTGAGACACCCGGTCCTGTTTGAGGGCCTGGCGCAAGGTATTGGCCACATGCTCCTGGCCCACCAGCTCGGCAAAGCTGCTGGGGCGCCATCGGCGGTAGTAGACCTGGGTGGTCATCAGTTCATGGTCCTGGCTTGAAATATGGCCTCCAGGGCGGCTTTCTCCCTGGACTGCATCCGCGCCGTCTCTTCAGCCTCCCCGTGGTCGTGGCCCGCCAGATGGAGCACCCCGTGGACGATGAGCAGGGCCAGCTCCCGTTCCGCCGGCTCGCCCCGTTCCAGGGCCTGCCTTTGGGTCTGGGGGTAGGATATGATTACCTCTCCCAAGGGTGAAGGCTGGCCGGGGGGGAGGACAAAGGCAGGCCCGCCGGCTTCACCGGAATCGCCATGGCGGTCATCGGGGGCCTCGGCTTCACCCTCCCATTCGCCGGGATGGGAAGCGGAGAAAGAAAGCACGTCGGTCACTTCGTCCAACCCCCGGAAATCCCGGTTCAGCTCCCGGACTGTCTCGTCGCCGGTCACCAAGAGGCCCACCTGGCAGGGGTCTCCCTCCGGCAGGGCCACCTGGAGGGCGGCATCCATCGCCGACCGGAGCCAAGCTTCGGACAGCCCCTCCTGAAAGGGCTCGTCAACCGAGACGTCAACCTGTCGACGGGGCCGGGAACTCACCGCTCACCCTATCCGCGGCGCGAATGTCGAAGGCTTCGACGGCGCCAGAGTCCTTGGAAATCCCACGGGCCCACCCCCTTGAGAGAGAGCGACGAGAGGATTTTGCGCGTTCGTCTCGGGCCGCGGCCGCAAGCTGCCCCGGCTTTGCCGGGGTTCCGCGTAAACGTGTCGAAGGGTCATTCGGACTTCAGTTCCCAGCGGAAGCCACAGCGAGTCCGCACCTTTCGTACCGGGCAAACGCCCCGGCGGGCTTTCACAGCGTAGTCGGGGAGTTCCGCCAATGATAGCACGGGGATACGAGAAGCATCAAGGAGCGGCGCGCCACCCATTCGATACCAACCCACCGGCACTCGTACCTGAATTTCAGCGCCCGCCGGGCGTCCCCGGGAGTAAGGATTTGGCGCATCTGGCCGGCCCCAGGGGTCGAGGTAATCCCCGGTTTCGCGGTGGCCCCAGTTAGGGTCATCTCAATCATGTGAAGGCAGGCACGAGGAACGTAACACAGCAGTAACTATCCGCCAACTAGAATACGAGAAATCATGAGGGCTAGGCGAAGGAGGAGACATGAACCACGCCAGCAACCAAGTCCAGCACCCACATTGCCACAAGTGTGGAGGCTGCGGGACCAAGATTGGCCGGAACTGGACTTGCCTTTACTGTCGCCGCTGGTAACCGGCTACAACGGCGTTGAGCGTTCCGGCGTTACCAACCCCCGCGCGTCGCGCACCGGAATCAGGATCGCCTCCGGCTGAACTCCGAACCGGACCGGCGATACACCCGCATTACCGGGTTGTCCCGACACGACACTCTCCTTCACCGTCCGCCTCCGATTTTCCTGCATGAACCCACCGCTTGAAGCCGCCCCCCATTCCTTCCCCACCGAATCACAACTGGTGGGGTTGCTGCCGGCCGAGATGACGGGAGGACGGTGATCCGATACTCCGCAACAACTGTCTCTCAGGCAGGCAAAAACAAGGCCCCGCCGGCGAACCGCAGGCAGGGCCTCAATTATCGCCCAGATTTGGTACCCCGGATGGGCTTCGATCCCATGATCTCCACCTTGAAAGGGTGGCGTCCTGCCAGGCTAGACGACCGGGGCACAGATATATCTTACTACAACCGGCGTGTGTTCTGCCAGCGCCCCGAAGCCCGCAGACCGAAGTTCGCCGCGGAGACGCGGTGAAAGCAGCGAACATGATCCGACGCTTTGTCACCAGGAGTGCCCGGTGTTCTCTGGGTCTCCGCGATGCTAGCGCCTAACCCGCTCAGGGGTACAGGGCCAGCGCCTCCAATGACAGCGTCTCGGGGAAGCCGCACATCAGGTTCATGTTCTGCACCGCCTGGCCGGCGGCGCCCTTGACCAGGTTGTCCAGGCAGCTGATGACGATGAGCCGCCCCGTGCGGGCGTCCACGGTGGGGTGGATGAGGCACAGGTTGTTGCCCAAGGTCTGCTTGGTCTGGGGCGGCGTGGGCGTCACCCGGACGAAGGGGTGGCCGGCGTAGAAATCCCGGTACAGGTCTTGAATCTGCCCGTGGCCGTCTCCCTTGGTCCAGGACTCGGCGGCGCGCAACGGGGCGTAGCAAGAGCTGAGAATGCCCCGGGTCATCGGGATCAGGTGGGCCAGAAAGGTGATGTTCAGGTGCTCTTCGGTCAGGGCGCCCAACTCTTGGGTGATCTCCGGCAGGTGCCGGTGGCCGCCCAACGCGTAGGCCATGACGTTTTCATTGACCTCGGAGAAGTGGGCGGTCAGGCTCAGGCCCCGGCCGGCGCCGGAAACACCGGACTTGCTGTCGATGATGATGTCGGGCTCGATGAGGCCATTCTTAACCACCGGGGCCAGGGCCAGGATAGCGCTGGTCGGGTAGCAGCCCGGATTGGCCACCAGCCGGGCCGATTTCACCTGATCCCCATGCAGCTCACTGAGGCCGTAGACCGCCTCCTCCAGGTAGGACGCGTTCTGGTGCTGAACACCGTACCATTGCTCGTACTCGGCAGCCAGCTTCAGCCGAAAATCGGCGCTGATGTCCACAACCTTGAGTCCCTGCTCCAACGCCGGTATCACCGCCTCGGCGCTGGCCTTGTGGGGCAGGGCCGAGAAGGCCAGGTCCAGGCTGCCATCCAACTCGGGGGTGATGGTGAGGTCCAAGGCCGCCAGGTGAGGGAACACCTCTTCCAGCCTCTGGCCGGCGGCGCTACGTCCGGTAACCGAGGCGATCTCCACCTCCGGGTGCTGGTACAGGATGCGGGCCAGCTCGGAGCCCGCGTATCCGGTCACGTTGATGATGCCAACTTTCATGGCGTGTTGCCCTCCGCCTACAGGGAATGAGGTAGCTGAACGGGGGTGTTGGCCCGTCGATCGGCGAGGGCCGGGGCCTCCGGCCCGGACGCATCCTCGTGGGCCATGAAATAGCCCCGGGAGGGGCAGCCTTCCGCCACCACGCACTCGGCGCAACGGGGCCGCTGGGCTTTGCACACCTGGCGCCCGTGGGAGATGAACGATACGTGGAACTCGAAAACCTGCTCCGGAATCACCGAAGCCTCCATGATATCGTGGGCTTTGTCGGCCGTAACCTTGGGGCCGATCAAGCCCAACCGCCGGCAGACCCGGTAAATGTGAGTGTCTATGGCCATGGCGGGCATTCCCAGGGAGAAGCAGAGAATGATTCCCGCGGACTTGGGCCCGATGCCGGGTAGTTTCCTCAGCCAGGCCTTGGCCTCGTCCAGGGGCATTTCCCGCAGGAAGGAGAGGTCCAGGGTGCCGTTATGCTCCAGCACCAGGTTCAACACTTGCCTGATGCGGGGTGCCTTGATCTTGGCCAGGCCGCCGGGAATGATGGCTTCTTCTATCTGAGCCACCTCCGCCGAGGCGACCGCCTCCAGCGTCCCGAACCGGTCCATCAAACGGCGAAAGGCCCGGGAGGAGTTGGCGTCGGAGGTGTGTTGCGAAAGGATGGTTAAGACCACCTCATGGGCCGGTTCCAAGCGCGGCTTCCTGTCGAAGGGGCCGTACCGGGAGGACATGAGGCGTATGGCGTCGCTAACGCTGATGTCCGGCTCCAATCGGCCGGTGACTTGATGGTCTGATGACATCCTTTGCTTTCCGCGAAATTGCCGGCGTGCGGCGGAGGGGCCACGGATCAGGACTGTGACCCTCCAGGCCGTCGGCGCTGCTCAGACTTCAGGAACTGCTCCAGGTCCCGCACCAACTCGGCAGGGTCCGGCATCTCGCTCGCCGGCGCCGACTCGTCGTAGTGGTCCTCCAGCTTCTTCACGTAGGTGCTGAGCTGGTCGTCTTTATCTATCGCCTCGGCCACTTGTTCGTCGAAGTTGTTGGCGGCGGTCTCCAGTTCGGACGGGTCCAGGGGCAGGTCCAAAAGGGAGATCAGGGTCCGGGCCAAAGCGTAGCTGACCCGGAAGTTGGGCGCTGCCTGAAGATAGTGGGAGGTGTGCCCCCACAGGGAGGCGTAGTCTATCCCTTGATCGGCGCAAGCCTCCATCAGGGCGGAACTGATGCCCGTCGGCCCCTGGTAGCTCGAAGATCGGATGCCGGCCTCGTCAATCTTCTCCTGAAGGCCGGTGTCGGTCGAGTAGCCGGTGAGCCTGACTTCCCGGTTGTGGGGGACCGCGTCCAGCAATGCGCCCAGGTGGATTACTCTGGTGACCCCATGTTGTTTGGCCAGATCCACGATGGTCCGGGCAAACCTGCGCCAGCGCAGGTTGGGCTCAATCCCAAGGAAGGTCATCGCCCCCTTGGCCGGACTGGGCCCTTCCCAATAGGAAAATTCGTTGGCCGGCCAGCGCACCCGGCGGCGGCCGTTCCGAAGGCGTGTGGTATGCGGCCGAGTTTGGGTGAAGTCGTAGAACTCTTCCGGGTCGATCTCGGCGAACTTCTTCGCTTGGAATTGGCGCTGCATGAACTTGATCGCGGTGGTTGCCCCTTCGCCCGCGTCGGTCCACCCGGCGAAAGCCACAATCAGGCAATCCAACTGGAGGTCAGGTTGATGGTTCAGAATTAGAAAACTCATATCCAGCGGCGCTATCCTTGACGAAGGCTACGCTTCCAACCGCTCCAGCGGCTGGCAAATGGTCAAACCAAGGCCCGTGGATCGCCTTATACCCGTTCCCAAAAGTTCGACCGGACTTGTCGAAGCGATCCGTCACCGAGGGAAGGGGGACCGGCCCTCTGCTCCTTCGCCGGGGGATGTCAGAGTGGGGGGTGAGATGCTAAGCATCACCACTTGCAGGACTCGTCCTGAAAGTAAAGCGGCGTGTGGCCGCAGAATCCGCACACATCCAGTGTAGCATTGGTATCCAGCTCTCACAAGAGACGCGCGGAACGGGCAAAGGGACCTTTGATTATCTTGGGTGTCGGCACCCTTGGGCAACGTGATCCCTCACCCTCGTTCCCTCTCCCACGGGAGAGGGATGCCGTGGCGCGGGTCGGGCCGGCCTCTAACTAGGCACGATGAATCGGAGTGCCGGGGGTCTTCATTCGCATGCTGAAAACAGAGGGGCGGGCGGTGAAGAGCATCGTCCGGTTATCGGGGCCGCCCCAGGCGCAGTTGGCTGGAATTTCGGGCAGCCGAATGGTCCCCAGATGGTTCCCTGCCGCGTCGAATACCCAGCACCCTTCGGGGCCGGTGCAGTAGACGCGGCCCTCCATATCCACCTTCATGCCATCGGGGACACCATCTTCCGCCGATGACATGTCGGCAAAAACCCGGCCGTTGGTCAGTGATCCATCGGCGGCGACGTCAAAGACCCGGATGAACTGGTGGTGGCACACCTCTCCCTTTTCCTTGCCTTCCAGGCACCGGTTGTCCAGCCGGGTGTTCGCAACGTACATCAAACCCTCGTCGGGAGAGAAGGCCAGGCCGTTGGGATACCCGGCTTCGCGGGTCGCCACGGTGTGGGCGCCATCAGGGGCGATGCGGTGGACCCCGGCGAAGCCCAACTCCCGATCCTCCGGAGCGAGCCGCCCGTTGGGGTTGGTGAAGTAGATGCTCCCATCGGAGTGGCAGACCACATCGTTGGGCGTGTTTAGCCGCTTTCCGTCCAGCCGCTCGGCGATGGGAGTGTAAGCGCCGTCATCCTCTCGCCGCGTCAACCGCCGGTTGTCCCCCTCGCACATGATGAGGCGACCCTGGAGGTCGAAGGTCAGCCCGTTGGAGCGTCCGCTGTTCTCCCGCACGATCTCCGGCTGACCGCCGGGCGCCAGCCGGTGAATACGGTGCGCACGAATGTCCACAAACAGCCAGTAGCCATCGGGGTGCCAGAGAGGACCTTCGGTGAACCCGAATCCCGTAGCCAGGAGTTCCGGTTCCATTGATTCCAAGACGTCGGCCAGGCCATCTGCCATATCAACCTCCGTTTCCCTTTTGCTAGAGTCGATCGGCCGGCAGGACCGCTGCTCCACCGGCAAGGTTCGGAAGGTTCCCGCCGAGTCAATCAAGCGGATAAAGGTTCACTTCTTCCCGCGAAGAAGAGGGTATGGGATCGAATCGCCTGCCCTGCCGGGCCGGAGGCCGGGCTTCGTCCGCCTCATGGCAGGTGGGCCAGATACTGGGCCTCGTAGTCCATGCCGGCCAGGTCGCTGAAGGCGGACATCAGCCGCCGGGTTACCGGCCCCGGAACGCTACCATCCCCGACAGGTGCCCCGTTGACCGAGGACACGGGACAGATGCAGAGGCTGGTGGAGGTCAGGAACGCCTCATCGGCGGTGTAGGCGTCGTACAAGTCCAGGTCCCGCTCCTCCACGGAAAGGCCCAGGCCGGCTGCCAGGTCCATGACGGCTCCCCTGGTGATGCCTTCCAGCACGTACTGGCCCCGGGGAGTGGCCACTACGCCGTCCTGAATCAGGAATATGTTCGACCCGCGGCCTTCGGTAAGGTTGCCGCTCTCATCGAGCAACACGGCCCAAGCATTTGGGTCGGTCCCCTGGGCTTCAAGTTCACCCAGCACCAGGTTCAGGTAGTTGTGGGTCTTGGCCCGCGGGCTCACGAACCGGGGGGGAATCCGCGGCGTGGGGGGAGTGACCACGCCGGCGCCGTCCCGGTACAGGGTGGCCCGGCGGGCGAAGGGAATGGCGTGGGACTCAATCAGCACGGTGGGGCCCGAATCCTCACCCGGTTCGGTTACCTCCACACCCCGGCTGATGCGCTGCATCACCCACATGTCCTGGCCGGGCGTCAACAGGGGGTAGTTGTGGCTGACCACTTCCAGGGACCACCGCTCCATTTCGGTTGGGTCCATGCGCGGATCGATTCTCACGTAGCGGAGGGATTGGTACAGCCTGCGGATATGCTCCCGGAGGCGGAATGGTTTGCCGTTGAAGGTTCGTGTTGCGTCGAAGACAGCGTCCCCGTAAATATACCCCCGGTCGCGGATGGGTATGCCCACCTCTCGCTCCAGCCTCAGTTCCCCGTTGAAGAACACGACGTTTTGCTGCTTGGACATCGGCGCACCTCGGTTAAACGGATCGCCAGTGGGTCGGTGACCAGCATACCACCGCGCCAGCGGCCGGGGAAGGCAGCTTGCAGGAGGGGCGCTTCAGGGCTAACGCGCCGGTGCCCGGGCGCGCCAATCCGCTCCGCCGGATTGATGCAGATGAACCGACGAGCGGCTTCGAACATCAAATTAAGCACAGGGATAAGGAAGGCGAACAAAATGGAAACACATCAAGAAACGAACCGGCACCCACTGCTGGAGAACCTGGAGGTTTGCCAGCAGTTTCCTGGCGAGCATCTCCAATGACTGGTGCCTGTTTCTGAGGAGCGGGTCTACGCTCCTGGAGAGGTTATCGTCGGAGCCGGGCATCCGGCGGACAAGGTCTATATCCTGGTGGAGGGAAGCGCCCGCGTCGTCTATCACGTGGCGTCGCCCCCGACGCCCCGGTGGGCCGTGGTGGACATCGTGGGAGCAGGCCGGCTCTTCGGCATGGTCCCGGCCTTGGACGGGGAGCCCTACGTTGCCCAGCTAGAGGCAATGACCAATGCCAGGGTCCTCATTGTCGACAGGCAGGCGTTTCTAGATGAATTAGAGGATCATCCGAAGGTAGCCACGAACCTGATGCGCCAACTCGCATCCTACATCCGGAACACCGAGCGCTGGCTGACCACGACTTTGTAGGATTGTCATCCCACGGGAGAGCGACGGGTGACCAGGGATGCGGTGGCAGACTGGACGGTCCGTTAGAACTGGAATTGGCAAAGCCGAATCCAGCAGGGCCGGGGAGCCGGTCTCAGGCTCCACGGAGCTGGATGGTTAGACAGAGGGATGCATTGAAAAAGTTGCTGATGGTTGGCGGAGTCAACGCCGCCATCATCTATTTGAGCTTCAACTCAATTTCTTGGGAACAGAAATTGATACTCTTGGCGACCGCCAGCGCGTTTTCAATGATCACGCTGAGGGTCGTCCGATTGGGATAGCCTCCAGCCGGTCACGCTCCGGGCCTGAACCAGTCATTAGGAACGTCACGGATGAGTGGGGCCGCTCCATGGCCGCCCCACTACCCGACACGAACCAGCCCAGCCGTCCGGCGCTGAAAGCCTCGCTGCCGCCACGGACCTGGCGCCGGATTCAGCGGGCTGAACCCGGCCCTGCCCAGGGGCAAGCAGCGGCCTGGGGACTACCGCCCGTTATTTCGCGGCGCCGATCCGGAAAACCTTGGTGCCACAGGAAGGACAAACGCCCTGAGTGGCCGGCTTACCGTTCTTCATGGTGATAACCTGGGGGCTCTGGATTTCCTTCTTGGCTCTGCACTTGACGCAATAGGCTTCCATCAGTCAATCACCTCACTTCTGTGGGTTGCTATATTGTAGTGCGCATGGGTCCGGATGTCAATATGTAGTATGTCAATATTATGTAATTGCGGTTCCAGGCACGAATTCTTGCCACTAATAACCGCGCAAAGCGGTAGCGGATCAATTTCCAACCCCGGGCAGGGAGGACCTCAACCGTCACACCGGCGGAAGCCGGAGTCCAGGCAGGAAGCTGGCGGCAACGTTCCATGGATTCCGGCCTACGCCGGAATGACGGGCAGGTGACCGACACACTACCCGCAAAGCCCTGCGATGGACATCCTGCCTGATTTTGCTAGAATATGGCCGGGGTCCGGAGCCTGGGGCCAGCGGTGCTCCGGGCGTAAAATTAGGCCCTTCAGGCTTGCCGGCATCTCAAAACCCTGGTGAGCCCGGCGTTCGCCGGAACTTTGACCCTGATCTGCTTCTCCTCTCGGGTCTCCGCGTGCTCGGCGGCGAGTATTGAGGTAGACTGGCACTGTTGATTTCCCCTGCTGAGTTCCAGGGAGGTCCCAAGAACCCCGGTCCCTTGCCTGGGGCCGGCAAATTCTCCCCGGAATGTCTGCTGGGGCGGGCAGATCGTGGCGCCGGCAGAGCCCGGCGGCTTCTGCTCGTATTTTAATGGAGGGCGTTCGGCTGTATGGGTAGATGGTTGATCGTTCGTCACGGCGAAACGGTATGGAACGCCGAGGGCCGGGTCCAGGGCCATACCGACGTGGACCTATCGGAAAAGGGCAACGAGCAAGCTCGTTTGGTGGGCCATCGGCTGGCCAACGTCCCGATAGACGTGGCCTATTGCAGCGACCTGCGCCGCTGCACGGAGACGGTCCGGCACATATTGGCCGAGCGTGACGTGCCCCTGCATTTCACGGAGCGGCTGCGGGAATATAACAAAGGGGTCTTCGAAGGCCAGACCCCCGATGAGAGCCGGGAACGCTACCCGGAGATGTTCACCGCTTCGCTGGTCAAAGACCTGGACTTCGCGCCCACCGGTGGCGAGAGTATCCGCCAGACCAGCGCCCGGATGGCCTCGTTCGTGGCCGACATCAGGGATCGCCACCTGGATGACACGGTGCTGATCGTCGGGCACGGAGGATCGCTCCGGGCGACCCTGGTGGCGCTGATGGAGCTTCCCCTGGAGGCCAACTGGCGATTCGCAATGGCCAATTGCGCTCTTTCCATGGTCGAGATATATCCGGACAACGCTGTTTTGCGTCTCTACAACGACACTTCTCATTTTCTGCTGCCCTCCTTGCAAGGAGTAGCGGGCGCCTGAAAGCTGATAGCCGCTGGCTGCTAGCCAAAGGGGAAAACGATATGGCCGGCCAGGTTTTGATGGTCATGGGCACGGCGTCCCACGTGGGCAAGAGCGTGCTGGTGTCCGCCCTCTGCCGCATCTTCCGCCAAGACGGGTTCCGGGTGGCCCCCTTCAAGGCCCAGAATATGTCCAACAACTCCTATGTGACCGCCGGTGGAGGCGAGATCGGCCGGGCCCAGGCGGTTCAGGCCGAGGCCGCCGGGGTAGAAGCCAGGGTGGAGATGAACCCGGTCCTGCTCAAGCCCGAGGCCGACCACACCTCCCAGGTGGTGCTGCTGGGCCGGCCGATACTCTCCGCCCGCACCCGGGACTACTTCGCGTTGAAACCCCAACTCTGGGAATCGGTCCGCGCGTCGCTGGACACCCTGCGGGATGAATACGACATTGTGGTGATCGAAGGCGCGGGCAGTCCCGCCGAGATCAACCTTAAGGCCACCGAGATCGTCAACATGCGGGTGGCCCGCTACGCCAACGCCCCCGTCATCCTTTGCGGCGACATCGACCGAGGCGGGGTGTTCGCCGCCATCGTGGGCACCCTGGAACTGCTGGACCCGGAGGAGCGCGCCACCATCAAAGGGCTGGTGATAAACAAATTCCGGGGCGAGGCGAGCCTGCTGACCGACGGATTGACCTGGCTGGAGCAGCGCACCGGCATCCCAATCCTCGGCGTGGTCAACCATTTCCACGACATCCACATCCCCGAGGAGGACTCGGTGGCGCTCGACCTCCCGTCCCGCTCGCCGGGCGACGCCGTGCTGGACATCGTGGTGGTCAAGGTGCCCCATATCTCCAACTTCGATGACTTCGACCCCCTGGCCCGGGAGGATGGGGTCGCCCTCCGTTACGCGGACTCGCCGGAAGGGCTGGGCCGCCCCGACCTGGTGATACTGCCGGGGAGCAAGACCACCATCGCCGACCTGGACTGGATGGAGGCCCGAGGGCTGACCGCCGCCGTCCGCCGGGCCCACCGGGACGGCGCCTCGGTCATCGGCATCTGCGGCGGCTATCAGATGCTGGGGACCAGGATTCACGACCCGGAAAAGGTGGAGTCCTCCCGCACCGCAATCGATGGCCTGGGGCTGCTGCCGCTGACGACTGAGTTTTCCGCGTCGAAGGAAACTCACCGCGTCCAGGGCGAAGTGGTGCAGGATTTTGGACTGTTGGCCGGAGCCAAGGGCCTGCCGTTCCAGGGGTATGAGATTCACATGGGCCGGACCTGGGGCGAAGGGGCAGGCGCTGCCTTTCGCATCGACGGACGCTCCGACATTCCAGTGACCGAGAGCAACGCCTACGACGGGGCATTGGATTCCTCCGGCGCGGTCCTGGGCACTTACATTCACGGCCTGTTCCACAACGGCGGGCTCCGCCGGGCCATGCTACGGGAACTGGCCCGCCGCAAGGGAGTGAGCCTGCCCTTGCCGGCCCAGGAGGCGGCCTCGGACCACGAGTTCGACAAGCTGGCCGACTGGGTGCGGGCCAGCCTGCGAATGGACCTGGTCTACCAAATGGCCGGCCTGGCCCACGATTTCGACGGCGCCGGTTTGGCCCCAGGGCTACAGCATTGACGGCCTCCCAGCTCTGCCTGGTCCTGGGGGGTGTCCGGTCTGGGAAGAGCGCCTTCGCGGAGAAGCTCGCACGGGACCAGGACCGGCCCACCCTCTACGTGGCCACCGGTCTCGCCACCGATGCCGAGATGGAGGAGCGCATTCGCCGCCACCGGCGGTCGCGCCCGGCGAGTTGGTCCACCCTCGAAGAGCCCCTGGACCTGCCGGGACGGGTGGAAGCAGAGTTTTCCAACGCCGGTCCTCCCGGCGCGGTCATACCCGGCGTAGTCTTGATCGAAAGCCTGGACTTCTGGGTGAGCAACATGCTGCTGAAGCATGAAGATCAGGCCGGGCCGGCGATGGAATCCATGACGCTGTCCGCCGTTGACAACCTGTTGGCCGTAATGCGCCGCACCTCGGCCGCCTTCATCGTGGTCAGCGGCGAGGTGGGCCTCAGCCTGGTTCCACCGGAGCCCCTGGGCCGCCGGTTCCAGGACCTGCTGGGCCTAGCCAATCAGCGGGTGGCGGCCGCCGCCGACCGGGTCTACCTGGTAGTCGCCGGGATTCCGACGGAGATCAAGGGACCCGCCGGACCGTGAGAGCCTTCGTTCTGACGGAGACCAAGCTCCCTCCGGGCGGTCCGGGGAGGCCTTGCTCCAAGGGGGAAACGGTGAAGGGGTGCGGGCTTTGACCGGCAGCGCCACGGTGCGGGCTCCCGGCGTCTGCGGCGAGCTAGTGCAGGGAATGCTGGGCGATGCCCACTTCCTGGTTACTTGCCCCATCGACCTCTTCTCCGAGGTCCGGGTGACGCTGCACCACGGCGGCCCCGGAGTCGAGGCCCCCGCCGATTGCCCGAAATCCGCGGCGGCCCTCACGGCCACGCTGGCTCACCTGGGACGCGCCGATCTGGGGGCGAGGCTTTCCGTCCGCAGCGCCATCCCCCGAAGCAAGGGAATGGGCAGCAGCAGCGCCGACGTGGCGGCCACCATCGCCGCGGCCGGCCTCGCTTTGGGGACCAAGCTTCTTCCTGATCTGGTGGCCCGCATCGCCGCCTCCGTCGAGCCCACCGACGGCATCATGTTTCCCGGCATCGCCCTGATGGACCACCGGGAAGGACGCATCCTGGAAGCACTGGGGCCGCCGCCGCCCATGGAGATCATCGCTCTGGATTTCGGCGGCACGGTGGATACCGTGGAGTTCAACTCGGTGGACCGCCGCTCGGTTTGGCGATCGATCGGGACCGAGGTTGACCGGGCCCTTGAGCTGGTGAAGGACGGATTGCGGAGAGGGGACCCGGGAACGATTGGCGAAGGCGCCACCATCAGCGCCAGGGCCAGTCAGCGGGTCAGTCCCAAGCCCAGGATGCCGGCGGTGCTGGAGTTCGCCGGGGCGGCGGGCGCCGTGGGGGTAAACGTTGGCCACAGCGGCACCATCATCGGGGTGCTGCTGGACGCCGGCGCGCGCCAGGGCGAGGCCGTCTTACAGCAGGCCCGGCAGGCCTTCCCCGACGCGAAGGCGATTCACCGGTTCCGGCTGACGGGCGGAGGCTTGCAACAGCTTCGATAGAATCCGGCGGAGTTACCGGACCCACCAGGTCTCGACTCTCTCCAGCTTCTCAGCCTCGAATTCTTCTTGCTCCTCAGTTGGCGTCTCCCTGCTCCTGGCTTCCATGAGGGAAGCGGTCTGCTTGCTCACCCTCGTCATTCCGGAGAAAGCCGGGACCACCCATGGGACTCCATTCTCTTCGGGGCCACCGTCCCGCCGGGCGGTCGATAGGTGGGAAAAGCAAACGCTAGCTGATAGACTGGAATTCTGGATTCCAAACTGAATTAGAGAGGTCTCGATTAGATGACGGAGTACGCGCTGGCGGTGATCGCGGGAGACGGGATCGGCCCCGAAGTGGTGGCCGAGGGAAGAAAGGTGCTGGAAGCCCTGGCTCGGAACACCGACGAGCTCAGCTTCCGGTACACGGAGTTCCCGTGGGGTTCCGATTTTTACCGTGAGACCGGGCGGATGATGCCCGAGGATGGGTTGGACCAGCTCCGGCCCTATGACGCCATCTTCTTCGGCGCGGTGGGCGACCCCCACATACCGGACCACATCACCCTCAACGGCCTGCTGCTGCCCATGAGATTCGCATTCGACCAGGGCGTGTGCATCCGCCCGTCCTACCTTCACCCCGGAGTCGTCTCACCCCTAGCGGGCAAGAAAGCCGGCGATATCGACCTGGTGATCTTCAGAGAGAACGTCGAAGGGGAGTACGCCCCGGTGGGCGGCCGGCTGTACCCGGGCACCCCCCACGAGACGGTCGTGCAGACCAACATGTTCACCCGGCGGGGGACCGAGAGGATTATCCGCGCGGCCTTCGAGTACTGTGTCCGGCGCAACAAGAAGAACAAGGTAACCTCCGTCACCAAGTCCAACGCCCAGACATTCGGCATGGTGTTCTGGGACGAGGTGTTCCGGGAGGTGGCCGCCGAGTTCCCCCAGATCGAGACCGAGTCCCTCCTGGTGGACCGGGCAGCCATGGACTTCGTGCGCTGGCCGGAGAATTTCGACGTGGTGGTGGCCTCCAACCTCTTCGCGGATATCCTCTCCGACATCGCGGCGGTGATCACCGGCAGCATGGGGTTGGCCCCCAGCGCCAACGTCAACCCGGAGCGCTTGTACCCCTCCATGTTCGAGTCGGTGCACGGCGCGGCCTTCGATATCACCGGCAAGGGCATCGCCAACCCCCTGGCCACTATCTCGGCGGTGGCGTTGATGATGGACCACTTCAATCAGCCGGAAGCGGCCCAACGGGTCGACGGCGCGGTGGCTCGCTGCCTGAACGAACGCAAGGTGCTGACTCCGGACCTGGGCGGCAACGCCTCCACGTCACAGGTGGGCGACGAGATCGTGAGACTGCTGGGTGGGGGATAGACGCCGGCTCCTGAGAAATCGACCGCCGCCGGCGTTTGGACTTCAGATGTTCGGTCCATGGCCCGGTCCTCGATGATCCGTTGGCCAGGCTGACCACGGCTCTGGTTCGGTTCAACCGGGGCCGGCCCAGGTCCGTTAGCCCTCGCCCGGAACCCCTTACCCAGCCCCCAACACCACGCTGACTATCCGTTTCTCCAAGGCCAGGCCAAGCTCGGTGGCCAGTTCCAGGCGCTCGTGGTCGCCCACGGTGCCGACAATGGCCACCCCGAGAACGCGGCCCACCCGAAAGTCGACGATGGTGGATGACATGAGGCCGGAGGAGCCTCCCTGGAGCACCTTGAGGGCCACGGCCTCGTCGTAGAAGTTCGCCGGCTCCAGGCGTTGGATTGAGACCAGCTGTTGTCCCTGGCCCACCTTCTCCTCCACGTTTTCATGGAAGTCATGAAGGAAGATGTGGTGCATCCAGTCAGCAACCTGTTGCGGACTGCTGAACATATGGGCCGCGGTGGCGGCCAGGAAGTTAAAGCCGTCCTGGGACTCCATGGCAGCGTTGGGACCGAACTCGCGAATATAACCGGTGACCCTGCCGGCCCGGCGGAACCGGGGCGCCGTGCTGCTGGCGAACCCGTGCCGCGCCAGCCTTTCATTGTCCCAAAAGCCTTCCCGCATACTTTGGTGGTCCTGAAACGCAGGTGACAGGTCCTCCTTCTCCAACACCATGAACTCCAAGTCATCCTCGCCGACTCTGAATGTGGCTTGGTCCAAAGTCATCTGGGTAGAGCTACCTCCTCGAAGTTGGGGAAAGTTGGGGCTTTCCCCGTTCAGCCATCAGTTAAAAAAACCGAGCGTAACCGGCTGCTGGCCGAGTGCTGATGGCCATTATACGCCGTCCACCGGCGGTAACTCTGGCAACCGGCCCGAGTCTGCGTTAGTATGTAGTACATCATGCCCCAGAGGAGACCGGTCATATGAAAAACAAAGTCTACTCCAACTTCGACGACGCGGTGGCCGATGTCCCCAATGGGGCGACCATCTTCTGCCCCGGCTTTGGGGGCGTGGGGCTTCCGAGAAACCTGATCGCCGCCCTGAATCGCCAGGGGGCCAAGAACCTGACGGCGGTGTCCAACAACGCCGGGGCGCCGGATGAGATGGTGGACGTGGGCACCCTGGTGGAGGCGGGCCAGGTGAAGAAGATGATATGCGCGTTCAGTGCCTCCCCCCACCCGTCGCGGGTGACCCCCTTCACCCGCATGTACAACAACGACGAGATCGACGCCGAGCTTGTTCCACAGGGAACGTTGGCCGAACGCATTCGCGCCGCCGCGTTTGGAATCGGCGGGTTCTATACCCCGACCAGCGTGGGCACCGAGTTGGCCGAGGGCAAGGAGCACCGGGAGATAGACGGGCGGATGCAGGTGCTGGAGCAGCCCCTCCCCGGCGATTATGCGCTGATCCGGGCCTGGAAGGCGGACACCTTCGGCAACCTCCAGTTCCGGCTCACCCAGCGTAACTTCAACCCCGTCATGGCCATGGCGGCCACCGTCACCGTGGTGGAGGTGGAGAATGACATCGTGCCGGTGGGTGACCTCGATCCGGACCAAATCCACGTGCCGGGTATCTACGTGAACCGTGTGGTGCGGATACCGCCGGACGGAATCTGGGATTAAACAAGCTATCAGCTATCAGCCTTCAGCTTGATACGCTTGCACAACAGATTTGACGGGGGCCTTCGCCCGGAAAATAACGCTCAACACAGCTTGCCCTTTTTGTTGTCACGGTGGCCCTCCGCGGCGGGCCAGGTGTTAAAGATAATTAGCGGATTGCCAACCTGACGGCTGATCGCAAACCGATAAGCAAACACTGGAGGCATCAAATGGCCGACAAGCCGAGATTGGAACGCCAGGCCATGTGCGACCGGCTGGCCATGGAGTTCCAGGACGAATGGATAGTAAACCTGGGAGTCGGCATGCCGACCCTTTGCTCCAACTACGTGGACCCGAACAAGGACATCATCACCCACTCGGAGAACGGGGTCATCGGCTTCGGTCCCATGGCCGAAGAAGGAAGTGAGGACCGGCACCTGGTCAACGCCGGGGGGCAGAACGTTACCGCCAGTCCCCTGATGTCCATCGTCCACCATGCCGACTCCTTCGGGATAATCCGCGGCGGCATGGTCGATGTGACCGTCATGGGCGCCTACGAAGTGGCCGAGAACGGGGACTTCGCCAACTGGCGGATTCCCTCCCGCAAGGGCGGCAGCATCGGCGGCGCCATGGACCTGGCCGCCTGCGCCAAGCGGGTCTACATCGCCATGGAGCACGTCACCCGTGAAGGCGAGCCCCGCCTGCTGAAGCGGTGCCGCCTACCCATCACCGCTCCCGGCGTGGTCCGGCTGTTGGTCACGGACCTGGGCCTGTTCGAGGTGACCCCCCAGGGATTCAAGCTGCTGGAGCACGCCCCCGGCTGGAGCCCCGAGGAGATCCAGGACCTGACAGAGGCCAAGCTGGTCATCCCCGGCGGCCTGCGGGAGTTCAAGTTCCAGGCCTAGGGCCGACGTCCATCAGGCCGAGGCTGTCATCCGAGCCCATCCTCCCGCCGCGGGGTGATGCGGCCGGCCATCGCGGCCGTTCACTCCCCTATTAGGATGCTCTCGATTACCACATCCTCCAACGGCCGGTTGCCCGGGGCGGTCATGAGTGAGGAGATGGCATCCGCCACTGCTTGCCCGCTGACCATCCGGCCGAATATCGTGTGGGCCCCGTTCAAATGGGTTGTGGGCACCACCGTGATAAAGAACTGGCTGCCGTTGGTATTCGGTCCGGCGTTGGCCATGGCCAAAACACCCGGCTCATCGAAAACAAGTTCCGGGACAAATTCATCTTCGAACGCATAGCCCGGTCCTCCGGCCCCGGTACCCGTGGGGTCTCCACCCTGGATCATGAAACTCGCGATCACGCGATGGAAGATTGTCCCATCATAATACCCCTCTTCGGCCAGGAAGACGAAGTTGTTTACGGTCTGTGGGGCCTGCCTGGCGAACAGCTCCAAAACCATCTCGCCATGGTTGGTCCGGATGGTGGCGGTGTAGCTGGCGGACGGGTCGATGGTCATCGAGGGCGCCTGGGCATATTGTTGGGGGAGCCGCTCGCCCTCGGGAACGGCTGTTGGCGCGGGCGGGGCAGGCGTGGGTGTGGGTGAAGAAGCCGCATCCGGCGGAACCGCCGACACCGTGAGGAAGTAGCCGCCGACGTCGACGGAGCCCGCGTCGGTCACGGAGATGAGATATCTACCGCGCTGGGCCGCCCGGTAGTTGACCCGCGCGTTCAGCCCGAAGATGCCCTTGCCGCTGTCATCGTCGAAGCCCAGCGGGTCCTCCGCGGCCCCCTCGGCGCCGATCTGAAGCACCGGGTCGAAGTTCATGGAGTCGACGTCAACCTCGACAGTATCGCCCTTCGCCAGGTCGATCAGGAAGGTGTCGACATCGCCGGGGTAATCCATGCTGGCCGCGACTGTCTGCCCCAGCGTGATAGTGGCGCCGTCATCCGCGTCATCGTAGGGCGCGAGGAGCCGGTTGCCGGTGACCAGGCCCTCCGCTGGTTCCTCGGTCAACTGGGTGATCACCAGGAAGTGAGGGCCGTCCAGCTCGGTGACCACCGAGCCGGCCTCCAATCCGGCGAATCCGTCGTCGACGTAGGCCAGGAGGTTCCCGGCTGTATCCAACAGGGTGAAGACCGCGTCGGCGGCGCTCTCCACCTCGATATCCACCTTTGTGCCGGCCGGCTCATTGATCACGTACATGCTTGCGTCCCCGGTGTTCAGCAGGTTGAATTCGTGTTCCGTTCGCCCTCCTCCGGCGGGCACCATGCGATCACCGAGGCCCGACAGGTCCTTGCCGGAGATCAGGCCTTCGATGCGAGGCTCCACGTCCGCCGCCGAGGCCACGAGGCCGAACGCGGCTTCGCCGAAGGAGAGGCCCGATATCCCGATCACATCTCCGTCCTCGGACACGAGGATTCCCCCGCTCTGCCCGCCGGCGATGGTAGCGTCGGTTTGGATGTAGGTCATTTCGATGGGCTCCCACTGGCGGAGCCGGGAAATGATACCCCGGGTGATGGCCGGCTGGGGGAACTCTTCCTGTTCGGCAGGATAACCGATCAAGAAGACCTCGCCCCCAATAACCAGGTCCTCGCCATCCGCCAGTGTCAGAGGCTCGGCGGAGGTCTTCAGCGGGCCGATGACCGCCAAGTCGGCCATCAAGTCGGAGTTCATGACCGGGGCCTCGGGGTGCTCGGAGCCGTCGGGGAACACGACCCGCACCTGGTCAAACGGCCAGACCACGTGAGCATTGGTCACCACGTAGCCACCCTGGACCAACACGCCGCTGCCGTTTCCCGTGGGCGTTTGGATAAACGCCACCGATGGATGACGAGACGCGGGTGAATATCCCGGCCGGGCTCAGTGGCGCCGGGGTGGGTGTGGGGCCGGAGTGGGCACCAGCGTCGGCGTGGGCACGGGAGTGGCCGTCGGGGTTGGCGTGGCCGTGGGCGCCGGTGCTGATGTGGCAGCAGGGATCGGAGTGGGCGTTGGAGCGAACGTTGGTTGAGGGGCGGGCGTCGCCGTGGGGCTGGTGTCTCCGCAAGCCAACCCGATGACCAGAAAAAGGGTGATGAGCCCCACGATTGCAACCTGTCTCACGGTTGTCTCCTAACGGTTTCTACCGATTCGCCGCGCGAGTCAGGTGCTAGACCCGTTACCTGGCCATGCCCTGGTCGTGGCTGGTTCTCCTCAATTCTTTTACGCGACAGTGACCCCAAGCGGGCTCGGAAGGGCTTTGCCTAAATAGTGCCCTGGGTACGTGTCACCCCGAGTGAAGCGTGGGGTTCGGGGGATCCGGGCAGCCAAGGAGGAGCCCCGCTCAACACCCGCAGCACCAGGGCGGCGGCAAACCCGCCGGGCACGAAGACCAGTGCGGCGTTGCTCACCCCCGCCAGGACCGCGCTGGTGGCGAACAGCGCCCGGGTGTTTACCATGTCTGCCAGGTTGGTGAACGCGATGATGAGAGTGCCCAGCACGAAGCCCAGTTGAACGGCGATGGTCAACCAGGCAATGTCGCCGCCGGAAAACCCGCGTTCGGTCTCCAACGCCGGCGCGATGGCATTGGTGCTGAACCAGACGGTCAGGCTCAGCAGCGTGGCCGCGGATATCAAAGCCAGTGCCCGCCAACGAGCGGGATGTTCTCCTACCTCGGCTTCCACTCCACTCCTGCTTGCCGCCCGGCGGCGAAGCGGTCTTCGACTACCTCAGGATCGACGCTTCATCACTTTGATGCGCGAACAGAGTAACAGGATTTGGCTTGTGCCGCACCGCGCGACAGGCTCGGCGGGCGTCCAATGCCGCCGGCACTCCGTCCATCTTGAGAGGGGAAGGCTCTGGTCCATAAATTGCGGCGACTTGTTGACCCAGTCCCTGGATGTCACCTGCGTCAAGGCCCTGGCTGACGTTGCGTTGACAGGGGCGGACGCCCCGGCTACACTCCGATTTATCCGGTGCCGGTTAAGTTTGAACTGACCGGTATCCGATTGCCCAGGTTCGACATGCCGGTCCCGAGCCCTTCGGCGGTGTAGGGGCGATTCGCAAACCGCCCCCACGGGACGGAATCCTCGATCCACGCGGGCAGCGCCAATTCCATTCGTCGGTGGCTCCCCACCGGGGCATGAAAGCCCGGAACGGCCAAAGCCAGCTGAGAACAGTGCGAGCTTGGAGGTGACGACATGACGACGCTATCTCCCGACCTGACGGACACCATGGAACTCATGTTCGAGACCGGGTGGACCGACGGCCTGCCGGTGGTCCCGCCCACCGCCGAGAGGGTGAAGGAGTTTGTTGACTACGTGGGGCGCGCCCCGGATGAGTTGATTGCAGAGGTACCGCCCCTAGGCGGCCGCGCCACCATCGAGAGGATCGCGGTGAACTCCGTCATGGCCGGATGCCTGCCGGAGTACATGCCCGTCATCGTGGCCGCCCTGCAAGCCCTGATGGATGAGCGGTTCAACCTGCGGGGCGTTCAGACTTCCACCGGCATTCACACGCCCCTGATCATCGTCAACGGCCCCATCGCCAAGTCTCTGAACATCAACGGCGGCTACAACTGCTTCGGCCAGGGCTGGCGGGCCAACGCCACCATCGGGCGCGCCGTCAAGCTCATCCTGGTGAACCTGGGTGGAGCGACGCCGGGCGGAACCAACAAGTCGACCATCGGCCACCCAGGCAGCTACACCTTCTGCATCGCCGAGGATGAAGATGCCAACCCCTGGGAGCCGTATCACGTCGAAATGGGTTTCGCGGCGGAAGACAGCACGGTAACGGTCTTCCCCGCCGAGGCGCCCCACAACATCATGTACCACGCCGGCGACACGCGGAACTTCCTGATGGTGCTGGCCGACTCCATGTGCACCCTGGGCAACGTCCAGATGTACGTGATGGGAGACACCCTGGTTGTTCTGGGGCCGGAACACGCCCGCTTCATCGCCGAGGCCGGGTGGAAAAAGCGAGACGTAAAGCTGTACCTGTACGAGCACGCCCGGAAGCCGGTCTCCCTGTTGCGCCGGGGCGGCCCGCCCCAGGGTGACATCCGGCGGGAGCTTTTTTGGCCCAGGCACATAGACCCGTTCGACGATGCCCAAATGGTGCCCGTGGTGCGGCGGCCCGACAACATCCACATTTTCGTCGCCGGCGGAGCCGGGGGACCTCATTCCGCTTATCTGCCCTGTTGGGGCTCGACCAAGGTCACCAGGCGCATCGAGGTTCGGTAAGGAGGACGTTATGGTAGGCATTCCTTCCACCCACATCCAGGAGCGGCTGAGCCAGTTGGGCTTACTGGCCCCGGTGGACCCCGACGCCAACTCCCAGTGGCGGCCGGCGGACCGGCTGTCCAACCTGCACGGCAAGGTTGGCGGGTTTCTGGGCAACCGGAAGGCCAACGCCGAGTTCTTGCTGGTGGACATCAAGGAGCTGCTGGAAAAGCAGTTTGAACTCCGGGACGCCCTCGTGGTGAACAAGTTCGTCTACTCGCGTCCCGCCGCCGAGGACATCGTCGATAACCTGGCGGCCCGTTGCGACTTCGTGGTGACCGCCATCGCGGATTGAGGGTCTTGCACCGCGTGCTGTATGCACGACGCGATGGCCTTGGAGAACCGGGGGATCCCCACGCTGGTTGTCTGTACCGCGCCATTCATGGACTCGGCGCTGATCCACGCCCGGACCTTTGGCCGCACCGGCTTCCAGCCGATCTCCATCCCCCACCCTCTGGGGGCCCTGAACCGGGACGGCGTGAAGGAGCGGGCTGCCGCCGTTCAGGACCAGGTGGTTAAGACCCTCACCTCGGGTCAATAGGCCGGGCCAGGCCAACAGATTTGAGGCATTGGCTTCACCGCAGTCCACTTGCTGAGCCTGCGCCGCCGGAGACGGAGTGCCGTCTTGTAGATAGCTTTGCATCGGCGAATCGTGGGAGATTCTCTCCCCACGATCATCCTCGATTGCATCGGGGCCGGGATGACGGGCCAGGTATCAAGCCATCTGGTAGTTATCTCCAAGGGCGGTTCGACAGGCTCGCTTCGAACGGAGCAGTAGCGCCCAACCCGTTCGTCCTGAGCCTGTCGAAGGACCGCCGGCCGGGGGCAACGGTGCCGTTAGCACAGGGAGGTGGCGTCCGTGGATGAGTTGATCGCCCGAGCCCTGGACCTGGCCGCAGTGAGGGGTGCGGGGTATGCGGACGTCCGGGTGGAGCAGACCGACCAGGAGCAATACGTGGTCCGCAACGGGGCGGTGGATACGCTGAGCGTGGACCAGTCCATTGGCTTCGGGGTGCGGGTGCTGGTCGACGGCGCCTGGGGCTTCGCCTCCAGCCACGACCTTACCTCGTCAGAGATCGACCGGGTCACTGCGCTGGCCGTTCGGATAGCCAGGGCCTCCGCTTTGATACCCCCCCAACCCTCCCTTCGCAATGGGGGGCTAGGGGGAGTTCACCTGGGGCCTCCCGTGACCAGCCGGGGCAGCTACACCACGCCGGTCCAGGTTGACCCGTTCTCCGTCTCCGCCGAGGCGAAGCTCGCGCTGCTGCTGGAGGCGGACCGCGGCATGGCGTCGGTCCGGGGGATCAGAGTCCGGCAGGGCAGCCTCATCTTCATCAGGCAGCAGAAGACCTTCGCCAATACCGAGGGCGCCCACGTTCAGCAGACAATCTACGAATCGGGCGGGGGCATCCAGGCCACGGCCGTGGGCCAGGGTGAAATCCAGCGCCGCTCGTTCCCCCAGTCCCAGCGGCGTCATCAGGGCTGTGCCGGGTGGGAGTTCATTACCCGGATGGACCTGGCCGGGAACGCGGAAAGGACCGCCAGCGAGGCGGTGGCCCTGCTCAGCGCCGATCACTGCCCGAGCGAACTCACGGCCACTGTCATCATCGGCGGCTCCCAATTGGGCCTCCAGGTCCACGAGTCGTGCGGCCACGCCATCGAACTGGACCGGGTGATGGGCGCCGAGGCGGCCTTCGCCGGGACCTCGTTCCTGACCACCGACAAGCTGGGCGGCTTCCAGTACGGCTCCGAATGCGTCAACATCACAGCCGACAGCGTGCGTCTGCCCGGTCTGGGCACCTTCGGCTGGGACGATGAAGGCGTACCGGCCCAGTCGACGCCCGTTGTCGAGAACGGCAGGTTCCTCGGATACCTGATGTCCCGGGAAACGGCGTCCGTGCTCGGTCTGGCCTCCAACGGCTGCATGCGGGCCTCGTCATGGAACCGCCTTCCCCTGATCCGCATGGCCAACGTCAGCCTGGAACCCGGCCCTTGGGAGTTGGAGGACCTGATCTCGGATACCGAGAAAGGGTTCTACATGGAGTCGAACCGGTCCTGGTCCATCGACGACAAGCGGTACAACTTCCAGTTCGGCACGGAGTTGGGCTACGAGATAAAGAAAGGCAAGCTGGGGCGCTTGCTCCGCAACTGCACCTACACCGGGATCACCCCCCAGTTCTGGAACTCCTGTGACGCCGTATGCAACGAGAACCATTGGGAGATGTGGAGCACCCCCCAGTGCGGCAAGGGCCAACCCGGGCAGCTCGCCCACACCGGACATGGAGCGGCCCCTGCCCGGTTCCGAGGCGTGAGAATAGGGGTGCTGAAGTGATTGGCCGCGAGGAATGTGAGGCCATCCTCGGCGAGGCGCTGCGTCTTTCGACGGCCCAGGAGGCCGATTTCTTCCTGAGCGTCGAGGAGTTGGCGCTGACCCGCTTTGCCGGAAATTCCATCCACCAGAACGTATCGCACAGCAGCGCCCAGCTTCACATCCGGGCCGTCATGGGCCGACGCTTGGGACGGGCAGTGACCAACGACTTTAGCGCTGAAGGGATCGGGAAAGCCGTGGAGCGGGCCCGCTTGAACGCGCAGCTCATGCCGGAAGACCCGGACTTTTACGGCCTGCCCACTCCCGCGCGCCCCTCGTTGGTGCCCTCCTACGACGAGGCTACCGCCCGCTTCACGCCCGAGGGCCGCGCGGAGGCTGTGGGAACGGTCTGCCGCAAAGCCCAGGCCCTGGGGTTGAACGCTTCGGGGGCGTGCCGCACCGGCGTCCAGCAAATAGCCGTGTTGAGCACTCGCGGGGTCCAAGCCTATCACGCCTCGACCTTCGCCGGGCTGCTCATCACCGCCATGAGCGACACCTCGTCCGGGTGGGCCAAAGGCGGCTCCTGGCGACTCGCGGATATGGACGTGGAGTCGCTGGCCGAGGAGGCCACCGGCAAGGCCCTCCGGGGACGCGATCCCCGGTCCATCGAGGCCGGCCAATACACCGTCGTCCTGGACCACTACGCCGTGGACGACATACTGGAGGCGTTGAGCTTCTACGGAATGGGCGCCCAGGCAGTCCAGGAAGGGCGGAGCTGGATGGCCGGCCTGGCGGGACAGCGGGCCATGAGCCCCCAGGTCTCAATCTGGGATGACGGCGCCGACCTGGCAGGCTGGCCGGTGCCCTTCGACGCCGAAGGCGTGCCCCGGCAGCGGGCGGACATCGTCACCGAGGGGGTGGTTGGAGCGCCGGTCCACAACTCCAACACCGCCGGCAAGGAGGGCGTGGCGTCCACGGGCCACCAGGCCCATTTTACCGGAGGCCCCATGGCTCGCAACCTGTTTATGATGGGGGGTGACTCCGGGACGGAGGATATGATAGCCTCGACCCGCCGGGGGCTTTTCATCACGCGCTTTCACTACACCAGGCTGGCCCATGGCAAGGGATGCGTGATGACCGGCATGACCCGCGACGGCACGTTCCTGATTGAAAACGGCCGGATCAGCCATCCGGTCAAGAACCTACGGTTCACCCAGTCCTACGTGGCGGCCCTGGCAGGAGTCGAAGCCGCCGGCCGGCGGACCAAGCTGGTGCTGAACGAAGTGGGGTTCGCCACCAGGGTGCCCGTGTTGAAACTGTCCAGCTTCAACTTCACCGGCGTAACTTTGTAGCAGCCCGGAAGGTTTTCGGGCGGGCCGCCATACCCCGGTTCGTGCTCGATTGACCAGTTACCGATCTCAATTCGCCTCACTTCACATTTGCGTGGTCGGCGGGGTTAGTCCCGGATCGTCGGTTCGACCGCCTGGGAGTTCGCCCGTGACCTGGCAAGGGACGGCCGGGCAACCGCACCGAGCGGGCCAGGTTGTCCTGAGGGAACCGCTCAGAGGCTAAGCTGGCGGGCGGCCCGCAACCGAGAGTTGAGCATGCATGGAAGATAGGATGGCGGCCCCACCGGGCGCCAAGCCGCGGCGGAAGATATTCTACGGCTGGTGGATTGTGGCCGCGGGCGCGGCCCTCAACGCCTTGGCGGGAGGCACCTACTGGAACGGCTTCTCCGTCTACTTCCTGCCGGTGACCCGCGACCTGGGACTGAGCCGGACGGCCACTTCGTTTGCCTACGGCATGGCTCGTCTGGAAGGCGGATTCGAGGGGCCCGCCGCCGGGTATCTGGTGGACCGGCTGGGTCCCCGGACCATAATAGCCTTCGGCGGGGTGCTGGCCGGCATCGGGTTCATTCTCCTGGCCCGAACTCACAGCTTCACCATGTTCCTGGTCGTGTATTTGGGCGTCCTCTCCATGGGCATGAACGGGGGCTTCAACCACGGCGTCATGGCGGCCGTCAATCAGTGGTTCATTCGCCGGAAGGGTATGGCCATGTCCATCGTCTCCCTGGGACAGTCGATCGGCGGCGCGGCTATTACCCCGGCGGTGGCCGCTATCGTACTGACGTTGGGCTGGAGGAGCGCGGCCGTCATTTCAGGCGTGGCAATCCTGGTCGTGGTGGTCCCCCTGTCTTTTGTGGTGCGCCGCTCCCCGGAGAGCGTGGGTCTGCTGCCCGATGGAGACGAGGCGCCGGCCATCGCCCATAGGGGCCTCGCGGCAACGAGGCCGTTGCGTTTCAGCCGCCACGTCACCACGGTGGATTTTACCGCGAGGGAGGCGTTCAAGACGCGGACCTACTGGTTCCTGGCGATGGGCATGGGCCTTCGAATCGCGGCCCACAGCGGTGTGTTTGTGCACCTGGTGCCCTTGATGGTGTGGAAAGGACAATCCGAGGCCACCGGAGCCTTCGTGGTGGCCTTCGTGTCGATGATTTCGATCCCTCTCCGGATTCTTCTCGGCTGGGCCGGCGACAAGTGGAACAAACAGAAGGTGGTGGGCATCACCATGTTCCTTTCGGCATCCAGTCTGGTGATTCTCCTGGCGAGCGGAGGGGCTCTCTGGCAACTGCTTTTCTTCGCCTCATTCTTCGCCTTCGCCGAAGGTGTTACCGGCATGTCATGGTCTCTGGTCGGGGACTTCTTCGGCCGCACCAGCTTCGCCACCCTCAGGGGTGGGATCACCATGGTGTACAGCCTCCTGTCCACGATCACCCCGGTGTTCGCGGGCTGGGTGTTCGATACCACCGACAGCTACACCATCGCCCTCATCCCCATCCTGGGCATATATCTGACGGCGGGCCTCTTGTTCTGGACCCTCCCCAAACCCAAGCTCCCGAGACGCGCGGCGGACCCCGCGACCGTGGGCGCCGCCACCGGTTAGGCGCGTACCCAACAGCCTGTCGCGGTGGTTCGACAGGCTCACCACGAACGGGAGAAGAACCGAACCAACGGGGAAGATCCGCACGAACGGAGAAGCGAGGAGACTGGAACGGTGGGGCCGGGCTGCCTTGGAGGAACCCCGCGCTGGGTGGGGGCGTGCCCTCACCCAGCCCAGGCTGCGCCAGGGCATCCCTCTCCCGGTGGGAGAGGGAACGAGGGTGAGGGCCGGGGGCCACGACAACTCTGAATCTTTCCTGCCCCGATTGCGTCAGTTGGTGACAAGAGTTCGTCTATTCTCGTACCCCAAAAGCGGTCCGGGATTGCCACTATCGAATGATGTTCTCCGGCACCTCGTTTGCGATGGGCGGCACGTCCTGAATATGCAGCCAGATGGCTCGAAGGTCGTCGTCGGTCATGTTCCTGATTTGCGGTCACGGCATGGGAAGCAGTAACGGTTTACCCTGGGGATTGACTGTTGGCAACCAGCACAAATGGGACAGTTTGGGACCCGAGAGATCAGAGGTGTGGAAGAGCTTGGGTGAGCTGCCTGAGGGTCCGGTTATGAAGTCTTCGCCTATCGATCGTTTGAGCCTTCACCTCCTTTCTGCGCT
>JASLXV010000055.1:0-3491 GCA_030740155.1 Dehalococcoidia bacterium | reverse complement strand
ATGAGGGGTGGGAGGTGCTGCCCACGGAGGCCGTGTTCGCGACTGCCACGGCCACCGCCCTGGTGGAGAGGCTGAGCATCTTCGCGCTGACGATAAAGGAGCCGGAGGAGGTTGAAGGGGAGGCCCAGGCCCAGCCGGTAGCTACGGTGCCGCCCACTTCTACCCCAATCCCCACAGATACACCTGCGCCGACTGTGACCCCTATTCCAACACCAACACCTACAGCTGCGCCCACGCCAACACTAGCACCTACGGCAGTGCCGGGTATCACACTGATACCAACAGCTACTCCCGTTCCTACGCCCACTCCTACACCAACACCAACACCAACACCCACGCCGACACTGGAACCCGCACCCACGCTGGTGCCCACGCCGGCGAGGCCTGACGTGGCTGGCTACCTGCTCAGCGTCAACGGGGAATACATGAAGGCCAGGACGGCGTGTGTGGAAGTAACCGGTGGAAAGGCGTGCGCCTATCCCATGACCAACGCTGATGGGAGCTACGCCAGGAGGACGGAGGTCACCCTGGGGGCCTTTCCGGAGGAGGACGGCTATGAGGTAACCTGGGAGGGGACGGACAGTGCAGTGGGGACGATAGCCACCTTGACCATGGACAGCGACAAGAGCGTGACCGCCAACTTCATCGAAGCCCAGGGATTCCTGCTCATTGCTACCAGCAGCCCTTCCGCCGGGGGCAGTACTGCCGGGGGCGGGAGCTACTCCCAGGGCACCCAGGTGACGGTCACCGCCACCCCCAACCCCGGTTGGAGCTTCACTGGCTGGTCAGGGGCCTGCTCCGGCAGCGGCGCGTGTTCAATGGTTATGGACGGGGCCAAGAGCGTGGTGGCCGGTTTCGAGCATCCCCCGGTGACCTTGACAGCCAGCGCCTCGGCGGGGGGGACAGTGTCCCCCAGCGGCCAGAAGAGCTACGCCTACGGTACCCAGGTGACCGTCAGCGCCACCAAGAACAGTGGGTACAACTTCACCGGCTGGACCGGCGCCTGCTCCGGGGCCGGGACCTGCGCTATAACCATGGACGGGGATAAGAGCGTCACCGCCAACTTCTCCGAGCAAGAACAGAGGGTTACCGTCAACCCAACGTCGGTCACCTACGGCGAACCTTTAGAGATCACGCTGGAAGGCTTTCCGGGTGACAGGGCCCTACCAGCGGGCGCAATTACGTTCGATGGCGAGCGAGTGCCCATCCCTGGTTTTTTCGGCGCTCCAGGCGCCAGGCCCGTAGCGGACGAGCATGGTGTGCTGTCATTCACCACGACCCTTCCATTTGACGCTGACGTTGGCTTGTTCTCGCTGACGGTCGAGGTTTCCCCACTTTTTTCGGCTGAGACCAGCCTGACATTTAAAGGGTCCCACCTGATCCTGTCCCCAGCCACAGCAATTCCCAATCAAAGCATAATCCTGAGCGGCTCCGGCTTTGCTTCGACACCCGGCGGGGCAGGGACCGAGAACCCCTACCAAATCACCGGCACTGATTCTAGTTTCATTCGGATCGGCGGAGAAGTGCTGAGGCCGCCGCATGTTGAATACCCAATCCAGTTGGATGAAAGCGGCAGCTTTTTCGCCAGAATCACTATCCCGAGTAGTCCTACGACTGAACATGGGGGTAATCTACAGCTAGAGGTTACTGACAGTAGCGGCCGCAAAGGTGTCGCGGATCTGCTCGTCCCCACACCGGGTATCACGGTTGAACCAGAGGACGGGTTTCCGGGCCAGCATATCAAGATTACCGGTCATGGATTCATAGCGAGCAACCCGTTCCTGGCCAGAGACAATGAGGTCGTAATCTCCTATTGGGTCCTGACAGGGGACACTCCCAATGAGTACTTCGTTCCGACCTCCCTCGGGACGGCTTTGGTGGACGACGCCGGCAGATTTGATTTCGAATTCGATGTCCCGCAAAGAGCCAGGGTGCCATCATCAAACCAGATAATGGTGACTCCGAGCTTCGGCGGCACCCTGAAAGTACCTCATTCGGTCCCCAGCCCGAGAATCACCGTCAGCCCTCAGATCGCTTTCGTTGGCGACGAGATACAGATCGACTTGGCCGGCCTCAACTCCAACTATTTTGTCTCGGCCGGTTCGTTGAAGATCGGCGGGCAACGTGCGCCAATTCCGGGCTATTTCGGTGTGCCTGGCGAGAAGCCGAGAACTGATGCCGCCGGGTCGGTGACGTTCACGACAAAGGTGCCAAGCCTGACGGCCGGGGTGCAGATTGTTGCCTTTACCCAGGCCGCCGGGGCAGTCATGAACGGATCATTGACCGTTAACGAGGGTTTGTTGCAGATGGTGCCGGCTTCGGCAGTTCCTGGACAAATCATATTCGTCAGATCTCGGCACTTCAGTCAGTCGTTGGGGACCGAATCCGGGTCATCGAGCGATCACGAAATATCAGGGAAGGGAGAAAGCGTGGTACAGATCGGCGGAACAAGCATCGGTTCGCCATTCGCGGAGTATCCAATCCAAATTGCTTCCGACGGGCAGGCGTTCTTCCCATTGAGGGTTCCCACCGAGGGCACCGTCACGTCAGCAACGGAGCTGCAAGTGAGTGCCGTCGATACTGGTGGACGCAGGAGCACCGGCACGCTGTCCATAGCGAAGCCTGCTGTAACAATTTCACCGGAGACGGGACTGAGAGGTAGCTACGTGACGCTTGCGGGAGAGGGTTTCGTAGCGGGCAGCGACTCTCGGGGCAGCGCCTATAGGATCGACGTCGAATATGGTGGCCAGCGGATCAGAGTTGTATACCCGGATTCCCGTGGCAGTTTCGAGACACGGTTCAAGGTACCCAATGACGCCGGTGTGAACACCCAGCATGAAGTAACAACGAAAGTCTTCGAGATGGATATTCAGGCAAGCACTGCACATTGGATTCCAGCCCCGGCGATTGAGATCGAGCCAGACCCGGCGACCATTGGCGGTAGTGTCACAATCACAGGGTCCGGCTATCCCGTCAACGTGCCGATAACCCGTATTGCGGTCGGCCATATCCAAGCGATCGCTCCTCCGGCATCGACGGATGAATCTGGGAATTTCAGTATCGTTGTGACAATCCCGGCAGGGATTCGATTGGGCCGGAACACAATATCGGTGACTGCTACGGGTTTCTCCATGAGCAAGCGATTCCAAGTGGTTGCCAATTAACTAGTGCGTGAGCGTGCGTTGGATACGAATCTGTACACGTCAACCGACAGGACCGTGAGCGACCACTGCGGTTAGCCGTTTTGCCACAAGAAAGATGCTGCAGCGGATAGGGAAATACGAGGTACTGGAGACCATAGCCGGTGGCGGCCAGGGGTCGGTGTACCGCGCCCGGGACACCCAGTCCGATGCGGTCGTGGCCCTCAAGGTAATGCACCCCGGTCATACCGGGGAGATTCATTACCTGGACGCTCTGAGGCGGGAGGCCAACCTGGCATCGCGTCTGGACCACCCCAACGTCACCAGGGTCCTGGACTTCCAAATAGAGCA
>JASLXV010000054.1:0-119644 GCA_030740155.1 Dehalococcoidia bacterium | reverse complement strand
GACCACCAGAATAATGAAAACCAGCAACCCAACCCGCATCGGCGGCTTCAGGTCGGAGTTCTTCACGGGTTACCTCCTTCCGGGAATTGGGGTAACGTAGGCGGGCCTCATGTTGGTTCCTCTTGGCCCGCTTTCGTAGAGGGAGGTTCCGGCGCGTCGGATGCGCCGGCTACGCCGACTACGGCGTGGACTGAGCCGGGGACGCCGTAATCGTAGGGGCTGCCCACCACTCTCGGAGGGTAGGGGAAATTCTCCAATGGAGGTGGTGAAGAGGTCTGCCACTCCAGGGTCCTGGCGTGCCACGGGTTGGAAGGGGCTGCCTTGCCTCTTACCCAGGAGTAGACCAGGTTGACCGTGAACACCACCATGCTGGCGCCCAAGAGAAAGGCGGCGATGCTGATGAACACGTTGATGTCGGTCAGGTCCTCGGGATAAAGGGGATTCCGGCGATTCATTCCGTGCAAGCCGGCCCAGAACATCGGTATGAAGGTGAGATTGTAGGCCAAGAACATCCACCAGAAGTGGACCTTTCCCCAGATCTCGTTGTACGTGCGGCCGGTGATTTTGGGGAACCAATAGTAGACGCCGGCCATAGCCGCGAAGATTTCGGCTCCCATGATGGTGTAATGGAAGTGGGCCACGACGAAGTAGGTATCTTGCAGGTGAATGTCGGTGGGCACGTCGGCCAGGAAAATGCCCGTGATGCCGCCGATGACGAAGTTGAGCAGGAAGCCCAGGCCGAAGAGCATGGGCGTAGTCAGCCACAGCCGTCCCGCCCAGATGGTCCCTAGGCCGCAGAGGAACACCACTCCCGTGGGGATGGAGATCAACTCGGTGGAGATCATGAAGGGAAGGTGGAGGTAATCGGGCATCCCGCTGGTGAACAGGTGATGGGCCCAAACGATGAAGCTCATCGCCGCGATGGCTAAGAAAGAGCCCGCCGCCCACTTGTAGGCGAACAGGGGCTTGCGGGAGAAGTGGGTTATCACCTCAAGGCCGATTCCGAAGCCCGGGAGCACCATGATGTACACCGCGGGATGGGAGTAGAACCAGAAGATGTGCTCGTAGAGGAGGGCATTGCCCCCTTCGGCGGCATTGTAGAAAGACGTCCCGGCAACCCGGTCCAGGATGACGGTCAGCAGTCCAAAGGCCACGAACTGGGTGGCCGTCACGCTGAGTAGGGCTGCAGCGAAGATGGACCAAACGAAGATTGGTATCCGGGACCAGGTCATTCCCGGAGCACGGAAGAGGATGATCGTAGTCACAAAATTGAGGCCGCCCAGGATTGAGGACAGACCAAAGGTCAAGAAGGCCAGCAAGATCAGTAGCTGGCCGGAGGCGTTGAGCACGCTCAGCGGTGGGTACGCGGTCCAGCCGGAGTCAAACCCTCCCATCAAGGGTGAGAGAAGCATCAATACGGCCACCGGCGGGATGATCCAGAAGCTGAGGGCGTTGATCCGGGGGAAGGCCACGTCGTCGGCGCCGATCATAAGGGGTACCAGGAAGTTGGCGAACCCTCCAATGATGGTGGCCACGGCCACGGCTATCATGATCATACCGTGGAGGCCCATGGTGGTGTTGTAGTCGTTGGAATCCAGGATGACCTTGCCGGAACCCAACAGTTCTACCCGGATCAGCATTGCCAGGGCTCCCGCCAGCAGAAGGAACACGACGAAGGTGACCAGGTACTGGAGGCCGATGACTTTGTGGTCGGTGTTGTAGCGGAAGCATCGTTGCCAGCCGGTGGCCGGGTACTCCCTGGGGGAACCGCCCGTCCACTCCGTGGCCCATGTGCCCCAGAGGCCCACGCCCAGGAGCCAGCCAATGAGGCCGAAGACGTACCCCACGGTGATGAGGGGCTCCGCCACCCAGGGGTCATTGCCCATCCATTGCCGTATACCCGCGGCCAATCCACTTCCGAGGAGGAAGCCCACGCCGCCGAAGGCCCACCCCCTCAACAAAGGCAGAAACGCCATCGCCATCCTAATACTCCTAGCGGGTCAGGGATGCGCTGGGCTTGTTTTCGGCTACCCAGGCCTCGAATTCTTCGGGCGCCACCACGCGGACGATGGCCCGCATATCCGAGTGGCCCAGGCCGCACAGTTCGGCGCACTGGAGCCGGTAGCCGGGGTCATCCTTGAATGTGCCTATTCTGTCGGGCGTCGCATAAACAAAGGTCTTCAGCCCGGGCACCGCGTCGATCTTCATCCGGAAGGCGGGCACCCAGAAGGAATGGAGCACGTCGGTGGAGGTGACCTCGAAACGTACTTCCCGGCCTATGGGCAGTACCATCTCAGTGGTCGTCAACCCTTGTTCTGGGTAGGTCAAAATCCAGATCCACCGGCTGCTTTGCACTGCGACCACCAGCTGATCTTCCGGGTCGGAGTGGTCCCGCAGCTCTAGGAGGCCCAGGGTGCCCGGAAAGATCATGAGCACGACGGTGAGGAGAGAGGTGACTGTAAACCACGTGATCACAAACCGCTTGTTGCTGTGGATGGGAGGCCCGTCTTCTAGCTGTTCACCCCGCTGGCGGAAGCGGAGAACGCTGTAGATCATGACGGCCAGCACGAATGCGATCACCGGGACGGACATCACCACCAAGGCGTTGAAAGCGTCGTCGACGATTTCGGCCTCTTCCGCCGCGCCCAGGGGGAAGTAGTCCCAAGTTATTGCCACGGCCTCGCCGGCCGCGGTCAGGACAGCCCACAAAAGAAACGCCAGCAGGGCATGTTTTTTCACTAGGCGCCTCCTGACGTATCCCGGTTATTGAATAATGATTTGGCAGTCACTATCGCGGCCTTCGATCTGAAATCCACCGGGGCCATTCAGGCCCCGGTTCGAAGTTGGGCGGAAGCCACCAAGACAGTTTGTTCGGACCACCTGAAATTGAAAGATACTCTAACACGGTGCAACGAGTGGGGCAACCAGGCTGGGGGACCCGGCTCCTACCCGGAGCCCGCATTGACCATGGCAGTGGCTGTGTTCTCGATCTCGGGCAGATTAGAGGCGACCAGGTCTTGATCTACCGCCGCGGCGATGCTGGGGTAGCCCGCCCGCTCAATCATGGCCGGCAGCTTCCCGGCTCGGAACTGGTCCAGACACCACGCGAAGGGGTCGGGCACCAGGGTCTTGTCCCAAAAAATCCGCTGATTCCGGTTTCTGGGCCCGTAGTGGTAGTGAGGGTAGTCCCGGAAGCAATCGAAGGCGAGCAGCTCGATCTCCTGGCCGGCCACGTCCGCCAGAACATGAATCGCCATGCCTCCGTCGGTCCCCACGGCCCGCAGTTCCAGGCCAAACCGTATGTTCCCAGCCTCAATTACCTGGTCGCCCCGATTGTGAGTCACGTTGTTGCGGCCCTGGGCGGCCAATTGGCGGGCGGCCGCTTCCACCTCTTCCAGCTTCTGAGACACGAGCCCGGCGTCGATTTTACGGGCCAAATCCTCGTAGCCGGCTTTCTCGATCATGCCGGGGAGCCGGGTACGGAGCTGTTTGATGGTCCAGCCTATGGGGTTACCCGTCACCGTTGGGTCCAGCATGATTCGCTCGTTATTCTTCTCGGGCCCATAGTGGTAGTGGGCATCAACGTCGAAGCAGTCGAAGCGCAAAAGCTCCGTTGGTGTGCCGGCCACGTCGCCGGCTACCTGTATGCAGACACCCTGGGTGGGATTGCCGCCGCCTCGGCTGCCGCCGCCCACGGCATGGGGCGCTCCTCCGTCCAGATACCGGTGTTGAAGGGCGAATGTAACCGTGCCAGCTTCGATTCGGGTCTTGCCTATATCCATGGTTAACCCTCTCTTTCGCTCGTCGCGTTCGGGTGTTGTAGCAGTTGGAAGCCTTTGGTCTTCCGGTTCTGTCCAGCGGATCCGGCCCTTCCGGCGACGGCCGGGTATCCTCCGGACCGCCGGCGCCCCGCTGGCCATCGGGATGTGGCCGCTTTGTGCGAGCGCTCCCGCCGCCCGGTCGATTGAAACCAATCTAATTATGGCGAATGGTTTTTCGGTGGTCAATATCAGAAAAGAGCAATTATCAAGACAGAAAGATACCGTGTTGTGCCAAACTCAAACGGGGGGTTCTGTCTGGAATCCGAGGCGCACGAGACGTGAGGAGCGTATCTTCGGGGGGCGGGCCCGTCAGTACCGAGCCGGGGCTCGAAGTGGGAAAGTGCCCCAACGGTCCTGACGGTGGATCAGGCTTCGGATGTTGTGATGCTCCGGGCTTCCGCGCGAACAAGGAATGGCCTGACGCAAAAAGGGAGACGGACCCGCGGGCGACGGGGTATAATGGGGCGCCGGTCACGGGAGGCATACCTCGCGGAAGACCCGTTGGACCGGGACACGTTGGACCGGGGAAGGAAGGGGAATGCCTACGGTCTTCATTCAGGCGCCACCCAGCCGGATATTCAGAGCAATGTGCGACCTCACCCGCCACGCCAAATGGGCGGCCCATGACGTTACCATCAAGGCCCGGCAGAGGGGCCGGCCATCCGTTGGAATGAGGTACACTTCGGCCCATGACAGGAACGAGGAGCCCGACCGGCTGACCGTGACCGAGCTGACTCGGAACGAACGTTTCGGGTTTCACGTGGTCATGCCCAACGGTTGGGAGCTTGATTTCGCGATGACGGTCGAGGCGCAAGAGGATGGGACCCTGGTCACCCGGAAAGCCAAAATGGGCAAAATGCCGGGAACGTCGTTCCTGACGAGGCTGATCGTGCCCCTGGTAGGGAACGTCCACGAGAAGAAGTTCCTCGATAACATGAAGGCGGAGCTGGAAGGGACTGCGTCTTTCCGACCGTCTTGACCGTTTTTGACCCCCTCTCTTATCTCCTCCTTCGCAAGGAGGAGAGGACTGGTTGGTTTCACCCGTTCTGGGGATAGGTCAAGCTGGGGGCGCTCGGCCTATTGCCAGTTCTTGGCCTTAGGTAGGTTTTGGCCCCCCCTGGCCCTCGCCACGTGCTTGACCGCTACGTTCATGGTGCCCTCCCTGCGGGAAATTTCCCCCTTTACTATCAGGACAGACTCCCGCAAGACCAGCCGGTACTGCTCGTACACCTTGGGCCATACCACCAGGGGGATGTGCCCAAACTCGTCCTCCAGGGTGACAAACACGGTCTTGCCTAGGGGACGCTGCCGGCGGATCGCCAGGCCGGCCACGGTTACCTCCGTGCCATCGGCCAGCTCCAGAATTTCCCGGCTGCTGTGGACCCCTGGGGGCAAGTGGGGCCGCAGCATGGCCATCAGGTGCCCCGCCGGGTGAAGGCCCATGGTGCGGTATTCATCGAGCATGACCTCCCACCGGCTTTGGGGAGGCAGTTCGGCCATGTCCTGCTCGACGGGAAGGGAGAGCGCCAGTTGATAGCCGCCAGGCCCGGATTTCGTGGGATGGTAGCGCAGACCCACTTCCCACAGCGTCGCCCGGCGGTCCGATGTGCTGGCTGCGCCGGGCGTCGGCCGCGGTTTGATGGTGGGAGTGTCGAAATCCCCCCATCCCCCCTTTACGAAAGGGGAGCTAAGGGTTTTGGCAAGCCTGCCTTCGAATCTATCTTGTGGTGGGGGCGACTCGCCAATCGCTCCTGGGCCGGCGGGGGGGATTTCCCCGGTTCGTCCGGCGGCAGCTTGCAGCGAGTCGAAGACACCTGCCGCCACCAGGTTTTCGACGGCTTCCCGCAGCAACCCGGTCCGCTCCATGGCATCGGCGAGGCTGCTGAAGAGGCCATCTCGCTCCCTTGCCCGGACGATCGATTCCGCCGCGGTTTTGCCCACTCCTCTCACCCGCAAGAACCCCAGCAACAGGGATTCATCTTTGATGATGCACTTTTCGATGCTGGCGTTGATGTCGGGGTTGAGCACGGTGATCCCGTGCCGTTTGGCGTCCTCTTTCAATGTCTCCAGGTTGTAGAACCCCATGGGCTGCTGGTTGAAGATGGCGACGAAGAACTCCAGGGGGTAGTAGTGCTTGAGCCAGGCCATGTGGTAGGCGGTTACACCAAAGGCGAAGGCGTGGGACTCCGGGAACATGTACTGGCCGTTGAACTTCTTGAAGATCGTCTGGGCCACGTCCTCGGGGACGCCCAGACCCTGGGAACCCTGCCGGAACTTTTCCCAGTAGAAGGCGACGAGCGTCTGGTTGTTCTTTCGGATGAAGGCCCGCCGGAGCTGGTCGGCCTCGGCGCCGCTGAACCCGGCCACGTCGATGGCCAGCTGGTTCACCTGGTCCTGGAACAGAATGACCCCCAGGGTCCGCTCCAGCGCCCGCTGCTCCAGGGGGTGGTCGTAGTCCCAGGGGATGCCCAGGGAACGCCGTTGGATGAACAGGGTGACCCCGTCATTGGCCCCAACGCCGGGTCGCACCGCGCCCACCTCGTAGGCCATGTCGGTGAGGTTCCGGGGTTTGATGCGGGGGATGGTCTGTATCTGGGCCGCCGATTCCACCTGGAATATGCCGATGGTGTCGGCCTGGTGCAGCATCTCGTACACCGCCGAGTCATTGAAGTCGATGCGGCTCAGGTCGATGTAGTGGCCCTCCCGCTCTTCGATGAGCAGGAGGATATCCTGCAGTTGGGATAGGGTGCCCAGGGCGAGAAAGTCGATCTTCACGAAACCGGCCTGGTCGATGCCGTCCTTGTCCCAGTGGCAGATATAGCGGCCTTCGATGGCGGCCGGCTGCACCGGCACCATGTCGATGAGAGGAGAAGAGCTGACAATCATCCCGCCGGGGTGTTGGGCCAAGTACTTGGGGAAGCCGTCGAGCTGGGCGGCCAGGTCGATGAGGTCGCGCCACACCGGAGCGTCCACCTTGTCCCGAAATTCGGGAAGGGTCAGCATCTCCAACTGCAGGCTCTTGGCGCTGTAGGACTCGGCCCTCTTGGCCAGCTTGGCGACCTCCTGCAGGGGAAGCCCCAGCGCCTTGCCCAGGTCCCGGACCGCCCCCTTTAGCTGGTAGGTGCTGATCATCCCGGTGAGGGCGGCGTGGTCCCATCCCCACTTTTCATGGACCCGTTTGATCAGCTCTTCCCGGATGTTTCGGGGGAAGTCCAGGTCTATGTCGGGGACCGAGCCTATGTCGTCGGATAGGAACCGGTCCAGGGAGAGGTTGAACTCGAGGGGGTCGATGTGGGAGAGGCCGATGAGGTAACCCACCAGCATGGCTACCGATGAGCCCCGTCCCCTTCCCGGCGGCCGCTCTTCCAGGGGTATCTCCGCGTCGCTCAGGCCCAGCTCGATCATGATCTGGCGGGCTATCTGGATGATGTCGTAGTAAATCAGAAAGAACCCCGCCAGGTTATGCCTTTGGACCAGGCTAAACTCTTCCTGGAGTCTCGCCTTTACCTTTTCGGTGACGCTGCCATAGCGGCGCCCGGCGGCCTGGTAGCAGAGGTTTTCCAGGTGGGTTTGGGGGGTGAAGCCTTCGGGCACGGGGTAATCGGGGAACCGGTAGGCCAGGTCTCTGGTGAGGTCGAAGGCGCACCGGCCGGCTATTTTCAAGGTGTTCTCAATGGCTTCCGGGCATCCCCGGAACAGGCCGGCCATCTCCTCCGGAGACTTGAGGTAAAACTGGCCGCTGGGACGGCGTTGCGGGTGGGTGTTCTCCAGGCTCTGGTTGTTGCTGATGGCGACCAGGGCGTCCTGGAGGCGGTGGCGTTCCGGGACGTGGTAGTGGACGTTGTTGGCGGCCACCACTCCCACGCCTAGCCCGCGGGCCAGTTCGATGAGCCGCCGGTTGCGCTGGGTATCGCCCTGGACCAGGTTTTGCTGCAGCTCCACGAAGACGTTGGCCGTTCCGAGCCAGTCCAGGTATTGGCGTAGCGCCCCTTCGGCCTCCTCCGGCCGGCCTTCCGCCAGCAGGCTGGAGACTGGGCCCTTCCGGCATCCGGTGAGCAGGATGAGGCCCTCGGCCAGCTCGGGCAGGTGTCTGGGGTCCAAACCGGGGGTTCGGCGGCCGCCGGTAATGTAGGAGTAGGAGAGGAGGTTGCACAGGTTGCGGTATCCCTGCCGCGTCTCGGCCAGCAGGGTCAGGTGGGAGCCGTCCTTGAGGGTGACCTCCGCGCCGGTGATGGCCTGTAGGTCCAGGCTCCGGGCCACCTCGGCGAAGTGCATGGCCCCGCACAGATTGTCGTGGTCGGTGAGGGCCAGCGCCGGGTAGCCCAGTTCCTTGGCGCGGACGAGTAGTTCCTCCACGGAAGAGGCCCCCTCCTGGAAGGAGTAGTTGCTGTGGCAGTGGAGTTCGACGTACATGTGGCGGTCAGCGGTCAGCTTTCAGGGTCTGGATGAAAGATGTGAATGGTTTGGAGAGTCCTCCATGGCTCGACCTCTCCTCCCCCCTTGTGGGGGAGGATTAAGGTGGGGCATCGCACTCACATTCCAAGGCTTTTAGTATGGTTGCTTTAACCGCTTCAGCTTCCTTTAGAATCTGATTGTTCCAGAACCTGAGCACTTGGTATCCCTGAGCCTCCAGCCAGGCAGTCCTTATTGAGTCATAAACTATTTGTTGGGAATGTTGCCCGCCGTCCAGTTCTATAACCACTCTTCTCTCGAAATTCACGAAATCGACAATGTATCGTCCAATAGGCTGCTGACGGCGAAACTTGTAGCCATTGATCTGGCGCATGCGAAGGTGTTTCCATAGAGTTCGCTCGGATTCTGTGGGGTTCTTCCTCAGTTCTCTGGCTTTTGCGACGTTCATTCCCCCATCCTAACCTTCCCCCACAAGTGGGGAAGGGACTTATGTGATCTTCCCCAAAGGGGGGAAGGGAGTGCTCTCGCTGACCGCTGATCGCTTGCCCTAACCCCTTTGCCGGTACCATTTCCCGGTGGTGAGGTCTCGAAAAACGGTAATGCGCCGGCCGTCCCCGGTGGTCACCTGGTAGTACATCCTGAGGATGGGGTTTTCCCGCCACCACTCCTCGTCGATTTTCCACCGGCCATCTATCGTGACCACCCTGAGCCTGCGGCCCCGTTGGATCAGGGCCAGGGGCCGCTGGCGGGCATCCTCCTCAACGGCGATGGGTACCGGGAGGTTCAGGGGTCGAAGGGCACCAAGACCTGGCGTCTCTCGGGGATTCTGGACCACGGCTCTACATCCTTTACCTGGTAGATGGGCGGTTTGCCGCCCAGGAGGGCCTCCAGTTGCCGCATCATCTCCCGGAGTTGCTCCCGCTTGCGGACATCCGAGAAAAGGCTGGACTGGATGCCGGACTCGCCGGTGAACCCGGCCAGAGTGAGCTTCATGTCTTCCAAGGGGCCGGGCAGGACGGTTGTATCCATCCGGCATTTCAGGGCGAACAGGGCCCTCTCTTTGCTGCCCACCGCCTCCTTGAAGGCGAAGTGCCTGGTCCACGGGGGGTGACGGACCACCTGACTCTCGATGGCAGCCGTGCGCACATACTTGCCGCGGATTTGGGGGTGGCTAAAAGCGCGGCCCAGCAGCGTCTCTACCGCCATTAAAATAGCGGGCTGGGTTACGGCCGGCGAAGGGAAGGTGAGGAATTCCGTCACCGCCTCCTCGCGCTGGAAGGGCAGCAGCGGGCTGCGGTCGATGCCGCCGGCCAGCTCCCAGGCCCGTTTCCCCTCAGCCTTCAACTGGGCTTGGATCGAACCTGCAGAAAGGGCCGCCAGCTGGCCCAAGGTGTGCAGTCCGAAGCGGTGTAGGCGGGTCTTGTTGTCCCAGGACAGGGGCAACAGGTCGACGGAGAGTTCCTTGAGAAACCCGGCTACATCTTCCGGAACCCTGGTGGCCCGGCCGCTGCGGCTGGTCACCGCGGCGACGTAGGCCGGGAATTTCCCCCCGGCCACTCCGATGCGAGGATTGAACTCCTGGGGCACCGCCTGGAGCAGCGACGCTATGAGCCTGGCCTCATCCCCGTACATGGCTTCCAGTCCGTCCAGCCCCACGTAGGCGCGGCCCAGATCGGCCTTCTCCACCAGGGGGCTCCGCTGCTCCAGGGAGCAGATCACCGCGTCGAAGGCCGACTCGTAGTGCGGTGCATCCGCCCGGAGCAAGACCGTGTCCTTGCACCGGGACACGGCCTCTTGAAGAGGCATGCCGGCGACAACTCCCCGGGCCTCGGGAGAGCTGTCCAGCACCAGATCCTTGGAGCCGTAGCATTCCGTTATAACGACCGGCTTTCCCCGAAGCTCGGGATACCGCCGCAGCTCCGCTTTCATGGGAAGGTGGGTGACCAGTACGCAGGCGATCAAGCGTTCAGGCATTAGCGAATCCCCCCTTTGTTAAAGGGGGGTCAGGGGGGATTTCGTCTACTTGATTCACAAGAACTTTTAGGATGATATCCACCACCGCATCAAGCTCTTGCAATACCTGCATGTTGCTAAAGCGCAGTATCCGCAGGCCTGCGCTTGCCGGGCAGGCATCCCGTTCCGCGTCATTCTGCGTATGCTCTAGACCCAGGTGTTGTGATCCATCCACCTCCACCACCAACTTAGCGTTGGGCGCGTAAAAGTCTACAATACAAGTTCCTATGGGCTTCTGCCGATAGAATTGCACACTGCGGAGCTGTTTCTTACGCAGCTGTGCCCATAGCATCTGCTCACAATGGGTCATTTCTTTACGCAAGTGGCGTGGAGTCTGTTTGAGGTTGTATTTGAGCATTGTGGGATAACTCTTCAGGGCTTCTTATTTGGCGGGGAAATCCCCCCTGCCCCCCCCTTTTACAAAGGGGGGAACTTCGTATTCAGCCGCGAACGGTCTACTTTCGGGTATCGGATTATATAGAACGAATGTACGACTTAACAACGGGTGTAAGTCAGTAATCTTCGAATTATGATTAAACAAAGTTTTATATTTCAGATAATGTCAGGCAATTCGAGGCTGGTGCTCCCGATATCGTCGCTCAAGGGTGCAAACATGACCAAAAGAGCAATCCTATTGAGCCAGATCGCGGCTTCCTACTAACGGCAAAACTTTGCCCGCAAGATTCGGATAGATTTTCCCTGAGAGGTACAGTACGCTGGGTTATGGAAGCCTTTTTAGGAAGGAACCTCAAAAGCATTTACAACCGTTTCGAGGCAGGCTGATAAGATGGCAACGCTCAAAGTGCAACCCTCTTCCATCGAGCATGGTGACCCGGACCGCCGCTGGCAGGCCGTGCTGGCCCGTGACCAACGGTCTGACGGCGCCTTCGTGTACGCCGTTCGCTCCACTGGGGTCTACTGCCGGCCCTCCTGTCCCAGCCGGCGGCCCAATCGGGAGCAGGTGGTCTTCTTTCCAGAGCCCGAGGCGGCGGAGAGGGCGGGCTTCCGCCACTGCCGCCGTTGCCGTCCCGACCAACCCTTTTCTGCTGGCCGGCCACTGGAGATAGTGAATCTTGTCTGCCGGTATATTCAAAGTAATCCGGACGGCCCGCCTACCCTGGCCCAGCTCAGCGGCCAGGCTGGCGCCAGCCCCGGATACGTCCACCGGGTCTTCAAGCGGCTGATGGGCATCACGCCCCGCCAGTATGCCGATGCCTGCCGGCGGGACCGCTTCAAGGCCCGGCTGAGAGAAGGATGGGACGTTACCGGCGCGATGTATGACGCTGGGTACGGCTCCACCAGCCGTCTGTACGAGGGGTCAACGGGGCATCTGGGCATGAGCCCGGCCTCCTATCGCCGGGGTGGCCGGGGGGCCAGCATCACCTACACCATCGTGGCCTGTCCGTTGGGCCGGCTGCTGGTGGCTGCCACCGAGCGAGGACTGTGCTCCGTAAAACTGGGCGGCTCCAACACGGAGTTGGATGCCGAATTACGGCAGGAGTTCCCAGGGGCCCAGCTCTACCCGGATGATGGAGTCCTTGGCGAATCCGCCGGGGCCCTGGTGCGCCATCTGAAGGGGGACCTGGCTTATCCGGACCTGCCGCTGGACATCCGTGCCACCGCCTTTCAGCGGCAGGTGTGGGAGTACCTGCGGACCATTCCCTATGGCGAGACCCGGTCCTATCAGCAGGTGGCCGCCGCGGTGGGCCGGCCGGCCGCCGCGCGGGCGGTGGGCCGCGCCTGCGGAGCCAACCCCGTCCCGCTGGTGGTACCGTGCCACCGGGTGGTCAAACAGGACGGAGGCCTTGGCGGGTACCGCTGGGGCCCCGAGCGCAAGGCCGCCCTATTGGGCCGGGAGCGTTCGGCGGCCGAGACGCCCCGGCAGCGGGCGGAGGGAGCCAGTTAGCCGAGGGAGCTTTGAGGGCCGTATAATAGAGAGAAGACACTGCAAGTATCCAGGCTGCGGCAGGTCTTGTGTCCACCATGTCTCCGAACAGGCGTAAGCTATGTCTCCGGTCCATACACCATTTTTAAAAAGGGGAAACAGGGGGATTTGGCCCCAGGACGCGGTCTCCGGTCATGTTCGGATGTTTATGCATCGACCAGTAAGCTCCGCCCCGCGTCTGGCGGTGGCCATCTTGGCCGCCGCCCTGGCGCTTTTCCTGCTGGTTGCGCCGGTCCGGGCGTCCGGCGGCGGCATCCGGGTCCTAGACTCGCGCGCGGAGATCAACTTCCCCGACGGCATCAGCTTCACGCTGGCCGCCGAGGGGGAGGCGGAGATCGTCGAGGTACGGCTGTTTTACCGCACCCTCGAAGATGGCATCTGGTCCTACGCCTATTCCGGCTTCAATACCGGGCGTCACGTCACCGCGAGCTTCAGGCTCAGCATAGGCGGGTCCAACTACCTGCCTCCCGGCGCCACGCTGGAGTACTACTACGTCATTCGTGATGCCCGAGGCAACGTCCATGAAACCTCCCCCAATGTGATCGAGTACACCGACGATCGTTTCGAGTGGGAGCGGATTCAGGCCGGTCCTCTGCTCCTGCTGTACCATGACCTGCGAAGATCCAAGGTCGAGGCGGTGACCCGCGATGTGGAGGAGCGGCTGGACCACATCTTCAACTTGCTTCGGATAGAGACCGGCCGGCCAATCAGAGGAGTCATCTACAACCGGCCCGACGAGGCGGAGGACGCCTTTCCCCGGCAAAGCCGGACCACCGACGAACTGCATCTTTTCGGGGGGTTCGCCTTTCCCGCCACCGGGGGGTTCGTTGGCGTGGGATTCCAGACCGGCATCATCGTCCATGAGGCGGCGCATCTGCTGCTGGACCAGGCGCTGGAACCCAACGCCCTCCCACTGCCCTCCTGGTTGGACGAGGGGTTTGCCAGCTACGTGGCGCCGGGCGCTACTCCCTACAGCGGGAAAAGCCTGAGTTCCCGGGGCCTGCCTTTGCGGGCCATGACCAGGGTCTCGGGGACCCCCCTGGCCATAACCACCTTCTATCAGAAGGCGGAGAGCGTGTTGGCTTACCTGATCGAGGAGTATGGGGTCGAGCCGTTCCAGCAGTTCATTGGAGAACTGGGCCAGGGCAGCACGACGGAGCAAGCCCTGCTCACGGCCTATGGATTCGACGTTAACGGGCTCGAGGACCTGTGGGCCGTTGACGCCAAGCGGCCACCGGCGCCGGCCCCCGGGTCTCCGGCGAGGAGTTCTCCCTGGGTGAGTTTCAGCACGCTGCTCATCGGTGGCTTGGCGGCGGCCGTAGCCCTGGTGGTGGTGACGCGCCTCGCCATCAGGCGGTTGCGCCCTCGCGTGGACACCGGCGAAGGCCTCCAACCCTGGGAGGACCCGGACCTTCTGGACCCCAACGACGAAGACGAATATCGCTTCTGAGCTTCCCCTGCCCGCGACTTTTTGGTATGCTCTGGGTCGGGTCGGCGAAGTGCCTTTGTCGCCTTGAGCCCCTCGGCTGCGCTTGAGAAAAAACTCCGAGAGGGGCCTGGAAAGATAAAGGGAATTACCCTGCCCCAGGTTTCTCCCACGCCTCCAGCAGGATTCGGCCGGCGGTTTCAAGGTTACATTTTCCGCCCGAAGCCGCTTGCTTCACAAACAGCATCAGCAAGGAGGTCCCACATGAGCAATAATGAGATTCAAGAACTGCAAGAGGGCTTGCGCTCCGCCCGTGAGGCCGTGCTTTCGGCCATCGAGGGGATTTCGGAGGCGGAAGCAAAGGAAGTGCCGGAGCCCGGCGAGTGGACCGTGGCCCAACTGATGGGCCATATCACGGAGGTTCAATCTTTCTGGGTTTCAAAAGCAATCTTGATAACCAGAGAGGATGACCCCAACGTTGCCCGCAATGCCGCCGAGGGTGAACTGCGGACGGCCTCCGTAGCCGGCATGGCCCAGCACAGTGTGGCCGATCTCAGACAGAAAATGATCGCCGCCAACGACGCCGCTGTGGCCACAGTTGGGGGTATCGACCCCAAGGACCTGAACCGGCTGGGACACCGCGGCGAAGGAAAATCCGTATCCGCCGGCCAAATCGTTCAGTCCGTGGCGTCCCATCTCAGAGAACACGCCGGCCAGATCACCGAGACCCGCCGGATCGTGCGAGAGAGGCAGTAAGGGAGAAGCCGGGCGCCGGACAAAACTAGGAAGCCGCAACGGCCCGTCCCGCCAGCGGTCAAGTGCCCACCCACCACCGGCTCCGGCAGTTTGACCCGGACCAGGTTTAGGCTGGCTCCCCATTCGACACATAGGCGATTCAGGCCGGCCCCGGCGGATCAGGCGGCGGTCAATTTCGTGCAACATCTCAATGATTGAGCAGGTTTTTTGCGACGGGAATCGGGTATACTCTTTGCGGTGCATCCCATGGCTCGGGGTCTGGCGGTCCCGTTCCGCGGTCCTCGTCCATGGAGCGGACACCGCGCGGTGCAAATATTTGAGGTACGATAGGTAGATGCAATGAGAACGCTGGTTTTGCTCGGCACTCTCGCAATCGCACTTTTCCTGATGGCGTGTACGTTGGTCACGTCAACTGACACGCCAAGCCCGGCTCCCACGGCAATTCCCGCATCGGCTCCCGATGCAGGGGTCGCCGGAGCCTCTAATTCAAAATGCGCGCCAGCTCAGGCCGCAACCGGAGGAGCCTTGAAGCAATATGACAGCCCGCCCTCGATGTCTATCGAGCCCAGTGCAAATTACACCGCGACCATCAAGACCAATTGCGGTGCGATCTCCCTGGAGTTACTGGCCGACAAAGCTCCGATAACCGTCAATAATTTCGTGTTTCTAGCTAAGGACGGGTTCTACGACGGGGTGGTCTTCCACCGGGTAATACCGGACTTCATGATTCAGGGAGGCGACCCCACGGGGACCGGGAGCGGCGGGCCCGGCTACAGGTTCCAGGACGAATTCGACCCCTCGGTGACGTTCGCCAAGTCCGGAGTTCTGGCCATGGCCAACGCCGGACCCGGCACCAACGGGAGCCAGTTCTTTATCACGCTGGCGCCCACACCTCACCTGAACGGGGCCCACACCATATTCGGCCGCGTGGTCCAGGGTCAGGATGTTGTGGAAGCTATCGTCGCGACCAGAGGTCCCGGGGACCGGCCGAAGGAGCCCGTGGTTATCGAGACCATCGCCATAGTCCAGGCCGGCTAGCCGCCGGCCTGGATCTCGGGTCCGGGGCCACTAGCCGCCCTTCTTGACTTCCACCTTGGCCAGACGCTCCAGGAAGTGGAGGATGGCGGAATGGTCTGCCTCGGACTCTCCCTCGTTGACCAACGCCGCCAGCATCTGCTGCACCAGGGCGGTGACCGGAAGGGGAATGCTCAGTTCCTGGGCTGTCTGCATCACGTTGCGCAGGTCCTTCTGGTGGAGGCGAATGCGGAAGCCGGCCTGGAAGTTCCGGCTCAGCATCATCGGCGCCTTGGCTTCCATCACGGCGCTGCCGGCCAGGCCTCCCCGGATTGCGTTGAACACCTTCTCCGGGTCCACGCCCGCCCGTTGGGCCAGCACCAGGGCTTCGCTCAACGCCTCGATGTTGGCCGCCACGCAAATCTGGTTGGCCAGTTTGGTGACGCCGCCGGCGCCTATGTCGCCCGTCAGGACCACGTTGCCGCCCATGATCTTCATCAGGTCGTAGCAATCGTCGAACACTTTCTGCTTGCCCCCGACCATGATGGCCAGGGTGGCGTTGATGGCGCCGGGCTCACCACCGCTCACCGGCGCGTCCAGCATCTCGACGCCCTTCTTGGCGCACTCGGCGGCGATTCTCTGTGAGACCAGCGGTGCAATCGAACTCATGTCGATGATGACGGAGCCGGACTTTGCCCCTTCCAGCACCCCGTTGGGCCCCAGAATCGCCTTCTCCGAGTCGGCGGAATCAGGAAGCATGGTGATGATCTTGCCGGCGGCGGCGGCCACCCCTTTGCAGGAAGAACCGTCCTTGGCCCCTTCGGTGACCAACTCCTCCACGGGCGCGCCCACGATGTCGTACACCGTGAGGGCATAGCCCGCCTTCATCAGGTTGCGCGCCATGTGCTTTCCCATGATCCCGAGTCCGATAAATCCAATCTGCTCCGCCATGCTTACTCCTGTGGCCGTTCGAAAATAAACCCTGCCAAGCAAAAGCCACTCTATCATACCCCTAGGCACATCGCTAGATGCAGCGCCACGCCTGAGTAGGGCGGCGCGTTAGATTTGACGGGCCTACCCTGAAAATAGCGGCCAGGACGGGGATTGCCAAGCTGGATGAGGTTGAGATTGGGCTGGGTTGCCCATCTTTGGCGAGGCAAAACCGCCTTCTCGATTCTCCCGGTGATTCGTTGGGCCAAGCCGGAGGTCAACGCAAAGCAGGCTGAATCCTCAGGCGCGGCGTCGAGTACTACCCTCCGTTGTGCTAACGGGCGGGCGGGTTTATGATACTTCCTGCTGAATTCATCGATCGAGGTCCTAATGGCGGAAGGCAAGACAGCGCTGGTAACCGGCGGGGCGGGGTTCATCGGCTCCCACCTGGTGGACCGGCTACTGGCCCTGGAATATCGCGTGGTTATTGTAGACAACTTGAGCAGCGGAAAGTTGAAGAACCTGAACCGGGCCGCCACCTTCCACCACACCGACATCACCCACCCGTCCGTCAACGATGTATTCCAGAGAGAGCAGCCGGATATCGTGTTCCACCTGGCCGCCCAAACCAGCGTCACCCAATCAATCAGGGACCCCGTCACAGACGGCGGGATCAACGTCAACGGCACCCTGCGGATACTGGAGGCGGCGCGGCGTCACGGCATCGAGAAGTTCATCTACTCTTCCACCGGGGGCGCTCTCTACGGGGACCCCGAGGTGGACCCCTGCCCGGACGACCATCCCGTCAAGCCTCTGTCTCCCTACGGCATGTCCAAATACCTTGGGGAGCAGTACCTCGACTTTTACCGGCGGCTATACCGCCTCAACTATACCTGCCTGCGGTATGGGAACGTCTACGGTCCCCGGCAAGACCCCCATGGCGAGGCCGGGGTGATCGCCATTTTCAGCCAGGCCATGCTGGAGGGCAGACAGCCCGAGATTTTCGGGGACGGTGAACAGGAGCGCGACTTTGTCAACGTCGATGACGTGGTCGAGGCCAACATCCGCGCCGTGGACCGGGGGGTCGGCATGGCGATGAACATCGGTACCGGTCAGAGGACCAGCATCAACCGAATCTTCGAAATATTGAAAGGCATCATAGGTTATAAGTGGGCAGCCGTGCATGGCGCGGCCCGCCTGGGCGATGTTTACCAAATAAGCCTGGAGAGCACCCGTGCGGCTGAGGAGCTGGGCTGGGCCCCTCAGGTTGGCCTGGAAGAAGGCCTGCGCCGCACGGTAGAATACTTCCGCCGGACGGCCCACGCCGCCCGGTAATCCGACCCGACTAGACTGGAGGCGAACAGAGAGAATGGAAGCAGAGTACGATGTCATCATCCTCGGAGCAGGCGCCTCCGGGCTCGCAGCGAGCCTTTACACCTCCCGAGCGATGCTGAAGACAGTGGTCCTAGAGTCCCTCGGAGCCGGCGGGCAGCTCTTGATCACCGACGAGATCGAGAACTACCCGGGGTTCCCCAAGGGTGTCAAAGGACCCGAGCTGGCCATGAGCATGGAGGAGCAGGCCACCCGCTTCGGCGCCGAGGTGGAGTACACGGAGGTGGAAAGCCTGGAAGACCTGGATAAGCCGGTCAAGGTGGTCCACACCGACAGCAAGGACTACACTGCCAAGGCCATTATCATCGCCACGGGCGGGAGCCACAACAAGCTGGGCGCGCCGGGCGAGGACGAGATGGCAGGCCGGGGCGTTTCCTATTGCGCAGTATGCGACGGCAACTTCTTCCGGGGCCAGGACGTTGTGGTGGTCGGTGGGGGCGACGCTGCCCTGGACGAGGGGCACTATCTCAGCGGCATCGTCAAATCGGTCACCGTGATCCACCGCCGGGACGAGCTTAGGGCCACCAAGGTGCTGCAAGAGCGGGCCTTCAACAAGCCCAATTTCAAGTTCCTATGGAGCCACGTGGTCGAAGAGTTCGTGGGCGACGAACTTCTAGTATCCGCCCGGGTCAAGAACCTCAAAACAAACGAGGTGTACGACTATCCTACCGCCGCCGCGTTTATCTACGTCGGCTTCCATCCGAACACCGAGTTTCTGAATGGCATGCTCGAGACGGATGACATGGGCCACATTGTCACCGATGACCACATGCGGACCAAGTTTCCGGGAGTCTACGCCTGCGGCGATGTCCGGGCGGAGTCGACCCGCCAGTTGGGCGCCGCGGTCGGCGACGGCATCACCGCCGCCCTGGCGGCCTTCCACGATATGAGCGTTTGATAGCTGATACCACGTTCGGGGCCGTCAGCGGATAGCCGGGGCAAACACCTTCGCAGCACAGGGTCTGCCCTGGCCCGCACCGGACCACGTCATGCCAAACGCTCCTCCACCAGATAGAAGGCGTTACCCTTTCGCGCTATGTAGTGAAGCTGATTGGGCGAGTCGAAGATGATGCCTCCACCTCCAGAGGGAGCGGGGATGGCGTTGTACTGGCTCCCCTCTTCCCCGTCAATCACGACCAGCGACCTCATGTGTACCACGACACCCAGTCTTCGCGTAGCAGCCCAGACCACATAAGCCACCCGCCGGCTGTCGGGAGCGAACATTAGAGACTCTATTGCTATCGTGTTGTAAAGCTCCTGTTCCCGCCCATCCAATACTACAAACCAATGATCCGACCACGGCAGCCATCCCTGGCTAGCCACATAGGCCACTCGTCGGCTATTCGGGCTAAAAGCAAGGCCACCTTCCACACGGTCGTACTCCTTCTGTGCCTGACCGTCCACCACGACCACATAAGCTCCTCCTTCACACCTACTGAACTCGTAGGCCAACCTTTGGCTGTCCGGGCTGAATATGATCGACACTACGCCGTCGGTGTCCCCATCGAGGTGCTTCCCCTCCTGACCATCCACAATGACACGCCACTTCCCATTCCACCCGCCTGCATTCGCCGCGTGGGCCACCCGCTGACTGTTCCGGCTGAAAACGAGAGACCATTTCCCTATCTCGTTGTACTGCTCTTGCTCTTGACCATCTACAACCACGAAGTGCTTCTTCGCTTCGCGAGCTACGTAGGCCACCCGCTGACTGTCGAGGCTGAAAACGAGAGAACCTCCCTCTATCCTGTCGTACTGCCGGTCTACCTGCCCGTTCACAACTACAAACCACTTATTGCCCGCACGAGCCCCATATGCCATCCGCTGACTATCGGGGCTGAAAACCAGAGACTGTTTCTCTATCCTGTCGTACTGCTCTTGCTCCTGACCATCAACAACTACAAACTGCTTATTGCCCGCGCGAGCCACGTAGGCCACCCGTTGACTGTCGGGGCTGAAACGGAGAGACCCTTCCGCTACCCTGTCGTACTGCTTGCCCTCCTGCTCGTCCAAGACCGCCACCCGCTTCTTGCCTGCACGAGTCACATATCCCACCCGTCGGCTGTCGGAGCTGAAAACCAGAGACTGTTCCTCTATCCTGTCGTACTGATTCTCCTCCTGCCCGTCCACAACTGCAAACCGCTTCTTGCCCGCACGAGCCACATAGGCCACCCGCTGACTGTTGGGGCTGAAAACGAGAGACCCTTTCTCTACGCCATCGTAGTGCTTCCCCTCCTGCCCGTCTACCACAACAAAACAACTGGAGACCGTAACAGGTTCAACCATGTAGGCCACTCGCCGACAGTCGGGACTCACGATCACGGATTTCCCCATCATCGAGGGGTGACCCTGGTCTATTAGCCACTCGGATACAGTTCTCTCGACCATTTCGGCAACCTCTTTCGATGGGCCGGCGTATTCTACTGCCTGGCATTGGTACTGAGATGCTAACCCACGGCCTGGCGCGACACAAGTGATAGGGTGTCGAGCGCCGCGGTCAGCGACGGCATCACCGCCGCGCTGGCGGCCTACCACGATATGAGCATTTGATGGCCTTTTCCAGGGGACGAACCGGGGCTGGCCGTCCCGCGGTTATAGCCCGGTTAGCTCCCGCCCCAGCAGCAGCACTCCGCCAACCACGATGACCGCCAGGGCTACGTAGCGGAACACCTGGGCGTCCATCCGGCGCACTATCAGGGTGGCCAGGCCGAAGCCGGCTATGAGGCCCGGAAGCAGGATGGCAATGTTGCCCACCGTATCTCGATCCACCAGCCCGGCTCGGGCGTACAGGGCGAAGGCCAAGATGTTGACCGAGATGAAGTAGAACGCCAGGGTAGCCCGTATGACCTGGGGGGGCCATCTCTGGGCGATGACGTATATGGCCGCCAGGGGCCCGCCGATGCTCAGGGCGGAAATCGACAAAGACGTAAGGAAACCGACGAACGGGGCGGATGAAGGGCTGTGGAAAAACGGCAGCTTGACCTTCCAGAGGGTGAGGGGAGCCAGGCCCAGGATTACCAGGCCGATGGTTATCCGAAGAGTAGCCGGACTGGCCGAGTCCAACGCCAGCACCCCAATGGGCACCGCTACCAGGCCGCCCAGGGTCATCCTCCATACCACCTTCAAGTCTAGGTGGCGGCGGGTTTGAATCAGCACGGCCACCAGCAGGATGCCGATGAGGGTGTTGACGATGACCACCACCGATTGGGGGGCAACGAACAGCAAGAGCACCGGCGCCACCACCAGCCCCAGCCCAAAGCTGACGGTGCCCATGACCAGGGCGCCGAGGGTGACGATGGCCAGGGCTATCAGCAGTTCCAGGCCGGATAGCAAGCTAGACCCTTAAAAGGCCGCGCGAGGCCGCCTCATGCAACGCCGCTTCCACCTGCACCACCGGAGGGCCGTTGCGCTCAACCGACACCTCTAAATGCTGGCCGGGAGTTACTGTAAAGGCCCGCTCGCCGTCCAGGGCCACGGTGCAGTGCCGCCGCTCCATCGACACCCGTTCGCCGTCGGCCAACCGCCGCCAGGAGCTAACCGGCACCTGACTGACAATCCCCGGGGCGATGGGGGCCAGGACCATCTGGCTCTCTGGCTGACTTCCTGGCTGGCCTTCAGGGCCGGGGTTGCCCGCAGGGCTGCTGGGCTCCCCGTCATCGGCCCCGGCGAGGCAGTAGTGCAACCCGCCTTCCTCGGCCATGGACACCGGTTGCAGCTGGGCTCCGATGGAGGAAAGGCCGATGGACGCCGGTTCGGCGCGGGTTAGAAACACCTCATAGAGGGTGCCGGTATCCCAGATGGCCCGGGCCGCCACGAAACGTTCCCGGGACAAGGCCACGTCCACCAGAGCCATGTCCCGGTACTCGCCGTCCACGTATATCGTCAGGGTCTTGCTTTGTATGGAGACTCGTTCCAGGTCGAGATCACCCCGGGCCAGCAGACCGGCAGCCAGGCCGGCGAGGGTGCCCTCGACCATTGCGGGGAACACGTTGTTGGTCCCGGTGGAAATGGCCACCAGCGGCAGGGTGGCACAGCCTCTGACCACCGCCCGGTTGGTGCCGTCGCCGCCAAGGGTCACCAGGCAAGCAACCCCTAGATCGTGCATCAGCCCGGCGGCCCGGATCGTGTCCCCCTCCTCGTAGTGGGCGGGCATCTCCAGCAGAGCCAACTCCAGGGAGAGCCGGGAGTCGTCTCGGGCCCGCTCCACCAGGTGGGAGCTGTCGGGCATGGCCACCACCCGCTGGACGCCGACCGCCTGGAGGCCGAGAAGGACCCGGCGCACGATGTTGACCTTCTCCCAGTCCGGAACCACCCGGCCTTGGGCGACCAGCCGGCGGATGTCTTTGCTGGCCGCCGGGTTGGCGATGATTCCGACCAGGGACAAGAGACTCCTCCTATCTGGAATTCAGGGCCGCGGTGGCGGCTGCTATAATGAGCGCGATTGTAGCCACCTCCCGTGGCACCGTCAATCTTCGGATTGGTGAGCAACCATGGATACGGACCTCTGCTTCGCCTCGGCGACCGGCCTGAGCCGGCTGATCCGTTCCAGGGAAGTGTCGGTGGTGGAGCTTACGGAGTTGTTCTACCGCCGCATCGAGGAGTTGAACCCCCGGCTGAACGCTTACCTGGCCCTGTGCCCGGACCAGGCCCTGGCCACGGCGCGTACCGCCCAGGATGCCGTCCAGCGGGGTGACTCTCTTGGGCCGCTTCACGGCATCCCCATCTCCGTGAAGGACCTGGAGATGACCAAGGACATACCCACCACGCTGGGCTCGCTGGTGTTTCGCGGCCGCGTTCCCGACGCCGACTCGGTGGTGGTGGAAAGGGTGCGACGGGCGGGCGCCATCATCCTGGGCAAGACCAATACCCCGGAATTCGGGCAGTCGGGCACCACCGAAAACAAGCTGGGCGACGCCTGCCGCAATCCCTGGAACACGGAACGGACGCCCGGCGGCTCCAGCGGCGGCGCGGCGGCGGCCCTGGTGGCCGGGATGAGCACGCTTGCCACGGGCAGCGACGGCGGCGGCTCGATTCGGATTCCGGCCAGCTTCAGTGGCGTGTTCGGCATCAAACCCTCTCAGGGCCGGGTGCCTCGGTACGGAGGCTACGGCCGCCCCGCGGCCAATCAATTCTCCCAATCGGGACCCATGTCGCGGACAGTTCGGGATGCGGCCCTGCTGCTGCAGGTGATTGCGGGCCCCGACTCGCGGGACCCAACCTCCATGCGGGAGCAACCCCCCGACTTCATGGCGGACCTGGATGGGGGCGTCCGAGGCTGGCGCATAGCTTGGAGCGCCGATCTGGGCTACGCTCCGGTCGACCCGGAGGTGGCCCGGATCACCGGGGAAGCGGCGCGGCTCTTCGAGGCGCTGGGCGCGACGGTGGAAGAGCCGGCCCTGGCCATCGAAGACCCGTTTCCAGCCTTCTGGGACATCTTCGCCACCGCCACCTACTCTTCCTACGGCCACCTGCTGGACGACCACCGGGAGGACTTCACCGATTACGGGCTGCGGGCCCTGGAGCACGGGGCCTATCTGAGCGGAGCGGACCTGAACCGGGCGCTGCTGCGGGTGGACCAGCTGCGGCGGCAGATGGAGGACTTCTTCGATGGATATGGCCGGGGATACAATCTGCTGCTGACGCCAACCATGGCGGTGCCGGCCTTTCCCATCGAGCAACGCCCCTCGGTCATCGGCGGCAGAGAAGTGGAACCCTTCTGGGGCTACCTGCCCTTTACATTTCCCATCAACATGACGGGGCAGACCGCGGCCAGCGTGCCCTGCGGCTTCTCCGCCGATGGCATGCCCATCGGCCTGCACATCATCGGCCCCCGGGGCGCCGAGGCCAAGGTGCTGCAGGCGTCGGCCGCCTTCGAGCAAGCCCGGCCCTGGAGCGACAAGCGGCCCCCGGTTTCGTGAGGAAGCGTCCGTCCACCCTGGAGATGATAGGCTTCGCGGAAGCTTCAACCGCCTGAACCGGCTGAGGCATCCCCATATCGGCACCTGGCCGGAGGGGTGAATGCTTCACCGAATCCCCTCACATTCGTCATTCCGGCGAAGGCCGGAATCCAGCTAACCAAGCTCCTCATACAAATCGCGCCATCGGGGATTCGACTCCTCAATTAGTGCGATCTTCCAGGACCGCTTCCAATCCTTGATTCTCTTCTCTCGCCCAATCGCACTCTCCATCGTAACGTGCGCTTCGTACCACACTAGCGCGTGCACGCCGTATCGCTGGGTGAACCCTTGGGCCAGGTCCCCTTTGTGTTGCCAGACACGTTGGACGAGATTGGAGGTGACGCCCACGTACAGCGTACCGTTTCGCCTGCTGGCCAGGAGGTACACGCAAGGTTGCCGCCCTGGGTTCCGGCTTCCGCCGGAACGACGATGGTGAGGCACGAGGGTGTTCCTTCTCGTCATGCTCACCTCGACACTCCCGCACCCCTCCACGGCAGTTGCGACATTCCCCTTGTTACCGCCGCGCTCCTCTCGTCATTCTGGCGAAGGCCGGAATCCAGAGAAACGCTTGCTGCTTCTAGGCCTTTGCCGGGATGAAGTGCTGGGTACCGAGCCTCTTACGAGATGCTCTGCTCACGCAACCCAAACCTGATTCTTGTCATTGCGAGCCCTTCGGCTTGACCCAGGATAGACCCCGCGAGGAATCTCGCTGATACGCTGGGATTCCTCGCTTCTCTCGGAAGGACATCCGGCAGCAATCGAGTTGGCTTAGCGCCGGTTCATCCGCTCCGCCGGTAGAATTCCGAGTGGGGATAGAAGTCTTCCCAGGCCCAGTCAAAGGCAGTGATGTAGGGCACCCTTTGCAGGACCTCCCCTCGCAAGGGCCCGTCGACGGCGATCCCGCAGGCCACGTCCCAGGTGCTGCCGGTCTGGCGGTCCATCAGGTCGTCTTCCAGCTGCTCGAACTCCAGCTCCCGATCTCTCGCCCGCCTGATGAACGCGTGCACCGCGTTGGTTTCGGAGTTGGCGATCAGCCCGCCAATTATCTCCACCAGCAGGTACCCGCCGGTTAGTGCCAGGGCGGTAGTCAGGCCACGCCGGCTGGCGGCACGGTGGTCGTGTCGTTGTGCGCCGCCTCCAGCCGGGCTTTGCCGGCCCTGGTTGTCTTCCATGGCAGCTCAGCGGGGAACGGAGGCGTGAGACGCTTCGTTTGGCCCTTTGTTTGGCCCTTTGTTTGGCATTGAACTAAGCTTATTCCAGTTGACCGCCGGGACGCAACGATCCGGCACCCGTGGAACGGCCCCTCGACCAACTCCGCCGCCAGCGCTCCCCCGGCGCTGGCGGTGGCCTCCGGTCAAATGGCTAGAGCTGGAAAGTCTTCTTCCAGACGCCGGGAGACAGAGGGGCGTGCCGCATGAGGGAACGCATCCGGGCGTTGTCGGGGTTTATGTCCCGCTGTTTGAGCCACTCCGGCTGCTCGGATACATTCTCGTTCACGAACTCGTAGATGACGCCGTACCCGGTAAGGCCCTTCACTCCCTTCAACCGCCGGGCCCGGATGCACCCCGGCACCTTCTCGTAGTTGGTCGTGTAGACGTTGTTGTACCACTGGTTCCACTCGTCCTCGTGCTCCGGCGAGATGTCCATCCGGCCGATCTGAAGGGCGGGCGCCATGTCGCTCTGGGCGGCTTCGGGGCTCAGCGTCGCCGGACGGATAATCTCGAAGACGGGGTTGAGGAAATTGGAGCCGATCACCTGGGGTCCGACCCGCAAGGCCCAATCAGATTTCGGCCGTTTCGTCCAGGCGTCGCTATCCACCACGGCGGGGCTCTCCAGCTCGTAGCAGGCCAGGTGCTTCGGGCCGCTCTTGACCGCCTCGTAGCGGGCGGCGTTCAGCACGCCGGGAATGGTCAGCAGCTCGGGGATGTGCTCTTCGTTGTACCAGCGGTTGAAGTCATCCTCCTTGTCGGCGGGTACGTCGACAAAAACCATCAACAGCCCTTTGCCTTTCTTGTTGGCCATAATTCCCCCCCAATTCTAACTTCGGGCAGACCTATAATACATAATTGCCGGCGTTGGTGCACCGGTTGCCAAACCCGGATAATTTTCAGCCCCTCCCCACTAACGAAGACGCGAGGGGCGAGGCCTCTCGCACTCCCCTGGCTATCTTTTTGAGCATTAGCAGGGAGGCTGCCAGATGACCTTTCCTTCTTCCGGGGCGGTCCACCCGGGCCGGAGTTGTGGAAGAACGCCAGGGGGGAGTCACCGCCCGCCGATGTTCCTTTGCCCAACCCAAAGAAGACGAGCGGGCAGCGGGGCGCGCTACGTAAACATATCAAATATATTTCCCAGCTTGCTGCTGTCCGCCCTGTACATCTCGGTATAGCTGCACCGGGTGCAGGTTACCGTGGTGAACTTGCGGTTCTGTATGTCTAGCACCTTGGACAGGAAGCCTCCGGTGGCCCGGAACTCGCTTGTTTCGTATTCAGTATTGGCGCACTTGGGGCATTTGTAGGCGCTGATCGCCATGATTTTTCTCCCCTGAGGTGTTCGAAGGTCTCCGGCGCTTGTTCAGGTGATCAGTGACTGAGTGACTCGATGGCGGACTAGGGGGACGCCTGGTAAATGACTGGTCTATAGCGAGGGGGTGGAATGGGTTTTCCTTCGGCGTGTGCCGCCTCCAACCAGGCTGTCTTGGCGTGATTCAGCTCGGCTAGAGCTTTCTCCGGCGTATCTCCGAAAGCGGAGCATGACTCGAGGTCTGGAATGTCGGCAATGTACCCGCCATCCTCCTCACTGTGGAAGATGTTGATGTGGTAGTGGTTCATTCTCGGTCCTCCATTCGCAGATTGTGTCGCTCGACTAGCCGAAGGAATTGTCGAATTTGATAGGGTTTCGCTTGGCCGGCGACCTCCTGGATGTTGATCAGCTCGGCAATATGGGGATGTTTGAATATATGGTGGCTGCCGCTGATGCGAGCCAACTCAAACCCGAAGCTTTGCACCAAGTCAGTCAGGTCGGAGAACCGGACATTGCGCGTTGCACCCCGCGACAGCCGGAGAAGAAATCTGCTGCGGCGTGTCACGCCGGCAGGATGGGCGGAGTGTTCTCGTCCCTGGGCACTTCCCGGAGCTTGAGGCCGCTGCCGTCGGTGAACCAGGGCAGTTTTGGGTCCCGGGAAGGTAGCATCACGGTGGCGTGCCCCGGCGCGGTCAACTCTCCCCGCTGGTTCTCGGCCCAGATCTCCAGGTCGACCAGAGGGGCGCCGTCGTGGACGTACTTCCGGACCACCTTGCCCTTGCACCACTGGGTGTCCCCGTAGACGTTGAAGCGGCGGGTCTCTATCCGCAGCCGTTTCAGAAAGGCGTCGTCGCCCATCCAGTTGGTCAGGAGGGTGCCCATCCAGGAGACCCGCTGGGGGCCGTAATCGTAAGCTCCGGGTACGCCCACGGCCTCGGCCACCGAGTCTCGCATATGCCCGATGCCGGTGTATTCCAGACCACCCCCGGCTTCCGGGTTGCGGAAGAAATGGCCGGGGTGGCGAAGCGCCTCCCGCAGCAGTACGCCGTGGGCGCTGGAGCGGCCGGTGCCCACCAGGAAGGCGCTGACGTCCTGCAGCGACAGCGGGCCTCGAACGACGGGATCAAGCTCTTCGCCGATCTTGGTGTCCTCCCAGTACCTGGGCCGGCTGCCTCGGTAGTCCTCTTTCAACACCTGCTCGTCGATGGCCTCCAACTCCGCTTCGGTGTACTGGTGACGCTTGGGAATGTTGGCGTATTTGCCCCGCTCCCGGGATGCCTTTCGCTGGTGGCGGGTGCACCATCCGACCACCCGGGCCACCAGTTCGTCCCGCTGGTTGCTGTAGATGGTCTCGACATACTGGATGACCAACTTGGCGGAGTAGCGGCTCTCCTTCTCCTGCACGTCCAGCACCCGCTCCACGCAATTGACGGCGTCGCCCGGGCGCATCACCCGGAAGAACTCCCAGTCGTTGCCGGCGAAAAAGCCGTGGATGCCGGGCAGTCCCCACCGGGTCCGGCCGGACCAGTGGCGCATGTAGGGAGCGCACGGATGGCCGATGACCGAGCCGTACTTGGTGTTTGCCGCGTATTCCTGATCCCGAAACAGCGGGTTGGCGTCGCCGATTCCGTTGACGAAGTTGAGCAGCGCGCCCAGGGATGCGTCTCGGGTGAACTGCTCGGTGCGCAGCCGCATCCCGATCATCGCCTTGGCGTTGGCGACGGCCTCCTCGGAGATGCCATCCACCTCGGGAAGGGTTTCTACCACCTTGGAGCGTTCGTCTTGTTGAGTCATCGTGTCTCCCTAGGAAGCATTTATAGCTATCAGCCTTCACCCGTGGGAGGCGGACCGCTGATATCCCACTTTACCAGAGGACTTGAGCCTCTTCCAATCGCTGGATTTCGGCGTCGGGCAGGCCCAGGATTCCGCCGAAGACCTGATGGTTGTGCTCTCCCATGAGAGGGGCGTGCCGCTGGATGGCTGGAGGAGTTCGGCTGAGCTTCCACATCAGGTTGAAAATGGGCTCGGTCCCCAACGCTGGATGGTCGATGTCCTGATACAGTTCCCGGTCCCGGAAGTGGGCGTTGAACAGCCGCTCTTCAGCGCCCATGACCGGGATGGCGGCCACGCCGTGGGCTTGGAGTAGCTCCATGTTTTCCTCCGCCGGCCGGAGCATCGTCCAGGCCGACAAATGCTGGTCCAGCTCCCGGCGGTGCTCTAATCGCGCGTAGCGGCTCGAGAAGAAGGGCTTGTCCGTCCAGCCGGGCTCACCCATGGCCCGCTTCAAGCCCTGCCACTCGTCTTCGGTTCGCACGGCGATGGAGACCCACCGGTCGTCCCCCTGGCAGGGGTAGTTGCCGTAGGGGGCCATCACCGGGTCGTGGTTGCCTTTGGGCCGCATTACCCGGCCGGTCATTACGTACTCCATGAGGCCGGCCCCCATGGTCGCGGCCGTTGCCCGAAGCATGGAGACGTCGATGTACTGGCCCTTGCCGTTACGCCTTCGCCGGTACAGGGCGGCGGTGATTGCAAAAATGGCGTGCAGGGCCCCGCAGATATCGGCGTAGGCGTGCTTCATGCCCAGGAGACGTTCTCCCTCGTAGCCTATGGTGCTGTCGAGTCCGGCCAGCGCCCCCACGGATGGGGCGTAGGCCCGCAGGTCCCGCAGGGGGCCGGTCTGCCCGTTGGAGGAAATGGAGGCCATGATAATGTCCGGCTTGATTTGGCGCAGGGTCTCGTAGCCCAGCCCCAACCGGTGCATGACTTCGGGCGAGAAATTCTCGATGACCACGTCGCAGTGCCCGGCCAGCCGGCGGGCCAGCTCCACCGCCTCCGGGTGGCCGGTGTTGAGGGTAATGCCGAGCTTGCTCCGGTTGACGTTGTGGAACATGGGGTGCTGCTCCGGGTCCGGCTTGGTGCCGATGATGGGACGGCCCAAGCGCATGTAGTCCAAGCGCTGACGGCTTTCCACCTTGATGACCTCGGCGCCCATATCGGCCAGCACCATGCCGGGGATGGCCCCGGCCAGGACCCAGCCGAAGTCCAGGACCCGGTATCCGTGGAGCGGGCCGTTGGGTTTTGAATGCTCGTCGGCGCCCAAAAGACTCATCCCTCCGTTAGGTTTCGGCTATCAGCCGGTAGCTGGCCCTTGATGGCAGTGACCAAAGACATCTGACCTGCGGGTGGCAAATTAAGCGACGGGGCCTACGGACCCAAGCGAAAGGGCGGGTACTCGTCTCGCATGAGGAGAGCGTATGCCATAACCCTCAAGGTCCACCGGTTGATGCCGATGACCAGCTCGAATATGTCCTTGGGGTACCGGCCGGTGAAAAGGAGACCCACCGCCGCGAAAAACACCAGAAGGCCATTGAGGCCGTCTTGAACGACGCTCAGTATCAGGTAGTGGGGGATAGCCAGGAGCCACCATTTGACCAGCACCAGGCCGCGGGATAGCTGCTCCGGATATTCCACCTCCAGCGTGGCCGGATAATCCGCCGGCTTGAGGCTAAAAGGCGGGTAACGGTCGCTCCCCAGGGCGCCGAAAGAGTAGTAGCTCACTCGCCAGGTCCATCGTAGGACTCCGACGTTGAAGTCGAAGATGCCCCTCGGGTACCGGCCGGTGAACAGAATGCCGAAAAAAGCGACCGCGGTGACGATAACGAGAGCCACCCACAAAAAGGCCAGCACGAAGATATGGGGAATGATCAGGATCAACTTGAACAGCCAAAGCCACCGGCTGAGGCCGGGGTCCAACACGCCTTCGACCGTGACAGGATAAGGAGCGTCCATCGACATAGTATCCTCCGCGCGTGACGAGCTTAGTTAGGATTCTCCGGCTGTTGCTTCTTCCTTCAACCTCCCTGATACGGATGTGGGGGGCGTCGCCCGACGGAGCCCACTATATGATACCGGTCTGGTACAGCTTCACCAGCTGCTCGCCGGAAAAACCCAGAACATCGCAATAGATCTCTTGGTTATGCTGGCCCAGGAAGGGAGCGGGTGAGGGAGCGTCCTCGGCGGCGTCGCTCAGAACATAGGGCGGGCCGGGGTAGGGCAGCGGGCCGGTGTCAGTCCGGTCGATGTCCACGAACAGGCCGGCCAGGCTCTCGTCGTGGCGCACCTCGTCAAAGCCGCGCACCGGCGCCAGGGGGACCCGGTGCTCCAGGGCCAGCTCCAGAAGCTCCGCCTTGGTGTGGTCCATGAGCCAGGCTTCCATGTAGCCGTCGACCTCGTCGGCGTAGAGGTTGTTCATGTCGGTCCGGTTTCTGAAGCGGGGTTCTTTGGACCACTCGGGGTTTCCCATCAGCTCCAAGAGCTTGCCCCACTGACGGCCCTCGGGAGCGCCGACGAAGATGTATCCATCCTTGCAGCGCAGGAGGCAGTTGGGGTATGGGAAGTCGAGGGCATGGTGCCCGGTGCGCCGGGTCATGCGCCATTGGTACACGGCCATCAGCGCCTCGGGGCCGTTGTAGATTCCGGCCAGCGTCTCCACCTCGGCGATGTCGATGTGCTGACCCTCACCCCGGCCTTCGGCCACCCCTCTCCCTGAGGGAGAGGGGACGGGGGTGACAGCCAAAAGGGCCATTACGATAGCTGAGGCGGCGGCAAGGCCGGCGAAGTAGCCCACTTGGGGAGTGCCGAAGGTCAGTGGTTCCCGGACGGCCTCCCCGAGACCCTCGCAGACGCCTCCCGCGGCGGCCAGGTTGATGTCGTATGCCGTGTAGTTCCGCCACGGACCGGTTACCCCGAAGGGGGTGATAGATGCCATTACCAGGCTGGGGTTGGCCCGGCTGACCGCCTCGTAGTCGAGGTGCAACCGGTCCATCTCCAGCGGATGAAGATTGTGGACCAGAACGTCGGAGCGCGACACCAACTCCCGGAGGATTCCCTGGCCGGTGGGTGTGCCCAGGTCCAGGGTGACGCCTCGCTTGTTGGCGTTGAGGTACAGGAATAAGCCGCTGCGTTCCCGGTGGGGGTCGTCGCCGAGGAAAGGGCCGTACTGGCGGGCGTGGTCGCCGGCGCCGGGCGGTTCGATCTTGGTGACCTCCGCTCCCATGTCGGCCAGAAGCTTGCCACAGTATGGGGCGGAGAGAAACTGCCCCAGCTCCAGCACGCGCAGGCCTTCAAGCAAGGCGTAGGTCATTCTTGTCACCTGGCTGTCGAAACGATTGGCGTCCAAGTCCGGGGTCCGCTCTTCAGAGAATGTGGCTCAGAGACCGCCGGCGCTCCATGCGCCAAAGTATTGTACACCCGGCCGAGGCTACTGCTGCGCTACGATTGCTGGGGGGGCCGGGATGGATATGCCAGCCGTGTTTCAACGGGGCCATGGCGCGGCCCCAGGAGGGCTAACCTCATGCCGGCTACAACGAAACCAGGTTCTTGGCCAGATCCTCCGGGGCGGAGAAGAATGGCGAGTGGCCGGTATGCATGGAGATGACCTTCCGGCACGGCAAGGCGGTGTACATTCCCTTCTGCATTTCTGGGGGAACCGCTTTGTCGAGCAGGCACTCGATGTACACCCTGGGGATCCGGCCAAAGTTCTTTTCGGTGGTCCTGATGGGTGTCTGTAAGGGAGCCAAAGCCTGGGGCACCAGAAGGGACCTGGCCCGCGCCACGTCCGCCTCGGAACAGTCGTTGTAGAACCTGCCGGCGAGCGTACCTTCCTCGAAGGTGACGTAGCTTCGGTCGGCCGAGAGAATCATGGTCCTTCGGGCCATCGCATCCTCCAACGTCGCGCCATCCCCTTCGAGGGTTTGAAGGATCGAGACGCCGGAGGGAGCTAGGACCGCGGTCAGATACACCAGCGTTCCGACCTTTTCCGGCCGGGATTCGGCGGCCTGGGTTATTACGATACCGCCCATGCTGTGGCCCACCAGCACCACCGGCTCGGGCTGGGCATCCAGGACCCGGCAGACCCGGTCGGTGTAGGCCTGGAGGGTTACTCGCGAGATTGGCGTCTTGTCTTCGCCGTGGCCCGGCAGGTCCGGAGCTTCCACGTTATGCCCCGCGGCTCGCAACAGGGGGACGACCTTGTCCCAGCACCAGCCCCCATGGCCTGCGCCGTGAATCAGCACGTAGGTGGCCATGGCGCGCCTCCCGCAGGAAATCGAATTCAAAATCATTCCGTGGCACGGGTCAGAGAACGGTCAACGATTGGCTATTCGAAGTGATGCCGGATCTACTTCACCGTCACTCCAGCAGGGAGGCCCTTAACCCGGCGATGGTAGCCTGGGTAACGCCGTGGGCCCGAGCGTAGCTCGTCGCGTCACCGTAGTTGCCGCGCAGATCCTTCAGAAATTGCTCCAGTACCTTGGCCGGCGCCGCGAACGACTCCCGCGGGCGGTCTTCGCTTCCCGGTATAGTCCGCAGCCGCTCGAAGAGTTGGTCCAGCCGCTGGTTGGTAAGGAGATAATCCCCCATTATCTCTTCATCGTCCACGCCCAAGATACCGAGGATCAGGGCGGCGAGAATGCCGGTCCGGTCCTTCCCGGCGGTGCAATGGAACACGGCCGGCAGGCTCCCGTCCGCGGCCAGCTTAATCAGCGTCTCGGCTATCAGGCCGCCCGCGTTTTGGAATATCCACTGGTAGATGCCGCCCAGCCGGACCACCGGGTCCTCGGAAGGATTGGGTGGATCATTCCCTCTCTCTTTGAGGAAAGGCACGCTATAGAACTCAACCGGGGCTTCGGCCATGGGCCCCCGTCCGTCTCTTTGAGCTTCATCGGTGTTGCGCAGATCGACAATGGTGGCCACGCCGAGGGTTTGCTGAACGTACCGGGCGTCTTCCGGGGTCATATGGTGAATACCGTCGCTGCGGAATAATCTGCGCCATTTGACGGTCCGTCCGTTCCGGGTGGGGTAGCCGCCAAGGTCCCTGAAGTTGACGCAACCTTGAAGGGGAACGAACCGGTCAAATCCCTTTGACATCGCTTCTCACTACTAACTGGCTGATCGTTTCATTGATGTCTGACCTTGATCGGGGGCATTTATGGGTGGCGGGGTTCACGTGAAATCCCCCTAATCCCCCTTTACCAAAGGGGGACTTGAGGGTTGCTTGCTCGTCGTAAGGTTCGCCCATGTGAGGTCATCTGAGTCGTGTCTTGGCCGGTAGCTGGCTGGCCTCCTCAGGAGTTGAGGACGCCCAACTCCCGGGCCCTCGCCAGCATGATCTTGGCGGTCTCCTCGTGGGCTATGTCGATCATGTCTCCCTGGAAAGGCACGGCGGCGTCTCCCCGTTTTCGCCCTTCCTCCATGGCCGCGATCACCCCCTGCCATTGGGCGATCTCGTCCTGATTGGGGGTGAACACTTTATTGACCACCGGCACGTGGGATGGGTGAATCAGGTGCATCCCTGTATATCCCAGCCTCCGGGCCTGCTCGGCGGCCTCTCTGAGGCCGTCCAGGTTATGGAGGTCCATCCAGCCGCCGGTGACGGGGTAGGGAATCCCCGCGGCCCTGGAATCAAGCAACACCTTGGAGCGGAAGAAGAGGGTTTCCATGCCCTCGGGGGTCCATTGGAAGCCGATGGACCGGGCCGGATCGCCGCCCTTGCCGCCGGCGGCGCCCATGTGAGCCACCCGGGCTGAAGAGGTCGCGACTTCGTAAGCCAGCCTCATTCCCTCGGCCGATTCCAGTCCCGGGTCGATCAGTACCTGGCCCACCTCCATGCCGGCCCGGCGCTCGAAGAGTTTCAGCAGGATGTCCGCTTCGACCACATCCGCCGGCCCCTCGACTTTGGGTAGCATGATGGCGTAGAGGTAGGGGCAGGTAATCGCCTCCAGGTCATCGCCGGTGAGGCCGGTCTCCAGCCGGTTCACGCGGACGATAAGGGTCTGGCCGGTGGGGCCCAGCTCCTCCAGCATTTTACGGACCAGGACCCGCGCTCCGGCTTTCTCAACGGGCGGCACCGAGTCCTCAAGGTCCAGGATCAAGGCGTCGGCCCCGTACCGGGGCGCCTTGCGCATCCAGTCTTCCTTGTTGCCGGGAACGAACAGCTCCGATCGTAATGGTTTGGCCTTGAAAGTCATTTCACTTACCCCCGCCGAGAGAATCTTGTCCCACACTCCATTCAGGAGTTATTAGCGTTCAGCCCTCAGCTTTTAGCCCCCGCTTGGCCTGGCCGCTGAAGGCTTACCGCTGACCTGGGCTTCACAGTACGCCCTCTTCCATCAGGCGTTCCAGTTCCTCTTTTCCCAGTCCCAGGAGGCGGCCGTAGATTTCGTCGTTATGCATGCCGAGGGCCGGCGCGCCGGCCAACTGCGGCAGCGGCTTCCCGGAGAACAGCACCGGGAACCCCGCCCCCACGCCTCCCTGCACCGGCTCTTCGAGGGCGGCGTGGCGCATGGGTTGGAGGGTGCCCCGCTCCCAGAAATGGGGGTCGGCGAGGACTTCTGCCGCGGATCGAACCGGCCCGCAGGGGACATCACCGGCCTCCAACCGCTCCAGGGCCTGCGCGAGGCTCATGCCGCCGATCAACCGTTGGACCGCTTCCCGGACCTCCTCTATGTGGGTGGTGCGGGCGTAGTTGGTGGCGAAGCGCGGGTCCTCGGTCAGCTCCGGGGCGTCGAGGGCTTTGGCCAGCCGCACCCACTGGTCGTCGCCGCTGGCGGTCAGGACAAGGTCGCCGTCGCTGGCCCGGTACAGGCCGGTGGGCCCGCTACGGGTAAAGTTGCCGGTCCGCAGGGGCCGCCCTTCCTCGATGTTTTCCTCAAGGTTCTCCATGAACATGAGGGATACCAGCGTGTCCATCATGGAAACGTCCAGGTGTTGCCCCCGGCCGGTCCGATCCTTTTCCCGCAGGGCCGCCAGAATGGAGTAACAGGCGAACAGGGGTGTGACGAGGTCGCCGATGAGGAACCCGACCCTGATGGGAGACCCGTCCTCCTCGCCGTTGATGTCCATGAGGCCGCTCATCCCCTGGATCTGGGGGTCGTGGGCCCGCTTGTTGGCGTAGGGACCGTCCTGCCCGTAGCCGGAGATGGAGCAGTAGACTATCCCCGGATTGGCCTGGGACACCTCGGGGTAACCCAGACCCATGGCCTTCATGGACCCGGGGGCCAGGTTTTCCAAGAAGATGTCGCAGGATTCGGCCAGCTTCAAGAGCATGTCACGGCCCTTGGGGTCCTTCAGGTTCAGCGTGACGCTCTTGACCCCCTGGGCCCGCTTCAGGTACATGGTGGAAAGGTCCTGGTCGCCCTGGCTCACTGGGTGGTTTCCCGCGGGCCCGGCGTAGTTGCCGATTCCTCGCACCGGGTTCCCCCGGCCCGGCATCTCGACGGTTATGACCTCGGCGCCCATCCGGGCGAGATTCATGGCGCAAAAAGGCCCGGCCAAATACACCGTGACGGCCAGCACACGAATGTCGCGCAGGGGCTCCATGTTTCCTTCCATCAGGGACGATCCTCCAGGGTGGTCCGCCGGCCGAGGGGAGCGGACCGCGGGTTCGATGCCATTGTGTTATGGCGTCCGCCTTCCGAATGATGCCGAGTGATGCCGTGGCGAAACCAGGTCTCTGAGCACAAACCCAGGGCGGCCGCCCGGCCCAGTATACACGGGAATGGTCCGCCCGTGCACCGGTCCCATCCGCCGAACCGGAAGGGGCCTCGAACCGGAGGGCGGTATGATAAACTCCGGAGGGTTTCTAGCTTCGACAACAGCGCCGGTGAGGTGTGTGATATGGCGTCCAATATCGTTCTTTCCAATACGGAATATAAGGTGGTGGGCACTCGCCCGATCCGCCATGACGGTACCGATAAAGTGACCGGCCGGGCCAAATACGGCGGGGATTTTCAGGCGTCCGGGATGCTTCACGGAAAAGTCTTGCGCAGCCCCCACGCCCACGCGCGGATCAGGTCCATCGATGTAAGTAGAGCCCTGGCGCTCCCTGGCGTGAAGGCCGCGATCACCGGCCAGGACATGCCGGTGGCCCGGATGGAGAACCCAGACCAGGACCTACGCTTCGCTAGTGACAACCTCCTGGCCAGGGGGAAGGTCCTGTACAAGGGCCACGCCGTGGCCGCCGTGGCAGCAACCAGCCCGCATATTGCCGATACAGCCTTGGGTCTGATCGACGTAGTGTACGAGGTGCTGCCGCCGGTGACCAACGTCCGGGAGGCGATGAAAGAGGGCTCCACCTTTCTCCATGACGATCTGACCACCAGGGAACTGGGCGAGCAAACCGGCAAGCTGAGCAACGTGGCATCCCACCTGAGGTACGAAAAAGGCGATGTGGATAAGGGGTTCGGCGAGGCCGATATCACCGTGGAGCACGAGTACACCACCGCCACGGTCCACCAGGGCTACATCGAGCCGCAGAACGCCTCGGCCCTCTGGAACGCCGACGGCCGGCTAACGGTCTGGTGCAGCACCCAGGGGGCTTTCACCGCTCGTGAAGACCTCGCCAAGGTGTTGGATGTGCCGGTGTCCAGGATAAAGATGGTGCCCATGGAGATCGGCGGCGGCTTTGGTGGCAAGATCAACATCTACCTCGAGCCGCTGGCCGCTTTGCTTTCCGCCAAGACCGGAAAACCGGTCAAGATTGTCATGTCGCGGTCCGATGTCTTCGAGGGCACCGGCCCCACCTCCGGGACCTACATCAAGGTGAAGATGGGGGTCACCAAGGCGGGGAAGCTCACCGCCGGCGATGCTTACCTGGTCTATGAGGCCGGCAGCTTTCCCGGCGCGATGGTCGACGCGGGGGGCCAGTGCATGTTCGCCCCCTACGACCTGGAGAACGCGCGGGTGGATGGCTACGACGTGGTGGTCAACAAGCCCAAGACGGCGGCCTACCGCGCACCAGCCGCTCCCAACGCCGCCTTTGCGGTCGAAACGGTGGTCGACGAACTCGCCGAAAAGGTGGGCATGGACCCTGTCGAGTTCCGCCTGCTGAACGCCTCCAAGGAAGGCACCCGCCGCGTCGATGGACCGAGGTTCCGCCGCATCGGCAACGTGGAATGCCTGGAGGCCGCCAAGGCCAGTGAGCATTACCTCTCTCCCCTCGAAGGGCCCTGGCGCGGCCGGGGAGTGGCGTCGGGCTTCTGGTTCAACATTGGTTTCCAGTCAAGCTGCTCCATTGCGGTCAACGCCGACGGCACCGTCAGCCTGGTCGAAGGCTCCACCGACATCGGCGGCACCCGGGTGTCCATCGCCATGCAGGCCGCCGAGGTGCTGGGCATCCCCGCCGAGGACGTCCACCCAAGCGTGGGGGACACCGAGTCGGTGGGCTACACCTTCCTGACCGGCGGCAGCCGCACCACCTTCGCCACCGGATGGGCCGCCTACGAATGCGCCCAGGACATTAGCGCCAAGATGGTGCAGCGGGCCTCGAAAATCTGGGACGTGCCCCTTGAGGACGTCGCCCTGACCGGCGGCGTGTTCCGGCACAAGTCGGACCCAGACCTCAGATTGACCTTCAAGGAGCTGGCGGAGAGGCTGAACGACACCGGCGGTCCCATATCCAGCCAGGTCAGCGTCAACCCCAAGGGAGTCGGTGGGGCGTTTACCACCCACATCGTGGACGTGGAGGTGGACCCGGATACTGGGAAGGTGGCCATCCTGAACTACACCGCGGTGCAGGACGCCGGCAAGGCTATCCATCCCGCTTACGTGGAAGGGCAGATACAGGGTGGTGTGGCGCAGGGCATCGGCTGGGCGTTGAACGAAGAGTATTTCTTCGATGGAGAAGGCCGGATGCTCAACGCCAGTTTCCTGGATTACCGGATGCCCATCGCGCTGGACCTACCCCTGATCAACACGATTATCGTGGAGGTAGCCAATCCGGGGCACCCATTCGGCGTGCGCGGCGTGGGCGAAGCGCCCATCATTCCACCGATGGCGGCCATCGCCAACGCCATCGCCCGGGCCACCGGCCACCGGCTGCGGAATCTACCCATGTCTCCCGGTGCGGTCCTGGACGCCCTGCTGGCGAAGTGAGACAATTCTTGCCGGGCTGGCCCCACGTTTTGGAGCCGGCTTGGGTATGCTCCGGTTTCATTTGTAGTTGGAGGTAGAGCGCCATGGCCAGAGTGCCTCTCACAAAACGGGAAGACCTGAGTCCGGAAGACCAGAAGCTCTGGGACGAGTTTTGGAACAAGCGCGGGGACCCGGTCCCGAACTACGCCGCACTCTTCAACAACCCGGAGGTGGCGGGCCGATTCGGGAGGCTGGGCAGCTACGCCCGCTACGAGTGCAAGCTGGACCCCAGGGTGAAGGCCCTGGGAGTCCTCACCGCCGCGCGGGAAGTCAACGGGCACTACGTCTGGACGGTCAACCAGGCGCCGGCCCGGGCCGCGGGGCTATCGGATGACATAATCAGCGCGATCCGCGAGTTTCGAGCGCCGGTGGGGCTGGCGCCCGACGACGCCGTGGTAGTCCAGTTCTTCCTGGAGCTGCTCCGCCAGCATCGGGTTTCCGACGTGACCTTCGAAGCCCTCCGGTCCCGGATTGGAGACGCGGGAATCATCGAGTTGCTGGTTGTGGCCGGCTACTACCAGGCTCTGGCCAACTGCCTGCAAGCCCTGGAGGTGGACCTGCCCGAGGGCGTCACCTCGGCGCTGACGTATTAGCAGCCCGGTCGAGGAACTACCACGGGACCCCCGGGGCGATACGGGCCCGTGGGGCTCTGCCTCACCTGAAAATCAGAGCTCCGGCGGGACCGGGCCACGATCTTCACCTCCGGGTAATTGGTGTGGCCGTCGAGGGCGCGGCATTATTGCTCGCCGTCTTTTCCGGACGAACTTGTACCGGTTGCGGCCCGCGCCTATAATCCCTGTGGAAAAACCCCCGTGGCCATCGCTCTGAAAGAGTCGTTCCTCGGTTGCCTGCCGGCGGACTCGGGACGCCGAACGCCCTCCCGGCTCAGGAATTTGGCGCCGGTGGCAGCCCGTGCGGGCGATTCAATAGAGCGGTTCGAGGGGTGATTAACCTGAGGGAGGCGTCGTAACTATGGCAGACTATTTGTACGTGGTGCAGATGGACATACCCGCCGAGCACGAAGAGGCATTCAACCGAATCTACGACACCCAGCACGTTCCCAATATTCTTAACGCCCCCGGTTGCCACGGCTGCACCCGCTACCGGCTGGAATCGGCCGACGTGGACGGCGTGGCCCGGTATACCGCCCTGTACGAGATCGACTCACCGGAGATTCCCTTCAGCGACGCCTGGAAGGCGGAATCGGAGAAAGGCGACTGGGCAAGCCAGGTTCGTCCCCACACCCTCAACCGCTCCCACGTGGTCCTAAAGAAGATCTGAGCGGCCTGAAGCGGTTCGCCGGGTGCCGGGCTTCATGGGGTTGGAGGGAGTATCCGGGGGCGCCGGGCCAGCGGCTGAGCCCGCGGGCCATGACCCGAGGGCCAACGGGCAACGGACTCCTGGGGGAAGGGCCACGGCCGGAGAAGGTCTAGCCGGCGGTCACGCAGGTGATCGTCCGCATGACCCCGTGTATCGCCTGCACCCGGCCGGTTACCAGGTCGGCCACGGCGCTCATATCCGCGGCATCGATGAGGGAGATCACGTCGTAGGTGCCCGTGATGACATCGGCCGACTTGATCCCTTCCATGCGCCGCAAGGCAGCGGCCACTTCTTGGCTCTTTCCCACCTGAGTTTCTATCAGGATGAACGCCCTAGCTGACAAGGTGGCACCCTAGTCGGAGATAAATGCGGTAGATGTGATTTCCACGAGGTTGTCCGGCGATCCGAAATTGACGACGACTGTGGTGCGCGCCGGCCGGTCGTTCTTGAAATACCCGGCGTAGACTTCGTTGAAACCCTTCAAGTCCTCTCGATTGGTGACGTAGCAGGTGTTGGTCAGCACGTTGTCCAGGGAAGAGCCCGCTGTTTCCAGGATCATCTGGATCCGTTGCAGAGCAAAGGCGGTCTGCTCCTTGATGTCCTTGCCCACCACACTGGTCGTGGGGTGCCGTCCCGTGTTGCCTGCGACAAAGACCAGGTTCCCGAACCGGGTGGCCTGGGATAGGGGCGCTTGCCCCGAGGCAATCTGAGGGCAGGTGATGATCTCTTTGACCGGCATATCGGCACCTCCTGTAGAGACGTTTGGGTGAGGCCCGGTGTCTGGAACCGCGCCGCTGACGCGAACTCCGTTCCGAGCGCCTGTTCATTATAGCCAGGTGCCAGATACTGTCAATATCGCCGGACGCTCCGGGCAAGAAACCCATCGGAGCCCGAGGGGGCCGGCGGCCACACCCCCCAATAATAGCCTGGTAAAGAGCCGGAGGGAAACGGCGTGAGAGGCATTGCCCCCCCCCGGTTCAGAGGAGGGTGAGAGTGGGAATGTCACCGGAAGTGCATTGCTCCGCGGCGGCCGAAGCCATTGGATTGGTTGCTGAAATGAACTCGAAACGGATTATCCGGGGCCGGCTCATTTTGGGCGGGACCCGGAATTTAGGCCAGGTGTTGCCCGGAAGCTCCGGAGCCGATAAGATTAAGCTGTGGCCGCGGTAGCGATGGGAAGCAACTGGCGGTTTCGTGCTCCCGATCGGCTTCGGTCCTGGATTGAGCTTGCGGGGTTAACTTCATCCCGCTGGGATAAGGGGGAGTCTCGATGCCCACAGTCGATGTCCGGAACCTTCGAAACGTAGCTTTAGTTTCCCACAGCGGGGCCGGCAAAACCTCGCTGAGCGAAACCCTTCTGTTCAACGTAAACGCAACTACCCGTGTGGGCCGCGTGGAGGACGGAAACACCGTCTCCGACTACGAGCCGGAGGAAGTGAAACGCGGCAGCAGCGTCCAAACCACCCTGATTTCCTGTGCCTGGGATGGCCAAAAAGTAAATTTCCTCGACACCCCCGGCTACGACGATTTCCTGGGAGAAGTGACCGCCGCCTTACGCGTGGTGGAGAGCGCCGTCATCTTGGTAGCTGCTCAATCCGGTGTCGATGTGGGCACCGAGCGCGCCTGGAGCATGGCCGAGGCCAATGGGCTGCCTAAAATGTTCCTGGTGAACAAGATGGACCGGGAAAACGCCAGCTTCTCCCGTTGTGTTACCGATATCCAAGGGACCTTCGGCAATAAATGCGTCCCCTTTAATTTACCTATCGGAGAAGCCCAGGACTTCCAGGGGATGATCAGTGTCATCAATCCCCCGGCCGACGTTCCCTCGGAGATGGCCGAGGAGCTGGAGGCCGCCCGGGAGCGGTTGATTGAGGCCGCGGCTGAGAGCGATGACGCCCTTGCCGATAAATACCTCGAGGGCGAAGAGTTGACCCAGGAGGAGATCGAAACCGGGGCGCGCTCCGCCATCCAGAAAGGTGAAATGGTGCCCATTCTCGCTTGCTCCGCCATCAAGAACATGGGAGTGGAGGAGTTCGTGGAGATGGTTCTGACGTTCCTTCCCTCTCCCGCCGATGGGGTCAAACCCGGCATGGCCGGGTTACCCAGCAAAGAGCCGGTCGAATGTGAGACCGACCCCGACGGGCCGTTGGCGGCGTTCGTGTTCAAGACAACCGCGGACCCCTTCGTGGGAAAACTGTCCGTGTTTCGCGTCTTCCGGGGCACCATGAAGAGCAACTCGGAGGTGTGGAACAGCGCCCGGGAGCAGTCGGAGCGGATTGGGCAGCTCTATTTGCCGCGGGGCAAGTCTCAGGATAATGTGTCCGAGGTGGGCGCCGGCGATATTGGCGCTATCGGCAAGCTGGCGTCGACCGTCACGGGGGATACCCTGTGCGCGCGGGACCAACTGGTGACCTTCGAGAGGATCAAGTTTCCGGAGGGTTTTCACTGCGTGGCCGTTACGCCGGCCACCAAAGCCGACCTGGACAAGATGTCGACGTCGCTGAGCCGGATCGCGGAGGAGGACCCGAGCCTGCGCCATTCCCGGGATTCCGATACCAACGAGAGCTTGCTCACGGGACTGGGTGAAGCCCAGGTCGATGTGGCGATGGATAAGATTCGCCGCAAGTTCGGCGCTGATTTGCGGGTGAGGCTGCCCCGGGTTGCCTACAAAGAGACCATAACCCAGGTGACCCAGACCGAGTACCGCCACAAGAAGCAGACCGGTGGCCATGGCCAGTACGGTCACGTGCTGCTCAGGCTGGAGCCGCTGGAGCGGACTCAGGGATTCGAGTTCGCGAATGAGGTCACGGGCGGCAGGGTGCCCAAGGAGTACATACCATCTGTCGAAAAAGGGGTTACCAAGGCGTTGGAGCAAGGCGTTCTGGCCGGGTTCCCTATCGTTGACCTGAAAGCCGTCATCTACGACGGGAGCTACCATGATGTCGACTCGTCCGGAATGTCCTTTGAAATCGCCGGCAATCAGGCTCTGCGCAAAGGGATTTCCCAAGCCAGTCCCATCCTGCTTGAGCCGGTCATGAAGCTCACGGTCACCGTGCCCGATGCCTACACCGGCGAGGTCATGAGCGACTTGAATGGGAAGCGGGGCCGCATTTTGGGGATGACTCCCCACGAGAGCGTCACGGTTATCGAGGCGGAAGTCCCGCGAGCGGAAACCCAGCGTTACGCCCAGGACCTACGGTCGCTGACCCAAGGCAGAGGGGTGTACAAGCTGGAATTCGACCACTACGATCCCGTGCCTCCCAACATCGAGCAACGTGTCATTGAAGAGATAAAGCGGGCCCGCGAGCAGGAGTAAGCACCGGCGCGGGGGGCTGCCTCCGTGGCGAAGGATAACGTTTAAGGGCCCCGGCACGCCGGGGCCCTCAAGATTTGCCGGACGCGCGGGCCGGGCTGCCGGAAGCCAATCAGAACAATCGGAGCGCTGGCTCACGGGCCGAGACAGGCCGGGAATAGCCGGGAGGACGAAAAGGGGGGCCTCCTCAGGGCAGAAACCCCGAGGGGAGAGGTCAGCGGCCTCCGTTGGCATGAGCCTGAGCTAGTGTACAGTCTCGTAAATAGCTTTACACCAGCGAAATCATGCGGCACACTCACCACCGGCGTCTTTCCGGCGAAGGCCGGAATCCAGAGAAGCTTTTGCTGGAACCCGGCCTTCGCCGGGATGACGGGCAGGGTATCAAACCATTTATGAGACAGTAGACTAGAAGCCCCAGGACGGCTGGTATTCTCCAAAAACGTCACGGAGCACGTCCATCATTTCGCCCAGGGTGGCGTAAGCTCTGACCGCTTCCAACAGTGGCGGCATCAGATTGTCGGACCCGCGAGCCGCCTGTTCCAGCGCCCGAAGCTTGGCGGCCGTGGCCCGGTCGTCCCGCCGGCGCCGCACGTCCTCGAGGCGTTGGACCTGTATCTCTTGGCCCGCCTCGTCAACCCGCAACAGAGGGATGTCCAACGTGGCGTCGGAGTGAAACTCGTTGACGCCCACGGTAATCCGTTCCCGCCGGTCTTCTTCCTGCTGATAGGCGTAGGAGGCGTCGGCGATCTCCTTCTGGAAGAAGCCAGCCTCCAGGCCCGGTATGACGCCTCCCAGGGCCTCGATGCGGCTGAAGTAATCGTAGCTGCCGGCTTCCACCTGATTGGTCAAGATCTCCAGGAAGTAGCTGCCGCCCAGGGGGTCGGTGGTGTCGGTAACTCCGGTCTCATGGGCGATGATCTGCTGGGTGCGAAGGGCCTGCAACGCCGCCTCTTCCGAAGGCAAGGCCCAGGCTTCGTCCTTACCGTTGGTGTGGAGCGATTGACAGCCGCCCAGCACCGCGGCCAGGGCCTGTAAAGATACCCGCACGACGTTGTTTTCCGGCTGCTGGGCGGTCAGGCTGGCTCCGGAGGTCTGGGCGTGAAAGCGGAGCCGGTGGGACCGTGGGTTCCGGGCCTGGAAAGTCCCCTGCAACTCCTTGGCCCAGACGCGGCGGGCCGCCCGGAATTTGGCGATTTCCTCAAAAAAGTTGTTGTGCACGTTGAAGAAAAAGCTAAGCCGGGGAACGAATTCGTCTACATCGAGCCCGCGGGCCAGGCAGTGCCGGACGTACTCGAACCCGTCGGCCAGGGTAAAGGCCAGCTCCTGTACCGCCGTGGAACCGGCCTCGCGAATGTGGTAGCCGCTGATGCTGATGGGGTTCCACCGGGGCAGCTGCCGGGTGGCGAACTCCACCGTGTCCACGACCAGGCGCATGGACGGGTTAGGGGGAAAGATGTACTCGTTCTGAGCGATGTACTCTTTCAGGATGTCGTTCTGGATGGTGCCGCCGAGGCGATCCGGAGAGACGCCCTGCTTCTCGGCCACGGCGATGTACATGGCCCAGATGATGGCCGCCGGGGCGTTGATGGTCATTGAGGTGGTGACTCGACCCAGGGGTATCCCGTCGAAGAGAGTCTCCATGTCGGCCAGCGACGAAATAGCGACGCCGCATTTGCCGAACTCTCCGGCCGCCCTCGGGTCGTCGGTGTCATACCCGTAGAGGGTGGGCATGTCGAAGGCCACGCTCAGGCCCGTTTGGCCGTGGCCGAGCAGGAACTTGAACCGCTGGTTGGTTTCTTCGGGGCGGCCGAAACCGGCGAACATTCGCATGGTCCAGAGCTGTCCCCGGTAGCCCGTGGGGTGGATGCCCCGCAGGTAGGGATGCTCGCCGGGCAGTCCCACGTCACCGGCGTAGTCGGTGTCCCGCAGGTCTTCCGGGGTGTAGACCGGCTCCACCTTTATTTGGGACGGGGTTTTATAAGTGTTCTTCCGTTGGGAAGTCACGATGCTTCCTTCTTGCCGGTCGAAATCTCTTCGCCCTGATTCCTGAGATTCCGCGCGGGGACTTTGGATAGCCCTGGGGACAGCCCTGGTTGGCTGGGAGAATCGTTTCGAAACCGGGCCAGGCCCGCCGGGGCGTGACGTTTGATTTCAGTCTAGCCAGCGCTGAGTGGAGTGTCAACGAGAAGCGGCCGGGGGGTCGGTGTGGGCCTTTGGATTGGCACTCTGGGCGCCGGCGAAGAGTCTCTTTGCCACACGTCTGAGATACTTCGCTTCGCTCAGCATGACAGCTGGTCAACCGGTTGGCGTTCGGTGATACCACCATGCAGAAACCCGAAGAACCATGGCTAAAGGTGGGTGAGGGCAAGGTTCGAATCCTGGCGCACGAAGGGACCGGGGGGGTGCCGGCCGGCTACCGCTCCACCAGGCGGACAAAGCGGCGTTTGCCGACTTGGATTACGTCATCCGGGCGCGTATCCATTACGGCAGTGTCTGAGTCGAGGGTGACGGATGTGCCCGATCGGTGGCGGACCACGGCTGCCTGGGTTATGAAACGCTTGGCCTCTGAACTGCTTTCCGCCAGCCCAAGGTCTACCAGGTACCTGCTCAGCCGAGGCGCCTTGATCTCCCCGGCTTCGGTACCGAACTGAGTGAAAGCCTTTTCCGGTATCTCGTCGGGCAGGTCCCGGCGCTGGACCACTCGCTCGAAGTGGGCTTGGGCCGCGTCCGCCGCCTCTTTGCCGTGGAACTGGGCGGCGATTTCCCGGGCGAGGCGCTTCTTGAGTCCCATCGGGTTGAATGCCTCGGAAGATAGGTCATGGGACATGGCCGCCAATTCGGCGTCGGGAATGTCGGTGAGGTAGCCGAAGTAGGGAGCAATCAGCTCGTCGGGCAGGGACATGAGCTTGCCGTACATTTCGATGGGCGGCTCTTCCACCCCGACGTAGTTGTCCAGGCTCTTGCTCATCTTCTGCACGCCGTCGGTGCCCACCAGGAGGGGCATCAGGAAGCACTGCTGGGGAGTCTGGCCCATCATGCGCTGGAGTTCCCGCCCAACCAGCAGGTTGAACATCTGGTCGGTGCCCCCGAACTCCACATCCGACCGGATGGCCACGGAATCGTAGGCTTGAAGGAGCGGGTACAGCAGTTCGGTAATTGCGATGGGCTTGTGTTCCTTGAACCGCTTGGCGAAGTCATCCCTTTCCAAGAACTGGGCCACGGTGAACTTTCCCGTCAGCCCGATTACATCTGCCAGGGTGAACTTACCGAACCACTCACTCTGCCAAATAACCTCCGCCCGGTCCTTGTCCACCACCTTGAAAAACTGGCGCAGGTAGGATTCGGCGTTGTCAATCACTTCCTGGTGGGTCAGCATGGGGCGGGTGGCGGACTGGCCGCTGGGGTCGCCGATCTGCGCGGTCCAGTCGCCGACGATCAAGATGACCTGGTGGCCCAGCTCCTGGAGTTGGCGGAGCTTTCGGAGGCCTACCACGTGGCCCAGGTGAATATCGGGGCGGCTGGGGTCGAACCCCATCTTCAGCCGGAGGGGGGCGCCCCTCTGCAACAGGTTAACGAACTCACCCCGGGAGATTATGTCGCTGACGCCCCGCTCCGTAATCTTCTTGACGGTTTCGGCGTCAAGCAACGTGGGTCCTCCGGTCTTCCGCCAGGACCAGCCGGGAGCCGGCCACATCGCGGTTGATCTGATCGATCAGCGCTTCAACGCCGGGGAAGGTCTGCTGGTTCCGCAGCTTGCCCACGAACTCGACGCACAGGTCCTTTCCATAGAGATCGCCATCGAAATCGATCACGTATACCTCCACCAACCGCTGGGTCAGCCCAAAGGTGGGGCGTACCCCGATGCTGGTGGCCGATGGGTGCCGAACTCCGTCGATGTCGGCCCAGGTGGCGTAGATGCCGTCCCCGGGCACCATCATGCCTGGCTCTACTTCCAAGTTGGCGGTGGGGAAGCCCAATTGCTTGCCGCGACGGTCGCCTTCCACCACTTGGCCGTTGATGGAAAACTTGCGGCTCAGCAGCCGGGCGCAGGCGGCCATATCCCCCTGCAAGACGGCCGTGCGGATGCGGCTGCTCTTCACTTCGGCGCCGTCCAGGACCAGGGGATGTACCGTCTCGACCCAAAACCCCAGCTCGTCGCCGCGGCGCCTCAGGTAGTCCACGGTGCCCTCTCGATTGTGGCCCAGCGCCGCGTCGGGGCCCAGCACCAGCCCTTTGGTTCGAAAGATCTCGACGAGCATGGCGGAGAAATCCTTGGCGCTGACTCGCGCCACCTCCGGGGTGAAATCCAGGCTAACCACCAGCTCAACGCCTTGCTCTTGGATCAGGCGGACCTTTTCCGCGGCAGTATTGAGGTAACCGATGTGGGTGCCGGGGCGCAGTACGGTGGCGGGGTGGTTGCTGAAGGTGAGGACGGCCGGCACACAGGCCGGCCCAGCCATCTGGATGAGCCGCCGAATTAGGTGCTGGTGACCCAGATGGACCCCATCGAACACACCCAAGGTGAGCACGGTATCCTGATCCGGGGCGGCGCTAGCCAACTGGTGGCGAAGGTTCATTCCGGTTCTGTTCCCTTGAGTGCCGTTGTCACCAGTCTATTATAGCTCCCCCAGCGAGTCTGTGAATCCATTGGGCTCGAAGGCGACCAGGCGACCAATCCTCTTACCCTGTATTCGGCCCGGCACAGGCAGAATATGAAACCGTTTCAAACGCCGCGGGGGCGCGGTGAAGTAAGGTGAAGCAATAGGTTCACAGGTGGGCTGGATGTTAGCATAGGCGGCTAGGAGCGTCAACTTGGGCGGGCGGCTCGTAACGCGCCCGCCGGCCTTCCGGTCTAAGGAGCCCGTGGCGGGGGTCCATACCCGGCAAACCGAGCGGACGCAGGCCACAAAATGCTCGAAACCGGCCCGGCGTTTGCTAGGAAAAGAACTTGACATTATGTATAATCCAGCTTTGCAGGACCAATGCGAGTGGTTGGTGGTAAAGCTAAGGGACAGAGGCTGAAGGGGGCCGTCGCCCCCGGTGCGCGTCCTACCACGGAGCGAGTGCGGGCGGCCATCTTCAACATACTCCAGGGTGAGTTGGATCAACCAGAGAGGGTACTGGACCTTTTCGCGGGTACCGGCAGCCTGGGAATAGAGGCTTTGAGCCGCGGGGCCGGTTGGGCTGACTTCGTGGAGCGAGACCGCCGTCAGTGTCAGGTGATCCAGTCCAATCTGGAGACCACCGGCTTCACCGCCAGCGCGAGGGTTTACTGCACTGATGTGGACCGGAGCCTGGCCACCCTGCCCGGCCCGTATGAGTTGGTATTACTGGATCCGCCCTATCGGATGCTAGATTTAGATGAAGTGCTGGAAAGGATCGGAGCCACGCCCCGGCTGATCGTCGGCGGCGGCCATGTGGTGGCGGGGCACTCCAAACACCTGTCACTTTCGCCTCAGTACGGCTTCTTGAGCCTAGTTTCCCACCGGCGCTATGGAGACAATGTGGTGGACTTCTACGTGAGAGAAAACGACCTGTGACAACTGCTATTTACCCCGGCAGCTTCGACCCGGTAAGTCTGGGACATGTGGATGTCGTCCAGCGCGCCTCGGCCCTATTCGGTAAGGTGGTCGTGGCGGTTTATGCGGTGCCATCCAAGAAGCTATTATTCAACTCCGACGAACGGGTTCGGCTATTTGAAAAAGCCGTCGAGCACCTGCCCAACGTAGAGGTGACCAAGTTCGAGGGACTCGTGGTCCGTTTCGCCAAACAGACCGGCGCGGAGGCCATCGTCCGAGGTTTGAGAAGCGGCTCGGATTTTGAGTACGAGTTCGATATGGCTTTCATGAACCGTCGATTGGAGCCAAACCTCGACATGGTATTCTTCATGACTTCCCAAGAGCATATGTTCGTCAGTTCCAGCCTCCTAAAGGAGGTGGCCCAACTCGGCGGGGATGTCAACAGTATGGTACCTCCCCATGTGGCCGAGGCGGTTTACACAAAATTCGGGTTGCCGGTCTTGTGAGGGCAGTGGCCGGAAGAAGGGGGACATCATAGATATCATAAATATTATCGACCGAATGGAAACCCTGATCGAAACCAGCAAGACAGTGCCGGTGAGTGGGAATATTCTCATAGATAGAAAGAAGGTCACTGAACTGGTGGATCAGTTGCGCCTGGCCATTCCTCAGGAAGTCCGGGCTGCCGAAGAGGTGTTGTCCCAGAAGGACCACATCATCAATTCGGCGCAAGTAGACGCCCGGCGCACCAAGTCCCAGGCCGAGGACGAGTTCAGGCAGCGGCTGGAGACGAGTGAACTGGTGGCGCTGGCGGAGAGCCGGGCCGAGGAAACCCTGAAGGACGCCGAACAGCGGTGCGGCCGTATGCTGGATCAGACGGAGGCCCAGGCCAGATCCAGGCAAACCGAGGCCGATGCCTACGCCCTGCGCAGCCTGCGTGGCTTGGAAAGGGAACTGGCCAACCTGACCGGATCGGTCCGCAAAGGGATTGAAGTCCTGGCAGACCAGGCGGCGGCGGGTCTCAACAACGGGCGCTACGCCGACGAATAGCCCAAACCGGTATCCCCCCGGGGTACACCGCTAGCAAAGGCAACTGTCTCCGGCCGGGTGGCGACGCCCCAGGCGGGAACGCCTCGGGGTGGTCCCAGCCGCGGACGCGCCGGCAGTAAAGCACCCCAGTCCTCAACCGTTCCCCGATGTCGGTTGAATCCTGGGGTGCGCTCATTATTGCCGGCCCTGCCCGGAAAGGACCCGGAGCCAAGCGCCTCGTTCCTTAGCCGGTTATCGCAGCCACTCGTACCTCTAACCCCCATCCAACCACTTGCCTCAAGAGCACCCCGGAGCATGTTACTTCGAGTGAAGCGAGGAGTCTGGGGTGGCCGGTCCGCTTTGCTAACGAGGAACCGCGCACCAGATTCCTCGTTGCCTCGCTCCTGCTCTTAAAGTGGATTATCATCCGCCGGTGGCGGCCCACCGGGGCACGACACTCGGAACGACGGTTGCGAGGCAAGCCTCTAGCCAGGGAAGGGGTCTGCCTTTCGTGAGAGCGCGGACGGTTCGAGGCGTCGCTTCCGGGGGTGGCTGAAGACGGCCAAGAACCCTGGGGACGAAGCACCTATTTCGCGGTGGTCAGCAACTCGTCATAATACCCGCGCATGGACTGGTTCAGCTCCTCCAGGCGCTTTTCCACCAGGTGGCCGACGGTGGCTTTCGGGTATCTGCCGTTGGCTTGGCGCTCGCCGGCCGGATAGCCCGTCAGGATTTCCAGCCCTTCGTCAATGTTCTTGATGGCGTAGATGTGGAACTGGTTTTCTCTGATTGCTTGCACCACGTCGGCGCGAAGCATCAGGTTCCGGCGGTTCTGATGAGGGATCAGGACCCCCTGGGTTCCGGTCAGGCCGGAGATGCGGCACAGGTCGAACATCCCCTCTATCTTCTGGTTGACGCCACCGATGGGCTGGATTTCCCCCTTCTGGTTGACCGAACCGGTGACTGCAATGTCCTGCCGCAGGGGTAACGCAGAAAGGCTTGAGACAATGGCATACACCTCGGCGGAGGAGGCGCTGTCCCCGTCGACGCCGCTGTAGGACTGTTCGAAGCACAGGCTGGCGGAGAGGGTCAAGGGCCGTCTTTGGCCGTACTTGGCTCCCAGGTAGCCGCTGAGAATCAAAACCCCCTTGTCGTGGGTGGCGCCGCTGAGGGAGGCTTCCCGCTCGATGTTGATGATCCCTTCCCGGCCGGCAAAGGTTTGGGTCGTGATCCGGGCGGGGCGGCCGAAGCTGAAGTCTCCCAGGTCGTAAACGGCCAGCCCGTTGACCTGGCCCACCACCGAGCCGCTCACCTCGATCAGCAACGACCCATCGGCCACCATTTCCCTCATGCGTTCTTCCACCAGGTTCAGGCGATAGAGCTTGTGGGCCACTGCCTGACGCACGTGCAGGTCCTGAACCCGCGGGGAGGATTCCTTGCGGGCCCAATAGTCGGCCTCGATGAGCAGATCCTTGATCTGTCCGAACCGGGTGGAGAGTTTATTCTGGTCGGCCACCAGCCGGGCGGCGTACTCCACCACCTCGGCGGCGGCGCCCGACTCGAAGGACAGAAGCTCCTCGTCGGCACAGATGCGGCAGATGAAAGCACAGTAGGCCCGCAGGTTGTCGTCGGTGAGTTCGACACGGAAATCGAACTCGGCTTTGACCTTGAAGAGGTCCCAGAAGTCTTCCTGGTCCACCGAGTTCAGCAGCCGGTAGATGGCCTCGTCCCCGGTGACGATGACCTTTACGTGAAGCGGGATCGGCTCGGGACGCAGCCCCTGGGGGATAAAGAATCCGGCTTGCTCCGTCGGGTCTTCGAGGCGGACCTCCCGGTTACGGATCGACCGCTTCAGGCCTTCCCAAACATGGGGGGAGGACAACACATCCCGGGCGTTGATCACCAGGTAGCCGCCGTTGGCCAGGTGGAAAGCCCCCGGCTTCAGCATGGCGTGATCGCTGACGTAAGCGCCCATGATGGCCCGCCGCTCGATGCGCCCGAAAAGGTTTCCCCAGTTGGGATTGGGCTCGATGATGATCGGCACGCGGTCCACGTCGCTGTTGTCCACCAGGACATTGACCTCGAAGGGAAGGAAAGGGCTCATGGTCAGGATATCGCTCCCCATGGATGGCGCGGTTCCGGGGGTTAGCGGCGGCGGCGGCGTTTCAGACTCCTTGAACAGGTCCAGATTGTCCAACACGTAGCTCATCAGCCGCTCGAGGAATCGCTTCAGGTCGCCAATGTCCGGATAGGAGTCGATGAGGTCCTGGAAAATGTCGTCGACCCGTTCGCGGGCCGACGCCCGTTCCAGGTTCTGTAACTTTTCCGAGGCGCCTTTTTCGATCTCCCGGATACTGGCCACCACGTCCTGGGTTCGCTGCATCAGCTGGCCCCTTTTGCTGTCGATGGCTTTCTTTTGCTCGGGGTCCAGCGCCTGGTACTCCTCGGGGTCCATGGGCCGCTTATTCAACAAGGGGAATATGGTCACGCCCGAGGGAGCGACCTGCACGCCAAAACTGGCCTCCTCGGCTGCCTTCTCCAGTTGAGCCATCAAGGTCCGGCTGGCCTGCCGGTCGGCCTCCTCCAGGCTGCGGCGCTGAGTCTCGTAGTCCTCGCTCTTGAAGACCTTGGGGACCTCCACGCCAAGCACCCGCAGGGTTTCACTCAGCCGGTTGCGCAGGGTCTTGCCGGTGCCAGGGGGGAGGCGGAGGACCTGGGGCCGGTCGGCGTCGTCGAAATTGTAAACGTAGCACCAGTCGCTGATGTGTTTCCGCCGGTCCTGGCGGGCCAGTTCACCGACGATCATTTGGAGGTGGGATTTTATCGCACTGGTCTTGCCGGTACCGGTCAACCCGGTAACGAACAGGTTATAGCCGGGCTTGTCGACCTCCAGTCCGAAGCGGAGGGCCTCCTCCGCCCGGTCCTGGCCGATCAAGCGGTCCAAAGGCGTAAGCTCGTCGGTACACTGGAAGCCGAAGGCCTCGCTGTTGCAGCTCCAGCAAGTCTGTTGCCATGGCACCCGGTGTTCATTATTCTTGGGCATACAGCGCCTCCGGCGGGTTTGCTTGATGACGGGAGAAACACCCCTTGGGGGGCTTCCAATCGGTATTATACACTCAACTGTAGCTAAGTTAGATGCAGCTTGAGGGCAGGAGGAGCCCCCGGACGCGGTCCGCTGGAGCCGCACCTGGGAGACCGGCGGGAGGCCCGATAGAGTGAGGACCGGTGAGGGGCTGCCCTGCCTCTATTCCAAGGGGGTGCAAGCCAGGCCCGGGGTGAAGTTGGGTTGACATTGATTCTTGGTGGGGCATACAATTTTTCCAGAGGTCAAGGCAGGGCACGGAGGCAGCAGGAATGCTGGAGATGACCATAGACAGCGTACGGGTCAGCTCGATGAACTATCAGCGGGTAGTGATCCTGAAAGAGAAGGACGCTGACCGGTATCTGCCTATCTGGATCGGCCCCGCGGAGGCCGATGCCATCGCGGTTAAACTCCAAGACCTCAGCGTGCCCCGGCCCCTGACCCACGATCTGCTCCGTACGGTGATAGATACTCTGGGCGGGTCGGTCAAGCATATCCTGGTCAATGATTTACATAACGATACCTTCTACGCGAAGATCTCTATCCAGACCAACGGGGAAGCCAAGGAGATCGATTGCCGGCCCAGCGATGCGGTAGCCCTGGCGGTGCGGGCGCAAGTGCCCATTTACGCCGAGGAATCGGTCCTGGACAAGGCTGGGATCCTGCTGGACAAGGAGACTGGCAAGCCCATCGGCTCCGAACCGGCGGAAGGGGAAGGGTCGGGAGCGCCCGTCGAACTCGACGAGGAGGAGTTGCGGCGGATGTCTGCGTTCACCGAGTTCATCGACACCTTGGACCTGGAGGACTTCGGCAAGGAACGGCCGGGCAAGTGACGTGGGCGACGGCCGCCCCAGCGAGGAAATAGACCCAGGCGTGTCGACCGCCTGGGTTTTTCTCTGCCGCTGGGCACGAATTTAGTGGCCCCGGCTTCGATTGACTTTTGCAAAAACATCGTGATACGATTCACGAGGTTTTTCGAGGATGAACGGTTGGGTCATTGGTCTGCGCTTCCTGGGGCTCGGCTGGTACGTAGCCGCGTGCATTGTGCTGGGTATAGTCGGGGGGCTCGGACTAGACAAGTTGGCAGGCACCACACCCCTGTTTTTTGCATTGGGTACCGTGCTGGGCACGGTCGTGGCTTTTTGGGGTCTCTATAAATTGGTGCAGCCGGTCCTGAACAGCGCCAAACGGGGTGATATGAGCGGAAAGGGCAGGAATCGCTAGTGCCATCGGGGACTGTAGCGAAGAAGCTGCTGGTAGTGGTTGGCCTGGGCATGGTGGCGCTGCTGGTAGCGGGTTTCACGTTCGGCGCCATCGGTTCGGCCATGTTTGGTACCGATCAATTCTTGGATAAACCGGAGATCCACCTTCCGCCCCAGCCGGTTTTCCCCTCCTCCACTCGCGATGAACACCTCGGCCTAACCGACACTGGAGCCCACGACGGAGAAGCCTCGGAGGACGCTGCCGAAGAGGCCCACTCGAAGCCGCTGGGTATGACCCAGTTCGCCGTCACCAACACCCTCCTCGCGTCCTGGTTCGCCACCCTCGTCATCATCCTCTTCTTTGTCATGGCTGCCCGAAAAAAGAGCCTGGTGCCCGGCCGCTTTCAAGGCCTGGTGGAAGTCCTGTTTGAAGCGCTCCTCGGTTTTTGCAGCAGCGTTCTGGGCTCCGAAATGGCGAAGAAGGCTTTCCCGATTGTCGCCACCATCTTCTTCTTCGTCCTGTTCAACGCCTGGCTGGCCCTTCTCCCCTTCTATCAGTTCCTTGGCTTCGTCGTTGATGGGGACATCAAGGCCCACCTGCTGCGGTCGGCGGGAACGGACCTGAACATGCCCCTGGCGCTGGCGTTGGTCTCCTTCGTTTTCGTGGAGTACTGGGGCCTCCGAGCCCACAAGTTCGCCTACTTAAAGAAATTCTTTGCCCTGGGGAATCTGCTCCGGGGTAAGCCGATGGGCTTGATCGACGCCTTCGTGGGGTTTCTAGAGCTTACCAGTGAGTTGGTGCGGGTGGTGAGCTTCACCTTCCGGCTCTTCGGCAACATGACGGCCGGAGAAATCCTGGTCGTGATGATAACCTTCCTGGTCCCTTTCGTGGCCACCCAGTTCGTGTTCGGCCTGGAGCTGCTGGTGGGGCTGATTCAGTCGGTGATCTTCGCTAGCCTCACCGTGGTGTTCCTTTCAGTTGCGGTCCGGCATGAAGAGCATTAAGCTGATGCAGTGCGCCTCCGGTTGGGAGACGGCGCCGCCACGATCGGCGAGGGACGGAAACGCTCCGGTCGCGGAGGCGGCCCGTCCAATGCCCGGGTGAACCGGGCTGAAACCGGGTGAAATCCGGAGTCGATTGAAGGGTTGGGACTTGGGCGATTAACCGGCTTGGTCCGGTGCGATCATTCTGGAAATTTGAAATGAAGAACGTCGTAGGAGGATAAGCCGATATGGATCTGGTCCTTTTGCAGGGATTAACGGGGGATGCAGCCAAATACATAGCTGCGGGCCTCGCCATCAGCCTGGGGGTACTCGGGCCTGGCATAGGCATCGGAATACTCGGCTACGGGGCGATGAGCGCCATCGGCCGTAACCCGGAGGCCACTGGACAGATACAGCTCAACATGATCCTGGCTATCGCCTTCGCCGAGGCGTTGGGCATCTACGCGCTGGTGGTGGCGATTATCCTGTTGTTCGTAATCTGACATGACGCTACTGGGGATCACTGAGCTGGGAGTCAACCTACCCAGTCTGATAGCGTACGTCCTCAACTTCCTCATCCTGTTGGGTGTGCTCGTCTTCTTCGCCTACAGGCCGCTCCTTCGCGTCTTGGACCAGCGGTCCGGGCGTATTCAGGAGAGCCTGGAAGCCGCGGAACGGGCCCAGGCGTCGGCGGCCACCTCTGAGGCAGCCGTCGAGGCGCAGCTCAACGAAGCCCGCCGGGAGGGACAGCAGTTGCTGGAACAGGCCCGGGAGGCCTCTGAGCGGTTTCGTGGTGAGGAGATGGAACGGGCCCAGCAGGAAGCGGAGGCATTCGTGGAGCGCGCCCGTTCTGACATCCAGCGGGAGCGGGACGCGGCCATTGAAGAGGTACGGGCCAACTTTGGCGACTTGGCCATTACCGCGGCCGAGCGGGTGATCCGGCGTTCCCTGGACCGGCAGGCTCATCAGGAGTTGATTGCTCAGGTGCTGGAAGAAGGGGAGCATGCCGGGGGGCCGAGGGGTTAAGTAGCCGATGCCGCGAAAAATCTCGGGAAAGCGGTACGCCCAGGCGATGTTCGAGCTGGCGAAGGAAGGCGGCCATCTGGACCTGTGGGCCAGCGATCTGGAGGCCGTCGATCAGGCCGTTGGGAACGAGGACTTCATGGCTTTCCTGAAGCACGCGGACGTTCCCGTTGAGAGCAAATTTAATGCCATCGGTCAAGTGCTGCCGGAGGTCCACCCGCTGATCCGCAACCTGGTCGACCTTCTGGTTGCAAAGGGCCTGGTGGATTTGGTCCCCGAGGTTCGGGAGTCGTATGGGGTTCTCCTGGATGAGCACCTGGGCCGGCAGCGAGTTCAGGTGATTTCGGCCGTGCCTCTGGACCAGCAGGAATTGGAGCAGATTACCCAATTCGTCTCCAAGCTGGCCGGGAAAGAGGTCGTGGTCTCCACTCAGGTGGATGAAGCCATCCTGGGCGGTCTGGTTATCCAAATTGGGGACCAGTTGTTGGACGGCAGCACCCGGTCCCAGCTGGACTCTTTGCGCGGCCGATTGCACTCAGAGGTTATGACCACGGGGGCCTGAGAGCCAGGCGAAAGGCGAAAACAGGGTCGAGTTAAGGCCTTCCGGCCAGGCCGGAGCCGCCGAAGAGGCGAACGGCCTTTCAACTTTGGCGGGAAGACCTGGCTTTTTTAATGAATAACAAGACGGAGCTGGACCTGGCGAGCCGGGACTGGCGGGCAGATAACACGCTTTAAGGGGTTACGAAGGAGCGGCGCCAATGGCGACTAGGGGACAGGAAATTGTATCTCTGATCAAGCGGCAGATTGAGGAGTTCGGCGGCGACCTGACCCTGGTGGACGTGGGAACGGTGGTGGGAGTAGGCGACGGTATTGCCAGTATCCAGGGCCTGCGAGGCGCCCGCGCCAACGAGCTGTTGGACTTTGGCAACGATGTCCTGGGGTTGGCGCTGAACCTGGAAGCAGACCTGGTAGGGGCCGCCATCTTGGGCGATCCCAACTCGGTGAAGGAAGGCGACCGCGTGCGGTCCACCGGCAGGATCATCGAAGTGCCGGTGGGCGATGCGCTGATCGGCCGCGTTGTCGATCCCCTCGGGCGGCCCCTGGACGGCAAGGGTCCTATCGCCAGCACTGGCACCCAGCCGGTGGAACGGACCGCTCCCAACGTGGTGGCCCGCAAATCGGTGGATACCCCGGTACAGACGGGCATCAAGGCCGTGGACGCCATGATACCCATCGGCCGGGGACAGCGGGAGCTGATCATCGGCGACCGGACCACCGGCAAGACCGCCATCGCGCTGGACACGATCATCAATCAGAAAGGCGGCGACCTGGTCTGCATCTACGTGGCCATCGGCCAGAAACAGGGCAAGGTGGCCCAGGTGGTGGGCATACTGGAAGAAAACGGGGCCATGGCCCACACCATCGTGGTCAACGCCGGGGCTTCGGAATCCGCGCCCTTACAGTATATTGCCCCCTATGCGGGGTGCTCGATGGCCGAGGAGTTCATGGGCCAGGGCAAGGATGTCTTGATCGTCTATGACGACCTGACGAAGCACGCCTGGGCCTACCGGCAGATGTCCCTCTTGCTGCGCCGGCCCGCCGGGCGGGAGGCTTACCCCGGAGACATCTTCTACCTGCACAGCCGCCTGCTGGAGCGGTCAGCCAAGCTGAGCGATGAATTGGGCGGCGGCTCCATTACGGCGCTTCCCATCATAGAAACTCAGGCGGGAGACGTCTCGGCTTACATTCCGACCAACGTTATCTCCATTACCGACGGCCAGATCTACCTGGAGCCGGAGTTGTTCAACAGCGGGATCCGTCCGGCGGTCAACGTCGGCCTTTCCGTTTCCCGCGTCGGCGGCGCCGCTCAGAGCCGGGCCATCCGCCGCGTGGCGGGGCGGCTCCGGCTGGACCTCGCCCAGTACCGGGAACTGGCCACCTTTGCCCAGTTCGGCACCTCTGATCTGGACGCGGCCACCAGGGCCCAACTGACCCGGGGCCAGCTGGCCACCGAGGTATTGAAGCAACCCCAATACCGGCCCTTGTCCCTCGCGGAAGAGGTGGTCATCCTGTACGCGGTCAACGAGGGTCTCCTCGAAGGGTTGCCCCTGGACCAGTGCGGCGCTTTTGAAGACGGGTTGCTTCGCCAGGTGACCAGCGCCAATCCGGACCTGATGAAGAGCATCGGTGAAACCGGGGACCTGACGACGGAGGTCGAGGCCGAGCTGACCAAGGCCATCACCGATTTCAAGGCCACCTTCACCGCCTAGGCCCCTCCTGACGATTGCGACAACTGTCGTTACGCCGGCGCAACGGTCGCTCCCCAGACGCAGGGGAGGATGGTGAAACTGTAGGCCGGGGACTCTGGTCCTGACCGGAAGCTCGACCCCCTTCGTAGTAGGGGGGTGCATCAGGGGCACTAGATTCGAAGCAATTGTCCGCAGTCGGTGGGGACCGGCCCGCCACGAGGAATGAAACTTGCCAGCAGGTCTGGCGATGGCCCCTCGCTGATGTGGAAGACCGGCCCCCTCTGGGGATGTTGAAAAAGGGAATGACCACGTGGCCAATGTAAGAGACTTGCGCCGCCGCATACGAAGCGTGCAAAACACGGGCAAGGTGACCAACGCCATGTCGTTGATCGCCGCGTCCAAGATGCGCCGGGCGCAGATGGCGGTCACTCAGGGCCGTCCCTACGCAGAGAAGATCCAGGAGATCATCTCCCACCTGGCGGCCCAGCCCAGCGAGGAAGGCGGAGGGCCCCACGCTCTGCTTCGCGAAAGGCCGGTGCAGCGGATCGGGGTCCTGGCGATCAGCCCGGACCGAGGTCTCTGCGGCGGCCTGGTTTCCAACCTCAATCGCAGAGTGGGCCAGTTCGTGTTGGAGCAGGCCGCGCCCTGCCGGGTGATCGTGGTTGGGCGAAAGGCGCGCGATTTCATGGTCCGCACTTCGCAAGACTTGAAGGCGGTATTCACCGACATGGGAGAAAGTCCGGCTCAGGCCGATACCATGGCCGTCTCCCACCTGGTGATCGACGCGTACACGGAAGGGGAGGTGGATGAGGTGTACTTGGCCTACACCAAGTACGTGTCCACCCTGTCCCAGGTGCCCGTGGTGGAGAAGCTGCTGCCGGTGACACCGGCAGCCCTCACCGCGCCGGAACGGGTGGGCTACATCTACGAGCCCAATCCCATCACGGTCTTGGGGAACCTGCTGCCGCGGTTCGTGGAGATGGAGGTGTATCACGCCCTGCTGGAGTCCATCGCCAGCGAGCAGTCGGCCCGGATGGTGGCCATGCGCGCCGCCACGGACAACGCTAACGGGTTGGTCGACGACCTGACCCTGGTCATGAACAAGCTGCGCCAGGACAGCATCACCAATGAGCTTCTGGACCTAGTTGGCGGGATGATAGCCCTCGAGGGCTAGAGGGAACAGTAACAGGAGAAGATTATGGCCGACGGAAAAGTAGTTCAGGTCATCGGCACCGTCGTCGATGTTGAATTTCCCCCGGACCAGTTGCCCAACTTATTCGACGCCCTGGAGCTGGGCAACGAAGGGGAACGGTTGGTCTTAGAGGTGCAGCAACACATCGGCAATAACTGGGTGCGGTGTCTGGCCTTGGGCGCCACCGACGGCCTGGCCCGTGGCGCGGCGGCGGCCGATACCGGTAAGAAGGTTACCGTGCCCGTGGGCCGCGAGACCCTGGGCCGTCTGTTCGATGTGACCGGGACGCCCTTGGACAGCCTGGGTCCGGTGGAAGCTGCCGAAAGCTGGCCAATCCATAGGGCCCCCCCTGCGTTCGACGAACAGAACCCCAGCGTGGAAATCCTGGAAACCGGGATCAAGGTGTTCGACCTGATAACCCCGTTCATGAAAGGGGGCAAGATCGGCGCCTACGGTGGTGCCGGTGTGGGCAAAACGGTCATCATCCAGGAACTCATCCGAAACATCGGCGCGGTCCACCAGGGGGTATCGGTTTTCGCCGGGGTGGGAGAGCGCTCCCGCGAGGGAAACGACCTGTGGCATGAGATGCAGGATTCCGGGGTCCTGTCCAGCACGGTGCTGGTGTTCGGCCAGATGAACGAGACCCCCGGTGTCCGGGCCCGAGTGGGACTCACCGGCCTGACCATGTGCGAGTACTTCCGCGACGTGGAGCACCAGGACGTGCTGCTTTTCATCGATAACATCTACCGCTACATCCTGGCGGGCATGGAGGTTTCGGCCCTCCTGGGCCGGATGCCTTCGGCGGTTGGCTATCAGCCGACCCTGGGCACCGAGATGGGAGCCCTGCAGGAGCGCATCACCTCCACCAAGAGTGGGTCCATCACCTCATTCCAGGCCATCTACGTCCCCGCTGACGACTACACCGACCCCGGCATCGTGACGACCTTCGGCCACCTGGACGGTGTGGTGTCGCTGGAGCGGGCGTTGTCGGCCCAGGGGTTGTACCCGGCGGTGGACCCCCTGGCGTCCTACTCGCGGATACTGGAGCCGGGGATCGTCGGCGAAGAGCATTACCGGCGGGCGAGGGACGTGCAGCAGGTGCTCCAGCGGTACAAGGACCTGCAGGATATCATCGCCATCCTGGGGATAGAAGAGCTTTCGGACGAGGACAAGCTGACGGTTTTCCGGGCGCGGAAGATCCAGCGGTTCCTGACCCAGCCCTTCTTTGTCGCCGAGACCTTTACCAACCAGCCGGGCAAGTATGTGCCGTTGCGGGAAACGATACGGGGGTTCGGCGAGATTTTGGAAGGAAAGCATGACGACCTTCCGGAGCAGGCATTTTACATGGTCGGCACCATCGACGAAGCAGTGGAGAAAGCCACGCAGATACAGGCCTCGGCCTAGGGGGCTGCGCCATGGCAACGATGCAGTTGGAGATCATCACCGCGGAGCGGCAAGTCTTCGGTGACGATGTGGAGATGGTGGTCGCCCCCGGAATTGATGGTGAACTGGGAATTTTGCCTCACCACGCCCCTCTGATGACCATTCTACAACCCGGGGAAGTGGCGATTCGCATAGATGGACAGGGTACTTTCCTGGCCGTTACTGGGGGCTTCATGGAGGTCATCGGCAACAAGGTGACCATCCTGGCCGATGCCTGCGAGCGGGCCGACGAGATTGACGAAGCCCGGGCCCAGACGGCGGTGGAACGGGCCAAAGAGCGCCTGGCCCACCAGGCAGAGGACCTGCAGATGGAGCGCGCGGTAATGGCCATCCGGCGGGCCCAGATTCGTTTGAACGTGGTCCGCCGGCGGCGGGTCCGGAGCGGCATCTCGCCGGGTGCGGCGGACTCCGGCCCAAGCGCTTCCGGATAAAGGCTAAACCGGCGGGCCGGGTTGCCCGGCCCTCGAAGGCGAGGCGCCCCCTGCTGGATGTACGGGGCGCCGGTACCGGACTATCGAGGCTCGGGATCGGTCAGGTAGTAGGTCATCGATTGGAGTGAGAGCACCGGGTCGATATTCCGTATCTTCACCCCTTTGCTGACCTGGGGCGATGTCGGCGTGTAGTTCACGATAGCCCGGACACCGCACTCTATCAGGAGGTCAACCACCTCTTGAGTGTGGCTGACGGGGACCGCCACGATCGCTATGCTGATTTGTTTGATCCTGAACTGCTCTTCCAGTTTCTCCATGGATTCCACGGTCAGGCCGCCCACCTTCCGGCCCACGACTTCCGGGTTGGCATCGAAAGCGGCGATCAGACGGAACCCGTCGGGGGTGAAACCGGGATAGCTGATGATGGCCCTTCCCAGGCGGCCCACGCCCACCACCGCCACGTCCCAGTGGATATCGAGGCCCAGGATCTCCCGTAACCGGTCCAGCAGATGGCGGACGCTGTAACCCCGGCCCTGCTTGCCGAACCGGCCGAAATAGCTGAGGTCTTTCCGTATCTGAGCGGGGGTTACCTGAAGCTTTTCCCCCAGTTGCTGGGAGCTGACTACCTCGGAGCCCTCCTGTTCCAGGCGTCCGAGGATGCGGACGTACTGTGGCAGCCGCGTGACCACCACCTCTGGAACCTCAGGCCTGGGCTGCCGCTGCGGTTCAGGCTTACCCGCCATGGCAATATGTGCTCCTTCACACCTCGTTCAAGCCGGCAAACCGGCAATCCGGCCCGCGCGGCCTGGCTGAACGGCGGTGAGCGAAAACCAACCGGGTTTCAATTGATGGACCCAACTCAGGTTTAATCCGTCTATAATCTATAATGAGGATTTGGATCGAGTCAAGGTATTTGTGAAGATTGGCACAAATCCCGTGTCAATCTGCGTGTCAATCTGACGGAATGAAACGCCTCCGGAGGCTGGAATTGCATATTGGGGTGTGCCGGCTGATGCTGCATTTGCCGGATGCCAACAGCTTGAAGGCCAAACGACAGGTGGCCCGCTCCTTGACGGCGCGGATCAGGAACCAATTTAACGTGGCCGTGGCGGAGGTGGCCGATAATGACCTGTGGCAACGGCTGACGCTGGGAGTATGCTGCGTCACCAACGATTCCGCTCACGCCCATGAAATCCTTTCTCACGTGGTCTCTTTCGTTGAGCGGAGCCGGGATGACCTGGTGTTGCTGGATTACGAAACGGAGATAATCTCGGGCGTGTAGAGGTTCGCCTCGGGAAGTACTCTGGCTCGCCGGCAATGGACGCTACAGGGGAGAGCACGGCATGCCCAGGCCGGCGGGATATACCGCAACGGCCAACGTCAAGTGCCAGAAGGAGAGTTCTGCCGCCGGTGCGGCCGACGATGGAACGCCTTCAAGGAGTTCCGTTCCACGCGATGGGCTACCCGCAAAAAGCTTGACTCCGGCCACCAGGGTTTGTAGACTTCTGGCGCCGGGTTTTCCCACGCCCTTGAGATGCCGATCTGGGCTGAGGGCGGGAAAAATAGATCAAGTTCGCTTATAGGATGCCCAGTCAGAAAACTATCCGAAGGGGAGGGGAGTTCATTGAGCTACGCGAAGCAGGAAAGCATCGAATCCGGGTTGCGGTTCAAGACCCGGGGCGGCCTGGTGGTCGAGACCACGGGGGTCACCCAGACACTGGAAGCCAACGACGACTTCGTGCATGAAGTGGTGATCGTGGAGGGCGAAGGGGAGGGAAACAAATACCTGCACAACCTGGACTACGCCGAGAAGGTCTAGCCTCCGGCTCGCCGGTATTGGGCGCTGCGGTTAGCCGCCGCGCTACGGGGTGCGTCCGGAGGCAGTGAAAGTTGACTCCGGCGGCACCCGGTGGCTTCCACGGCGCCCGGCTAGTCAGCCGACGCGGGTGTTGATCACCTTCATCAGGTCTTGAAGGTCGGGAAAGATGTGGGCGTTGGGCTCGTGGCGGTGCTCGGCTATCACCTGGCCATCGACAACTACGTCGAACTTGCCGTGGGGCCCGGGGGTCAGCTTGAAGCTGGCGATATGCCCATCAGCGCGGCTCAAGGCTTCTCCCGCCATCCAGGCGGCGCGTGGGGCGTGGCCTCAATCCTGACAGTAAAGGATTTCCAACTCCAGCTTTTTCGTGGTTGCCAAGGTGCATCCCCAGCCGATGTCGAAAGGGGAGGATGATATTGAGCCGGACCGGGGATGTCAATCGGTTTCGGCACCGGCTTCACCGGCCGTCAATTCGGCCAAGAACTCCTCCAGCACCTCCCAATGGTCTGTCTCGCCGCCGGCGAGGGAGTCGTTGTGCCCCGTCCCAAGCAGGACCTGAAACCGCTTGGGCGGGTTCGCCGCCGCGAAGAGCTTCTCCCCCTGGGAAATGGGCACCGTTTCGTCCCGGTCTCCGTGGAGGATGAGCAGGGGGCGTTGGACTTTGGCCACGCGGGCCAGGGAGTTGTACTTGTTCCGGACCAGCCAGCCGACCGGCAATCGGGGGAAGGCGATGCGGGCCATGTCGCCGATTGAGGCGAAGGGAGAGACCAGGACCAGCGCCAGTGGGGGGTGGTCGACGGCCAACTCCACCGCCACCGCGGCCCCCAGGGAGCGCCCGAAGTAGACGATCCTCTCCGGTGATACGCCGGGCATTCCCTCAAGGTAGCGCAGGGCCGCCCGGGCGTCCCGGTAGGTGCCTTGCTCCGATGGTTTCCCATCGCTCCTGCCGTAGCCGCGGTAGTCGATAATCATCAGGTTCATCCCGAGCCGGTGATGGAACATCGCCAGATCATCGGTCCGATGGCTGATGTTCCCCCCGTTTCCGTGAAACCACAGCAGGGTGATGTCTGTCGTGCCGGGTACGAACCAGGCGTGCAACCGGAAACCGTCGCTGGTGGTGAAGAACACGTCCTCGTAGGCAAGTCCCACATCGTCCGGTGTGGAGACGATGTCGGAGGACGGGAAGAAGATGAACCGCCGCTCCAGTTGTGTCCACAGCGTCACTGCCAGCACCACCAGGACAAGAATGGCCGCGGCGACAACCATGACCGGGCTGCGGCGTGTCCGGCGAGGGTTTGCGGCCTGTGTCCGGGTCGCGCCCGATGGGTCCAGGAACGGCCTGGGCTCCGAGCTTTCGCCGCCGGGCCAATACCTCACCGGTTAGCTCCAGCCAGATCGAGAGTATTGGAGAGCGGCCGGCGTCTCTGGAGCTTCCAGCGACTCCGAGCCGGGCCGCATTTCCTACCTCAGAGGGATGGACCGGTTGGGGAGAGCGGTAACAGACCCGGGATCACCTATCAGGGGCTTCCGGTACTTCCGGGCGCCGCTGGGCCGGCACGGCCTTGGGATAGCTTTCCACTTCGGTCCGGATGGACGCGGCGCGCCCGGCGATATCCCGAACCTCGGGAGTGTCTTCCTCGCATTTGGGACACCAGATTTGCTCACGGGAGGTGAGCATCAGGTTGTCCTTCTTGATCGCGAAAGTGCCTGTCTCAGAGCCGCACTTTCCGCACAGTTGGACGACGGTTACCTCATCGCCCGGCATGGAGCACCTTCCTTGATATCCGGTTCTGTGCCACTTCCGGCATGGTGGCCGGGTTATTCATTCGCCTATGCATCATCCACAATCTCTCTCCCCTGGCGCAAGGGGGGCGGCGCCCAATCCTTCCGCGAACCGGGGATGGGGCGCAAAGGTTCTTGTCTTTTGATTGGTGGGCTCCTGTAGACGGGCGAACCGGCCGGGCCGATCACCTCGTCCGGCACCCGTCCCACCGCCTGGTTCAGGCGAAATGCTTTCGGCCCATGCCCCAGCCCTTCCGAGCTACCGCGGAGACTGGAATGTATGGTGACAAGGCCTTCGGGAGCCCGCGGCGGGCTACTCCCCGAGGCTTTCGGACAGGATTTCGAGAACGTCCCGGGACTGTTTCTCGTTCTCCAGACCCTTGGCCTGGATGCCTTCGGTCAACATCTGGAGGCAGTAGGGGCAGGAGACTCCGATAGTATCCGCCTGGGTCTCCAGGAAGTGGTCGGTCCTGACGTGATTGATGCGGGGGCCCTGGCTCTCTTCGAGCCACATGTGGCCGCCGCCCGCGCCGCAGCAGAAGCCCCGTTCCCGGCAGCGCGGCGACATCTCGATCAGGGTCAAACCGGGAATGGCTTTGGCGATCTTGCGCGGCTGATCGTAGACGCCGTTGTGGCGGCCCAGGAAGCAGGAATCGTGGTAGGCCATGGTGGTGTTGACGGTCTTGACCGGCTTGACCCGCCCCTGCTGGATCAGCTCGTCGATGAGCTGGCTGTAGTGCAGAACCTCGAAGTTGCCGCCAAACTGGGGGTATTCGTTGCGCATGGTGTTGAAGCAGTGGGGACAGATGGTCACGACCTTCTTCACACCGTACCGGGTCAGGGTCTCGATATTTTGCTGGGCCAAGGTTTGAAACAGGTATTCGTTTCCCAGGCGCCGGGCCGGGTCGCCGGTGCAGGTTTCTTCGTCCCCCAGAATGGCGAAGTCCACTCCGGCGCGTTTCAGCACCTTGGCCATGGACCGGGCCACGCCCTGGCTGCGCTGCTCCAGAGCGCCAGTGCAGCCGACCCAGAATAGGATCTCGGCATCGGGCTTTTCCGCCAGCGTGGGCACTCCCAGGCCCTCGGCCCAGTCGGTGCGGGAGAATTGGGTGCCCCGCCAGGGATGGCCTCGCTGCTCCAAGCTGAGCAGGGCGTTCATGGCGGTTTCCGGCACCTTGGACTCCTCCAGCACCAGGTTGCGGCGCAGGTCCACGATGGTGGGGATATGCTCCACGACCACGGGGCATTCCTCCATGCACGCGCCGCAGGAAACGCAGTCCCAGATGGCCTGCTCGGAGATGGCGTGGCCGATGAGAGGAGCCGGCTCGACGTGCTCCGGGTTGCGAGGCCCCTGGTGGCCGATGCTCACCATGTGTTCTTTCAGGCCCTCCACGATGTGCATTGGCGAGAGAAGTTTCCCGGTCTGGTTGGCCGGGCAGGCGTCGGAACACCGGCCGCAGACCGCGCAGGCGTAGCCGTCGAGGAGCTGTTTCCAGGTGAAGTCCTGAACGCGTCCGGCGCCGAACCGCTCCGTATTCTCCAGGTCGATGGTGGGCAGCGTGCCCCGGGGTTCCAGGGAGCGGAAGAAGGCATTCGCGGGTGCCGCGAACATGTGCATGTGCTTGGAGAAGGGGATGTACATGGAGAAGCCCAGGATCAGGGCCAGGTGGCTCCACCAGAACACGGCCTGGAGGATGTTGGCTGCGCCTACCCCCAGCCCCAGGTTGGTGAACCAGTCGCCCAGCAGGCCGCCGATGATCACGTCGGCTTCCGGGCCGGTCCCGCCCTCGGCCACGTAGAAGGAGTGGGTAAGGATGGCGGTAATCATGAGTCCGGCGATGAGGCCCACGGTGATCAGCGCATCGGAGTTACGGGTCAGGTCGAAGCTGAGCCGGTGGGGCTTGACCGCCCACCGCCGGATCAGCGCCCAGGACAGCATAACCAGCAAGACCACCGCCAGGATGTCCAGATAGGTGGCATAAACCCGGACGCCGGTCTCGGTGAACAGTTTCTCCGGAAGATGCCTCCAGGCCGAGGCGGCGAATATGAATATACCATAGCTGAACAGGAGGGTGAGAAAGCCCCAAAAGATGGTGGCGTGGCCGATGCCGGCCCAGTCCCCTGCCGGGACCCGTTGGAGGACTTTGCGCTGTCCGAGGACGATGACAAGCGCGCCCATAAGCCGCTGGACCGGGTGGTCGAAGCGAGCCTCGGGTTTGCCCTGGCGGATGAGGCGTACCACCCGATTGTAGAAGGCGTAGCCGGAAACCGTCATGGCCACGGCCAGCGCCAGGTAGACTCCTACCCAGATGGGCAGCGCACCGATATCTCCGGGAGGCACCATATCTTACGCACACTCCATGATGAACGATTCGGTCGAGCCGGCAGCCAACCGCTGCCTGACCGGAACGGGAGCCCTGGGAAGTGGAGCGACAACGAGCGGCATGTCAACGGGTCGCGCTGAAGGATTCGCCGGAAAGGGGGGCCGTGAATCGAGCCCGGGCAACCTCACTATCCCCGCCCCCTGCTTCTCCGGCCAGTGTATGTCCAAACCTCGTAGCTGGTGGGTCCCGGCGTCGACGCGACACGGTGCCCACATCCCAACGGGGAGCATATACTTGCCGGGATGTTGCGTCAAGCTTTGGTGTGGTAGTTCAGAAGGCCCTTTGATTATCCTGGACGATGCTGGCCTCCGCGAGCAAATTGAACCCTCACCCTCGTTCCCTCTCCCGCGGGAGAGGGAACGAGGGTGAGGGCCCTGCCAGGCCAGTGATGATGTCACGTTGATGAGGAGGGAGATAGTTTCATTGAATCCAAAGGAGCAACAACGAGCGATGGGAACGACGGGCCTTAGGGGGAGCCCTTCCCTGTTGGGAGGCGATCATGTCACCACCGGCGCGCTACGCGGCAGCTTTGACCCGGGGGATCACTTCCCGGCCCATGAGTTCGATCTGCCGGAGCACCTTCTCTTGCTCTATGCCGGGCCATTGCATCCGGAAAATCAGGTAGTTGACGCCCAGTTCGTCCCGGTAGCGCAGCATCTCCCGGACCACGTCGTCCGGGGACCCCAGCAAGAAGCGGTCCCGGGCCAAGTCTTGGTAGGGAATGCTGAAGCTCTCGTCGCCGGGCAGGGCCTTGTCCTGACCCCAGGCGGCGTAGGCTGCGTATTTCCCCTCCAGATAGGGCCGGCTCTCCTGGTAGGCGGTCTCCCGGTCACTGGCAACGTACAGCTCCCGCATCATGGGCAATACCTGGGGGGTTGGCTGCCCGGCCAGCTTGAGTTCCTCGAGGTAGCGCTGGAATTGGCCGGCGACCATCGGCACGGTGGCATGGGGGTTGATCAGCCAGGGATAGCCCCATCGGGCGGCCCGGCGGATGGCGACATCGTTGTTGGCCGCCACCCAGATGGGAGGGTGAGGTTTCTGGACGGTGCGAGTGGCCGGCTTGACCCGTGGCACCTGGTAGTACTTCCCCTGGAACTCCACCTCTTCCTCACCCCAGAGAAGTTTCATCACCTTCAGGGCCTCATGCATCCGGCCCACCCGTTCGCTCCGCCGGATGCCGAAGGCAGTGTACTCTTCATCCCGGTAGCCCAGGCCGATGCCGAGGATGAAGCGGCCTCCGCAGATAGCATCCATGGTGGCGACGCTCTCGGCCAACTCCACCGGATTGTGGAGGGGCAGCAGGACCACGGTGGCGGCCAATTCCATCTCGCCGGCCTCCGCCGCCATCCTTGCCAGTAGGGGGAAGGTGGTGCACATCTGGTAGGGCGCCGACAGGTAGTGCTGGGCGGCGCAGATCAGGTCGAAGCCGGCGTCACGGGCCGCCCTGACCTGTTCCACGTTTGCCTGAATCTTTTGAGGCATCGACTCGTCTTGCGGATGTTGAGCGTTGACAAAGAAACCAACCTTCACGGTGGACCCTCCCAGATACGGCGCTTCGAATTGTTTGGCAAGTTCGGACCGATCACGGATGCGCCAGAGTGGTATTCTAATCTCCGACGGGTCTTCCAAGCAACGTGTTTTGGCCCTTGTGGCGCCCCTCAGGAAAGGTTACAATCCCCACCGAGTACCCTCAGGAACAGGGCCGAGAGGTAGCTACAGAATGAAAATCGCGCGGTTTCGTGCCGCCAGAAGAGTAGCGTATGGGGTGGTGCAGGGGGAGGACGTGATTGAAATCCGGGGCAGTATCTACACCCAGTTCAGGATGACCGACATTCAATATAAGCTGTCTGATGTCAAACTGCTCCCCCCGACGGAGCCGACTGAGATGTGGGCGCCGGGCATGAATTTCGCGGATCATCTGGAGTTCGCCGCATCGATGTCCGGAAATTCGACGCCGGCGGCGCCGGAGCATCCCGAGCCCTGGCTCAAAGCCCGCAGCGCTCTGGTGGGACACTGCGATCCGATAATAATCCCCAGAGACTCCGATGGTGATGTGCACTACGAAGGTGAAGCCGTGGCGGTCATCGGCAAGCCTTGCCGCCGTATAACGCCCGCCGAGGCCCGCAAGTACATCCTGGGCTACACCTGCGGCAACGACGTGAGCGAGCGAGCCTGGCAAAAGGACGACCGGAGTTTCTGGCGGGCCAAAGGCTCGGACACCTTCGCCCCGATCGGTCCCTGGATCGAGACGGATATCAACCCGCAGAATTTGGAGTTGATAGTCCGGGTCAACGGTGTGGAGGTACAGAGGGCTCACACCAAGGACATGCTGTTTACTTTCTTCGAGATTGTCAGCTACATCAGCCAGCAGGTGACGCTTCACCCCGGCGACCTGGTTTACTCCGGTACCACCGGCGTCACCAAGGCTATTAGGCCCGACGATACGGTGGAAGTCGACATCCCAGGAATTGGAGTGCTGCGGAACCCGGTGGCGCCGGAATTCGATGCTTCAGCGATCTAGCGCGGCGTGATCCACCGGGCTCTCACCGATTCGGGCCAAGGCGAAGGCCGGCTTTGATTGAACGGGCCACCAGGCCGATGCCCGGTGGCGGCGCTACCGGGCGGGAAGGCGCGAGATGATCAACCAGAAGCGTCCCGCACCATCTCGAGCAACCGGTCCACCACAGATCGAGCCGCGGCTGCCCCCTCTACATCCTCCGCTTCGCCCTTGGGCTGGTTGTAGACGATGAGCCGGAGGTCGGCCAAACCCAGGGCCTTGGATTGGGCTTGGGCCGCCTTTTCGAACACGTCGTGGGAAATGACGAGGGCCGGGACACCGGCCCGCTCCAGGTTGATACCGTCTCGCACGGAGCCGGAAGTGCAGGACCCTCAAGCGCACACGCCTACCAGAGCCAGGTCGGCCGAAGACAACTCCTGGATGTCGGAGGCGGATGCGGGAGCGAAGGTGTTGGGCTTGACCACCTTGCTGATGGACTCCGGCTCGCACCGGAGCATTATCTCCTGCTCCAGGTTCTTCCAGAAGGGGAGCACCGATACGTGGCCGTTGAAAAGAAAGGCCACCCGGCTTCCCCGGGGATCGGTCAAGGGCGCCAGCCCTTCGGCATGGGGCGCTTCGTGGCCTACCGGGCTGTGAAGAATTATCTTGGCCATGATGTCCTCCGTTAACGGGTGATTTCAGCGGTTACCCGCCCCTTACCCTGGTGCTTGCCTGAAGGCAGGAGTCCGCCCCTGACTTTTCGTTCCAGGGTTGGGCCCGTGGCTTGGCTCAACTTGGCATTTTGATTTGCCGGGTTTGGGCCCGGCCCCCGGCCTGCATCCAGCCGTGGCACACGGCGTTGAAGCCGGAGCCGGACCCCCAACCACCGGCCACCATGACCAGCAGGTCCTCGGGGAGGCGGAGCGCCGGAATCATCGCGTTATCGTCGTTGATGTCCACGAAGTTGGCCCAGTGAAACGGATGGTCGGGGTTGAGGAATTTGTTCGACTTCATCAGGCTCACCGGCTTCCGGGCAAGCTCATGAAGCTCCTGACGCACCCGGGCCTTGTCGTACCCGTCGGCGGCCAATTTCTGGGCGGTCATCGGTCCCACGACCAGAAGCACCTGTCCGCCGCCGTTCATCGCGGCGCTACCCGCCGTGGAGATGCAGTCGGCGATTACGCTAAGGACATCCGTGCCGGTAAGGACGTAGCCGGAGCCGGTGGCTATGTGGTGGGGCGACTCGCAGGCGAAGACGGTAACGTACGACCCTTCGCCGGGAAAACCCCGGTCCTGGTGCAGCAACTGCCACGGGCTGTTGTGGATGTCTTCGGCGATGCAGAAGGTGTACTTCCCCGGGTGCCCGAATGTCGCCCGGTCGATTTCTCCGGCGTAGCCGCCTCCCAGGTTCCAGAGGATCAGGCGGATGGCCCGCCCCACGGCGGCGTTGGCCCTGGAGCCGCCGCCGAAGACGTTGTCGCCGTAGTTGAACCCCAATTGGTCGACCACCGGCCCGCTGACGATGGCCAAGGGGCTGATGCAGTTGGTGGTGGCCTGGACCCCGTTCAGGTTGAAGGCGTCGTCCAGCATACCTTCTAGGGCGGCGATGACCACCGGTACGTACTCGGGACGGCAGCCGGCCATGACGCAGTTGACGGCTACCTTTTGCACGGTGGCGATCCTGTTTTGAGGCGGTACCGTGCCGATGACCTCTTCGGGGTCCCGGCCGAGGTAGTCAAGCACGGCCTGGACAAGCCGGTCGGTGGGAGGGACCGCGGGCAGGCCGTCGGTCCAGCCTTCCCGGTACATGGCTTCGTAGGCCTCTTCCAGGCCGTCAACTTCGATTGTGTCGGAAGGGTCCATCATACCTCCGCAATTGACTCATTGGCGTACCGGGCCCCACTTGGCGGGAAGGCCCTCATGTCCGGCTCGGTGCACGGCCCGTCATCCTGGCGAAGGCCGGGATCAAGCAAACGCTTCCCTGGATTCCGGCCTGCGCCGGAATGACGATGGTGAGGCTGGATTCCGGCTTGCGCCGGAAAGACGATCGGGGGAAGAAATATCGCCAAATCTTGCCGACGTAAAGCTATTTACGAGACAGTGTACTAGAACCGCAATGCCCGGAGGAACAGCTTATCGCTTCGGTGGGGGCCGACCACGGCGAGTTTGAGCTTGTCCCCGTCGAATAGCCTCCGAGCTACTTTGGCCACGTCGGAGGTGGTGACGGCGTCGATGTTCTGGATCGCCTCGTCCAGGGTGGCGACCCGGTCCCGCAAGAGTTCCTGGGACGCCAGCCATGACGCCACCGCTCTGGTGTCTTCCATCCGCAGCAGCAGCCTGCCTTTGGTGTACTCCTTGGCTTTGGTCAGCTCCTGCTGTGAAGCCTCTTGGTGCATACCCTCCAACTCGCCGACTACCACGCGGACCGCTTCCCGGCTCTTCTTCGGCTCAACACCGCAGTAGATCACCACCGAGCCACAGTCCCGGAAGCTGCTGGTCGAGCTGCTGACGTCGTAGGCCAGACTCTGCTGTTCCCGCAGATTCAAGAACAGCCGGCTGCTCATCCCGTCGCCCAGCATGACGTTGAGCATGGCGAGGCTATACCGGTCCGGGTCCTCCATGGAGAGGCCGGGAAGGGCGAGGCAAAGGTGGGTCTGGTCGGTGCGCCGCTGTTCCATCCGGACGACGGGGCCGCCGTCGTGATGGGTCACCCGCTCCCAGTCCAGGGCCGGCTGAGGTTTCCAACTCCCGGTGGCTTTATCCACCTGGTCCAGCACCTCTTCGTGGGTTATGTTGCCGGCGATGGCCACCACGGTGTTGGCCGGGTTGTACTGACGGTGCATGTACTCGTGGATGCTATCCCGGGTGATCTCGCTGACGGTCTCGGCGGTTCCTCCTACGTCCCGGCCCATGGCCTGGTCCGGCCACAGGGCCTCATCGATAAGGAGGTCTACCTTATAGGTGGGGTTGTCGTAGGTCATCCGCAGCTCTTCCTGGATGACCTCCCGTTCCTTCTCCACCTCAACCGGGTCCAGCACCGGGTTGAGTATCATGTCCAGCAGCACGGAAAAGGCCGAGTGGAAGTGGTCCTTGGCGACCTTGCACCAGAAGACGGTCATCTCCCGGTCGGTGCTGGCGTTCATGATGCCGCCGACCCCTTCGATGGCCTCGCTGACCTCTCGGGCGGTAGGCCACTTCTTGGTTCCTTTGAAGGGCAAATGCTCGATGAAGTGGGAAACCCCGGCCATTTCCGGGGTCTCATACCGTGAGCCGGAGCCGACGCAGATGACCATGGACACCGAGTTGGTGTGAGCTATGGCCGAGGTCAGGACCCGGAGCTGGTTATCCAGGACGGAGCGTTGGAACATGTTTATCCTGATATTACGGGCGCCGGGGCGCGGCCCCTTCCCGTGCCTGCCGGAGGGCAGCCGGAAAAGGCTTCCGCTGTCGGGAGCCCGGAGAGGTTCTTGGTGGGTGTGGGTGGCGCCACAAAATGGCGTTTACTGGGCAACCCAGGCGACGTCTCCGCAAAGGTCCGGTGGGTGGGGCTGAGAGGCGAAGACCTGGTACTCCTGCCGGGCGGTGCCGATGGTGGTGTCGTTACCGTGCCCGGGGTAGACCGCCGTTTCGTCCGGCAGCACCAGGAGCTTGCCGGTGATGCTAGCGATAACCTGTTGCAGGGCCTCGGGGCTGCGGGTCTTGCCGGGGCCTCCGGGGAACAGGGTGTCGCCGGAGAAGAGATGCTTCCCCACGAGAAAGCAGACGGCGCCGTCGGTATGGCCGGGGGTGGCCAGCACCTGGAGTTCCCGGTTGCCGAATTTGATCACGTCTCCGTCTTCCAGATTGTTTTCCGGGGGCTTGGGAAGCGCGCCGGCGTCTTTGGTGCCGATGCCCACGGGAGCGCCGACACTGCCGGTGATCTCATCAAACCCCAGCAAGTGGTCTCGATGGTTGTGGGTGATCAGAATATTCTTGATCTTGGTATCGCCGAGCACATTCAGGAGCTTTTCCGGCTCGGCAGGGGTGTCGATAATGATGCCCTCGTTGGTCTCCGGGCACACCACGATGTAACCGTTGTTGCCGTAAGGCCCCATGTTGATCTTGTTAATCCGGACTTCACCGTCGTAGTGAAGGGGCATCGGTATCCTCCCGTTGGTTGGGAATTGCGTCAATCATTCTATCGAACCATTCTATCAAACCGCCGAGGCTGTGACAAAAATGAATGCGAGCGCTAGTTCCCCGCGGCGGCCGGCGCCGGCACCTTCGCCTTCCCCTTCGTTCTTGATTTCACCGGCGCCTTCGCCGGGAGAAACTTTCGCAGATACTGGCCGGTGAAAGAGTCGGGATTCTCGGCCAGTTGCTCTGGGGTGCCGGTGGCGATAAGCCGGCCTCCTTCGTCCCCCGCTCCCGGGCCCAGGTCGATGATCCAGTCGGCGTTCTTGATTATGTCCAGGTTGTGCTCGATGAGAAACATGCTGTTGCCGGCGTCCACCAGGCGGTGCAGCACCCGCAGCAGGGCAGCGCAGTCTTCGAAGGAGAGGCCGGTGGTCGGTTCGTCCAGCAGATACAGTGTCCTGCCGGTAGCCCGCTTGGATAGCTCGGTGGACAGCTTCACCCGTTGGGCCTCACCGCCGGAGAGGGTGGTGGCCGGTTGACCCAGGCGGATGTAGCCCAGGCCCACGTCCCGGAGGGTCTCCAGCTTGGACTTGATGCGTGGAAAATTCCAGAAGAACTCCAGGCCCTGGTCCACGGTCATGCTTAGCACGTCGGCGATGCTCTTGCCGCGGAGGGTTACCTCCAAGGCCTCCCGGTTGTAGCGGCGTCCCTGGCAAATCTCGCAGGGGACGGTGACGTCGGGGAGGAATTGCATCTCGATCTGATTGAAGCCCGCGCCCTGACAAGCTTCGCACCGGCCTCCCTTCACGTTGAAGGAAAACCGGCCCGGCCGGTAGCCCCGGATACGGGCCTCGGGCAGGTTGGCGAACAGCTCCCGGATGGGCGTGAAGGCCCCGGTGTAGGTGGCCGGGTTGCTGCGCGGGGTCCGGCCGATGGGTGACTGGTCGATGTTCACCACTTTGTCGATGTTCTCGATTCCCAGAATGTCGTCGTGGCCGCCGGGCAGGTCTCTGGCCCGGTTGATGAGCAGAGCCAGCTTCTTGTACAGGATCTCGTAGACCAGGGAACTCTTGCCGGAGCCGGAGACCCCGGTAATGCAGGCCAGGAGCCCAAGAGGGAACTCCACGTCGATGTTCCGCAGGTTGTTTTCGCGGGCGCCGGCGATGGTCAAGAAGGAGCCGTTTCCCGGACGGCGCCCTTCCGGCATCGGCACCTTCTTCTTTCCGCTGAGGTATTGGCCCGTCAGCGACCCCGGCGTCTGCATCACCTCATCGATGGTGCCGGTGGCCACGATCTGCCCTCCGTGCTCCCCGGCGCCGGGGCCCAGGTCGGCGATGAAGTCGGCGGCCCGCATCATCGCTTCGTCGTGCTCCACCACTATCACGGTGTTGCCCATGTCGCGCAGCCGGATCAGGGTGCCGATCAGCAGGTGGTCGTCGTGGGGGTGCAGTCCGACGGTCGGCTCGTCGCAAACGTACAGAACACCGGTCAGCCCGGAGCCGATCTGGGTGGCGAGGCGGACCCGCTGGGCTTCACCGCCGGAGAGGGTCCGGGCCGTGCGGGCCATGGTTACATAGTCGAGGCCGATGTTCGCCAGGAAGCGCAGCCGGCCTTCGATCTCCTTCAGGATTTGATTGCCGATGGTCTTGTCCCGGCGGGACAGGGCGCCTTCCGGATGGTCACCGGGGGCGTCGGGGTCGATCTCGCGCACCCAGTTGAGGGCCTCGCCGATGTTCTTGGCGCACACGTCCATGATCCCCAAGCCGCAGACGCTGACGGCGAGCGCCTCGGGCCGGAGCCGCTTGCCGCCGCAGGTTTTGCAGGGCCGGGCGGCCATGTAGCGCTCAATTTCCCCTCGGGTATAGTCTGATTCAGTGTCCCGGTAGCGGCGTTCCAGGTTGGAAATTACCCCCTCGAAGGTGGTGTTCCAGCTATAAACGCGGCCATGTTGGGTTTTGTGCCGGATGGTGATTTTCCGGGACTTGTTGCCGTAGAGGACCATGTTCAACTGGTTCTCGGTCAGGTCCTTGACCGGCGTACTGGCCGAGAAACCGTGGCTCCCGGCCACCGACTCCAACAGGCTCAGATACCAGCTGCTGGAGGTGCCGCCCCGGCTCCAGGGAGCTATGGCCCCTTCCAACAGCGACAGTTTCTTGTCGAAGATCACCAGGTCCGGGTCGACCTCGAGCTTGTATCCGAGGCCGGTGCACACGGGACAGGCGCCGTGGGGGCTGTTGAAGCTGAAGGTGCGGGGCTCGATCTCCGACAGGCTGGTGCCGCACTGGACGCAGGCGAACTGCTCGGAGAAGACCAGCTCTTCCTCACCCTCCCGGCCCACCTGGACGACGCCATCTCCTTCCCGTAGCGCCGCTTCCACCGACTCGGACACCCGGCTCACCTCGGTTTCCGGGCGGACGATCAACCGGTCCACCACCACCTCGATGTAGTGCCACTTCTTCTTGTCTAGGTTCAGGTCGCCAAGCTCCTCCAGCAGGTGCACGGTGCCGTTGACCCGGACCCGGACGAAGCCGGATTTGCGGGCGGCCTCGAAGACATCCTTGTGCTCGCCTTTCCTGCGGCGCACCTTGGGAGCCAGCAGCATGATGCGGCTGCCCTCGGGGAGGGACATGATGGAGTCGGCGATCTGCTGGATGGTCTGTCTTTGCACCGGCTGGCCGCATTTTGGGCAGTGGGGCCGGCCCACCCTGGCGAAGAGCAGCCGCAGGTAGTCGTAGACTTCGGTAACGGTGCCCACGGTGGAGCGAGGGTTGTGGGAGACGCCCTTTTGGTCGATGGATATGGCCGGAGAGAGCCCCTCGATGTAATCGACGTCGGGCTTGTCCATGCGGCCTAGGAACTGGCGGGCGTAGGCGGATAGGGACTCGACGTAGCGCCGCTGCCCTTCGGCGTAGATGGTATCGAAGGCCAGGGAACTCTTGCCTGACCCGGAAACTCCGGTGATGACGACCAGCTTCTCCCGGGGGATGGCCACGTCGATGTTCTTGAGGTTGTGCTCCCTGGCGCCTTTGACGTATATGAATTCCTGGGGCATTAAACAGCACCTGTGATTATTTGTTCGACAATCATTCTAGCATCGCCGGGGGGGTCGTGGCACGGAGGTGTGGTCATATGACCGAAACGGAGCCCGCGGTTTCGAGACGATTACTCGCGGGACGGTACTCGTTCAATCCGGCAGCCCGCCCGCTCCTCCATGGGGAGCACGACGGCCGGGCCGTCCAGGTCGCCCAGGCCCGCCGCGGCCGCCTCCGAGAATAGCCGAAAGGCCAGGTCGGCGCCCGGAGTCGGCGCGTCCAGCTTCCGGACCAGTTCTTGAATCAAGAGGAGGTCTTTGAGCAGCGTCCGCAGCGGGGCGCGGGCGTCGTCGAAGCTGCGGTCCAGCATCACCGGGGCGTTTCGGGCCAGCATGAAGCTCTGCCCCCAACCGGAGTTGACCACCTCGAAAACCAGCGCAGGATCGGCCCCCGATTTGGCGGCTAGGAGCATCGCCTCCGCCGCGGCCACGGAGTGGATGCCCACCAGAAGCTGGTTGACCAGCTTGGCCACGGTGCCGGTGCCCGCCGGCCCCATGTGACGCACGGTCGTTCCCATGGCTTGGAAAGAGGGCAGCGCCCGTCGAAAGGCTTCAGCAGGCCCGCCCGCCATGATGGTAAGTGTGCCGTCCCCGGCCCGCTCGGTGCCGCCGCTGATCGGGGCGTCGAGAAATAGGGCGCCCTTTTCCCCAGCGGCGGCGGCGCAGGTCTTCGACTGGTCCAGGCCAACGGTACTGTGGTCCACCAGTATCTGGCCGGGCCGGGCGCTGGCCACGATGCCGTCCTCACCCAGAAAGACTCGCTCCACCGTGGCGACATCGGGCAGGCAGGCGAGGACGATGTCCGTTTCGCGCACGACCTGGTCGGCGGACTCGGCCGGGTGGGCGCCCGCCCCGGCGATCTGGCGCACCTTGCCCTGACTACGGTTGTGGACCGTCAGGTCGAAGCCGGCCGCGAGCAGGCGATAAGACATGGGCAGGCCCATCCGGCCCAGGCCGATAAAGCCGATCTTTAGCGATGGCATGGGTGGTCCTCCCCCCTAACCTTATGAGCCACTGAGGCACAGAGGCACAGAGGCACGGAGGCACGGAGGCACGGAGATATTACGTTCTTGTTCTCTGGGCTTGGTGGCGTCTGTGTCGGCTCGATTTCTCATCAGGTTGCCTGTGTTCTGTGACCGTTTATGGCCGCTGGAGGAATAGTGAAAAACCCGGGACCACTCACGAACGGCCGGGCGATGGCCGGGTGCGAACACGCAGCGTAACAACTCAAATCCGTCAGCCGCAAACCAACGTTATATGGCATGCCGAGGCCTCGGCGACAAGACAAGGAAAATGGACCATTCGCGGGGTCCTACTTCTTCTTGGGCTGCGGCCCGGAACTTACATGCGGTGCAAGCTTGCCACTCGCTTGACGCCACGCAGTACAAGCAAAAGTCGCCATGGTCGTAGATCGAACATTTCAACGGGCCGCGCCTATCCTTATGCACTCGGGCCCCGACAAAGGGCGTCTTGGTCGCCTTCACCGGTCTGGTGAGCACCCACGTGATGCCATCCGCGCTGTTCTTGCCCATGAGCAGACTGTCGCGCTCCCACTCGTTCTGTTCCAGCAGGTCGACACCAAAGCGCTTCAGCACGCTCAGCAGGGGGCGAACGGTGCGCTGAAAACCCCCAGGCTTCTCTCCCGGCATCATCATCAGTCCGGAACCCATGCCGATGAATTTTGTCACGCTGGCAGCCTTCATGGCGTTCCAAACGTGCGGGAGGTTGTGCGTCTTCGGGCGCTTCTTCCTGTCGTCGCCGAGCGCCGAGATGACACCGTCGCAGCCCGTAAACGCCTTCTTCAGCTTCTCTTGTTCATCTAGTTGCGCCTCGACCACCGTAGTCGTCGGCTTCACGTCTTTGAACTTGTGCGGCGACCGCGTGACCACCACCGCCTCGACACCAATCTCCTCGGCCCGGGCGAGGATCCCCTTGCCGTAGGTACCGCTGGCGCCGATGATCGCCACCTTAGCGGGTTTCGCAACGTTCGTGCTCATGACGTTTGTGTCCTGCGATACGACCGCTCTTGTTCTTACGTCGGCCTAACGGTTTAGGTAACGCGCCGCCGTAGCGCGAGGCGCTGAGGGAACCGAAAGGCGTAGCCTTTTGGCAGGCGCGTTGACCTGCTTATTAGGCCAATGCATTGAATCAGACCGTAGCACCTGATCCACATCCCTTCCGTTTGATCCCTGAGCGATACGAAACCAGAACGCTGACGGAGCAGGCCGAACATTGGTTGGTTCACGTAAATGTCACCGAAATGGTCCCGAGGGGTCCAAAATCGGCGACGTAGGTCTCGCTTGGCTTCGGCGCCAGCATGCCGGTGAGTGTGCCGGTACTAATCATTTGCCCAGCCTTCAGTCCAATGCCCGAACGCGACATTTCGTTCGCGAGCCAGACAAGTGGTCGTATGGGGTGGTCGAGCGCGGCGGCCGCCGTGCCCTGTCGACGCGGCTTGCCGTTGCAGAGCAATACTACTTCTTGACCCGCAATGTCACGCATCCTCCAATCTTCGATCGGGGGACCATAGACTATCGTGCTCGCGCCCGCGCCGTCGGCGAGAATGGCTTCGAGGGGCGGAAATGCAGCGTCGTGGACGAACCGGCATTCTGCGAGTTCGACACCCGGGTGCAACGAAGCGATCGCATCGCCAACCTCCGCCTCCGTGTAAGGTTCGTCGCGGGGTGGGAGGTCGACGCCCAGCCGTACCTGATACTCGACCTCCGGTATCGGGCTGCAAAGCGTGGAATGTGCCACCCTGAGCGGGGAGGCTTTGACCATCGGTGCGAAGACCCGGCCGTAGATCGGCGAATCGGTACGCAGGGCCTCCTGCATTTCTCGCTTCACCGCGGCGATCTTCCAGCCAGCAACCGCCCAGCCCAACTCTTCGGCTACCATCTGGGCGACATTATACGCAGTTGCCTTGTCCGGCGGCACTAGCTGCGGTTCAAGACCACTTACCTGCCGCCCCTCGCGCCTCAGTGTGGCCAGTAGCTGGCTGAGTTCGCGTTGCAATGACATGTCCAACGGCTGTCTCCTCAGGGAAACTTCCTACGTCGTCCGCATCTTTATGCTCGATATAGATACGCTGCAGAATGTCCTGACCATTGGCGATAGGGTCACCATCTCTGCTGGCGTATGCGGCTTAACATTGTTTATGCCGATCCGAATAATACTCGAAATATTGCTGTGCGAACCATACAAGACGCTTTTGAAAGCAGAGCCGTCTCGGTCGCAGCTAGTGGTGTTTCGAGCTGTTGCGCCGAGGCGCGGTTCTTATCGCAGGGGTTTCATACAGTCTGGCATAAACCCCCTCTCGCCAACCTTGGAGCGCGCCCACCGGGCTACGAGCACGCGCCGAAGTCTCCGGCAACCGCGCTTGTCACCAGTTTAGCATTGGGGCGATGCCTGCGACAACGTGGCGGCGATGGTGGGCAGCCCTCACCCCCAAACCCCTCTCCCACGGGAGAGGGGAGCCGTACAACTTAGGTCGAGACTAAGGACTTGTGCACGCTAAGCCGGCTTCCGGGCCCTCATAATGCTGGTGGCGCCGGGTAGAACGACGCGCTCGATGTCCTCAAATCCCGCTTCGGTCAGCCAGCCGCGATACTCTCCTTCGGTGTAAGCCTGGCCTCCGTCGTAGATATTCAGGAAGTACAGGTTGGATGCAACCGTTTCCGGGGGAAAGATCCGCGAATCGGCAATAATCGACCCCAATATATAGATAGAGCCACCGGCTTTGATAGCCTGGTTGATGTTACGGAGGGCAACGCGCGCCTGACAGACTGACAATACTTGAATGAAGTTCCTCAAGACCGCAACGTCGTAGGGACCCGTGGCCAAGCCTTCGAGGATGTCGGCTGCAACTGCCCGGACCCTTTCGGTGGTGCCTGCTTCCTCCACGAAATATTGAGTGACCGGAACCACATTGGGCAGATCGGCCACGGTCGCCCGGATACCGGGATGGGCCTCGGTGATCGCGATGGCAAGGCCCCCCGAGCCTCCCCCGACATCCAGCAGGGTGCGATAGGACGAGAAATCATACCTCGTTACCAGGTCCCGCCCTGCGGCCATCGTATCGAGGTGCCTGCGTCCCCGGTTTGTTTTCACTTCTTCCGGCGACAAAGCTGAGAAGTCGATCTTAGCCTGAGCCGAGCCGGTGCGGACCGACTCGGCTGTCTTGAGCACCGCGTTCCACGTCTCAACCATAGATTCATGCCTGCCGCCCATGTAAGCCGATCTGCCCCGGACCAGGAAATGAGCGGTTTCCAGGGTATTGGAAAACAAGCCTTCTTCCACTGTCAGCAAACCGGCAACCACCAGAGCGTAGAGCAAGGGCCGGAGTTTCGCCGAACCGACGCCGATCGCCTCGGCAATCTCCCCGGCGGTCTTCGGTCCATCCTTGAGGGGCGTAAACAGGTCAAGCTGCATCCCGGCCAGCATCGCAAAGGCCGGGTAGACGCCGCGCGCGAGCTTATCGATGGTTTCCGGGCGGGGTGCCTGGTTGACCATTTGACACCTCCTTGGTGGGTGGCGCCAGTCTATCATCGGCGTGAGACCCGTCACAATGCTGCGCCGGGGCTGGGCGAGGTGGGTATTGGGCTCGGTTGAAGCCGCACCATCGATTGAGATAAGCTGACTGCTACCAGCTAATGGCTGAGCGCTAAGGTTTAGTGGAGAATACGACATGGCACTGGCAACCTCGGCGGCGGCCCGGATACGGGGCAAAGAGCGTGAGGAGTTGGCCCAAGAGTTGCGGCGAAGGGTGTCCGGGGAGGTACGCTTCGATAAGTTCTCCCGAATCCTCTACAGCACCGACGCCAGTATCTACCAGATGGAGCCGGTGGGGGTGGTCATTCCCCGCAGCGTGGAGGACGTGGTAGCAGTGGTGGAACTGGCCCGGGCCAACGGCGTCCCGGTGCTGCCTCGTGGCGGAGGAACCGCGCTGGCCGGGCAGACGGTCAACCACGCCATCGTGGTGGACTTCAGCAAGTACCTCAACAAACTCCTGGAGGTGAACCGGGAGGAGCACTGGGCGCGGGTCCAGCCGGGTATTGTACTGGAGCAGCTCAATAAACAGATACTGGCTCAGGGACTCCACTACGCTCCCGACCCTACCACCGCCAACCGGGCCTGCGTTGGCGGCGGCATTGGCAACAACACCTGCGGCGCTCACTCGGTCATTTATGGCAAGACCCTGGACCACGTCAAAGAGCTGAACGTGGTGCTGGCCGACGCCACCCAGTGTCACTTCAGCCCCCTGGAAGCCCACTCGTTGGAATCCAAGCTCAGCGCCGCCGGCCTGGAATCGGACATCTACCGGGGCGTGCACCGGATAGCGCGGGAAAACCTGGCAGAGATCGTGGCCCGGTACCCGAAGATCATGCGGAGGGTCAGCGGGTACAACGTGGACGAGTTTCTGGGCGAAGACCCGTTCAATCTATCCCGGATGGTGGTCGGTTCGGAGGGCACCCTTTGCGTGGTGACCGAAGCGAAGGTCAACCTGGTGCCCCGGCCGGCGATGACCGCCCTTTCCGTGCTGCACTTCACCGGCATCGTGGAGGCCAGCGAGGCCACCCGCGAGGTTCTGAAGCACGATCCATCTTCGGTGGAAGTCATGGACAAAATACTGCTGGACCGGTCCCGGGAGTCGCTGGGCCACTCCCGGGGGATGTCCTTCATTGAAGGGGACCCGGGCGCCCTGCTGGCGGTGGAGTTCTACGGTGAATCCGAGGCTGAGCTAACCTCGAAGATGAACGCGCTGAAGGAGGACATGGCTCACCGGCGCCTCGGGTACGCGTGCGTCAACATGCTGGACAAGGCGGCCCAGGCCAATGTGTGGAATCTGCGCCGGGCCGGGCTGGGCCTGCTGATGAGCATCCATGGAGACGCGAAACCGCTTCCCTTTGTGGAGGACACGGCGGTGGACCCGGAGAACCTGGGGGAGTTCGTGCGCCGGTTCGATGAGATTGTTCGCAACCATGGGACCGAGGCGGCCTACTACGGCCATGCCAGCGTCGGCTGTCTCCACGTCCGACCGCTGGTCAGCCTCAAAGACTCCCAGGGCATCGGCACCATGGTTTCCATCGCCGACGAGATCAGTGACCTGGTGCGGGAGTTTGGCGGCTCGCTGAGCGGCGAGCACGGGGACGGGATCGTTCGCGGTGTTTGGACCGAGAAGATGTTCGGCCCGGAGATTTACGAGATGTTCCGGGAAGTAAAGAACACCTTCGATCCCCAGGGGATCATGAATCCCGGCAAGATCATCGACTGCCCGCCGATGACGGAGAACCTCCGCTTCGGCCCCGATTACCGGTCTGCGCCCTTTCCCACCAAACTGGACTTTTCCCTGGATACCAACTACGCCGGCGCGGTGGAGATGTGCAACGGCATGGGCGCCTGCCGCAAGCTGGACGGCTCGATGTGCCCCTCGTTCATGGCCACCCGGGACGAAGAGCATTCAACCAGGGGCCGGGCCAACCTGCTGCGGGCGGCGCTGTCGGGCCGGTTGCCGGAAGGGACCATTACCAGCGAGCGGCTTTTCGAGGCCATGGACCTGTGCCTGGAGTGCAAGGCCTGCAAGGCGGAGTGCGACTCCGGGGTGGACATGGCCAAGCTCAAGTACGAGTTTCTGGACCGGTACTATACGGCCAACGGCCGGCCCCTGCGGAACAAGGTGTTTGCCCACATAAACCGGGTTAACCGGATGGGCAGCAAGTTTGCGCCTATCTCAAACTGGGTAGCCCGGAGTCCCCTGGGCAAGCTGTTCGCCGGGAGGGTTCTGGGGGTCCATCCCGAGCGGTCGCTCCCGCCCTTTGTCCGGGAGACGTTGCCCAAGTGGTTCAGCTCGCAACGGAAGGGCAATCCCCCTGTATACCCCCTTCGTGAGGGGGGGCGGACAGTGGTGTTGTTCAATGACACTTTCATGAACTACAACTACCCTCAGGTTGGCCGGGCCGCCGTGGAACTGCTGGAGGCGGCGGGATTCCGCGTGGAGCTGGCCAACGCCGGGTGCTGCGGCCGGCCCATGATTTCCAAGGGCCTGCTGGGTGAGGCGGCCACCCAGGCCCGCTACAACGTGGACCTGCTTGTCGGCTACGCCAGCCAGGGTGTTCCAATAGTCGGCTGCGAGCCAAGCTGCCTGCTTACCCTTCGAGACGAGTACCCGGACTTCCTGAAAGATGAGAAGTCACGCATGGTGGCCGAGCACTCGTATTTGATTGACGAGTTCCTGATGATGCTTCAGGATCGGGGGGAGTTGGATCTGGAGTTTCGGGACGTGCCCAAGAAGGTGCTGTTCCACGGCCATTGCCACCAGAAGGCCCTGGCCGGTATGGACTGCTCGATACGCGCCCTCAGCCTGCCGTCCGGGTACCAGGTGGAGGCGGTGAACGCGGGCTGCTGCGGGATGGCGGGGTCCTTCGGATACGAGAGGGAGCATTACGAGATATCCATGGCGATCGGCGGACAGGCGCTATTCCCGGCGGTCAACGCCAAGGGCGCCGACTGGGAGGTGGCAGTGTCGGGTGTCTCCTGCCGCCAGCAGATAGAGCAGGGCACCGGGCGCGCGGCCCGGCACCTGGTGGAAGTGCTGCGGGACGCCTTGCCGTGACACTGGCGGGCTTGCGCCGGGCAACTACTCAAGACTTCGGGACCTGGAGCCGGCGGTCCTTCGACACGCTCAGGACGAACGGATAGGGCGCTACTGCCCCGCTCGTGGTGAGCTTGTCGAACCACATGTTGGGATAACCACCAGCTCTGGCTGCTCTCACCGCCCTGGTGCGGCGACGGGCGGCACCCGTTGCAGTCTAATGCCGTGTGCCGGGGAACTACGCCAGCGGGTCTATTCAGGTAGCTCGGCGATCATCCCCGGAAGCAGGTCGATCTCGAAAGCGGCTAGAATCAGGCCCACAAACAGGTAGTGGCCGAGGAGCCCGGTGATCTCCACCGTCGTTCGGACGCCGAACCGGTCTTGGACCGCGTTGTAGGTGGCGTCGCTGATCTTGTGCTCCCGCAGCAGCTCCAGCGCATACTTGACCAGCATCGCTTCGTCGGCAGGAAGGCCCTGGGGAGCGGTGCGCCTGGCAATGGCCTGGATCGTCTCTTCAGAGAGTTTGGCCTCCCGAGCCAGCTTGGCATGGGCGGTGAACGCGTACTGGGAGTCCAACTCTCGAGAGGCGGTCAGGATCAGGACCTCTTTCAAAGGGTTGGGTAGGTCGAACTCGAACCGGACGTAGGCTCCCGTGGCGGCCATGCGGGCGGCGAGGTCGGGGCTGTGGAGCATTACGCCATAGGGGCCTCGCATGCTCCCTCTGGTGCCCACGATTTCGTCGAAGTACTTCTGATCGTCAGGCTTTAGCTCGTCCCTGTTGACGTTTGGTACACGTGCCATTTGCCAGCCTCCTCAGAAAAGTTGTCGGTCGGCCGGGTAACGGTCCCGGTAGGGGCTATGCGGGTAGCTCCGAGGTCACTCCCGGAGGCAGCTCCACCTCGAAGGCGGCCAGAACCAGACCCACCTGCAGGTAGTGCCCGATGAGCACGGTCAGGTCCACTGTAGACTGAACCCCGTAGCGGTTCTTGACCGCGTCGTAGGTTGCGTCGCTGACTTTGTGCTGCCGCAGCAGTTCCAGCACGTAGTTGACCAGCATCGTCTCGTCGCTGGAAAGCCCCTGGGGGGCCCTGCCCTCGGCGATGGAGCGGATCGTGTCCTCGGAGACGCCGGCCGCGCGGGCCAGCCGGGCGTGGGCAGCGAACTCGTAGGGGGACTTGATCTCCCGCGCCGTGGTGATGATCACCACCTCTTTCAGCGCCTCGGGAATGGCAAAGTCGAACCGAACGTAGTGGCCGGTGGCGGCCACGCGGGAAGCCAAATTTGGGCTGTGCAGCAATACGCCAAACGGGCCCCGGACGCTTCCCCGGCTGCTGGCGATTTCGTCGAAGTATCTCTGGTCTTCGGGCTTTAGCTCGTCCCTGGTAATGTTGGATAGTCGTGCCATCTAGTTGCCTCCTCGCGAAGTTGGTGGTTGACCGGGTAACGGTCCCGGTGAGGGCTCAGAGCCGGATCACCCGGCTTTCGCCACGGGCACCGGGATACCCGGGATATTCAGTTGGACCCGGCCCAGGGAACCACGGGTGGTGAAGAACAGCGTCTTCCAGTCGTCGCCGCCCCAGCCAACGTTGGTGGTTGCCGGCTCGCCGTGCACTATGGTCCCCAGGTGTTTGCCCGAAGGGTCCATGATCCAGATGCCGCCGGAGCCGCCGCAGTACATGTTCCCTTCCACGTCCACCTTCATGCCATCGGGCACGCCGGGCCGCTCGCCGCGCAGGTCGCAAAAGATCCGGTCGCTGGGCAGCGACAGCGATCCCGTCGGCAGCAAGTCGAAGGCCCGGATGTGCCCCATGCGCGAATCGTTTACATAAAGCACACTCTCATCGGGAGAGAAGGCCAAGCCGTTGGGCATGACGAAATCTTGGACCAATAGCGTATAGGTCGCCAGATCCGGCGAGAGTCGATACACCCCGTTGAAGTCCAGGTCCCACTGCTCCTTGTTTCGGCGGGCAGTCCACGGGTCGGTGAAGTAGATGCTGCCGTCGGACTTAACCACCACGTCGTTGGGGCGGTTCAACTGGATCCCCTTGTAGGTATTGGCGAGGACGGTGAGGCTGCCGTCGAGTTCCAACCGGGTCACTCGCCTGGTCTCGTGCTCACAGGCAATGAGCCTGCCCTGCAGGTCCCTGGTGAGGCCGTTGGCCCGGTTGGTGGGCTCGAGAAATACACTCACCCCATCCTGGGGAGACCACTTCATCCGCTGGTTGTTGTGGATATCACTGAAAAGGAGGTAGCCTCCCTCCTTCCACCACAGGGGTCCCTCGGCGGGCCCCTGGTCACCACCGAAACCCTCAGCCAGGATTTCGATTTTCGGGTTTGGCGGTACGATGCGATCCAGCTCCGGTGAGACCTTTTCGACGGGCATGTTAAATCCTCCAATCCAAGACTCCACGGGGAATTATAATGCCAAAGCCGCTAATTATGGGGAGGTCCGGGCGAGGGAACTAGTTTCGAGGCAGTTCCCGTGCAACAAGTGCCGCGGGGGTGAGATAATACACCCGTTGCACCATGAATGAGCCGAACGACATACACGGCGGCGATTTGGTCACGCTGCCCCTGTTCCCCCTGAACGTGGTCTTGTTCCCCGGTATGGCGTTGCCGCTGCATATCTTCGAGGAACGGTACAAGACCATGGTCGGTGACTGCGTCGACCGGCAGGAGCCGTTCGGGGTCGTGTTGATCAAAGAAGGCCAGGAGGTGGGCGGCCCGGCGGAGCCGTTCCAGGCCGGTACGTCGGCCCGGGTTCTTCACGTCGAGCACCTGGAAGAGGGCCGGATGAATATCGTCACCCGGGGCCAACGGCGGTTCACGACGGTGGAGATCGACCGGCGGCTTCCCTATCTGGTGGGCCAGGTCCAGTACCTGGACGAGGAGCTCGGGGATGTCTCGCCTGAAGTCGCGGCTGAAATCGGCGGGGAGTACGCCCGGCTGCTGCTCGGTCTGACCGCCTTGACCGGCGGATGGACCGAGCGGGTTGCGGTGCCCCAGGACCCGGTTCGCCTATCCTACGCCGTCGCCGCCAACCTGGAGCTTCCCAACGAAGTGCGCCAAGAACTACTGGAACTGTCCACCGCCGGGGAGCGGCTGGGACGGTTGCTGCCACTACTCAAGGACGGGAACCGGACCCTCCAAGAGGAAGTGGCCAGGCGCAACCCATTCCGAGGACCCCGGCTCAACTAGAGGCGCGGCGCCCCGAAGCCGTCTTTTGCTCGGGTCCGGACAGAGCATCTTGCCCGGGGCTTTTCTCTCGCGGTGACCGCCTGATTCTAGCGCCTGCTATGTGAGCCCGGGACAGGTCAGTTCACGGGGCCACCCGGTAGGCGGTACAGTGGACGATCTCGATGGCCAAAGGTTTCTTGGCCAGGCCGGTGGTCCCGATGACCGCCCGGCAAGGCGGGTCGGTGATGAACTCCCGGTAGATTTCGTTGAGCTGCTTCCAGTTGTCCATGTTGGTCAGGTATATTACCAGGCTGACCACCCGGCTGAATCCGGTGCCTGCAGCCTCCAGGGTGGTCTTCACGTGTTGGAAAGCGGCCCGGTACTGCTCGGCCTCGGTACCGCCCACTATCGTTCCGTCAAACCCGGAGGCGGTAGTGCCGCGGCACAGGACTTTCACGGCCTTCACCTTCAGCATCCGCGTCAGGTCCTCTTCGAAATAGTCGTTGTATAGGCCGGTGCGGTAGGAGGTCTGCCCGGTGCTTTGCCCCCGGCCGTCGGCGATGATCAGGTCGAGCAGCCGGTCCCGCTCCGCCAGGGGCAGGGCCTGGGCCTCGGGTATGCTCATGACCTCCAGGTCAGCCAGCGTGTAAGCCATTCTGCAACTCCTGCATCGGGTTTCATCACATCCTTGGATCGGATGTCCGGGCCTTGTCTGGGTAAGGGGAATTCCTTCCGGTGAAAGGCCGTTGGAGAGTTCGGCCCCGATTTTGGGTTCGGGAAGTTGGTCCTGCCCGGTGGCCCCGTTACCGGGTAGGGCTGCTCAGAAGAAATCCTGGATGCTTTCTCCCAGCTCGCCAATAGACAGCCAGTAGTAGACGATGAAGACACCGGCCAGGATGACCATGCCCGCGCTGGCCCGCTCGACGTAGGGGACAATCCGGCGCATGTTGCTGGCGGCGACACTTTTGAATAACGCTATCCCCACAGTGAGCACCATCAAGGTGGCCCCCATGCCCAGGGAATAGCTGATGAACTGGGCCATCCCGTGCAAGAAGCTGGGGCCGGTCAAGGAGCTGACCACGACGATCATGAATATCGGCAAGGTGCAGCTCAGGGAGGCGATTCCGTAGGCGATTCCGAACATGAAGTAAGATGGAATGTTGCCGCCCTTGCCAACGTTTATCTTCGCGGAAAGGCGGATCGCCGCTCCGAGGTAGAAGTTCTTCTTCCCGGCCAATAACCACACCCCCATCGCCAGCATGAAGACGCCGATGGCGAGGCCGGCCCAGGGCATGACGTCGACAATGAACCGGCCCCCGGAGCTGATGCCCAGCCCGACCAGGCCGAACAGCAGGACGAACCCGAGGGTTACCGTCAGGGAGACCAACAGGCTTTTGAGCAGTCGGGATAGAAGCAGTTCATCGCTGGAGCCCTGAGGGGTGTCGCCGAGATAGAAGGCGATGTACGCGGGCAACAGGGCGAAGCCGCAGGGGTTCACCGTGGCTACCATCCCCGCGCCGAAGGCGTAGCCCACGGGCAGGAGGTCTACAATACTATCGGCAAAATTGGCGACCAGGGCCAGTATGCGCTCGACGAATTGCTCCACGGGTTCAGCGCCGCCTCCCAGACTCTAGTCGACAGCTTTGACACGGCCATCACAGGATGCCTATCATGGTTCCATGGCCGAGTTCCGGCGTCAAGGAGGTAGGCCCCATGGCTACTATACCAGAACTGAAAAAGCAGTACGAAGACCTGGGCCGAGGGCTGCCCGTCAAGAGCGAGCAAGCCGTCGACGCCCAGTGTTTGCTGGTTTTCCGCTACGAGTATCCGGACCAAGAGTCTCGGGTGACGGTGGAGACCGACGAGTTCACCGCCGTCTGTCCCTGGACCGGGCTGCCGGACTACGGGACCCTTAAAATCCTGTACGTGCCCGGCCAGAGCTGCATCGAGTTGAAGTCCCTGAAATACTACCTCCTATCCTACCGGGACGTGGGCATTGTCCAAGAGCACGCCGCCAACCGGATCCTCAAAGACCTGGTGGCGGCATGCCGGCCCCGGTCCATGATGGTGACTCTGGACTACCGGCTGCGGGGCGGAATCCATACGTCCGTTTCGGTGAACTATGCCGGCGACGGGGCGGAAGATGCACCTGATAAGAATTGAAATCATTTTCGATAGCGGCCACCGGTTGCTGAATTATCAGGGCAAGTGCGCTTTCCCCCACGGCCACACCTACCGTGCCGAGGTCTTCCTGGAAGCGGCCACCCTGAACTCCCTGGGCCTAGTGTTTGATTTCACCGAATTGCGGGGGCGGATCAAGGCCTGGATCGACGAAAACTGGGACCACGCGTTTTTGGCCAACAGCCGGGACACCGAGCTGATCGCCGGCCTGGCGCCGGTGGCCGAGGGCAGGCTCTACCAGTTCGAGGCGGAGAACCCCACCTGCGAGGTGATGAGCCGGGAGCTATTCAAGAAGGTGACCGAGCTTTGTGGGGTGGCTCCGGCCAAGGTCAGGCTGTGGGAGTCCGTTAACCAGTACGCCGAATACAGTGATGGGGAGGACGCTCAGTGAAGCGTTATGCCGTGAGCCTCCTTTCCGGCGGCCTGGACTCCACCACGGTCACGGCCCACGCCCGCCGGGAGACCGACGACCTGACGGCCCTCACCTTCCTGTACGGCCAGACCCACAGCAAGGAGGTGGATTGCGCCCGGAAGATAGCGGAGACGCTGGGGGTTCGCCACCGGCTACTGGACATCTCCTTTTTTCGCGAAGTGGCCTGGTACTCGGCTTTGACCAACCCGGACCGGTTCCCCATCCCAGAGGACCGGCCCGCCGAGCTAATGGGCGTTAGCATTCCTATCACCTACGTACCGTTGCGCAATACCTTCTTCCTGGCACTGGCCGCGGCCTACCTGGAAAGCGGCATTCTCCATGCGCTCGAAGTCGAGGGAGTCGATCCGGAACAGGTGGAGGCGAAGCTCTTCATGGCGCCCAACGCCATCGACTACAGCGGTTACCCCGACTGCCGGCCCGAGTATTTCGAGAAGATGGCCGAGGCCCTGGGCTACGGCAGCAAGCTCTGGACTCAGTACGGAGTGCCAATCAAGGTCGAGACCCCCATTATTCAGATGTCCAAGGCCGAGATCGTGAGGATGGGCCTGGAGCTGAAGGCGCCCCTAGAACACACCTGGAGCTGCTACCAGGGCGGGCAGATGCCCTGCGGCGCCTGTGATAGCTGCGTCCTTCGGGCCAAGGGCTTCCGGGAGGCGGGTCTCCCGGACCCTCTCCTGACCCGGCTGGGAGCGGTTTAACCCGTGCTCAGGGTAAGCAAGCAGCCCAACGGGAAGCCGGAGATATTCTACTCCCTCCAAGGAGAGGGAGTCACGATGGGGACCCCCTCGGTGTTTCTCCGGCTGGCCCTGTGCAATCTGGCCTGTAGCTGGTGCGACACCAGGTACACCTGGGATTGGGAACAATACGAGCGCGACAAGGAAGTGGTCTCTCTGGAGGTCCGGCATGTGGAGGAAGGCATTGTTAGGCACTCCTGCCGCCACCTGGTCATCACGGGAGGGGAGCCGCTGCTGCAACAGCTGGACCTGGTGCTCCTGGCGGCGTCGCTGAAGGACCGTGGCTTCTACCTGGAGGTGGAGACCAACGGCACCGTCGGCCCCGAGCCGGAGCTGATCCGGGACGTAGACCAATGGAACGTTTCACCCAAGCTGCACAACTCCGGGAACCCCAAGGAGCGACGGGAACTGCCTCAGGTGATGGAAACCTATCGCGGCTTGCTGAACGCCTACTTCAAGTTCGTTGTGGCGGCGCCGGAGGATGTCGAGGAAGTCCGAACGCTGGTCAAGAGATATAACCTCCCGAAAGAACGAGTCATACTGATGCCCGAAGGCCAAACGCCGGAGGCGGTCCAGAACCGAAGCCGGTGGATAACTCAGGCCTGCATTGAGGAAGGCTTCAGGTTCTCCACCCGTCTCCACATCCTGCTATGGGGTGACGAGCGAGGCCGGTAAGGAAACCGCAGCACTGGTTTTCTTAAGGGGGTTTGGGGGACATTCTTTTTCAAAAGAAAGCCCCCCAACGTCACCCTGGCCGGCTCTTAGAGAAGATTCAGCCCAGGAACCGCGTCAGCTCCCCGATGTCCTCGATATCGTCCAAGCGATCCACCACCGCAATGACCTGCCGCACTTTCTCCTCTCCCAGGGCGTTCTGGGCCAGGAAGGTGAACTTGCCCACCAGTTCATCACGGGACGCCGGGTTTCGGGCATCTCCATGGTGGGCAGTGACGCTCTCCCGGAGGGTGCGACCATCTCTCAGCGTCACGGTGACGGTGGAGGCCGGGTGGTCGTAGTTTCGCAAGTTCATCTCGGGATCGGCCACAACTTCTACCCGCTGGGCCAGCGATCGGGTCTGAGCGTCCGCCAGTTTCTCCGGGTAGAAGGTGGTAACACCGGTGCTGCCGTGCACCAGGGCCGCCGCCACGGCGTAAGGGATGGAGAACTTGGCCGACAGCATGTTCTCCGGCTCTGGGTTGGCCATCGTCAGAGCCATGGGCGGCGCGGTAACCCGGATGTGCTCCACATCGGAGGCGGCGAACTCTTCCCGCCGCAGCAAAGCTTGGACCGCGTCGAGGGCCGGGTGGTTGTAGAAGCAGCAGGCGTGGAATTTGAAGTAGTTCTGTTGGATGCGGCAGGCTCCCCGCCGGCCCAAGCCGTCGACCACCGCCGCCGGGTCGAACCCCTCCCCCAGAACATCGCGATACAGGTCCGCCGGGCCGTCTTGGACTGCCGTGAATCCGCAGCCGACCAGGTGGGCCGCCATGATGCCCTGAAAGCCGGAGCGGCCGGGGTACAGGTTGCGGATGGTTGCCCCCTCCAGGCAGGGGGTCCAGGTGTTGGCCGGGCTCATCGACATCGCCAGGTTCAAGGCCTGGCGGGTTTGAGCGGCGTCGAACCCCATCAGCCGGGCGGTTGCCGCCGCAGCGCCGATGGTGCCCCAGGTGCCATGGGAATGGATCGCGGCCCGCGTCTTGGTGCCGGTCCCGATGCGTGAGGTGACCTCGTAGCCGACGATGACGCTCTCGAGCAAAGCCCGGCCGCCGGCCCTCTGCTCCTCCGCCACACCGATGGCACCGGGAGTGACGTGGACGGACGGGTGCCCGCCGCCGAGACGGTTACCCTCGTCCATCTCCAGGGAGACCCCGGCGGTGGCGTTGACCAGCGCGGCAAACGGGGGCTGGACCTTGCCAGGGTGCCCGAACAGGGTGGCCGGACCGGCGCTGCTCATCCCCTGGGCCAGCCGGGCTAGGTTGGCGTTCTCCGGCAAGCGGCTGCCCGCCAAGATGGCGCCGATGGTGTCTAGCACCACGGCCTTGGCGGCGGTCACCGTGGAACCGTACAGGTCTTCCAGGCGGGTATCTACGACGAATTGGGACAGCTGGTCCAGATAGTCCAAGGACATGGCGGTCTCCTGGCTGGCAAGGGTTCAGCTAGGGGAGGTTTCAGTCAGCTCGATTCCCTCCCACCAGTGGCGGCCCCGGCCCCGGCGCCGGCGATAAAACCCCAGCTTGGTCAGGCCCATCCCGAAGCTTCGCTGGACCACGGGGACTCGCCCGGTGTCCCGGCACCAATCCACGTATCCGGCATAGAGTTCTTTGGCGGTGGAGCGCACCTCCGGACCGGCCACGCACCTCGCCCCGATGAACGGCGCCACCGGGTTGTCTTCGGGAAGCTCCATCGAAAGCTGCCCCGCAGGGTTTGGAGGTGCGGCGTCGGCGCCCTCCGCTCCGTCGGGGCCCGCCGCGGATTGCTCCAATTGAGACATGCAATATTCTAGCAGCTCCAGGTACTTTTCGAGACCTCCGAAGTCTTCCCAATAAACCGCTTTACCGTTCAGGTCCGAGGCGTCCAGGACGAAAGAGACCGGGTGAACCTCGAATAGCCGGCGATAGTCAGGAGGGCAAACCCAGGCCGGCGCCAGCATTCGCTGGCCCAGGGTGTTGCTCAACAAATAAATAGCGCACCGCGCGGCCTGCAGGTCCGGTTCGGTCTCCTGGATCGGAGAGTTGCGGTACACCCGCGCCAGTGTGGTGTGGGCCTGCAGGGCTGAGAAGGCAACGGCTCCCCGGACCTGGTTGCTGACGCAGCGGGCCAGGTCCCGGTCGCTCTTCAACTCCAGGGGATTGAACACCCTAACCAGTAGGCCGTCATCCGACGGCACGGTCACCTTGCCGGTGGGTAGATGTTCCCTCGTAATCATGCCCTTCTTCGTCCCGGCCCAGAAAGCGATGGCAAGCGCCAGGTTCTCCCGGACCATTTGGATTTCCAGCGCCGGTTCCACAGTGTTGCCCCCCTCGGAGTTGGCTGCCCTACCACGGCCCTATTCGTTACTGATCAAGGTCCATGACTTCGAAGTTTTCCGCTTACTCCGGTCTCGCCGCCCTCATCCCGGTCATCAAGCCCTGGGTTGAGGTTCTCGAAGTATCTTAATATGCGGGCAACCCTACGGCAAGTTTCCCGGTTTGAATGTCGCAATCTGGTGACCGCTGACCGCTGACTGCCGGCGCAGCCCGGCTCCTTGAGCCTGGGCTCAGGAAGGGTTATCATAAGGTCCGGTAACCATCTGCAGGTAAGCGCACGAATCAATCCGGAGGTGTCCCGTGGCAACAAAATATGACGTTGTAGTAGTCGGCGCCGGCAATGCCGCCCTTAGCGCGGCCATTGCCGCCAGGGAAATCAGCGGCTCGGTGCTGGTGTTGGAGAAGGCCCCAGAGTTCTTTCGGGGCGGCAACACCTATTTCACCGGAGGTATCATCCGTTTCGCCTTCAACGGCATGGACGACATGCAGACCGTGATCCCGGATATGTCGCCGACGGAGGTGGCATCCGTAGAGGTCGGGAGCTACACCGAGGACGAGTATTACGCGGACATGATGCGGGTAACCCACGGGCTATCGGACCCGGAATTGGCCCAGATCCTGGTCAGCAATTCCTTGGGCGCGATGCAGTGGCTCCAGAAGAAGGGCGTGCGCTTCGTGCTTGCTTACGGCCGGCAAGCCTTCAAAGATGGAGACAAGTACCGGTTCTGGGGAGGACTGCTGGTGGAGGCCGTGGGAGCCGGTAAAGGGCTATCGGACCAACAGTTCGATGTATGCCAGCGCGAGGGGATAGAGGTACGATACTCGACCCAGGCCGTGAGCCTGCGCCAGGACGAGACGGGCCGGGTATGCGGCTTGCGGGCGCTGGGACCGGATGGCTTCGAGGAAATCTCCTGCAGCTCGGTGGTGCTGGCCGCGGGTGGCTTCGAGAGTAACGCGGAGATGCGCTGCCGCTACCTGGGGCCCGGGTGGGAGCTGGTCAAGGTCCGTGGCATTCCCTACAACACCGGCGACGCGATTAAGATGGCTCTGGACGTGGGCGCTCAGGCTCACGGTCACTACAGCAGCTGCCACGCCGTGGCCTGGGATATGAACGCGCCACCCTTCGGTGACCGCACCATCACCGAGCTGTTCCAGAAGCACTCCTATCCCCTGGGCATGATCGTCAACGTCGAAGGCAACCGGTTCCTGGACGAAGGCGCCGACTTCCGAAACTACACCTACGTCATCTACGGCCGGGCCCTTTTGACCCAGCCCCAAGGGGTGGCCTTCCAGATTTTCGACCAGAAGGTCAAGGACATGCTCCGCGACGAGTACCGCATCCCTCAGGTCACCATGGCCGAGGCCGACACTATTGAGGAGCTAGCCGCCAAGCTGGACATCGACCAGGAGGGGCTGGTAAAGACGGTTAAGGAGTTCAATGCCGCGGTGCAGACCGAGGTCCTCTTCGCGCCCAGCGTCAAGGACGGCAGGGGCACCACGGGAATCACGCCGCCCAAGACCAACTGGGCCCAGCCCCTCGATTCGCCGCCCTACCTGGGCTACGCGGTTACCACCGGCATCAGCTTCACTTTCGGTGGGGTGAAAATCAATACCCGAGGCCAGGTGGTGACCAACAGCCAGGAGCCGATACCGGGCCTCTACGCCGCCGGCGAGATGGTGGGGGGGCTGTTCTACTACAACTACCCCGGCGGCTCGGGGCTGTCGGCGGGGATGGTCTTCGGCCGCCTGTCCGGCACCAGCGCCGCCCAGGATGCCGTAGCGTTGAATGGCTGAAGTGGTGTGGGGTATTGGCCTGTGCCGCAAGAGGGTGTGAAGGGCCAACCCCTCTCACCCTCTTGCAAGGCGAGATAGATAGATGCTTAGACGAAGTTCTGGTGGGCCGGGTGACAGGGTCCGGTACTAAGTCAGCTGGGTTCTTGCAGGATGTCATTCCGAGGAGCAGAGCGACGAGGAATCCCAGCGTAACACCGAGATTCCTCGCTTCTTTCGGAATGACAGTTGTCGGCAATCGAGTTGACTGAGGCGTTTTTGTTCCCCAGTCCTCCAAGCCTCACCGGAGAGAACCTCAAACTTATGAAGTTCTGCCGGCCGGGCCGCTACCCGCTCCCGTTGCGGACCTTCTGGAGCGCGTCGAAAATCTCGTCGGTCTCCAGTGCCATCTCGGCCAGGCCGACTTCGTCTTGATAGATGCCGGGCTCGATTTGAGCCTTGATCTCCGGCTCGGCGATGTGGAAAACGGGCAGGTCCAGCTTGACGCCGGCCAGGGGCCCGGCCCATGACGGGTCGCCTTCGGTAACGGTGAGGCCGTAGAGGCGGCTGCTCTCCGCGTTGGGAGTGCCCAGGAGCACCATTACGTCCTGACTCCCCAACCGGTCCACCAGCTTCTTGATCTCTTCTTGACCGTCCAGGTCAAGGGCGCCCGCTGAGGTTCAAACGAAGCAGTGGGTCGCCTCCAGCACCACCTCCGCACCGGCGCTCACGGCGCACTTGGCGATGGCATTGCCCGGGACCCCATCCCGTTCGCCGAGGGCGATGACTTTCATATTCTTCAGTTCCATGCGTTGGTACCTCTCACTTGGGCCTTGGTTGGTGGTCCGCCGGCCCTAATCTTGGACTTGGTGATCGCCTCGAAAACAGCGTTCAGGGCGCCCCACCTCCCACTTGTTTTGCTGGGATTTCCTGAAGGAATGCCCGCCGAATCTCATTGTTTTTGGCGCCTTGTAGCACCGATGATTGCTTCGATAATAGCATGCTTGAGGAGGCTGTGCGAGATGGCCGGCCCGCCGGCACTTCGCGCTTGCTCCCTGTTGCCTACTGATTGCGCTCCAAGATGAAAGAAAGGCCGTCGGATAGCTGGGTCATGCGGCCCAGAAACAGGCTGCCCTTGGCGAGGAACATGGTCCGCTCCATCTCGCCGGCGATTATTTGCTCCACGGCATGACCCAGGAACGGGATCCCCGAGGCGATATGACCCTGGGTCGGCGAGAACCCCGGCATGCCGTGGCGTTCTACGAAATTGGGGATGTCCGCCCGGTCTATTTCTTTGCCGAGGGCAGCCATGGCGGCGATGAGCCGGTAATTGAGCAGGGGCACGTTTCCGCTGCCCGACGGCTCGGTGACCTCTGGGTTATGAAGCTCGGTGGCGTACTTGTCCACGTCTTGAAATCGCAGCCCCAGGCGGCGGAGGGGCTCCGAGACCAGGCACTCGAAGATAGCCTGCTGCGAGGAGCCGGCGGACACGGTGTGGCGTCCGATGGAATCAAGCCGGAACCGGGGGGACCGCCCGTCATTCGGCGCCACGATTATGGCCACCCCCGCCAGGATGTCTTCCAGGACGGGCTGGTCGTGGTCCAAGTGGCCCCGGAACTTCATGCCCAGTTTGGCCAGGGAGCAGCCACCCACCACGGCGACCCGGCGGAACACGCCGGAGGTCACCAGGGCCCCCGCCATCACCAGGGCGTGGACCGGTCCGCAACAGAAAGCTTTGATGTCGGAGCCCGTGGCGCCGTTGCAGCCGCACATCTCCCCGATGGCCTTGGCCAGGTTGCCGCCCCCTCGCTGGTAGCGCTCTCCCACGGCCTCCTCACCGCTGTTGATGATGTAGTCGATGCCCTCGGGCTCGATGCCATCTTGGGCCAGCAACGAGCGCATGGCCATGGCGGCGCTGGCTTTGCAGGCCAGGTTTTCCAGCAGCACATCCGGGGTGAGGGTGGCGTCTTGTTCGTGGGCCCGGACGATGCAGCCGACGGTCCGGCCGTCCCGCAACCGGAGGGGCAGCGCGGCCCCAGGGTCGCCAAGCCTGGATTCTATCTCCGAGGAAGGATGGCCCTCGCCCAAGTGCTCGATATCGGCTTGCGACACCAAGGGGTGCTTCTTGAGAGTGGCAGCCACGCTCTTGGTGAAATTCTCCTCCAGCCAGAGGAGGTCGAAGTCGTCGCCGACCTTCAGGAGGCCATAGAACTCTTCTTCGGGCATGATCTCGCCATGAGGCCCCCAGCGAGACACTTCGCCCTGCGTGTTGAACCATGGCTTCTGAAGCTCGGAGAGTTTGTCCGGGTAGATACCACCGAGAAAGGCCCGGTTTGGTGGATAGGCCACCGCATCTTCAAAAGGGCGAAGGTGGGAGGCCAGAGCCGTGGCGAGTCCGGGGTCGTTGGGCAGGTCCCTGGCGGGTTTGGAGCCGTGCTCCACCAGGCCCGGCGTATGGGCCAGGAAGTAGCGCACTCCGAGGATTACCGGGTCGTTGGACGAGTTTCCCATCGGCACACTCCTAATTTATCAACGGCGGGACGGATTGGGTCAGGCGAGGGGCGCCGACTGCAGATACCAGCGGCAACGGGCACGGTACCTCGCCCGCCGGTCTCTATGCGTTTACCTTTTCGATTCTTTGGAGTTCTTCTGCCTCGGATCTCTTGGCATGGTAAAGGTCCCATCGAAGCTGAAGGTTCATCCAAAAACCCTCAGAATTGCCGAAGAACTTCGCCAATCGCAACGCGGTGCTTGGCGTGATGCCTCTGCGGCCGTTCACGATTTCATTCACCCGCTGATAGGGTACATGGATTCCGTCCGCCAAATCCCGTTGCGTGAGCGACAGAGGTTTCAAGAACTCCTCCAGCAACATGTCGCCAGGATGGGTTGGCTCACGGTATGCGGGAATTCGAACCATACTCATCGCCCCGATCTTTCTTCCACATCAGTTGTGATAATCGACTATTTCCACATCAACCGGTCCAGCCTCGGTCCAACGAAAGCAGAGCCGAAATTGATCATTGATCCGCAGGCTGTGCTGACCTTGCCTTTCACCTTTCAACGCTTCCAGACGATTTCCCCGGGGTATCGCCAGGTCGCTTATTTCAGTCGCCGAGTCAAGCTGGTCAAGCTTGCGGAACGTGACACCCCAGAGAGATCGAGGACAGGTACGCCTCGCATCGGAGGTGTTCGGCCGTTGAACACGTCCTCGGTTCCGCTGTCGGCGAAGCCCGTTATCACGATAGCACGATACCACGGATATCATGCTATATCAATCTGAAATATAAGGGCTGCCGGGATGGTCACGACCTTGGGCGTTGCAGCGCCTTGTTAGGCGGATATCTGAACCCTCTGGTACAAGAACTCGGGCGCAAAATCCGCACCGTTCGGCCACATCAAAGTGTGGAACTCAGGACTAACGGTGAACTCTTTGAAGAAAGCGCGCTTCTTGAGCGGTTCAAATACTTCGCCTTCCAGCTCTTGGCTGAGATCCACGTCACCCTCTGTGCCGTCGGAGAACCGCAGGTGGAGAATGAAATCGCGAAGGTACTTCGCTTCAATTACCCATGAGGTCATAGGTCTACTCCAATGGAGCTATCTTTTTCAATGGTCTCCGTGCTTGAGCAAGCTCCCAATCTTCTAGCAGTTCCTCTTTGTGGAGTGCGTGCCACTCAACAACATGCCTCAAAGCCCGCCTCGGGAAGTGGCCTGTCATGACGCCAGTCTCTATCGCCACTGTGATTTCGTAATCACCGTACACCGCGTGGAAGTGCGCTGGCGGGTGGTCTTCCTTTGCACTTTGTGTCAGGCATTAGAAGCAGGAGTTGATCGCCGCAAGCGAGTCGTCATACACCGAGAAGACTGGCAATAAAACGCTAAAGGCTGTACGAATCTAGGCGCCAGACCAACCGCAGTTCCGATCCGACGAGCCAGACTGCGGCAAAACCAAGGGAAGCCGTCCATGCCATGTTCTTCGTTCGAAACTCGCGCATTATTGCGTCGAATGCTAGGCCCGGCAGCCGCGTGGCATCGAGAGCAAGGACTAGCTGTGATCGCACGTTCCCCGGAATCCTTCGGTCGTTGGCTTTCTTCTTAATGGCCGCCCGGACCTCATCTACGGCCTTCGCGGGCGAGAGGGATCTTGTTGCAGATTTCCGTGAGTTCAGGTCGCGCCACAACTCATGGGATACAATGGCGCGGACAACCTGAACTTTCAGCGTTTTCTCGCCGTTGCCTGCGTCGACCAGTTCGCAATCTGCGGGCTCTTCCTTCCCCTCCCTAACATAAGTCCAGCTAGCACCGTCGAGGTTAAGCCGCTCCCTCAACCTTTCACACGTTGCCTTCGTGTCTTGCTCGCCCTGTGGGCTGGGCCCAACAAGAACCATGTCGACTCCATCGTCTCCTAAGGAAGCTCCGCTGGCGAGCCCCTGTCGCTCAGATTCGGAGAAGCTGATGACTTCGCCTTGGCGCTCTTGGAGTGCAGACAGATGCGCGCTCAACCCAATCTCCGTCGTCAAACGTCTGACAAGAGCTCGGTTCCTGGAGCCGCAAGACGGACAGGGAACACGGTTTTCGACTGGGGTACCGGCCGGTTCGTCGAGCGTAGCGTCGCACTTGCAACGGTCCACTGGCTGGTCGATGGCTTCTGCCACGGTTGGCCCCCTTCTCTTGAGCCTAGCATCGATTCATATCGACCCGCACATTGCTCAAAACCCTGCTCAACAAGCCACATAAACCAGCCCTGAAAGCAGAGCCGATTTGCGCTCCAATAGGCGCAAAGGGCGATCTCCCCCTCAGTACCCTTGGCTGCTAATCTCCCCGAAGCCGTAGTGGTCGTCGTAGCGCTGGGGAGCGGGTAGCGGACCCGCAGTGGGGACGTAGTGGTCCCGGAGCTGCCCGCTGATAAATTGAGGGTTGCCGATGACCCGCTCCACCGGTGGCAGGGGGCTCATGCCCAGCAACTCAGACTTGAAGAACCCGGTGGTCACGATGGCGTCGGCCTCGGGGACCGGCTCCAGCATCGTCGGCGCGGCGCCCGTGGGATCATCTTCGCTGGTAAGGAACACGGTCTTGATCCCAACGTGTTCACAGGCCTGCACCGTGCGGATCACCTCGATGAATTCGTTGCCGCCCGCGTCCCAGGTAACCAGTGCGCCCTGGGCGCCAATCATCTTGGCCAGCTTGGCGGTCTGGTTGGCGGTCATTTCCTTTTCCTGCTGGGTGGTCCACTCGGTCCGGGTGGCGATGACTCCGATGAAGTTGAAGTCGATGCCCTGGCGGCGGTACAGGTCCAGCAGCAACGGGTTGTTGGCCACCGTCCAAGAGTTGGCGAAGGCGGTGCGATAAGGGCCGGTGATCGCCCCGTCCATAATTTCGTTCGGGTGAAACAGCCAGGGCGGGGTGAGTTGGGTGAGGCCATAGGTTGATGTGCAGAAAGTGCTCGGGGAACCCGACATGGCTTGTGGTGAGTGGAGGCACTGGATGTAGACTACGTTCTGGAGGGATGGGTCTGGCTCCTTGAGTTCAAAAACTTCTATCTCCGGCGGCTCCAACTCGCTGGTGGCCGCGGCCAGAAGGTCGGAAACCGTCAGGACCGCCTTGTGGACGGCGTCGTTTCTGGCATCGACCCCGAGTGCCGGGTCCGGCTCGACAACGACGCACAAGCTGATCAGGCTGCTCTGGGGGATAAGCTCGGCCCAGGGGCCGGACATATCCTGGTAAACGAAGATATGGTCTCCCCCCGACTCGTGCCAAAGGGTTTCGGATACTTCGACCACCCCCATGCCGGACAGCCGATGGGTGCGCCCCTCGCCGACGGTGGCAATGGGCCGGCCGCAGATTCCGGGGTAGACCATGCCCTGTCCCCGGACCTTGATGCGAGGCTCGACGACATCTCGCACCGGCCAGATGCGGGTTGAGTCGCCAGGATTGGTCAGCTCCAACTCGATCTTTTTTATCCGGGGATCATCGGCCACGGCTTGGATGAGGTCCTCCCGGCAGACCTCCAGCAGTCCATCGGTCCACCGGGTTTGCGACCCGAAGACTATCTCATTTACCGGAAAGGTGCCCATTTCAAGACGCATGGACCGCCTCCTTGGGGGAACTGGTCTCGCCCGGCTCGAAGAGAGTGGGGCCGGTGACCGTGGTTTCGAGGGCCTCCAGCGCCGTTTGGACTATCCGGAGGCCGAAAGCGAAGTCCTTCTCGGGGCCCAGATCCGGGTCGCCGCAGACGTGCTCGATGCGGGAGCCCTTGACCACCCGGTTGGCGCCGGTGGTGAGGGCCAGGGTGTACAGGGCGGTGATCATGGCTACCGGTATGCCCACCCGTTCGATCTCTTTCGTTATCGTTGCGCCGCAACGATTGCAGGTCCCTCAAGTGGCGACCAGAATACAGGCATCCACCGATTTCTCTTTGAGTTCCTGGGCCAACTTGACTCCGAGGCCCTTGGAGTTGGCCACCGGGGTGCTCACGCCCGCCATGGTGAACAGGTGCGAGCACACCTGGCCAATTATCCCTTCCGACTCAAGGTGGCGCAAGTGGCTCAATGGGAGGATGTAGTTGGGGTTATCACTGGCAATCTGATTGTAGTACCCGCTGTGGAACGCCTCCCAACGGTCGCTGGTCAGGCTCGCCAGGCCCTCGATCGAGTAAGCGTGGTACCGGTCGGCGTTGCCGGCGACCATGCGGTCGGGGTTACCCTTAGGGATCAGCCCGCCGGTGGATACCAGCGCGATGGTGGCGCGGCTCAGGTCGGGCAGAGCCGCCGCCGGCGAGACGTTCTCGGGCGACTGGAAGGGGACTTCCGATACGAAGGGCTGACCGTTGAGCTTCTTGACCAGCATGGCGAGGGCCCGCTTGTATCCGGGGCCTTGCCGCGTGGCAAGCTTGCGGATTCCCCGAGGCAGGTAACCTTCCTCCTCGGCCGGCCCCAGTTCTTCGCCGGCGCCGAGCTTCAGGGCGATGCGCTGCATCTGGGAAAGGATTGACTGCATTTCGGCCGGGCCGGCGTCGGTGGGGACCATTACAACGGACCGCCGGTAGCTGATCACGCCCGGATTTTCGGGCTCCATGGCGGTCACGGCAGGTATTCCTATCTCCTCGGCGGCTTGGCACACGGCTCCGCAAGCCAGGCCGTAGCGGCCGGCGTCGAAGGCCGGACCCGCTATGACGACGTCAGGCCGGGCCTCACGCAGGGCCTGGACTACCGCCTTGAGGGCCTCCGGTTCCTCGTTGATGTGGTTATCGCCGCAGATGATAGTGGCGACCACGGAACCCTGGTCGCCCAGGAGTTGCTGGAGAAGCCGGCCCGGACCCACCGGGCCCTCCCGCACCTCCACGGGAATATTGGCTTTCTCCTCGCCGCCGATACCTCCAAAGAACTGGTTGACGTAATGGACTACTCGCATTGGGACCTCCTAGTCACAATCGGATCCGGCTCGTAAGCCCCGGCCCGATGGACAGATGCTCTCGTTTTCGAAGGGTCTTTCGAGACCAAAGTATATCAAATTCAGCCAGCCGTGGGGAGGCACGGCGGGAGTGGGGTAGGCGGGGCAACAACTTCAAGGATCGTGCACTCGGCATTTGCCGGTGAGCACTCGAAAGGTAGGTGTCCGGGGCTTCCGGCTTGCCCCTAGCCTGGTGAATCGTAAACGAATTGCTACCCGGACGTTATTTCCGGCGAAGGCCGGGATGTAGCTGGGGCGTCTCTGGATTCCGGCCTTCGCCGGAAAGGCGATGGCGGGCGGGAACGTCGCAGAGTATCGCCGATGTAAATCTAGACCTGGGCGGCACTGTAGGACTCAGCCGATTTGATTCTTGTAAGATGTTATTGCTTCGCAAGTGTCATGCTGAGCCAGCCGCAGCGGCGAAGCATCTGGGCAGAGATTCTCCTCCACCTCCCCAGATCCCGAGTCCTCCCCGCGAAGGACTCGGGATGACAGGGCTGTGTCCATTTTCGCCGGCCATGGCGCCCCACGCAATCAAGGCATGAACGTTTCTGGGGAGAGGAGCGACGAAGAAACTCACGGTAACAATGAGAGGTGTCGCGGAGCTTGTCCTGAGCCGAACTGGAGGGGCTTGAACGACAAGTACCTGCCCAAGTTGACCGGCCGGCGGCGCGGGCTTGCACCGGTCCCCCGGAGGTTTCACCTTCACCATCTCTACCCTCCGGAGGCCTCGCGGCTGCCGAGGGCTCGGTCCAAGTTGAACGCGGCGCTGATCAGAGCCAGGTGGGTGAAGGCCTGAGGGAAGTTTCCCAGCGCCTCGCCGGTGGGACCGGTCTCCTCGGCGTAGAGCCCCAGGTGGTTGGCGTAGCTCAGCATCTTCTCGAACATGAGCCGGGCCTCGTTGAGCCGGGTCCGATCGAATCGTCCGGCTCGGGTCAAAGCCTCGACCAGCCAGAACGTGCACATGTTGAAGGTGCCTTCCTCGCCGGTGAGCCCGTCCGCCGTTTTTCCCGTGTCGTAACGGTGGACCAAGCTATTGGAGACCAAGCCTCCCACCGCCGGCGACCGGTTGATGGCATCTATGGTGCCGAGCATCCGGGGGTCGGTCGGCGAGATGAAGAATACCAGAGGCAAGATCAGAGTCGAGGCGTCGAAGGTATCGCTGCCATAAGACTGCAAGAAGGATTGAAGGCCGGAATTCCACCCTCGCTCCATGACCTCCTCGTAGATCTTGTCCTTGGTCCGGTACCACCTGGCGCGGTCGGCCGGAAACGCGCGTTTGTCGGCCAGGCGGAGCCCGCGGTCCACGGCAACCCAGCACATTACCTTGGAGTACACGAAGTGCTGTCGTCCCCAGCGGACCTCCCAAATACCCTCATCGGTCCTCCGCCAGTTGTCACAGACCCAATTGACCAGTTTTCGAATATGGTCCAGAAGTCGTAGGAGATCGGGGTGCCGTATTTATCGTAGAGGTATACTGCGTCGATGAGTTCACCGTAGATATCCATTCGAAGTTGCCGTAGGCTCCGTTGCCGATCCGGACTGGGCGGGAGCCTTTGTATCCTTCCAGGTGGTCCAGTGTCTCTTCTTTCAGGTCGTGGCGGCCGTCGATGCCGTACATGATCTGCATGGACCCGTCGGGATTCAGGTCCTGGGTGCAGTCTTCGATCCAGCCCATGAACCGGGACGCTTCATCGGTGAATCCGATGCGGAGAAGGGCGTAGAGGGTGAAGGCGGCGTCGCGGATCCAGGTGTAACGGTAGTCCCAATTACGCTGGCCTCCCAGCTCCTCCGGCAGGCTGCAGGTGGGGCTGCCACAATGGTGCCCGTGGTCTCGTAGGTGAGCAGCTTCAACGTCAGCGCGGAGTGCTCGACCATCTCGCGCCAGCGGCCCCTGTAGGAAGACTGGGCGAGCCAGCGCCGCCAATAGTCCACCGTCGTCCTGAAGAACTCGTCGGCCTCCGGTTCCGTCAGCAGATTGGTGTTATCCAAGGACTCGGAGGCCGTCCCTCCCAGCGCAAAGGTAACCGTTTGCCCTTCAGTTAACGTGAAATCGGCTATCGCCCCGGAGCCTTTTTTCTCGAGGGGCAGCGTGGCGGAGAGTTGTAGACTGGCGGCTTTGGTTTGGATCGAAAGGTCACCCCTTTGGGAGTGATCTTCGTCTCGTGGGCATCCCTGGCGTGGTTGAAAGCCGGGTAGCATTCCATTCGAAACGCCATGGCGCCCCGGACCACGGTGACGCGGCGCAGTAGTTGATGGTATCCCCGTTGCACTTTGATGACCCCGCCGGCATGAAGTCAATCACCTCGCCGACACCGTCCGGCGAGAGGAACCGGGTAACCAGGATGTCGGTTTCAGGCCAGTACATCTGTTTGTTAGTGACCTCATCGGCGGTGGGCGCAATCTTGTAGTGCCCCCTTTTTCTCATCGAGAATGGCGGCAAAAACGCTGGGAGAATCGAAATGGGGGTCGCAGAACCAGTCGATGGAGCCGTTCATCCCCACCAATGCCACGGTATGCATGTTCCCGATGATGCCGTAGTTTTCGATAGGCTGGTACGCCACGGTCTACTCCTCATCTACCCTTGTTGCCCGGTGGGGCCGGACGAGCGAGGTACACTCGTTCTCCGGCTCGGCCTCGCCTCAATAGTGCCCCGGGACATGTCACACCGAGTGTAGCGAGGGGTCTTGGGTGGTGGATCCAGGCTCCTCGGGAAGAATCTCGCACCAGATTCCTCGTCGCATGGCTCCTCGGAATGACGGCTTTAGGGTAAACCCTGCCAATACCGGCAGCAGTTTGTTGGGTGGCCCGGCGCCGGGCACGCCCTGTTTTCGCGGCTTATGTGAAGAGGTTACCATAGGGGTCCTTGAGCTGGGCCAGCCGAAAATGGCGGTCCGGATAACGGCGGGACAATACTTTAGATGTCGAGAAGCTTCTCCGAGTTCTTCCACAGAATCGCTTCCTTCTCTGCTTGGGTCAAGCTCTCAAGGCCCAGAAGCCAGGTAACCGGCCAATCGATGGCCATGTCGAAAGGCCAATCGGTGCCGAAGACCACCCGGTCGATGCCAACGGTATCAATCACCATCCGCAGGGCGGCTTCGCTGTGGGTGATGCAGTCGTAGTAGAAGCGTCCCAGGTACGCGCTTGGAGGCTTTTGGAGGTGGATTCGCGCTTCCGAACGCACCTGCCAGCCCCGGTCCATGCGGCCAATGCCGAAGCAGGTGTAGCCGCCGGCGTGGGAGAGACAGACCTTCAGGTTGGGGTACCGGTCCATGACCCCACCGAAGACGAGGGAAGCGAAGGTGACGGCTCGGTCCGCCAGGTTGCCGATGGTGTTGGGCAAATGGTAGCGGCTGGTGCGCTCGTTCACCACAGTTGCGCCTCCCTGGTGGATCAGGATGACGGCGCTCAGCTGCTCCGCCGCCTTCCAGAAAGGCAGAAACTCCGGTTCATCGAAGGTCCGTCCGTTGACGTGGTCACCGATCATGGCTCCCTTCAGGCCCAGTTGGGTCACTCCCCGCTCCAACTCAGCGACGGCGGCGGCAATGTCTTGCATGGGAAGCTGGCAGAGGCCGGAGAACCGGTCCGGATGGTCCATGGTCATCTGGGCCACGTGGTCGTTGCACTCCCGGGCCATGCGGACGGCGGTCTCGGAATCCCTTTCGTAGGCGTAAAAGAAGGCGTTGGTCGATACTACCTGAACATCCACTCCCAAGGCGTCCATGTCCGCTAACCGCTCCTCCGGCGTCCAGGTCGTGCGGGGATTGTTCCGGTGGGGACCGAGGAGGTCCGCGTTCAGGCCGTACCAGCTGTCACCCGATTCCGTGGCCCGGACGAAGGCTCCAGGCGTGACGTGGGCGTGAATATCGATGGAACGCATTACTAACGCAACCTCTGATTCTGTCGAGAGTTCCGGATTTGGCGCCAAGCGCTGTTTTTCGCCGTGTTTCAAGGCCGTCCCGTGGCTGGAGGCGGCCGATAGGCCTGATTCTGGCCGGGAAGTTCACCAGGTGGGATCGGGACTCGACCAGGGTAACACACTCCAATTTGTGCCGCAGTCGAACGCTGCCTTGTAGCCCACCGGACCGACAAGACGGTGGGAATAACCGGCGCTTGTTGGTAGACTGGGCGCTGGACCGCCCGACCATGCCGATCCGGCACCAGCCGGTCCCGGCCGGCGATGGGACCGGGAAAATAGGCAAAGGGTCGTTCCGGCAAACGTCTGACCCACGATGGAACGTATGGGTAGTACCGTATCTGATCTCCACCGACCGAAGAAGATGTATTACGGGTGGCGAATGCTCGCCCTGGTCAGCTTCATCGGCGCGGTGAACAACAGCTTCTACTCTCGGGGCGCCACCGTCTTCCTGATACCGGTGGAAACCAGCCTGGGGCTGAGCCGGGCCACCGCGTCCCTGATTTTCTCCTTGGCTCGTTCGGAGGGAGCCCTGGGAGGACCTGCCGTCGGTTACATGGTGGACCGGTTCGGGACCAAGAGGATGTTGATCATCGGCACGGTGCTGGCCGGCGCCGGGTTCATCATCTTCGCTACTGCCACCAATGTCTGGATCTTCGCCCTGGCCTACATGTTGTTCATTTCCTTTGGGGCTACGATGGCGTTTGAAGATGCCATGATGGCCATGGTCAACAAATGGTTCAGCCGTTTTCGAGTGAGAGCCATGGCGATCCGCGAAGCCACGGGAAATCTTGGCTCAACCGCCATGATACCCGTCATGGTCCTGGTGATTGCCGCATACAGCTGGCGGACCGCCGCGGTAATGGCGGCGTGCGCCTACCTGCTGATTGTCCTGCCTCTCTCTCGATTCCTCAAGGAATCCCCGGAAAGCATCGGCCTGCTGCCCGACGGGGTGACGCCGGAGGAGGTTGCCGCCGCCAGTAAGGCCGCGGAGCAGCGGCGAATGGGCTCGGCGATAAGAGGGACCAGCGACTACGACCAGGTTGACTACACCGTGAAGGAGGCCCTGCGCACCTGGGGCTACTGGTCGCTGCTGGTTGGCACCATGTTGCGGCAGGCGTCGAGGGCGGCGGTGGAGGTCCACCTCATCGCGATTTTCCAATGGAAGGGGGTGGATCCCGCTTCCGCGGGCTTGATCTACACTTTGTGGACCGGCATGAACGTCCCCTCCAAGCTTTTGTTTGGATACTTCGCCGACCGGGCTCCGAAACCGGCGGTCTTGGGCGGAGGGATGCTCCTGTACGTTATCGCTTTCGTCCTTCTGCTGTCTTCCGACCGGACTTGGATCATCGTGGCCGCGGCGGTCATCGGCGGGACCTCGGAAGGCATCACACCGATAAACTGGGGGACCATAGGCGATTACTTTGGACGAAGGCACTACGCCACTCTACGGGGGTTCATCGGCATGAGCTACAGTTGGGCCTGGCTGGTGATGCCTTTTGCCTCGGGCTGGTGGTTTGACCACCACGACAGCTACGGTGTTCCCTTGGTGGTCGCCTCGGTGGTCGCCGCCTTTTCCGCGGGGGCCTATGCTTCCATGCGGCGTCCCAAGCTGCCGGCGCGGCTCACCGCCGTTCGTACTGGAGGAGACGCCCAAGATGCTCCGCCAGGCCGGGAGTAAGCACGGCCCGGCGGAGACCGGGCAGCTTTGGTCTTTCGTTTCAGCAAGAGAATATACAGTCCCTCTTGCGGCAGGTGCGACCAAGACCCCCGGGAGCGGGCTAGGCGGTCCTGAGGCCGGGTGTTAAGATGAATGCTCCGGTTTTGAAAAGAGGGCACTGCGGGATGGCGCGGTGAGGAGGGTACCGGCACGTGAGGGGATCACCGGGCTGTCTCGCAGGATGGGCCGGCCCGAAGGCCGCCGACAAGGAATGACAACAAACGAAAGCCAGACTCGCGGCCTGTACCAGGGCTGGTACGTGGTCGCGGCGTGTCTCTTTATAGCCCTGGTCACGGTGGGCGCCCGTCAGACATTCGGCGTATTCGTCAAACCCATGAGCGACGACTTGGGGTGGGACAGGACGACCATCTCATTGGCCGTTTCATTGGGCCTCCTGGTCAACGGGCTAACCCAGCCGTTCATGGGGTACCTGTTCGACCGGATGGGTGCCCGGATCATTATCGCCAGCCTGATAGTCGTCGGTCTGGCCACGGTATCCCTTGCCTTCACTTTCCACATCCTGTTCCTTGCCTTCATGTTTGGTGTCGTGGTTTCCACGGGCCTGAGCGGTAGCGGATTGACCAATACGGCGGCTTTGCTGTCCAAGTGGTTTCGGAGTAAACGGGCCACGGTGGTGGGGATCAATTCAGCTGGAGTGTCCGTCGGCGGGTTAATCCTGGTCCCGTTCGCTGCCTACTTGATCGAAGCCACCAGCTGGCGGGTAACCTGGGTCGTCTTGGGCCTGATCATTTTGGTGCTCTCGGTGCCATTTGCCTTACTGTTTCTTCGTGACAGCCCCAACAAACTAGGGCAGCGGTTAGGTGGCAAGCCCGGCCAACCACCAGGCGGCGCTGGTGGAGTTGTCCCCCAGCCATCCGGGCCATTGGAAACAGACCAGTGGAAGCAGCCGTTTCAGTCCCCACCCTTCTGGCAGATGTCCGCCGCGTTCTTCGCCTGCGGCGCCACCACGATGGTGATCGCCATTCACTTCGTGGCTTACGCGGAGGAAGAGGTGGGCGCCTCCCCGATCATGGCGGCTTGGATATTCTCGTTCATGATGCTCCTGAACGTCGCCGGAAGCATCGGAGCGGGAATACTCGGGGACAGGTTTCGGCGCAAGAATGTCCTGGCCGCAGTGTACCTGATCCGTGGCTGCGCCTACGTCGTCTTGCTGGCCACTTCCTCCACATTCGGGTTGTGGGCGTTCGCCGCCATGGCCGGGGTCTCGTGGATCGCGACCGGTCCGCTGACAATGTCCTTGACCGCTGACGTCTACGGTGTGCGGGCCCTGGGGACCATTTCCGGGATAACCTTCGTCTTCCACCAGGTAGGAGGCGCCAGCGCGGTGTTGCTGGCCGGGGCTCTGAGAGACGCTACCGGCTCCTATACCTTGCCCTTCGCCATTGTTGGCTCGCTACTCTTCTTAGCGGCCCTCGCCGCTTTCACCATTAAAGAGGAGAGGTATTCGATCCGCTACCAGGCGCGGCCAGCCGCGGCCGCGGGGGACTGATCCGTGATGCCCTGGTCAATTCTCGGGTCACTGGCCAGGCATCACGGCGAGGCGGTGGACCCGGACCTGTTCGAGCGGATCAAAGACCTGCTGGACAGCGTGCTGGTAGTGGGGCCGTGGACCATCGTGGCCGGCCTGGGGGTGCTGATCCTGCTCATGCCCGTCTCCGTGGTGGTGTTCTACCTGGTCCAACGGCGGCGGCACCCCGGCCCCCGGGTACCCGGCCCGGACTAGACTTGAAGGGACCCAATCCTTGCCCAGAAGCCGGCGCCCGTGTGGGGGCGCCGGCTTCTGGGCCGGTGATTCGGACCGGTTTCTTGGGCACGCCGGTGAACCACTGTTTCGCCGGTAGCGCCGGCCTCTGATACAGGGCCGCCCCGGTGACGCGGCCCCGGTTGACACTCTCGATTGCCGAAGCATAGCGTGGGATGAGCAGGGACGGACCCGACAAGATGTTGGGCCGTCCCTACACATTTCCAGGAGGTGATCGGGATTGCGCTGTCGACGTTGCCTTTCTCCGCGGTTGATTCAACTGGACAAGAAGTGGCCGGCAGACCACGATGTCTTCCGTTGCCAGGAGTGCGGTTATCTGTTCAGCCCCTCCGCTGCTCACGCCACGGCCACGGCTGAGACCCGTCCGGCATCCGGTCCTTCCCGGACTGTGGCGGTCCGCTCCGGCCACCAAATACGGGAGTAACGGGGAGTGGCTGAACGTAAGGCAGGCGGTCCTGCCGAAGTGAAGTACACGCCGCTGGAATTCGCCCGCGAGGTTCTCGAGGTGGAGCTGTGGAGCAAACAAGAGGAAGTGCTGGCGGCTTTGCCGGAGCACCGGAGGGTGGCGGTCAAGTCGGGCAACGGGCTCGGTAAGGGCTTCTGCGCCGCGGTGGCCGTCCTCTGGTTCCGCCACTGCCACGACCCAGCCATCGTGCTCAGCACCGCCCCGACTTTTCGTCAGGTGCGCTACATCCTGTGGCGACAGATACGCCGGCTGCACCGCAAGGCCAAAGACACGCTGGGCGGCAAGATGCTGGACACTCGCTGGGAGCTGGCCGAGGACCGTTTCGCCCTGGGCCTTTGCGCCGATACCGCCGACCAGTTTCAAGGGTTCCACAGCCCGAACATGCTGATCGTGGTGGATGAGGCCGAGGGTGTCAGCGACGAGATCCACGAAGCCATCGAGGCGGTAACGACCGCGGCTGATCCCCTGCTCCTTCTCATTGGAAACCCCACCACCGTTTCAGGGGCCTTCCGCCGGGCTTTCTACCAGGAACGGCACCTGTATAAGACCATTACCATCTCCGCGCTGGACAGCCCCAACGTTCAGGCAGGCAAGATGGTGATTCCCGGGCTCACGTCGGCCAAGTGGGTAGGGGAGCACCGGGAGACCTGGGGAGAGGACAACCCCATCTTCCGCGCCCGGGTACTGGGTGAGTTCCCCGACCAGGCCGAGGACACACTGATCCGGCTTTCCGACATAGAAGCCGCGGCCCACGGTCCGGACCTGGATGCCGCGGACCCAGGCGCCGGCTCCCAAGAGGAAGAAGTGGTGCTGGCGGTGGACGTGGACCGCTTCGGCTCGGGCCGGAGCGTGATTCTGCGCCGTCAGGGGCGGCGCGTCCGGGTATCTCCTAAAAGAGGCCCGCGCCCCGGAGATACTGGAAGCCATCCGCCGGGTGGGCTCGGGGCAATCGCTATTGGACCCGGCGGTAACTACCTGCGTGCTGGAGCGACTCCGGCGAGGCCGATGGGTCGACGAGGGATGGGCTCAGCTAACCGCTCAGGAGCAGCGCATCCTGAAGTTGATCACCGAAGGGTGCACCAACCGGGAGATTGCCCAGGAGGTCAACCTCAGCGACAAGACGGTGAAGAACTACGTCAGCAATATCCTGGGCAAGCTGGAGGTATCTCGGAGGTCTCAGGCGGCCGCCTATATGGCGGAACACCGGGCTAGAGGAGAAGCACCTCTGTAGAGATGGGCGATCCGCCCTGTCTTGCCCCGAAGCCGGGCTTGAGCGGGTTGTGTTGGCCTAGCGCGCGATCCCTCGCAATGCCTCCACCACCTGGTCCACCTCCTCTCCGGTGTTGAAGAAGTGTAAAGAGGCCCGGATGCAGGAGGGGAAGGACACCGTGCGAAGCAGGATGCGATGCTTCTCCCAGAGGCGGGACACGACCTCATCCGGACTAACGCCGCCGATGTTGAAAGTGACCAGACCCGAGGAACCCTGGCGGTCGAGCGGTGAAAGAACCCTCACCCCCGGCGTCTCCCGTAACGCCAGTTTCATCCTCCCGGCCAGGTCGAGGTTTCGCTTCTCGATCTCCCCGACTCCTATGTCCTGGATAAACTCGAGGGTCCTCAGCAGGCCGGCCTGCAACGGCGCGCTGGTGGAGGTTATCTGGAACTTCTCCATGGTGGATAGGCTGGGCTGAAAGTCATAAGGATTTCCGGTCCGCACCGCCGCTCTCCCGGCGACGTTGACCGGCGCAACCTGGTCAATCAGCTCCCGCCGGATGTATAGCGCCCCGGTTCCTTCCGGGCCCAGCAGCCACTTCTGCCCAGGGATAGAGTAGAAATCGCAGCCCAAATCCCGCATGTCGAGATCGATGTGCCCCGCCGTTTGGGCGCCGTCCAAGAGCATCAGCCCGCCCCGGTTCCGAATCAGCCGGCCTATCTCTTTGACCGGCATCCGCAGGCCGCACGAGTACTCCACATGGCTGAGGAAGACCAGCTTGGTGCGCTCGGTGACCGCTGCCTCTATCTTGTCGAGAATCGAATCCTGGCTCTCGTTGGGGGCGAAGTCAAGTACCTTGACCACGGCCCCATGCCGGTGCTGCTGGTAGTAGCTGGGCACCAGCACCGAGTTGTGTTCCAGGCTGCATGTGATGATCTCGTCTCCCTGCCGCCAGGGGAGCCCGTTTATGACGAAGTTGAGGCCCTCGGTGGTGTTCTTGGTCAGGCAGATCTCTTCCGGCGTGGCGTTCAAGAGCCGGGCGACCGCTTCTTTGGCCTGGGCTTGGATCTCCTTCCCGGCCGAGTTGACATCCGGGCTGGTGGGACCCCGGGTCATCTCGAGGTTCAGGCGCTCTTTGATGGCGTCGACCACCGGCAACGGTGAAGGCCCCGACCAGCCCGTGTTCATGTAGGTCATCGCTTGGCAAACGGGGATTTGCTTCCTCAACTGGACCACATCCATGGTGCGTTGCTCCTCTTTCGCGGCTCAAAGATCCCCGGCCGCGATTCACCGAGTGTAACGGCCCCTAGGTTGCCGGTACTCCCCTTGCGTACAACTGGCGCAAAGGGAGCCTCCCCATGCTTAAGGTTAACATTATCAGGAAACCCACCCCGCCGGCCCCCAGTACAATGGCGGCGGTCAGCCCCGTGAAGCCGGCCAGGGTGCCGTTGACTAGGTTGAAGGTGGCCATGAAGCCTTGAATGTGCCAGCCGTACACTCCCAGCAAACGGCCCCGGATCGCATCGGGGGCAATGGTCTGTACCATGGCGTGGCTCAGGGTCATGAATCCGCCCTGGGACAGACCCATTCCTGCCGTCGCGAGGACCGCCAGCGGCATGTTGGGGGCTAAGGCCAGACCTATGGGAGTGAGGCCGCTCAGGACCGCCATGACCAGGTACGTTCTGCCTTTGATCCGTTCGCTTTGGACCCCGGCCAGGGCGAATGAGGTGACCAGCGCCGTGGCGCCGTAGCCCACCATCAAGTAGCTGGTGCCTCCCATGATGCTGGCGTCTTCCATCCCCAGCTTGTCTCTCGAAAGCACCGGGAACAGGGATTCAAAGGACATGGTCATGGCACAGTGGGCCACGACCAGTAAAACTATGGAAACGATTAGCGCGTGGTGGTACATGAACTGCAAACCCGCCGTCACGTTGCGCAAGATCACCCTCGGGCCCGCTCCTTTCTCAACTACACCCGTTGAGCGGGTGCGAATCCGCAATATCAGAAAGAGCCCGCTGCAGTAAAGGGCGGCGCAGAGGAAGAACACCCAATCCTCCTGCCCCGTGATCCACAGCACCACCAGGATCAAGAAGGGTCCCACGAAGCGGGAACCCTGCTGGGTGGCCTGATAGAGAGAAACGGCGTTGAGGATGCCCGCTTTGGGCACCAGGTTGGCCAGCAGAGCCTGGGCCGATGGCATCTGCGCGGCCCTGGCCGAGCCATTGAGGATCGCCAGCAGCAGCACGTGCCACGCTTCGACGGCGCCGGAAGCCACCAGGACCGCCAAAATCACGCTGTGGGCCAGGTTGATCCCGTAGGCGCATGCCAGGACGGTGCGCCGGTCAAAACGGTCGGACAGGTATCCAGCCAGGGGGGAAACAAGGATCGAGGGGATCATGGCGGCGAATGTAACGTATCCCGTCCAGGCCGGCGATCCGGTCAACTCCAGGACCAGGGCGGCCCTCGCTACGATCAGCGCCCACACCGCGGATTGGGAGGACAGCGTGGCCAGCCATAGCTTTCGGTACTCAGAGTACTCCAACGAAACCAGAAACCGGCCCCTGATCCGCTGGCCCGTTTGGGCCAAATTGGTCACCTTTGTCGCTCCACGATCCTCCATTTACTCGAGGCGCGGTTCAATCCGGTTAGCACCGGGGCGCAGTACCCTGGTGTTGAATCTCCCGCGACCGCACCGCCCCAGGCCAGTCCGGGCCCACGGTTCTACCTGGGCGAATAAGGGGTTGGCCGTAGGATTGAGTGGCGGCTCACTCGAACCAGGGGGCCGTTCTTTTCCGACTCGGCCCGTGCGCTCTGCCACTCGGGGTCTGCTTGGAACGCCTCCCAACTCTTCTCCCGGTCACCCAGGCTCGGATAGCCCAGCATGTACACCAGGCGGCTGCTAATCCCCACTTCCTCGGTCCAGTAGCCGATGTTTTCGATGCCGTGCTTTTCGAACAGTCCAATGGTGTGGTTGGAGAACCGGTCGTGGAGGGCGGGCAGCTTGCCGGGCATAGTGTCGTAAACCCGCAACTCTTGGATGTTGGACTTGAGGCTGGGCTGGGGAGAGTAGGGGGTGGGCCGCAGGAAAGCGTTGCGGACCACGGCCACCAGCGTGCCTCCCTTCTCCGACTCGGCCCGAACGCGCTGCCAGCCCTGGTCGGCCTGGAAGGCGTTCCACTTCTCTTCGCGGTCGGCCATGCTATCGAAAGTCAAGACATAGGTAAGCAGGTTGCTGGTGCCGATCTCATCGGTCCAGAACCCCATGATCCCGATGCCGTGACTCTTGAAAATGCCGATGGTATGGTTGGCAAAGCGGTCGTTGATGGCCGGGAGCTTTCCTGGCACTGCCGTGTAATATCGAAACTCGTAAATCATCGGATACTCCGTCGCGCGTCGGGTTTGGATATCGGGAGGCGGGGATTGGGAAGGCTATTTCGGTACCTCTATGACCTCGAGCAGGACGCCCTGGGGGCCTTCGAAGAAGCAGACCCTCCGGCCGCTGCTCCCTTTCAATTCTTCCACGAGGCGGGCGCCGGCGGTCTTCAGCTTTGCCATCACTCCATCCATGTCGTCGGTGTCGACGGCAATGTGCTCCATGCCGTACAACTGCTGGTGGGTCTGCCCATCGATGAACCCGGTAACGTTCAAGGGGAGCCCATGCAGGTCAAGACGGTAGGCGTTTGGCGCCGAGTCCGACACTATGGTGGCATCCAGATTGTCCACGTACCACTGCGCCGTCTGCCGCGGGTCCGGGGTTTTCAGGTGGAGATGATTGAGTTTGAACGCCATGGCACGCCTCCTCACATTCAATTGCCGGCCCGTCTGCAGGCTGGCCGGTGACACTCGACAGGTTTTTAGGCAAACGGGAGCTTTCCCGGCTCCGCCCACAAGCTATAGGCCTTGGCCGGGGGCAAAGGCAGAATAGTGCAAGACGTTGGTCTAGTCAAGGACAGGTGAGGGCGGCCCGAGCCGTCTCACCGGAGTCTTCCGGACCGGTACCCCTGGAACCCGGCGCGCCATCGTGCCGCCGCCCCACCTACCAGCCGATGGCGTAGCCGTCCCGGCGGGGGTCGGCAGCGCCCTGGAGTACTCCGGTCTCCGGATTAACCTGAATCATCATCTCGCTGCCCGAGGCGCCCCACGGATCGATGACGTTTAGCCGGTGACCCCGCCGCTCCAGCCCGGTCCGGACCGGTTCGGGGAAGCGGGCCTCCAAGTGGAGCAGGTCGTCGCAGACATGGGGCAGGTTCGACTCGGTGGGGCTCTGGGTGTCGCGCCAGCGGGGCGCCTCAACCGCCTCGGCGACGGTCATGCCGAAGTCCAGCACGTGGGTTATCACCTGGAGGTTGGTCTGGACCTGGGTGTCGGCGCCCGGCGTTCCGCACACCAACACCAATTGCCGGGTCTCGGCCGCGCCAGGTCCCCTTTGGGATGAAGGGCCTCCCTCTTTGAAGACCATCACCGGGTTCATGGTGTGACGCACCCGCTTGCCCGGTTGAAGGCAGTCCACGTGGCCGGGGTCCAGATGCCAGTAAGTCATCCGGTTGTTGAGCAATACGCCGGTGTTCCCCGCGATCAGGCTGGAACCCCAGGCGCTCTGCAAACTCTGCAGCAGGCAGACGGAGTTGCCCCAGCGGTCCGCCACCACGAAACAGGTCGTGTCCTCTTCCACCGGTAAACCCCCAACGTTGGCCCCCGCTTCCTGGCCACCGGGCCCCCGCCGCTGGTGCCGCCAAGGGTCTCCGGGGCGAACTCCAGTGGCGTTCCGGGCCGAGTCGATCAGCCTGGCCCGGACCGTGGCGTACTCTTTGGAGATGAGGCCCGCCGTAGGAACGTCGACGAACTCGGGGTCGGCCACGTAGGCTTCCCGGTCGATGAAGGCCAGCTTTTTGGCCTGCACCATCAAGTGAATGCTATCGGCGGTGTTGCAACCCAGGGCCTTGAGGTCGGCCTTCTCCACCAGGTTTAGCTCCTGGAGCAAAACGTGGCCGCTGGAGTTGGGCGGTGCCTCGTAGACGGTGTAACCCCGGTAGGTGGTGGATATGGGCTCCTGCCAGTTGGAGCGGCAGTCTTCGAAGTCTTTCAGGGACAGCAACCCTCCTTGCTCCTCGCTGAATTTGACGATGGCCTGGGCTATCTCACCACTGTAGAACGCGTCCCGGCCACCCTCGATGACCGCCTGGAACGTTCGGGCCAGGTCTTTCTGGTAGAGGATCTCACCGGGACCCAGGGGCTTCCCCTGGCGGGTGAAGACCCGTTGGGAAGTAGGGAACTGGCACAGCAAGGGGTCGGCGGCGATGGCATTGGCCAGCACGTGGGTCACGGGGAAGCCGGCGTCAGCCAGGTCGATGGCCGGGGCCAGAACCGTGGCCAAAGACAAAGTGCCATATTTCCCGTGGGCTTCCAGCCAGCCATCCAGCAAGGCAGGCATCGAAACAGAGAGGATACCTTTCATCGGGATGCCTTGAGGCTCGTAGCGTTCCCGGGTCGCGGCGTAGGGGGCGGCGCCGGTGGCGTTGCAGACTTCCAGGCGGTCGGTTTCCTTCCAGTAGACCATGATGTATCCGTCGCCGCCCAGGCCGGACATCAGGGGTTCGACGACGGTCAGGGCCGCGGCCGTGGCGATGGCGGCATCCACGGCGTTCCCGCCCTGTTGCAGCATGGTGATGCCCGCCTGGGAGGCCAGAGGGTGGCCGGAGCAGACCATTCCGTTGCGTCCCATTACCACCGGGCGATTGGAGTCGAAGCTAACACCGTGGGGTGACTGAGCCATGAGAGCCTCCGCAATGACGGCGCTGGTTTGCTCTCGGAAAGCAGGGCGCGAGAGCAGGGCGTCAAAGGTGCATTATGTTTCCCGATATTGAGGGCGTCAAGGGGAGGGGGTATCTCGGCGCAGACGCCCTATTACTGAAGCGGCCCCCTCTTGGCGCAACGCAGAAAAAAACAGGAGCCCCACTTCCGTGAGGCCCCTGTCAAGGGTTCTTGCTTTGAGTCGGGTGAGATCAGTGGCCGCCGCAGGCGCAACCACCGCCGCCCGCGCCGCAGCCGCAGCCACCACCGCCACCCTCGCCGCACCCGCAGCCGCCGCCGCCACACCCGGCGCTGGCAAACATGGGATTGTTGATTACGAACCCGACCTGGCCTCCCAGGTTCTCCACGTAGTCGATGGTCGCCTCTTCCAGGAACGGCGCGCTATCGGAGTCCATCAGGAAGTTCAGCCCTTCCAGGTTGAACACGGTGTCGTCAGGCTGGCTCTCTTTCTCCATGGCCAACATGTACTGCACCCCGCCGGTTTCCGCGGGCATGGCGATCACCCGAAGCGAGCCGTCCTGCTCTCCTTGTTCAACCATGACTTCTTTGAGCTTCTCTATCGCCAGAGTCGTAACTTCCATGCTATCGCCACGCTCCTAGTAGTTTGAACAAATATCAGGCTTCGATGATGCCTGGTACTTAATAGGCTAACACAACCGAGAATCTGAGGTCAACGATATTCCCGACGGGACGCCGTGACTCGGAATGGGGTGTGCGTTGCCACCCCCCTTCGGGTTGCATCAGGGGCATCCGGGATGCGCCCTCATATACAACCGGGCACATAGGTGGCACTAAAGTAGGCGCCGGACAGGTGCTGAGAGCAACTTGCAACGGTGTCACGGCCGTGTTGACAGGCTGGGAACCGCTTCTCTAACCTCAATATCGTCAAGCAAAGAAAGCCGTAGCGGCCTGGGCATGAGGCCAGCCTCCGAGAGGGACAGACCCCAACACGGGTCTGTCCCTTTTTCGTTGCCCTGGCGGCCGTCGGTTTAAACCCCGGAGGTGCGACATTGGGAAATCCGCAAGAGATTGCTTGGGAGCGGGACCGCCTGCTGGAAGCGCTGGAAGCTTTCCGTCAGGGGATAGCCGACGCGCCCATTTTGCGCAAGCGGACTGAAACGGAGCCCCTGCCGGCGGATACCGGCCAAATGAAGCCCATGAACTTCGTGATCTCCACCGACGAGGTGGACCGCCACGGCGACGTGATCATGGCCGAAGGTTGGAGGCTGGAGTCGTACCGGCGCAACCCGGTTTTCTTGTGGGCTCACGACTACGCCCGCCCGGTCATCGGCCGCGCCGTGAAGACCTGGACCGAGCCTCACCTACTGCTGGCCCGGATGGAATTCGCTCCCGCCCGTTTCGCCCAGGAGGTGGCGATGCTGTACCGGTCCGGCTACCAGCGCGGGGTATCGGTGGGGTTCAAGCCGCTGCAGTACGAGGAGCGGCGACACGAGAAGACCGGAGCATTCTTGGGAATCCGGTTTCTGGAGCAGGATGTGTAGACCGTCAGCGATAATGGGACACATTGGGGTGTAAGAAAACCCGAGAAAGTGGAAGTGGCGTGAGCTCCTGGAATGAAGGTACATTACTTCCAGAAAGGGGCAAATGTGTCCCAGTCAGAAAACATTAAGGCCAATGCAGCAGAAGCTCGGACCGAGGAGACCCGCTCCTTCGTTCGCACGGTGAAGGGTGCCACTCGGCGCAAGTACCCTCCTGAAGAGAAGATCCGTATCGTGCTGGAAGGCTTCCGCCGGGA